>DASPWZ010000001.1:0-4392 GCA_035637535.1 Candidatus Dormiibacterota bacterium
AAAACGCCTCGCACAAGTCGCCATCACGAACGGCAAATCCCTCATAATCGACTTCGACGACCTCATATCATTCGACCCCGCCCTCGCTCGCAGTCTCGTTGAGAAGCCTGACGATTACATCACCTACGCAAGTTCAGCCGCTACGGCCCAGATGCGGGTCGAAGACCCCGAATATGCCGAACACGTAGGCAAGATCTTCGCACGGTTCCGACGACTACCAGAGAAGACCGCCCTAAGAAAGATCGGAGCGGAACACATCAAGAAAATCGCTCTCGTAGACGGCATCGTCGTACGAACAACCCAGGTAAAACCAACAATCGTCAGCGCAGTCTTCCGCTGCCGAAAGTGTCTCGAAATAACAGTTCTAGACCAAGAAGGGGAGCTGATTCATGGACCTGGAAGTCACTGCCAGTTCTGCAAACAGAGCACCTCATTCGAACTCTTACAGGAACAATCAAAGTTCAAGAATACACAGGAGGCTCGAATACAGGAGAGACCCGAAGATCTTCCCCCTGGACAACTGCCAAGATATCTCGAGGTGAGGTTGGAGGACGATCTAGTTGACTCTGCACGTCCAGGGGACAGAGTGTCCGTAACATCGATCGTTCGTGCCGAGAAGCAAGCAGTCGGAGAGCGAGGAAGGCTTCGAACCTTCAACATCTACTTGGACGCCAACTTCGTCGATGTTGTCGGTAAGGAAACAGAAGTCGTCGAAATTACTCCAGAAGATGAGAAACAGATACTGGAAGCAGCTCAAGATCCATGGGTCCAGCGAAAGCTCGTGATGAGCCTCGCTCCATCAATATACGGCTACGAGGATGTGAAGGAAGGAATACTCTACCTCCTCTTTGGCGGAACAGCGAAACAACTCCCTGACGGGGTCAACATCAGAGGCGACGAGAACGTGTTGTTAATCGGGGATCCTGGTACCGCGAAGAGCCAATTGCTCCAGTACGTTTCTAGGATTGCCCCGCGAGGTCTATACACGTCTGGGCGAGGAACAACCGCTGCAGGTCTTACAGCGGCAGTTTTGCGTGAAAAAACTGGAGGCATGATTCTAGAAGCTGGCGCTCTAGTACTTGCAGACAAAGGCGTTGCCTGCATCGATGAATTGGACAAGATGCGCCCTGACGACCGGGTCGCCATTCACGAAGCTCTGGAGCAACAAACCGTCAGCGTGGCTAAGGGAGGAATCGTCGCTACTCTGAACGCTCGGGCAGCAGTTCTGGCCGCGGCCAATCCTTCACTGGGTCGATATGAGCCTCATCGCAATGTAAGTGAGAACATCAATCTTCCAGTAACCATTCTCTCTAGGTTCGACCTGATTTTCATCATCAAGGATCAGCCAGAGGCAGATTACGACACTAGGATGTCGGAACATATCCTCGCTCTCCATAGAAGTAGGGTCAGCCCCGAAACCGCCCCGTTCGCCCCAGATTTCCTTCGAAAATACATAAGCTACGCAAAGAGAATCATCCCCGTACTGAGCTCGGAAGCGGTCATTGAGCTACGAGATTTCTATCTGAAGATGCGTGCAAAAGGAGGCGCGGAAGCAGCGGTCGCCATTACTCCCAGGCAGCTTGAGGCGCTCGTCAGGATTTCAGAAGCTAGGGCTCGCGCCTTTCTCCGAGATATCGTGACCGTCGAGGATGCGAAGAGCGCTATCCGCATAATGACTGTGTCCCTCTCAGACGTTGGGGTCGACGTCAAGACGGGTGCAATGGATATTGACGTGATAATGACGGGTAAGCCCCGCAGCCTCCGCGACTCATTCCAGAGAGTCATTGAGACTGTTGCGGAAATGGAACGGGAGACGGGGACTGTGGAGGAGACGGTTCTCATTGCGGCTCTGGTTGACAAGGAGAAGATGGAGGAGAGGGAAGCTCGACGGCTTATCGGACAGTTGATTAAGGAAGGAATACTATACTCTCCCAAACCGGGAAGATTGAAGAGAACTGCGGGCTAGTTTTTCTCTGATACTGAGGAGTATCTTCAAGAGTGAGAATTAGAGAGCTTCAGCTAGACCCTCAAGTCGTAACTCTGTTAGGAAATGAGGGTCTAGACCAGCTCTATCCGCCTCAAGAGGATGCGATAAAGGCTGGAGTACTAGACGGGAAGAACCTAGTTCTTGCCAGTCCCACCGCGAGCGGTAAGACTCTCGTCGCCGAGATCTGTATTCTGAAGCATCTCCTTGAGAGGAATGGAAAGGCCATCTATCTAGCTCCCCTGCGTGCGCTTGCGAGCGAGAAGTTCAAGGAGTTTCAGAGATACTCCTCAATAAAGAAACCAAGCGGCGAACATCTGCGCATCGGAATATCTACTGGAGACTATGATAGTTCGGACCCATGGCTTGGAAGATACGACATCATCATATCGACTAACGAGAAGGCCGACTCGCTCCTACGACACAGAGCTCCATGGATGAACGAGTTATCGCTAGTCGTCGCCGATGAGATCCATCTCCTAACCGAACATGAGAGAGGACCTACCCTCGAAGTGGTTCTGACCCGGCTGACCGAGATCAACCCAGACATACAGGTGCTTGCCCTGAGTGCTACGGTCAGAAATGCAGACGAAGTGGGTCAATGGTTGCATGCGGAATCCGTCACTACAGACTGGCGCCCCGTCCCATTACGAGAAGGCATCTACAATCTCGGCCAACTACAGTTCAATGACGGGTCCAGCCGAGCTATTCAGAGCGGGACCAAGACCCCGGTCTTGGACATCGCGGTCGACGTATTGAGCAGCGGTGGTCAAGCACTCATCTTCACCGAGACCCGCCGGTCCGCGGTGGAAATGGGACGGAAAGCCGCCCTCGCTGTAAAGCCTAGGCTCTCCAAGGTCGACGAACGTTCACTCAACACCATAGCGGAACGCATCCTCTCGTCAGGAGAGAAGACACGCCTTGGTGAGGCCCTCGCAAGCCAGATAGCTTCCGGTGCAGGATTTCACCACGCGGGACTCACAGGCCCTCATCGTGGTATAGTAGAAACGGCGTTTCGTGACGGGAGGATCAAAGTTCTCGCAGCGACTCCGACCCTCGCAGCAGGAGTAAACCTCCCCGCTAGAACGGTCATTATCAGCAGCTACGAGCGTTTCGAATCTGGACACGGACGATACCCTATCAGCGTTCTCGAGTACAAACAGTTCTGCGGCCGCGCCGGTCGTCCGAAGTACGACAAGTATGGCGAGTCGGTCTTGATTGCTAGAAACCAGGACGAGGCTGACTGGTTGATGGAGAATTACGTTATCGCGCAGCCTGAAAAACTATGGTCGAAACTCGCTGTTGAAAAGATCTTGAGACCCCACGTTCTCTCGACCGTCGCAGCAGCCTACGCGAAGACCGAGGAAGGCTTGTATGAGTTCTTCGGACGAACCTTCTACGCCCACCAGTACGGACCGAGAATGATCAAGGGGAAAATAGGCGAGGTCCTCAAGTTTCTTGCGAAGGAAGAGATGGTCGTAATGGAGGGTCGAGATCTCGAAGCCTCCAGATTCGGCAAACGAGTATCCGAACTCTACATCGATCCGATGTCCGCGGTAATAATCCGGGACGGACTTTACAACCGGGCCAAGAAGATGACCGACTTCAGCCTCCTACACCTAATATCAAGAACGCCAGACCTAGCGCCGCGTCCTCGGCCGAGAGGAAGCGAACTGGACAAGCTGGGAGTAATGGCCGAGAGCCAGAACGACGAGATCATGGGCTACGTGCCCAACCAGTTCGAAGACCCAATAGCCTACGACGAATTCCTCTCAGAACTCAAAGCCAGCCTCGTACTGTCAGATTGGATTAGCGAATTCACAGAGGACCAGATTCTAGAAACCAGAAAGGTTGAGCCTGGTGATCTCCTTAGACTCGTCCAAGGAACAGAATGGCTAGTCTTCGCGGCTCAAGAGCTGGCTCGACTCTTGGGCCACAAAGACCTCCTAGCCCACATGGAAATGCTCCGGGTCCGCGTTTCCAAGGGCGTGAAGCCTGAACTAGTGAAGCTTGTCGGGCTGGAAGGCGTCGGCAGAGTCCGCGCTCGCATGATGTACAGCGCGGGCCTGAAAAGCATCGACGACATCAAGGAGCGGAGTCTAACAGAGCTAACCAGCATTCCAACAATCGGTCCTTCCCTGGCCAAAAGGATCAAGGAACAGGCTGGAGGTCTCATCAAGGCGGAGGAATGGGAGAAGGCAAAATCGACCAAGCCGGCCGAGGTAGAGCAGCAAATAATGCTCACCGAATACGAGGACACAGAGTAAAATAATTCACGGTTGGATACCGGGCTTGCGCATATTCTTGTTACAACATGCCTAACAGGTTAGAATCCCTGTTGGCACAGGTGTTGAGACTGGCTATTGCGTGCGGACATAATAGAAACCTTCCAGGCGACAGTTGTCCGA
>DASPWZ010000002.1:0-3327 GCA_035637535.1 Candidatus Dormiibacterota bacterium
GGAAAGCTTGATACGGAATAAGATTGGCGGTGTCTCAGGGGCTCGTCGTCTAAGACGCTTCTCAGCGTCGGCGAAGCCTGGTTAGGACGTCGCCCTGACACGGCGAAGGTCGCAGGTTCAAATCCTGCCGAGCCCACCAGCTTCATCACAGATTTCTGACTGGTTCAAGATTGATGATCCGAACAATGCTTCGATCCTTCGGGCGAAAATTCTGTAGGTTTCTTGCTGAGAATAGAGCATAGTCTCAGTTGATGTTAATGAGATGTGGGTATACGATAGAATTGGGTCTCTGAGACGGCTTTCAACCTACGCCGTTAATTGTGCCCTTACGCTTCGACGAATAAGCCATAGAGACACAAGTGCTGTCACTACTCCATAGACTAGGTGGAAGATGAAGCTCCCGCCCGCAAACATGAGATTCGACAAGTCTGTGGGAGCCAGCAGGTCAGCAACCGGCACATAGACGACGATCCAGATCGAGATCCCTCCTAGCAAGCCTACCCAGAAGCTCTTTCGGGTCGTGTCAAGGGCGAACCTCTTGAGCAAGGCGGTAATTGCGATGAACACTCCTCCCGCCACCAGACCTACCAGGAAATGTAGCGCCCAGCCTGTCAAGACCGGAGAGGAGAAACCCAGCTTCGCCGCGATCGTCACATAGAAGACCTCCTGGTCCAAAACAAAGGCGCTGAGGCCAGCTAGAAGCCCTAGAACCGCCGCCCCAACCAGACCACCTAATGCACCTGCCTTCAGCCCTCTGAGCGCGGAGTAATCGATTGACCTCATGACTCCTGTCAGGAGTCTCTAATTTGAATAATAAGAAACTGGAACCGTTCTGAATATCTTGAGTTACAGAACTAATGGCTAGCCTGTACAGTTGCAGGCGTCGCGCTTTCGACCAGACCGTTCAACTCTGCTTCGTGAGGGCTTAGGATGTAGCCATCATTGTCGCAGAAGTAGATCTTCAATCGTGGTATCCATCGCATCTGTCTACCGCAACGAGGGCAGTTGACCTTCTCCATTTTTCATGCGTCTCAGCGTGAGGATATAATTCGGCGCTGTATGGGGGACGTTATCCTGTCAAACTATGCGGGTTCTGTTTATCTTCTTGTTCTGCCACGAATATCTTCGGAGCGTAGTGGTAGCTCCGAACCCGCAGGCCGCGCACCTCTTCTTTCTAACGTGGTACGAGTGGCGGCCACACCTCCGGCACCGGATGTGAGTTCCTTTTCCCCCAGCCTTGCCGAATGAGGTTGTGCCTTTAGTCATAGGTAGAATCTCGTCCAATATGGAATGGGTTTCAAGATAAAGGTTCCATCACAAGCAGCTTCGCGTTAAGTCGTTCTCGCTTCGAAGTAGCAGGAGTCTCTGCGTTTGAAGGGACCTACCGCGGTTCATGGGCTCAGAAGGTTTTGGAGTTTGTTGACCGCTCTCCGGACCTCTTTCAGAGTCTTCTCGTCATCTGAAGTAGGTTTGTCGTACAATTTGTGAGGCGGGTCTTCGTTGGCTGACTCTTCGAATTGCTTTGCCCAGTCTGATGGGATTTCGTCGCTCGGCTTCGCTCCAGCAAGGGTTGCGAACGCCACGGTCCAGACTCGTGGCACGTTTGCGAGTGTGTATCCGCCACCTCCAAATAATAGCAGCCTTCCATTGCACAGTTCGTGGGCGAGATCATGCATTATGCTTACGACTTCCGAGTAGACCTGGGTTGTCAGTCGGAGGTGTGCGAGCCTGTCATCGACGTGTCCGTCGGCTCCACACTGGACTAGAATGATCTCTGGCCTAAACTTCTTGAGTGCGTCCGGGACGATTTGTCGAAAGGCCTCAAGGTAAGCCTCGTCTCCTGTAGAGGGCATCAGTGGAATGTTGAGCTTCAATCCTTTGGCTGCTCCTTTCCCGATCTCATCAGGAAAGCCAGTGCCTGGAAAGAGAAATTTTCCGCTTTCATGGAAATCAATGTCAAGGACTGCGGGATCATCATAGTAGCCGTACATTACGCCGTCGCCGTGGTGAGCGTCAACGTCGAGGTAGACAATTCGCTTCACTTTGTACCTGGCCTTCAAATGTGCAATTACAACTGCAGGGTCGTTGAATATGCAGAATCCTGAAGCTCTTTCAGGATGCGCATGGTGTAACCCTCCGGAAGGATTGAACGCATGCGACAGTCTGCCACCCATCACCTCGTCGGCTGCGACGATGGAGGCTCCGACAACTAGGCTTGTGGCTTCATAGCAGCCTTTGAAAGCTGGAGTGTCTCCCATATCTAGGAGACCTGAGCCTTTCTTGCTGTACTGTTCGACAAGTTTGAGGTAATTGTCCTCATGGAAAAGAAGAAGCTCTTTTCTAGATGCGAGGCGAGGTTCGATCTCTTGGACGGACCCGTGTTGAAGGATTCCCTTAGATCTGATCAGTTCGTAGGTAAGCTTGACCCTTATGGGTCTCAGAGGGTGTTGGGGTCCGAGGTTATAGTCGAGGAATCTCTCGTCCCAGATGAGACCAGTCTTTCCTGGCAGGGAGGTTTGCCGTCCGATTTTGTCGCTCTACTCTACATGTACAAAGGCTAGGGGGGATTTTTCGTAGAGTCGGATTGATTTGATGTTAGTGAATTCTAGCATTCCGTATCTGGAGAGTTCTCGTCCTATGCCGCTCTCCTTGACTCCGCCGAACGGCATTCGAGGGTCGGATACAACGATGTTATTCACGGTAACCATCCCGGCAGCGATTTGTCGGGCGACCTTTTCGGCTCGGCGAATGTCTCTGCTCCATACACTCGAGCCAAGGCCAAACTCGCTGTTGTTAGCATACCTTACTGCTTCATCATCGTCTTTGACGATCATGACCGGGGCGGCAGGACCGAAGGTTTCCTCTTTCATAACAGGCATCGCCGGTTCTACCTCGGTCAAGATGGTTGGGGCGTAGAAGAATCCCTTGCGCTTGAGACGTTCTCCGCCTAGCTGAACCTTGGCACCCATCTTAATCGAATCTTTCACTTGTCGGTCGAGTTTGTGGAGAGATTCTTCCCTGACTAAGGGTCCAACATCGGTTTCTGGACTCAGAGGGTCTCCGATTCTGAGGGATTTGGTTTTGGAGGTGAACCGGTCCAGGAATTCGTCGGCTATCTTCCTGGCTACGAAGAAGCGTTTCGCGCAGATGCAGCTCTGTCCGTTGTTGATGAATCGTCCCGCGACGGCACCAGTTGATGCAGCTTCGACATCTGCGTCGTCCAGTACAATGAAAGGATCACTTCCGCCCAGTTCGAGGACGACCTTCTTGAGACGGCTGCTAGCCTGTTCTGCCACATCTTGGCCGGCTGGAACGCTGCCGGTGAAG
>DASPWZ010000003.1:0-118321 GCA_035637535.1 Candidatus Dormiibacterota bacterium
ATCCTACCTAGGTCGATCTATCTTGAGAGCGAGAACAGGAGAACAGATTTCAACCCTGATGAGAGAGGAGGGCCTCGTTGACGCGGTGTCTGTTCCCTTAACCGCTGGAATCGTTTGTGCCGTCTACGGACGGAGACAATAGTACAAGACAGCATGTAAGGATGGCACGCAAACAGTCAGTCGATCTTTGAGAAGGTCAGCCGTCAGGTTGTGCCTGTCAGCGCAGAAAGAATTCCACTTGCGAAGAAGATGAGTCCGAAGGAAAGAAGAACGACTCCCGCTATCAGATCCAACAACCATCTAGGTACTCGCATCAGATAGTCATAAGAGACTGCCGAGACGACTATCAGAACAGCGAGGCTTACGACTGCACCAATCAGCGTCCACTGAATATTGAAAGCCCCCGCCGCAGCTAAGACGAGGCTCGCTTCGAAACCTTCAGTGAGTGTAATGGTAAGGACTGGCAACGAATTCGGAATGGAGAAGCGGATCGGTTGAGACGGGTCCGTTGCTCCCTCGCGCAGGAGGTCCTTGTCAATGACCTCTTGTCCCATTCGGGCCATTTTCTCTCTGAACGACTTGTGCCTGAACGCGTATTTGACGAAGCCGCGGAGGAACCGGCTTGAGAAGTAGAAGAGAACGATTGCGGTTGCAAAGTCAATAATGATTGCAGGGAGCAAGAGGAAAATCCGCCATACGACTAGGAACGTGATGATAGAGCCTAGTCCTCCTGCGATGACTCCGAAGAGGATGTTATTCCTGCCCAGTTGTTTTATCGTGGCAAGAGAGAGAATGGCGACTTCGCTTCCCTCAATTAGTATGGCCTTGAAAGCGAGGAGGAAAGATCCAATTATGATGACTGTATCAGTCATTCGTATATAGATCCGTGCCGTTTTGCCTGCGTTGCTGGCTCGCTTTGAAAGCGCATGTCTTTAGAGTTTCTTCGCCCTGATCCATGGCAGTTCTGCGCGTTTGTTTCTCTCAACGTTAAAGCCTCATTTCTGATCTAGATGGAAAGCAGTTGCCGAAAGTGCCTCCTGCGAAGCTGAAGATTGCTGTTGACTTGGACGGGGTCTTAGCTGAGTCGATGCTTGTCTGGTGTGCGCGAGTCAACAGAGAGTTCGGCAAACGTTTGAAGATGGAGGATCTTGACAGCTGGTCGTCGTGGAACAAGTTTTCAATCTCTAAGGATGATTTCTATCGAATACTAGACGAGTCATGGGACGAGTGGCAGGAGATTCCTCCGACAGAGCCGGAGATCGGCGAGAAGGTTGCGCGGATTGAGAAGTTCGGTGATCTTGACATTGTAACTGGCCGGAGCAAGAGAACGGTAGAGGCCGCTAGAAGCTGGGTCGACAGCCAGAAAATTCGATACCACCGTTTCGTCAGGGTCCTAGGCTGGAGAGACAAGATTCTCCTAGACTACAATGTCTACATTGATGATGCTCCCGACCTCATGCCCCAAATCTCACGCAGTCCAACTGCATGGGGTGTGCTATATGAGAGGCCGTGGAACCGGAGCGTGGGAGACATGCCGAAAGTTCTGAAGGCCAAGAGCTGGGGGCAAGTGCCCGCGCTTTTGAAGCGGGTTCAAGCGAGTAAGAGTTAGACTGGTAGATTCTGGAGAGACCAGACTATTATACGGGACGCTTCCTTTCCTAGAAATTCCGGGTAGAGACTTTGAAAGGCGACTTCCAGATTCCTGCAGAGCTCTACTACACTAAAGAGCACGAATGGGTCCACGTTGAAGGCGCTGATTGTCGAATAGGCGTCACGGATTATGCGCAAAATTCGCTTCACGAAATCGTGTACGTCGACCTTCCGAAGGTGGGAGCAAAGGTGGCGCAGATGCAGAGTCTTGGAACTGTGGAATCTGTGAAGGCAGTCGCTGACGTGTATTCCCCCATTGCAGGTGTTGTGCTTCAAGTCAACAGCGAACTTTCTGATGCCCCTGAGCTCGTTAACAGGAGCCCGTACGATAAGGGATGGATTACGATGATCCGGCCAGACGATCTGAGGAAGGACCTTCCCTCACTGATGAAGCCCGAAGCTTACCGGGACTTTGTCAAAACGATAACAGAGAAGAAGTAGCTCCCTCGTGGAGCTTGTGACAATTGGTATGCCTCTAGCTTTTACCTCTCGTAGACTTTCCTCAATTTTGGACCCACTTTTTCCCACCTAGGAGATTTATCTCTCTGAAGCGTAGTGGGATAGTTCCTCTAATGTCGTGAATCGAGTAGTGCAAGAAGCATTCACCCTCCTCTCACCACCCTTGAAGGGTCTGTTGCAAGAGGCCGGAATCCGTGTCCCCACTCCGCCTCAAGCAGAAGCGATTCCCTTCATCATGCAGGGCGAGAATGTGTTGGTAATTGCCCCTACCGGATCCGGCAAGACAGAGGCCGCTCTTTTACCGCTCATCGACAAGATGGTCCAAGACGAGAATCGACAAGGAATCTCGCTGCTCTACATTACTCCTCTCAGAGCGCTAAACCGAGACCTACTCAAACGACTGCAGATCTGGTCAGTCAAACTGGGCTTCCAAGTCGAGGTCAGACATGGCGACACTCCTGTTGCTGACCGAAGGAGAATGGCAGGGCGACCCCCTGACCTCCTCATAACCACCCCAGAAACGCTGCAAGCGATCCTTCCTGGAAAGAGAATGAGACAACACCTTCGACACGTCAAGGCCGTGGTGGTCGATGAGGTTCACGAACTGGCCGGAAATCGTCGGGGCGTCCAGCTGACAGTTGGGCTGGAAAGGCTGAGGGAAGTTCGGCCCGACGGGTTCCAACGGATAGGACTCTCAGCGACCGTGGGGAATCCCGAGGAGATTTCTCGATTTCTCGGAGGCTCTGAACCTGTCAGAATTGTCCAGATTCCATTAAGCAAGGATACTAGGTACAAGATTGAGTATCCTACTCCCGGCGAGGAGGATCAAGAACTCGCACGACGCCTGTATACCGCCCCAGAAGCGGCCGCACGGCTGGCACTCGTGTCTGATCTTGTTGATGCGCATGATTCGACTCTGATCTTTGTCAACAGTCGGGTCAATGCGGAGATGTTGGGTTCGAAGTTCAATTTGATGGGCCAGAACATAATGGTCCACCACGGGTCTCTTCCGAAAGAAGAACGGGTAAGAGCTGAAGAAGCATTCAAGGCCCGCCAGGTCAAGGGACTCGTTTGCACAAGCACATTAGAGTTAGGCATCGATATTGGATCTGTCGATCTTGTCGTTCAGTATATGTCTCCGCGTCAGGTCAACAGTCTTGTTCAGCGTGTAGGAAGGTCCGGGCATAGTCTGACTAGGACCTCTCATGGAGTTCTAGTATCTGTTTCAACAGAAGATCTCTTGGAGTCGATAGGAGTCATTGAACTGGCCAAGGAGGGACGGCTCGAACCAACGGTCATTCACCACAGAGCGCTCGATGTTCTTGCGCATCAGGTCGCCGGACTATTGATGGACTCTGAGGGTAGCGTCTCCCTCTTCGCCATCAAGGAAGTCGTGAGGCGAGCGTTTCCCTACTCTCAGCTTGAGGAGGCTGAGCTGGAGAAGGTTGTCGAGTTCATGCGGAAAATGGGGTATCTCAGACGAGACGATCAGACGCTGTTTCGGACATCGCGGACGAGGATGTACTACTACGAGAATTTGAGCATGATTCCGGACGAGCGGCGATATCAGGTGGTTGATCTGACCAACCAGCAGTCGGTTGGAATTCTCGGCGAAGAGTTCATGCTCACGATGGCTCATGTCGGCTTGAACTTTATCGTCAAGGGACGTGTCTGGCAGATGAAACAGATCACCGATGACGGGAAGGTGTACGTTCTCCCCATCAACGATCCCACCGCAGCCATTCCAGGATGGGACGGACAAATACTTCCAGTACCAGGTGAGCTCGCTGTCCGAGTGGGAGAATACCGGAAACAGATCAACAAATTGTTGGACGAGCACAAGACCCGCGCCCCCGTTGTCGAGAAGTTCTCACGAATATGGCCCGCGGACCCGTACGGAGTGCGAAGGGTCGTCGAGGAGATAGAGACTCACAGAGCTACGGGCGCGCCCGTCCCGACCAATGAGAGGGTTCTGGTCGAAGGGTTCGATCGTTACATCATAATTCACACTCACTTCGGAGACGTTCTCAATTTCACCTTGGGTGAGGTGATCGAGGAGCTCTTCCGACGCCAAGGACTCGTGCGAATGTGGTGGTGGGATTCCTATCGGATACTGTATGAGATGACGGCGGATACAGCCGACCTGGATCTCGAGGATCTCTTCCTCAAACAAGTCTTCGGGATCGACGAGCCGGTACTAGGAGGGGCTTGTCACGGTGTTTTGCACCGACACTTTCCTTGGGAGCTGCAGATGAAGCAGATCGCTGAGAGGTTTGGAGCGTTGAGCCGTGGCCGGCTCATGTACGGCGGCGCAATGAAAGAGCTACAGGTCAGATTCCGACTAACTCCCATCTACGACGAGACAATTCGCGAGGCTCAAGTCGAACGTGCGGATTTTGAAGGAGTCAAGAAGATCTTCAAGCAAATAAAACAAGGAAATATGGACGTCAGATTCTTCCGATCCAAAGACAAGCCTACACCACTAGCCTACCATCTCCTGTATCGTCACGTGGACATTCCAGAGCTAGTCGCTCCAGAGAATGTTGCAGCCGACAATATGGCCAGGTTGCGTATTTCGATCGAAGGCCGAGCCATCGACCTACTCTGCTTCGACTGCGCCAACCTTACAACTGAAATCTCTGTCGCAAGTCTTCTGGAACATCCTTCTTGTCAAAATTGTGGCTCTGCTCTCTTGGCTCCCGTCTTCTGGTCAAGCGCATATGTGACGAGCGTTCTTCGAAAGAAACGGAACAAGCAGTCATTGGACGAGAGTGAGCAGAGGGCTTTGACGAGAGCGCGCCGTTCAGCCGACCTGGTTATTGCATATGGGAGGAGGGCTGTGATTGCACAGTCTGTTTATGGAATTGGGCCCCAGACGGCCAGCCGGGTTCTAGCCAAGATGCATGAGAGCGATGATGAGTTTTACAAGGACCTCTTAGAGGCCAAGCTACAATTCATAACGACGAGGCCCTACTGGAATAACTGAGGAGTGTCTGTCAGACTACGTCACAACAACTGACCGGGCGACTCGTCTCCGTGAAGCGGATAGGCGAGACTTCTTCAATTCTTGTCTAAATAGAAATTCGACCTTCGAGTCTGGCTGATGGTTACCCTCTAATTTTTGTCTGATGATTTTTTCCAATGATCGATCAATCTCATAACCCCGACTATTTCGCTCCAATTCTCGCGCAACTTTCATAGTCGTGCCCGATCCCAAGAAAGGATCCAAAACGGTTTCACCGTGAAAGCTGAAGAGTTTGATCAGACGTTTTGGAATCTCTTCTGGGAAAGCTGCAACTCCCTTCTCCAATCTAGGCCCTAGCGGGAGAACATTGGTGATGTTCCACACTGTCAGGTGCCATTCGTGATCGTTATAGTCGTGTAGCGAAATCCTAGATTTCTCTAAAATCTTCGAAGACAGTTCTCGGACGTATGAGTAGTCGAATTTGCCCTTCTGGAAGATGAGAATGCTTTCCTGAATATTATCGGGATAATAGTACATTGGATATGGATGTTGAACGACGACGCCGCTTCGACGGCTTATTCTCACGTAGCCCTTTGGCTTGACCCACACTATGCGATCTCGGTACCGGAACCCGGCTTGTAGCATCAGCCGGGTGACGTCGGCAACTACGGGATATTTCTCCCCCTTTACGAGCATATCGTCCGTGACGAAGCAGGCTATTCTGCCAGGTGCAATTACGCGAAAGAGGTCAAGGCAGAGATCCCGAATCATCTCGAGAAATTCATCGTAGTCGCTGAACAATCCTGGATAGTCGAAGGGCGCGTTGTAGTAGGGTGGACTGGTGATAGTGAGGTGAATGGATTCGTTAGGAATCTCCTTCATAGTTCGACAGTCGCCGAACACAACGCGGTGGACCGTGCCCATTCGATCAGCCCCAATATCAGCCCGAGCCCGTTTTGAGCTTAAAGCTTCGTGAAGTGCACATCCGTTTCCACGGAGCAGCTCTTCATCTAGGTCTTGACAGTCCTGTATCTTCCTCAATTGGGCGAGAAAGCACCTGATGAAGCGAAACGAAGGCCGGCTAACAGAAACATGGAGCAGGCACCGGCTTTCCGGAGATATTTTCGGTCTCTCTCATTAGTATGAACATTGGAAAGCGTTTTCTAAGGAGAAGAGTTGAACCCAAAGAGAGCCCGGTTGTCGCTTCCTCCGTCGATAACCTTCGGTTTAGAGAGAGCGCCAGTCGCTCAAACTCGATACCCTTCTAGTAGTCATTATTCGCAGCGACATGCCTCATCTAGACGAAAGCATCGCCTGCACCGTTCGAAGGAACGTGTCGCAGGAAAGAAGATGCCGTACGTTTGGGGTGTAGTGCTTCTATTTCTGGCCCTTTCCTTGGCTAGCTTTGATGTCAATCATATCTCAAACGAATTGCTTGCAAAGCCCCCCAGTCCCGCTCTTCTCGCTGGAAACGCTTCTTTCAGCTACTCGTCGCAGTGGGGCTCATACGGCGGTCCCATAATGCCGAACGGCGTCGCGGTGGACTCTTCGGGAAACGCGTACATCGCCGATGCGAAGAGCTACAGCATAGTCAAATTGACAGGAAGCGGATCATTCATCGCTTCTTGGGGGTCTTACGGTACTGGGGTCGGTCAATTCAGAAATCCTGAAGGGATCGGTTTGGACTTCATCGGGAACGTGTACGTCTCTGACTCGGTCAACAACAACATTCAGAGATTCTCGAACACTGGAATCTTCCTCACCTCTTGGAACACTTGGAACAGGACAAATCTACTCAAGAACCCCCTCGGGCTAAGCGTTAACGCGACCGGATTTGTATACGTTGTTGATCAGGGAAACCAACGGGTTGAGATCTTCAGGAATAATGGAACCTACGTAAGTTCATTCGGTGGTCCAGGCTCGACACCAGGCAAATTCTTGACCCCTTATGGGGTTGCGGTCGACTCGTCATTCGTGTATGTCAGCGACAATAATCCGCAGTCAGGAAATATTACGAAATTCACGAAGACGGGCGCTTTCGTCTCTGCCTGGGGCGGTTTGAACTCCGGAGGAAGCTTGGCACAGCCAGCGATGATGGCGGTCGACAGCGGGTCCAACATTTACGTTAGCGACGATTCTCCGAAGAATGACATTGAGAAGTTCAGCACAAGCGGGAACCTCCTCTTGACTTGGGGGTCGACGGGCAGCTCTCCGGGACAGTTCAATGGTCCAATTGGCGTGGCCGTAGACAATCAATTGAACGTGTACGTGGGGGACTCCAATAACTACAGGGTGCAAAAATTTTCTAGCGGAGGGAGCTACATTTCTAGCCTGACCTATCCACGATTCGGTCTTTTGTCTGGACCCTATGATGGGGCACTAGACGGTTCCGGCCATATTTACATCGCAGACGACGGGAACAACAGGGTCCAAAAGTTCTCTCTCTCAGGCGGGTTTCTGCTCTCATGGACAGCTACAGAACTTGCCGGCGGCATCTTCGATCCCTTCGGGGTCGCGGTTGACCACAGTGGGAACGTATATGTCACGGACTTTTCCAACAGCAGGGTCGAAAAGTTCCTTTCCGATGGGACTTTTGTCAGGGATTTGGGGAGTGCAAATCCACAGTTCCTCAATCCATACGGCGTCACGATAGACAGTTCGAACAATGTCTACGTTACGGACTACTCAAACAATACTATTCAGAAGTTCAACAGTTCGGGAAACTTGATCTTGAAATGGGGCTCTGGGACCGGCAGTTGCCAGTTCAGCAATCCGACAGGTATCGCCGTGGACGGTGCAGGCAACGTATTCGTCAGCGATTCATCTAACAACCGTATTGAGAAGTGTACAAGTTCGGGAGACTTCATAGTTGCCTGGGGAACATCTGGTTCCGGGAATGGGCAGTTCAATTTTCCCGTCCACCTGGCCTTGGATGCAGCAGGGAATCTCTACGTAGCCGATGCTTTCAACAGCCGGGTCCAAGAGTTCGCGGGCAATGGAACATTTCTGACATCGTTTGGCACGATGGGGTCTGGAAATGGTCAAATGGTCTATCCTCACGGCCTGGCTGTGGACAGTTCAGGTAGCATCTACGTAGCAGACACAGGCAGCTCTTCAGGAACCAGCAACAATCGCGTCGAAGTCTTTACCTCTGGAACCTTATCATTATCGGTCAATGGCGGAAGCGGGCGTGTTCCGTTGCATATGTGAGGCGGTACGAGATTTATCGTCCCGGCTTGCGGGCCTACGGGGAAGAACTTCCCTATATGCAACTAGAGGGCTGGATGGCTTCCATTCGAGGCAGAACCGCGGAGAGGTTCAGATCGTTCAGTTCACTTGAGATAGCACTTCCAATAAGCCTCCTATAACTGGTCTTAAGCGGTGCTATCATTGTTGATGATTGAATCGGTGAAAAAAAGGGGCTTTGGGAGGACACGCCTCCCAAGTTTGCTCTAGCCTATGCTGCTGCTAAGTCTACTATCAGCTGGTCGACGATGGGGGTGCCGATACCTGACGCGAGGTCGTAGCCTGTTCCTGCAGAGAAGCCAACAGACGAACCGACTAGCTGGTCGTTGCCGACAGTAATGTCGTGGAAGTCTGTAGCATAGCGCGCGCTGTGGTAGATACTGTAAAGGACCGGGTTCAGGTCGCCGATTGGACCCTTGCCTAGGCTAGCGCGAGCCTGGTTTGCTAAAGCTGCTATGCCAGCCCATTGTGGTGAGCCTGCGCTGGTTCCTCCGACTATGAACAGGACTGGGCTTCCGAAGCCGCCATAAACCACTAGGACTCCACCGTCGATGGCTGCGTTGTAGTCTACGTCCGGGCCCCTAGCCGATAAGCCGAGGCCGGTCTGGTATGATGGGACGCCGAAGATTATGCTGGGGGCTCCGCCTGTGGCAGCTCCGAAGCTGGGTTCGTTCCAGACTTTTTCGCCGCCATAGCCGTCAGGTACGCAGTTAGGCGGGACGGTGCGACCGAGCACGCAGGGTCCGTGATAGCTGGAGAGTCCTGATGTGCATGAGAAGGGAGTAGAGGTCGGGCATGGAGTGAGGGTTCCAGTTGCATTGTATGGAAATCCCTGTGTCCCTGTTACTGCCGTGTTGTGTAGGTCTGAAGCTGGGAAGTTGGACATGGCCGAACCAAAGCCGAAGTCTGCGCCGGTATCGCCCGCGGAAGCGAAGAACGTGTCACCCACGGCAATTCCGTTCGCATAATTAACTTGGGCTTGCATTATCTGTCCATTGTTGGCTGTCAGAAATATCTCAGGGATGCCGAAGCTTTGTGAGAAGATGGCGCCAGGGAAGGCGGCGATGGCGGCAGCTTCTGCCTCGTTAATAGTGTTTCCTGATGAGGTCGCTGCTACGTCCAAGACGATGTCGGCTCCTGGGGCCATTGCATGTGCGTATTGTACATCGAGGCTTGTCTCGATTGTCCATGAGAACACCCCGTGCATCGGATTCGTATTGATGTTGACATGTGGACATGTACTAGCGTCAAAGGGTGTGGGAGAGTTGCCGCAGAATATTGTGAACGATGGCGGGGCAGGGATTCCGAAAGCAGAGTCAAACAATGCCAAGTCGCTTGCAACGGTGGGGCTCCCGAAGGCGTCAACGATCACGATCGTCTGTCCCGTACCGTCAAGGGTGGCGGTTGAAGGGTACTCGTATGCTTTCTTGATGAAAGACGGCGTGTAACAAACAATGTTACCAAGGGAGGTACTCTTGCAGAGAGGAATTCCCTGTGGAAGAGTCGTTAATGGCCCGAGCTGAACGTAGCTCAGGTTCGGTGCATAGTTGAAGTTGAACAGGCTTGTGACGGGGCCGATGCCCATTGGGGTTAGCATTAAGGCAGCAATTGCTAGAGTTGATATCGCGAGTATTTTCTTCATGGTCAAAGTTTGAATCCACTATCAATATAAGTTCTTGGCTTCTCGAAGATACACACGGATACCTACGAGCTGAAATCCCTAGCTCCAGCTATTCCAAATTGTCTGTTCTCGGAAGGAAAATGTTCGCTTGGCGAACTCGCAAAAACGGTTCTAGCGTGTTCTGAGCCTCAAACTGGAATACAAACCCGGTCTCAACTCATTCAAAGCTCTCCTTTATTGATGGTCCATTGTGAACTCTTATTGGACCGCGACCCGCTGCAGCTTTTTTGATCTTCATGGCGAAGATACATACTATTGTGGTCGGCAACTTGCAGACGAACTGCTACATCCTTCAATCTCGAGCTGAAGCAATAATTATCGATCCAGGAGGCGAGCCCGAAAGAATCCTGAGGTTCATCAAAGATATCAACGCCACGCCAACTCGAATTGTCGCGACGCACACCCACTTTGATCACGTGCTCGGTGTTGATGGAGTCCGAAAGGCAACGAAGACTTCATTCCTGATCCATTCGGATGACCTGCTAATGTTACAGTCGATGCAGTTACGTGTACGCGAGTTCATGGGCTTCGAGGTCCCGCCACCGCCTAAAGTTGACGGCTACGTCAAGGATGGTGATCTTCTAAAATTGGGAGACGAGACGATTAGAGTTCTTCATACTCCAGGTCATTCGCCGGGCAGCATCAGCCTGTCTGGCGATGGATACGTTTTGACCGGTGATGCACTCTTCAACCAGTCCATCGGCCGAACCGATCTTCCTGGGGGAGACCTTGAGACCCTTATTCGCTCGATCAGGGAGCGACTCTTCAAACTAGACGATGAGACAATTGTCTATCCCGGTCACGGACCTGAGACCACGATTGGTGACGAGAAGCTGGCAAATCCGTTTGTAGGAAAGGCTGCAAGGTTGCAGACAAGGTAATCATCTTATCTGTCCCGACGGTGTCTCTCGAAACCGACACATCATTGTCCAGCCTAGACTCGATTATCAAGAACTCTCTAAGCAAAGCCAGCACGCACACCAGAGAAGTGTACAGTCAGAATCCCCTTAAAGCGAGCGAGGTGATCGAGATGGCGAACAGTCGGGTCCTAACTCTTGCAGCTACAGTGAGACCCGACGGCCGACCTCACCTCTCCCCCACCGACTTTCTGGCTGTTGACGGGATCTTCTATCTCGGAGTAGACGGAGCGACAGCCCGCTATCGTAACCTCAAAAAGAATCCTGCAGTAACAGTAATGCTGGCCGATGACCGAAAGCGCCAGGCCATACTCGAAGGAGACGCCAAATTTCTCGACATGAATTCTGGAACCGCCACGCGGGTCTTGGAGGCTCAGAGGAAGAAGTACGGCTGGGTCACAGACGCACTGGCAGGGTTCCAACTAGTCAAAGCGTTCACCTGGAAGGCAAAATAGCCCCCAAGACGAAATATTCCACGAGAACAATAAATCGTTCAGAATCAGCCCTGATCCGTGATCTGGTAGACGTGTTCCATATGGTGCCCGGTTCACGCTTGCATTCATACAGTTGGACGCTCATTCAAAAATCGCTGATTAGCCGGTTCTGCGTGGCAAATCGAAGATTTAGCTTGAAAACGTTTCAGACAACGAGCAGCCCTCTTCTAGAATTTAGAAAATAAAAAATTCCCGCGACACAAAACAGCCCTTTTCAGAACTCTCTGGGATTTGCTATCTTTTCTTTCTACTAACTATTTCTCGACCCCCCCGGGGGTATGTCTAAACAAAAAAAGTCCTTCACACTTTACAGACGACCGCTAGAAAAACAGGCTTCTCGCGGAAGAGCCCGTTAGACTTTGAGTCCTTTCTTGAGATTCTCTTTGGGCTCGTACTCAAGCATCATTGCGGGTGCTTGTGATTCCGTTTCCTCACCCTTCTTGCGAGAGGTAATCGCGACCGGTGTGAACCCGCTTGAGATAGCGTAGCTCGTCGAATCCTCTCCCTTCTCAGTACAATGAACGAGAAGCTTGTAGAGCGGCTGTCTGTGCGTAAACACCATCTTCGTAGCCTCAACCCCAACAACAATACCACGAGCACCACACGTTGAGCATGTCAGACCCTCGTGCCGTGCGATCTTCAGACCACAATCAGGACACCAGATATCCTCGTCCCTCCGCGCGATGAAGATAGACTGCCAGACTCCCAAATGCTTCTTTGGACTACAAACCTCCCACTCCGTAACACTCAGTCTAACCGGTCTGAATGCCCAGGCCGCTTCCTCTCTCCATCGAGACAGATACTCGGCCTTCTCTTCGCAGCCCTTGTGATAGTAGCTTCTCTTCCCTTCTTGGCTGAAAGCGGCGGACACCGGCTCGTCGCGATGAATTATTCCCGAACAGGCGCTGCAGTTGACCATCTTTCCGAGTCGATAATGAAAAGGGCATCTGCTGGATATCAGAGCAGTGTTACTCTAGACTTGAGGCTAGAAATCGACGAGCTCGAGGAACTTCAGAGCATCTAACAGTCCCTCAGCATACGCTATACAAGCGAGGGATGTGACCGGTTTCCGCTTCTCTGCGTAGTGTCGAGCATCCTTCACGTAGCCTCGCACCATTTCGATAACATACTCATACTGCCTCAGTGCCACCGTCGCCGGAAGCTTTCTCGTTCTCAGTCGTTTCAAAGAGGCAGACGTGGGCTCAACATACTTGGCAGTTCTATCTGACGCGCTCTCTTTCAACTTAGTTCACGTAGATCTTCGTGGCTAGCTCCACAGAGTAATTCAAGCGCCTCTGCTTCCATGAAGTGAAGCCTGCCCACTACGATAATTGATTGCGGACCATTGCCGAAGTCTTCGCCGATCAGAGCGTTCATTCTAGAAGCTTTGACCCTCTCATCCCTCGAACCGAGATTGGCAACTCCGACGGTTAGACAGGTTTCGAGGCGAGGATCGGCCGTTGTAATTCTTGTAATCGCGTCTCGGATGGTCATTTGAGAAGTCTTCCCAACTTGAACATCTAGGAGAATTAGGGTGTGGAGGCCACGGTCGTTGTTATCCGAGATCGTGTCGAGCACAGACTTTGGAAGTGGCTGATCGCGAGGTACGGTGATAGATTTGCCGAACTTGTAGCTTTGAAGACCCGTAGCGCCACAGACAGCGGACACGATGGAAGGTGCGTGGATGACCCGCGACGGAATGGCCATTTTTGCCAGCGAGAGTCTCAATGAGACATGGGTAGTAGCGATCAAAGGGTCTCCCGGGACTAAGAAGGCGACCCTCTCTCTGCTCGCCGCTCTCAACAATTTTTCGCCTCCTTCGTCTTCAAGTTGACTTCTGCTGAGCACTTCGACTTTCTTCCCAATCTCCTTCTCGAGACGCTTCAGATCCAAGTTTGGCATGATATTCGTGTAGAATTCCCCGTACACCGAGTCGGCTCGCCGTGCCTCTTCGAGACCCTCCAAGGTCATGCCTTTTTCATCGTTCAATCCTAAACCTATGAAGGCCAACGACATGAGACGACAGAGGACCAGCTTGGCTAAATTCACTTCTCACCCGTCAAGAAATAGACGACTCTGTCGCCATTCCATTCCGCGAAAGTCGTCCGTCAAGAGCTAAAACGACTGAACACTTCACCATGTAGTAAGGAATCGTAATCAACAGCGAGAGCAAATGCGTGAACACCCATTACGATCGATTCTCTCCAGACTATTGCGAGGTCCAAGCGACTCATCTCAGGTTGAGCTTGCCTATCTCCATCGTGGAGCCCCCGACGACCAAGTTCGCATCATAGTCTCAACCATCTCCCATCTCGGCAAGGGATCCTTCACGCTAAGCGACGGAGAGACTCAGATTCCTTTTCACCGAGTACTCTACGTGACGGATCTGCGATCTAAGACAATTCTCTGGGAGAAACGGAAACCTCTTCACGCTTCAAGCCCAGACCTTTGACCCGCAACCTACCTGGCATCCCAACCTTTGGCAGAGAATCGAATTGGACCCCGGCGACTTGCTCAGCCACCTTCACATTCGTCACCGTGTGCAGAGTAACCTGAGAAAGAGAGACGTCAGAAACTCCCTCCGCCAAAGCCGCATAAGGCACAATCATATCTCCCATGTGCCTGTCCAGAAAAGCCCCAGAGCCCAATTCCTCCAAAAGTTTCTTCGCCGCGTCTTCTCCGACTACCTCGGCAGGTCGACCCCTCTCTCCCAGACTGTCCGCGCCCAACACCCCTCCCTTGCTACTGGTAGCGCATAGGACGATGCCGCTACCCGGACCTAGGTGCGTATTGTTCTCTGAAGCATCAATCTCGATCTTCGGACGTGGGATGCTCTTCCTTTCGATGACACGTGTCAAGGCCGAGGCTTGTCTTTCGGCTACGCGAATCGGTAGCTTCACAGAGTGACTGACCCCAGCGATCGCAATCACGTCTCCACCATCCTTCCCAACGATACTCTTCAAGACGGATACAGGAGTCGCGGTGATTCTTACTACTCCCCCTCCCCTAGGATAGTGTCCTCTGCGAAGGACAAGAATTGACGCGTGAACACTCATTCTCTCGAGTAAGGGTAGTGTAACTAGTCGAAGATAGTCGATTGGGGGACTCCATTTGACATCTGTCCCGCCTGTAATCTCAAGCTCTACGGTTCCCGGAGTAAAGGGGAGCATTGGCATCAAGGTCTGAAGGACCAGAGTTATGCTGCCTGCCGTACCGACATCGAAACGGAAGGATCCGGCCTTCAATACTCCGGGGCTGAAGATGAACTCTGTTGAGCCAACCTGGAGACCTTTGGAGGATGCGCCACAGATCTCTGTGACTGCCTTTACGCTTGTAAGATGTTGGGCTTTCAATCCATGCTCAGCCCTCCCAGCTCTGATGTTGAAGATTCGGACCTTTCGTCTGAGGATTGCGGCGAGAGCCAGAGAGGTCCGAAGAACCTGTCCGCCTCCCTCGCCCATGCTTCCGTCTATCTCGATCATTTTCCAGCCGAGCATAACCCCATTGTTTAAAGAGAGTGTGCACTCGACAGACTCCAATCATGGAGAACCTTCGACTATCGATCGAAAAGTCTGAGGGGATGTCTTTCGGTTGTCTCGTTGACCAACGAGACAGACTTGTGGCTTCCTCCTTCGGTTCTAACTCCCCGCTTGTCGAGAAACACCTCGTTGAGTATTCAACCAAGACTATCCTCAAATCCTTCACACGTACCAATCACTGGCTTGCCCAGGAAATGATCAGACGATTTGAGGGAGCCAAGAACCCGAAAAATGTGAACCTCAACAGAGCCTTCGTTTCTACCCATCAGGCCAAAGTCTGTGGCGTCCTTGAGAAGATTCCCGCGGGCAAGGTCACAACATATGGACTAATCTCAGATCACATCGGCTCGGCGCCAAGAGCTGTTGGCGGAGCCGTCGGTTCGAATCCATGGTCAATCTTCGTTCCATGCCACCGCGTAGTCCCTGTCAGTCTAACCATAGGCAACTATTCACTATGCGGGACCCTTGGAGAAAGCGGGAGCGTGACGAAGCGTAGGTTGTTAGTGCGCGAAGGAGTGCCGATCGACGAGGACAAGATCGATTCAGCAGCTCTCTGGAATCCATCCGAAGGCGCCTGATTGACAACCGGCCTCTACGTTGGTCGATTCCAGCCATTCCACCTGGGCCATCTGGAGGCGGTGAAGTATATTCTTGAACGAGTCGATGAGCTGATAATTGTCGTGGGCAGTGCCCAGCACAGCCACACCCTGGACAATCCATTCACGGCCGGAGAACGGATTACGATGATAAGACTGGCTCTGAAAGAGCCAGGGATTCGCCCTGATCGTTTCACCGTTATTCCTCTTCCCGACGATGAGTTCCACAAAGTCTGGGTCGCTCATCTGCTATCTCAGACTCCAAGCTTCGACGTCGTCTACACTAATGAACCTCTAACCTTTCGATTACTCAAAGAAGCGGGTCTAAGGGTCGAGCGCATTCCCATGTTCAGCCGCAAAAAGTTCACGTCAACAGAAGTCAGGAGAAGATTATTGACTAACGGCCCGTGGCAAGAACTCGTTCCAAAGTCCGTCGCCAGCTACCTGAAAAAGATCGATGGTGATGAACGCCTGAGGGACATCTCAAAGAGCGACAAGGCTGGCTAAAATCGGATCTCGACCTTATCCAATGGTTTGAGCCCAAGCCTAGCCGCAGCGCTGCTCTCTCTCATCGCGAGTTCGACATATCCCTGACTTCCCAAGATAATTCCAAGCCCATCACGGCGAATCTCCCAGTACGTTCTAGCCATCGACGCGGACCGTCCGTGAATCGTTTTCACCTCTAGTCGACGATCGTCGTGCAAGCCTAATCGCAGAAACTCCTCTTCGCCCAAATTCAAAATCACATTGCCGAAAGAATCAACGTGAAGAACTGTGCACGTCATTCCTTTATCCGAAACGCCTACGCTGGGGATGTCGAGCCTCACAAGCTCTTTGACTACAGCTCCGACAGTGTCAGGCCTCAATCCGTCTGCTAGATTCGCAGCCATCCTCGCGAATACATCCCTTCCATGAAACGTAGCAGAGACCTTCTCACCCTTGAATCGCCGACGGTCTATTTGATACGCTGTCTTGAAACCAAGTCTCTCAGCAGCTCTGACGAGAAGACCATTATCGGGTCCAACAAGGACTCCGAGCTTGCACAGCACTACCAAGGGCAGTCTCTCAGTTCCAACACCGGGGTCGACAACGGCTACATGTATGGAGCCCTGAGGGAAGTAGGGCAGTGCCGTTTCGAGGATGAAAGAGCCCATCGCAATGTTATGACGTTCAATTCCATGCGACACATCAACAATCCTAAGATCAGGATTGGTGCTAAGAATAACTCCTTTCATTTCGGCGACATAGGGATCAGTCAATCCGAAATCAGAGAGCAGAGTTATCGTGACCATTGAATCCTGTCATTTTGAGAGCTAATCCTTAAAAGAACCAGGCCTCCGGCTCGCGTTTCATCACATGGTTGGGTTGCTCTGTGAGTGAGACCCAGAAATTGATCATGCTGCCGGGTCCAACCAACGTGCCTCCCAGAGTCATGAGAGCCATGATCAAGCCTCTCATGGGCCACAGGGGTCCCGATTTCAAAGAAATATTATCACAGGTAATCAGCAAGACCAAGAAAGTGTTTCAGACAAAGGAAGACCTGTTCATTCTTACAACCTCAGGAACAGGCGCGACCGAATGTGCTCTCCAGAACATAACAGATGATGGAGACAAGATAATCGTCAACGTCAACGGCTTCTTCAGTGAGAGACTAGCGGAGGCGATCAAAGCCTATGGAGGTCAACCGCTGGTGGTGAGCTCAGAATGGGGAAAGGCCCCCGGGACAGAGGACTTTAGGAAGATTATCAAAGCGAATCCCGATGCGAAGGCTCTTGCGGTGGTTTACAACGAGACTTCCACCGGAGTAACCGTGAGGAGCCTCCAAGAGATCGGGAAACTCTGTGAGGAGGAGGACATCCTACTAATCGTCGACGCCATATCCATTCTCGGAGGCGACAAATTGCCTGTCGATGACTGGAATGTGGACATGTGCATGACCGCCAGCCAGAAATGCATGATGTGCCCCCCTGGCTTATCCTTCGTCTCTGTTAGCCAGAAGGCTTGGGAGAAGATCGGCGCGAAGAAGCAGCACCGATCCTTCTACCTTGATCTTCCAATGTACAAGAAATACATGGGGGATGGCTTCACGCCCTTCACACCCGCAGTGTCCTTATTCTACGCACTCAACGAGGCGTGCGACATGATCCTTGAAGAAGGACTACTGGCCAGATTTGAACGGCATCGAATCTGCGCGGACGCGGTCTACGGCGCCATGGAGGCTCTTGGACTAGGCCTAATGGTGGAGCCTGAATCGCGATCACACACCGTCGCCGCGGTGGCTTGTCCAAGTGGCATCGAGGATGGGAAACTGAGGGAACTCATCAGAACTAAGTATGGGATAGACTTAGGGGGTAGCCTGGAAAAGTGGAAAGGAAAGATGTTCAGAATCGGAGTCATGGGCAACGTTGGATCACCTGAAATCATGTCAACGGTAAGCGCTGTCGCATCAGCAACTGCAGACCTAGGATTCAAAGGCAAGATGTCCGAGGCTCTCGAAGCCGCACGTAAAGCCCTAGCTCGATTGCCTGCGAGGATGAACTAGGCATTGGCCGTAAAAGCCGGCGACTTTCTGCTCGTCAATTTCACTCTCAAGGTAAAGGAGAGTGGAGAAACAGTAGACACAACATATGACGCGGTTGCGAAAGATACCCATCTTCATCGAGAAGACCCAACCTACGGTCCGCGTTTCATCATCCTCGGAGAAGGCTGGCTTCCAAAGGGACTAGAAGATTCCCTAGTAGGAGCCGACATTGGAAAACAGACCACAGTCGAACTGCCTCCTGACAAAGGATTCGGAACACGAGATCCCGCTAAAATGCGTCTTGTCCCATTGAGACGCTTTCGCGACAAAGGCATTGACCCAACTCCAGGTGCGCAGATCGAATTCGACGGCAGACATGCGACGGTAAGAGCGGTGGGAGCTGGCCGCGTCCAAGTAGACTACAACCATCCCCTCGCAGGACGAACCCTGATCTACGATGTCTCGATCGAAAAAATAGTCGAGGACGATAACGAGAAGATTCTGAACATCATATCAAAACGAATCCCCGAAGTTGACAAGACAAAGTTCGGCGTCGAAAGAACCGGCAAGGAACTGACGGTCGAAGTCCCCGAGGAGGCGTTCTACCTTAGCGGCCTACAAGTAGCCAAGAAATCTGTAACCTCTGATCTGCAGAAATTTTTCCCAGACATCGACACCATCTCATTCCGGGAGGTATTCAAGAGAAGAGCATCCGAAACCGAGATGGAAGAGGCGCCAAAAACCTCCGCTGTTGAAACAAGCAAGTCGGCCGAACAAGTCGAGACGAAGCAGGAGACCGAAAAGCCCCAAGAAGCTCTCGCTCAGCCTGCACGGAAGAGAAGAGCTCCAGCTAAGAAACCCGAGTCAAAGCGTCCAACAAAGCGGGCAATGATGGGATCAGAAAGCCAAAGGTAGAAATCTACGGATTCCCCAAATGTTTTTAAGCGGTGGAGAACGGGCGGCATTCCACTCTTTCCGTTTTCTCGGAAAGTGGTCTTTGATATCACATGATTAGGAGACACGTCAAGTTGGAATTTCAGAGAGCTGGAAAACTACCCGTCCTTAAGGGAACCACGACGATCGGCGTCGTCTGCCATGACGGAGTCGTGCTGACGACAGACACTAGGGCAACGATGGGCTCTTTCGTGGCGCACAAACACGCTAAGAAAGTGTACCGGATCGACCAACACATAGCAATGACAATAGCTGGAGTAGTGGGAGACGCACAAGCCATCGTCGAGATGCTTCGGGCGAACTCTGCCCTTTACAAGCTCGACCTGGCGAGACCAATCCCGATCAATTCTGCCGCGAGACTCGTATCGAACGTACTCTTTCAATCCAGATACTATCCGATGGGGGTTCAGGCGCTCATCGGAGGAATGGACGATTCAGGCGGTCACATTTTCATGTTGGACCCGCTTGGAAGCATGATGGAGGAAAAATTCGTCTCCACAGGCTCCGGATCTCCCGTCGCATACGGAGTGCTAGAATCGGAATGGAAGGATACGATGAATGTTAAGGAATCGGTTCCTGTAGTAGTGCGAGCAATAGACTCTGCCATGAAACGCGATTCGGCTAGCGGCGACAGCTTCGACGTTGCCGTGATATCCAAGGACGGATATAGAGAACTCTCAGAGGACGAGAAGAAGCACATCCTCCACGCCTAACCTAGCTCTCAACAACGCCTTCAACGTATCACACATAAGGAGTAGCATAGAGGAATGACTAGAACCTACAACGACGTGTCTGCGAGGATACGCGAGACAATAGTAGAACACATGCCGAAGGATGCTGAAATTACTAGGATCGAGTTTGAGGGACCGCGCCTTGCAATATACGTGAAGAACGTCAACCTTCTCTCAGAACAGAGCTACGTCATAACAGAGATTGTGAACCTGCTCCACAAACGGATTGTCATACGCTCAGACCAGTCCATTCGACTCCCCGAGAGAGAAGCAGAAGTCTACATTCGAAAACTCGTACCTGCAGAGGCTGAAGTCACAGCAATCAATTTCGACCCGAGCCTCGGCGAAGTGGTCGTAGAAGCCAAAAAGCCTGGGGTCGCCATCGGCAAAGAGGCTTCTGTCCTTCAGCAAGTTGTTAAGGAGACCAGATGGCGCCCTAGGATTCTACGAGCACCTCCGTTACACTCCAAGATTATCGCTAGCACACGTCACATACTCCACACCGAGAGTGAGGAGAGAAGTCGAATCCTACGAGATGTAGGAGAGAGAATCTTCCGCCCAACCTTCACCAAGGCAGGCTACGTCCGTCTAGTGACTCTCGGATCATTCCATGAAGTTGGGCGATCCGCGATGCTCATCCAGGCAGGAGCTAGTACAGTCCTGATGGATTGCGGAATAAATCCTGGCGCACAAGACCCGTCTTCGGCCTATCCTCGATTCGACACTGACGAGTTTGACCTTGAGAAACTCGACGCTGTCGTAATATCTCACGCGCACCTAGATCACTGTGGAATACTACCCTTCCTCTACAAGTATGGCTACGACGGTCCAATCTACTGTTCAGAGCCAACGCAAGTACTCATGACACTACACCAGCTCGACTACCTCGACGTTCACAGCAGAGAAGGAGAACACTCGCCCTTCGACCAGAAGGACGTCAGAGAAGTCGTAACGCATACCATCCCATTGAGGTACAATGTTGTAACTGATGTAGCTCCAGACATCAAGCTGACACTGCACAACGCGGGACACATCCTTGGCAGCTCTATCGTACATCTTCACATTGGCGAGGGCCTCCATAACATCGTCTACAGCGCCGACTTCAAGTTTGGAAGAACAATGATGCTCGACCCCGCGATGGCGCAATTCCCCCGCGCGGAGACCCTGATCATCGAAAGCACGTATGGAGGTCCAGATGACATAATGCCGGACCGTGAAGGGGTTGAAGGCAGACTCGTCAGCATAGTCAACGAAACCGTCGAGAAGAACGGGAAGGTCCTCATTCCCGTCCCAGCAGTTGGGCGAGCCCAAGAAATAATGCTGGTCCTCGACGCGTATATGAGAAACGGTGCGCTGCGCGAATTACCCGTCTATATTGAAGGGATGGTAAACGAGGCGACGGCGATACACACAGCATTTCCCGAATATCTTGTAAGAGACATCAAAGAACAAATTCTCCACCAAGATCTGAACCCCTTCCAGTCTGAGTACTTCCATCCAGTCACGCACCCGGGTGATAGAGACGAAATAGTCGCCGGTGGACCCTGTGTCATAATAGCTACATCTGGAATGCTCGAGGGCGGACCCGCTATCGACTATTTCAGGAGACTAGCCCCTGATCCGAGAAACACGCTAGCTTACGTTAGCTACCAAGTCGAGGGAACTCTCGGCAACAGAATCAAGAACGGATTGAAAGAAGTATCACTCTTCGGTCCCGACGGTAAGATGGAGATGGTGAAGTGTGATATGCGGGTAGAATCGATCGAAGGATTCTCAGGCCATTCAGACCGCAACCAGCTTCTAGGTTTCATAAAACGAATGATGCCCAAACCTACGAGAATTATTGTAAACCATGGAGAGAGAAGAAAATCTGACCTGTTTGCTCAGAACGTCAACCGCATCTTCGGAATAAAAACAGTCGTGCCTGATGTTCTAGAATCGCTTAGACTTCGCTAGTTGCTTCCTGGCAGAGTCTCTTTCTGCAATGAGACCGCAGGGATAGCAGTTTCAGAGCTCGCGGTTTCCCTGCGCCAGATCTTGACTCCAGGCGGAGTGATTACAATACGCTCCTCTCCAAGCCGGGCGATGTCGCCACCGATCGACTTTACGTGATCGGTTAATTCCGTTATGGCTAGCTTAGTCTCATCAACGCTCTTCCGAGCCAAGGGGGTAATCCGGACAATTAGGATGTTTCCTGTCCGAATCTCTGTCTTGATGGCTTCAACATCATCCAGTTCCTGCAATGGAAGCGCTTTCACGTAGAGGGGAGAGTGCGCCATTTGGAAACATCAAATCGAGATACGATGATACGTTTCTGAAATCCGCTTCCAGAACGACTTTAAACTTTGCCTGACCAAATTCGAGACAAATCATCAACTTCTAGAATGCGAGGACGCCTGGGCCTTTATCGTCTCCCACACGACATCCCCAACGTAGTGGACATTCACAATCACCTTTCCCTTCTTGGTAGCAGCCAACGCTTCGGAGCCCAGCAGCGACCTCCCAACTGACAAAAACTTACCGTGCTTCTCGTCGATAATGACGACCAGCTCTTTCTCACCGAAAGTTCCCTCGACTTTTCTGATACCTGGTGCCATGATATCCGCTCCGCCTACCACATGAGGAACCGCCCCCATGTCTACGGTAATTCGTGGCATCTTTTCCAAAGCAGCCGTATTTGTCAATACTGGAACGAACTGCCCCTCTTTCTTGAACGCGACTGGAAGGCCGTCGACAAAAATGATTTCCGAACTCTTCGCCGTCTCAGTTTCGACACGCGATTTGCGGGACAGATGTTCGAAACCAAGAATCTTGTTCAAATCTTCAACCAGAGGCTTGGAATCGCGATCTTTCAGGATTGTTCTGTTTGGCAAATCGATCTCGTTCTTGTAACGACAATCTTTAAAAGTGTACAAACGCCGGAACACATACTTCCCCAGTTGAATATCGAATGTCTGATGTTGCTGCAAAGATTTTCGAAGAAAGCCTGAACAAGGTAGTACTTGTTCAGCTCAAAGGCGGCCGCAGTGTTAGGGGAAGATTATACAGCTTTGACCAACATATGAATCTCGTTCTGGAAGAAGCTGAAGACGTTACGAACTCAGACGCCACCAAGAAGCTGGGCACTATCATCGTCCGCGGAGACAACGTAGTCCTCGTTTCGCCTCCACCCAAGCGCTAGAATTTCCAGGGTTCGATCTACTCATCTCAATCGTAGGTATCGAATCTAGCTTTCACACTCAAAGTGTGCAGCGTCTTCAGTTGTTACGCAGGCCCGGGAGAAACTACGTCCGAGGCTGACCTCGCTCGCGAAAATAGCTTTCAATTTGCCACGCTGTCCACGAAACAATAATTGAATCTCGATTGACTAAGGTCGGTGTCTTTTTCCAAAGGTTAATTAGAATCGGGCCAAGCGAACCGAGAAAGTCACCGTGAATCGCGTTGATTCGAAGCCTGGCATGCTTAGTAATCATTGTCCTCTCTTCAATTCTCGGGGCTTCGATCTCTCAATCCACACACTTTAACCTGTTAGCCGCGCCAGCACCATCGGGTGTGCCTGTGTTAGCTGACCCGTTGAACGTTACGGGAGCAGCTACAGCATTCAACTACACCTATTCCACAGCAGACATTTACACCAACAGTACGACCGGATTTCTTGCCACGCCTAGCCTAGGTAACAGTCACCCCGGCACACAACTCACCTGGTTCTCAACGATCAACAAGACTGCGGACGGATCCAAGATACCCGGGACCGCTTTCAATTTCACCACTTCCAATCCAACGTTCAACACCGATCATACACTCGACCGTCAAGAAGTGAACTGGACACTAACCATTCCACAATCAAACTGTGCGACGTGCAGTCTGGCCGTGAGATTCAACCTATTCGGGAACCTCACTCGCGGCACTAGCGAGAATTTCACTCTCACTCGGACTACCGACAACGCGGACGCACTGCCTACCGGAATCTCACCAATATTCCTTGGGAATCAGACTACACCCGTCTACGTGTGCGGATTGTCAAGGTCGACCCTTTCGGCTTGCGCACAGCCCGAGGTCACCATTCCGGTGAGCAACTGGGTTGGATTCAGCCTTCGATTATCGTTCCGATTCGGGTGGAATGCCAGCAACGAGCCATTGCTTAGCTCGGTTGGAGAAGTAGTAGTCGCGTCGATAGACAATACTCCTAAGGGTTCGGTTAGCAACTTCATGACGCAAGGTTTGGATCCCGCGAAGATAATTCACACTGCAAAGTTCTTCCCAATCGGCTACAATACTACAGTCCCGTCGCACGCCTGGTCAAACGAGGTGATAAATTTCTATTATGCCTCAGGCTACAATTTAAGCCAGCTAGCCCTGAATACAACTACGAATACGATTTTTCCATCAGGCAACCGAGTTCCCTTCGAGAGGACTGCATGCAACGATCAGCCCGTATGCACACAGTCGTTGGTAGCCCTCAACATGTCAGAAATCATTCCATCTAGTTTCGTAAGAAATTCTACGATATTCATAACTGCCATATCGCAAAACAGTGTTGTCCGACTCAATCCTGTCGCGTCTGGTGTTGCGACCACGTTCTTTGTTCCAAGAGACACACTCGGTGTTAACGTTACGAATAGACCTTCCGTACCAAATATCGCAACGTCTCTTAGAACTGGACGATTGAACATAACATTCGTGGATCGCCAAGGACCGGAAACCCCTACCGGGCAGGTTTTCTCCACAACAACTGTGACCGGTGGGTTGTTCAATTTCACATTACCATCTGACTGCGGATCTAACAATCTTCGATGTGGGCAGTGGACCATGACTGCCACATTCAGCGGTGGGATTGACCTAGGGATTATGTCCGACTCGTTTAGCGTCGACTTAATCCAAGTGAATTCATTTACCGCTGGAGGTAGCAATACCGGAGTCACCGCTTCAGGAACCTTGACAAACTCGACGGGTTCACCGTCAGCGTCAACTAGTGGAGTCATCTTCGCGATTGACTCTCAAGCACCAATCAATAGTCCGGTGACCAACACGACAACAAGCCCTTCTAGCATCGGGGTCTATGTATCGAATGTTACACTCGTAAATGGTGTCTTCACTCAAGGAGTGCAACTCATCATGACCTTCACCTTGGTCAATCCCACGAACTCAATATTTAATATAACAGTTACGATCGAGCACGAATGGCCAGCCTCACAGACTCACGGGGTAAATGCGACAATTCATCTCGGAACAGGAATACTCGGGGAGCTACCCTTTACGTCCGGTCCTCGTGCCTACCAAGCCGCTATTGCTCTGAGTCCCAGCGGCATGCGTCTGGTATTTACCAGCCTGGGTAATGGAAACTTCGAGAGCGTCCCAGTGACCCTAGGTACGGATCCGGTGGTGTCCACTCGGCAACATGCCGGCTTGTTCAAAATTACGGTCGCAACCTTGACTGGCAACTCCGTCGTTTCGACGAATTCGCTGGAATCTCCGCCTTACGCCTATGTTTTCGGATTGCCTTCGGCCTCAAACAAATACCTCGCCTACTCTTCGCCGTTCACTACACTTAATGACGGAAAGTTCTCCCTCACACTAAAGTCGGATTCAATCCTTGCTGCGAAGAAACTAGTAATCTTTGCACTAGCCAGGGACTCAAGAGGAATAGTCCTTACCAGCAATCCCCAAGACACAGGCGTTTCAGACTCCACAATTCTTCAATCAACGCTGGACTCCATTGGCCCAGTTGCGGAAGGCTCTTCAACCACTGCCACACTTCACATGAAGAGCAATGCTACGAAATTTACCGAGATCATCACCGTTGACTTGTATATCCAGGGAACTGGAAAAGTAGCAGAGCAAACGGGAATCAGCATTGCACCCGGAGCCAGCCAAGACGTAACGATGTCGTTCAAAGCACCCTCGACCCCAGGACAATATGCAATCAGCATTTCCTCACCCCAGTATAACGGTGGCCCGCTGGCAACTCAAACTCTTCAAGTGACAATCCTCCAGAGTAACCTACAAATTCTCATTCCAGCAGCCATTGGAATAGTAGCCGCGATAATCATTCTCGGCTTATACCTCGTCAAAAGACAACCCGAAACCGAAGTGATAGAAGAAAAGACCAAGCCCGCAGGCTCCAAACCCAAAACTCCCCCTTCAGGGAAGCCTCCTTCTAAATCCTTAACTTGAACCCAGCGGCATTGCTAGATGAAATCTAGATGGAAGCAAGTCCTGAAGAAGCCGCACCGGAAGCACCGTCGCAAGAACCACCTGGACGGGAGCGGAATCCTGGTGGGTTGTTCTACGAATGCATTAACTGCGGATCTAGACTTACAGCCGACCAGTTGGCGATGACTCCAGAGATAAAGTGTCCGTTCTGCGGCTACAGGATTCTAAGAAAAGTTAGGCCGCCAATTGTCAAGCACGTAAAGGCCCGATAGAAACAGATCCTGTGCCTTCAGCCTCCTCCAATCACTGCTCACGTAAAGCATTATACTGATTCTTGAATGATTCACCGAAGACCAAAGGTTTGGAGCAGCCGACCCCTCAGCTGAGAGACAAACATAGGCTGCTCTCTGAACTCGCTAGGCGCAGAGGCTTCTTCTGGGGCTCCTTCGAGATATACGGGGGCGTAAGCGGTTTCATCGACCTAGGCCCTCTGGGAACCGGTCTGAAGCGGGAAATCGAAGATACGTGGAGAGAATTCTTCCTCAGGCGCCATGGATTCGTCGAGATTTCGACCCCGATCATAACCCCGGAACGAGTCCTCGAAGCCTCTGGACACGTCCAGAATTTCAAGGATCCGATGACGGAATGCACCAACTGTCATCGAAGATTCAGAGCCGACCAGTTGATCAAGGAGACCACCGGAACTGAAACCGAGGGTCTGGACCTAGACCAACTATCCGTCCTCCTGAAACAGGTAAAATGTCCCGAGTGTGGAGGAATCCTAGGATCACCCCAATACTTCGTAACGATGTTCAAGACAAACATCGGCCCCTATGGTGAAGATCCTGCATACACACGCCCCGAAGCAGCTCAGGGAATATTCGTAGACTTCCGGCGAGTGCTCGAAGTGATGAGGGAGAAATTCCCCTTGGGCATCGCTCAAGTCGGGACGGTGTTGAGAAACGAAATTTCGCCCCGCCAAGGACCCATACGACTACGCGAATTCACGATAATGGACTTTGAGGTTTTCTTCGACCCCGAGAAACCAGAATGTCCTTACCTTGACGAGGTGAACGATGACAGGCTATTCATCGTAACTGAGGATACTAGAAAGAAAGGAAAGAGTGAAACGACTAGAATCACGACTGCTGAAGCTCTCGAAAAACGATTCGTCAAATCCCCGTGGATGGCATATTTCATGGCCCAATCCACGCGGTTCTTGGCAAAGCTAGGGATCGAGCAACGCAACCAGCGATTCTTTGAGAAGCTATCCACGGAGAGAGCACATTATTCCGTTCAAACTTTCGATCATGAAGTGAAGCTTGACAGATGGGATTGGGTAGAAGTGGCCGGGTTCGCCTACCGGACCGATTACGACCTTCGAAGTCACATGAAGGCTACAGGGATCGACATGCGAGTCTTCAAATCTTATGACTCACCAGTAGAGAAGACGGTTCGTACCGTCAGGCCGAACCACGAAAAAATACGGAAGAGATTTGGATCAGACGCCGGGAGACTCATCAGCCTCCTAGCAAAAGAAGATCTACCCCGAATCCTTCAAGGGAAGAAACCCGGTGATTCAATTAAAATTGAGGCTCATGACATTCCAATTGAACTCTTCGACACAAAAGATGAGATGATCAAGGAAGCCGGAACAAGATTCCTCCCCCACGTCATAGAGCCCAGCTTTGGGGTAGAGAGACTAGTTTACTCGACCCTCGAACATAATCTCAGGATGAAGGAGGAAAGACTGATTCTGAGCCTACCCTTCGGCATCGCCCCCACACAGGCAGCGGTCTACCCTCTGGTCAACAAGGATGGACTCGTGGAAAAGGCCCAGAGTGTCCATCGAAGCCTCCGTGAGAGCGGTCTGCGGGTCGAATATGATGATGCAGGGTCCATAGGGCGAAGGTATGCCCGGGCTGATGAAGCTGGGATACCCCTCGGAATCACCGTCGACTACGACACACTGAAAGACGATACTGTCACTCTTCGAGACCGGGACTCATGGACCCAGATAAGAGTCAAAATCAAGGGCCTGAAACCAACGATCGACTCGATTGTCAATAGCGGATTCCCCACAAAAACTGGCTAGGCTCACTGCAACTAGTTTTTATGGGAATGTCGCCTCTTCTTTGCATTAGACCCACCAGGTGTCGATGTTGACTTTTCCAGTTGAAACCGAAGCTAGCATAAGACGTAGAATTCTCGACATATGTCGAGATCAGACGAGAAACGTAGTCGAGATAACACGTGAGCTTGCCCTGATGACCGACAGCGTTGGCGAAGGGAAGGGCAAGGACGCAAAGGACCATTATCAGAACATGGTAAAGATCCTGGATGATTTTGAAGGCACCAAGAAGAAGCTTCTGGAAGAGGTCGCATCATTCGGCGCCTTGCTAAGCAACCGTGAGGATTTCATCCGACTCATCTTCCGGGTAGGTGAGGTAGCCGACTACGCTCAGGGGATAGGTTACCGACTGACCGCGGTAATCGACCGCAGCTGGAAGGTAGACAAGAGGTATACGAAACGCCTCTCCGAACTCATCGGACTAGTTCTGGAAGAAATGTCTAAGATTCGTGAGACCATGATGTCTCTCGGTTTCAATCCAACCAAGGCGATGGAGCTTTCCAAGGGCGTTGAAGAGACCGAGAGGAAGGTAGACACCGCTTATCGGTCGTTAGATCTAGAAGTGCTTGACGAGAAGATTCCTCTGCGCACACTTCTGTTGATTAGAGATCTCAGTGCACACATGGAGAACATGGCTGATCTCGGTGTGGACGTTGTCGACCTTATCAGAGTCATCGCCCTCACCGCCTAGGTAGGCCATGAAGACTCCTTCGGCTCAGGATCAAGCCGAGCTCATCGGGACGAGGCTCATAATCTGGGACTACAAGTCGGGACTCAGCATATACAGATCAGGATTCTTCGGGAAACCAGTAGGTATTCCCAAGCCAAAACCTGACCAGGACTTTGAAGTCCCACTTCTGCTAGATCTGATGGAAGGACTTTACCTACTCGAACACAAAAGAATCGGCGTCATCGATGGGCGCAGCAAGAAACCTGTCGGAAAGAGTGTCTTGCTGAAGGCTGCTAAGGAAACCTATCGAGGCTTCAGCGCCGCCTACCAAGTTTACAAAGACTTGAGGGAGAAAGGGTACGTCGTCACTCCAGGAATAAAGTTCGGGGCTGATTTTGCAGTATACGAACATGGCCCAGGAATAGACCACGCACCATTCATCGTCTCCGTTGAGACTCCGGAATCAGTGATGGGTCCCTTCGAGGTAGTCCGGGCCGGAAGACTCGCTACCACCGTGAGGAAGCATTTCATCATCGCGATTCCTGACACGAAGTCTGGAAAGATCCGGTATCTCGTGTTTCAATGGTTCAAAGCGTGAAGCGCCGCGTTTCTATTCTAAACCGTGAGATCTTCCAGGCCGCGCGGGTAGTGGGTTATGAAGTCCATTCCCTTCTTCGCGATAACAACTGTATCCGAGTGTCGGAATCCTGCGTAGCCGGGAAAGTACAGACCAGGCTCACATGAAAAGACCATTCCCTCGCGAATGACAGTCCGGTCTCCGGAATCAAGCCACGGTGGCTCGTGACCCTCTAAACCTATTCCGTGTCCTGTATGATGCCTAAGACCCTCCTTGAGCCCAGAGTCTTCAACCGATCTACTAGCCGCCTCGTCTACCCTGCCGCATGGTATTCCTGGCCGAAACTCTTTGAGAGCAGCGTTCTGTGCCGTCAACATGGCTTCAAAGCAACGAGTAGCTTTAGAGCTGGGCTTCCCAACAATCACGGTCCTTTCAAGCTCGCTCGTATAGCCCCCCACTTCCACTCCGGCCTCTGTAACAAGAACATCTCCCCTCCGAATCTTCTTCTTACTGTAGACTGCGTGGGGAATCGCAGAGTTTCCACCCACTTGTCCCCGGAAGCCCACTACTACCGGAGACAGGGCGATTTTCAACTGGACATAGGATTGTCCTATTTTCCTCAGCATTCTCGCGAGCGAATCGTAGCTTGATCTAACAGCGACCAGAGTATCATGAAGACCAGCGTGAGTATTCTCAAGCAAGATATCATGCGCTATCTCCGACCATTTTGCGCTCTCTCGGAGAAGTCGTATTTCTTGCCTCGATTTCACGAGCCGCAACCTATCCACAATGTCTCGTCCCGCAATGAACTTGGCCCGGCGCATTAGGTCCGGCAATGCCGGTCCTCGATAGCCATAGCCTCCACCTGCTCCCTCCATCGAATCTGTAGCAATCTTGGAAGAAGCAAGTCCTTTCTGAGCCAGAAATCTCGCGAATAGCCGCATAGGGTGTACTTTCCCCGGATAGTCGGGATACGTCAGGACCTCGCCCGCTATCGGACATTCCTGACGAATGTGGTCAAACTCTAGGTACGGAGCGATGAAGAAAGGCTGCTCCTCTTTGGGGATGACGGCTGCGAGGGGACGCTCTGTGGGAATATGCGCGAAGCCTGTTGTGTATAGGATTCTCGTTGAGTTGGTCAGGTACAGAGCTTCTATTCTTTCTCTTCGAAGCTGCTTCTGAATCTTCTCGATTCGACTCTTGTGTTCCGCGGTGGTAATTTTCAGCTCATCGACAGCCATATGCTTAGAGTGTGCATTTTCGACCCGTTAATAACTGGTAAGCAGGTCGAATACGGACACCAAGAAAAAGAAACGGGAGGCTGGGGAACAGACCAGCCTAGTCTATCTTTATTTGTTTGGGCTTGTTCCCAGGGGTCTTGCGTGTGAGGACCAGTTCCAGAACTCCGTTCTTGTAGCTCGCCTTCGACGTATCGGGATCTACTTCAACGGGGAGTTCTAGGGACTTGTAGAAACGCCTCTTGTCCGTGTCCACTTTGAGCACCAAGTTCCGTCCGTCGCATTCTAGCGCAATGTCTGACTTTTCTACGCCTGGGAGCTCAGCGACAACCTTGACGGTGTCTGACTGAACCATGGCGTCAACGAGAGGTTCGCGTTCTTCTTTGACGTCGAGGCTTGGCTTTGCGGTTCCAAAGGGTCCTCCTTTGATTGATGGTTTCACATTGCCGAATTCTCTGACTATGGGTTTGCCGTCTGGTCCCATGCTGAACGAGTAGCCGTAGACGAAGGGTCCCATCTCTCTGACTGTTCCTCCGTCAGGCAGTTTTCTCTCACGGACCAGGTCTTTCGGTAGTTCGAGGCCTCGGAACATCTCTTCGAAGTTCTTGTCGAAGTCGTCGAACCAGTTGGTCAATGGGGATCGGAAGCGTCGCTTGAACCATTCTGGGAAGAATTCATTGTCTTCCAATCGATTTCACCTCCTTGTGCCTATAATCGTCGAGGGTCTTGCGCGTCTTCTCCAAGAACGCGATGAACTCGGGCAGCACAGTCTTTCCGAGCTGGCTAAGCTCGTAGGTTCCTTCCACCGGCTCATCGACAATTCCGGCCTCTGATAGCGCTGTGAGATTATGGTAGACGAGTTTCGGGTTGATTCTCGCTCGAAACTCCCGTTTGAGAGCGGATTTTTGAAGCAGGGGTGCGAGCATTCGCATCCGGGTCTCATTCACTAGCAGTTCGATTGTGCGGAGCGTTTGCTGCAAGGTCTGCTCGAGTGTGTCGTCGAACCATCCTAATGTCTCAACCTGCACCTTTCCCCTGTTTAGTGCTCCTGGCGCTTCTTCTTCGATGAGGTCTGGAGCGATCTCTTCGGGGGAGAGAATCAAGGATCGAGCATTCTGCGATTGGCTGATGAGCCGTATGCTATTCCAGACTGTCTCTTCTGGGAGACTCGCGGAGCAGAATGCAACGATGATCTCTTCTTTCTTGATTCCGCAAAGGTCCGCTACGATAGTCGAATTGTCATCGTCTCTCCTCATGACGGGGTTGAGATATGTATCGAATCCGTTGCTTAGCAGCATTCTGGATGCCATGTATTTCTGAAAGACTTCGAGTTCCTTATCGCTCGTTGGGTCACCGAATCGATTACTGAACGTCCCGTAGTCCAGGGCGGTTCTTGGCTCTACTCTCTGTGCTGCATGTTCGCTGGAAAGTCCTAGGTTCGTTGCGCTAGTCCTCTTCTGTTACCTATGGTAACGGACGGGACAGATAAATGTTACCTGAAGTAACCAACGGCATGTGGATAACGCTAGGAGACGGACACTCTTGTTACCCCCCCAATCTTGAGAAGTCTGGGAACTATTTCTCCAGGCACCGCCTTGTCACCGATCAAGACTAGCTTGGGCTCTGGCGCCAATTCTGGATCATCAACTAGCGCCTGTCGAATGCTTATTCCCAGCTCTGAGAATAGCTGCGAAGCTTCGGCTAAGATTCCCGGTCTATGAGGATCTTGAACCACGATTTCTACCACGCCGAGGCCAAGCTGCTTTGCGACTCCTTTGAGGGACATTCCGGCGGATCTCAGATTCGAAAATAGAGTTTTGAGTTCTGGACTGTTCTCGACCATTCGTATCGTCTCGTCTACAGTTCGTCTATCTACCCCCGCTGACTTTGCTATTCTTACAATTGGGACCTCGATGTCGTTCAGATAGATTCCTTCGTCTCTAAGACTAAACCCATTCTCGAGAAGTGTCCGTACGACTCTCAACCGCTCGGGATGTCCCTCCATCAGAGCCTCTATCTTGTGCCACACTTGTGCCCAACTCCTACGTACAGAACTGTACTGGCAAGCTTAAAATGTTACTTACACGCATAGACATTGACGTTTCGCTTGCAAACTCTTGCAACACGAGACCCTACGAGAATCAACCTTTCTCAAGACGAGATACCAGCCAGCTGGTACAACATTCAGGCCGATCTTACTGAGCCTTTACCCCCACCGTTAGATCCAGGAACAAAACAACAAATCAACCCAGCTGCATTAGAGAGAATCTTCGCAAAAGAGCTGATTCGCCAGGAAATCAGCTCAGAACAGAATATCACCATCCCAGAGACGGTTCGAGACGCCTATATCCAGATAGGTAGACCGACTCCGCTGGTACGGGCAAAGAGACTTGAGAGGTTTCTAAAGACACCCGCCAAGATCTTCTACAAGGCAGAATACCTCAGCCCAACCGGAAGCCACAAGCCCAACACGGCGCTAGCTCAGGCCTATTACAACAGCCAGCAGGGAACCGAGAGACTAGTGACCGAGTCCGGGGCTGGCCAGTGGGGATCGGCTCTCGCCCTTGCTTCCTCGATCTTCGACCTGAAGTGCAGGGTCTACATGGTCCGAGTCAGCTACGACCAGAAGCCCGGCCGAAGAACTATGATGGAAACGTACGGGGCCCAAGTCTTTCCCTCGCCCAGTAAGGAGACGAAATTTGGAAAATCTCTGCTCGACCAGAATCAGGACCATCCTGGGACCCTGGGGATAGCGATCAGCGAAGCGCTGGAGGATACCGTGACTCACGAGGGTTCACGGTATTGCCTGGGTTCAGTATTGAACCATGTCCTACTGCACCAGTCAATCATAGGACTTGAAGCGAAGAAACAATTTGAGAGCATCGACACCGAACCCGACGTTATTGCCGGATGCATTGGAGGAGGATCGAACTTCGCTGGCTTCGCCTATCCCTTCATGTTAGACAGGTTGAAAGGCAAATCCGAGTCAGAGTTTGTCGCGTGCGAACCAAAGGCTGTACCCTCAACGACTCGAGGCATCTACACCTACGACTTTGGGGATACCGCGGAAATGACTCCGCTGTTGAAAATGTACACCGTTGGACACAAGTATGTTTCACCGCCCATCCACTCGGGGGGCCTACGATATCATGGAAAGGCCCCCTCACTCTGCTATCTGATCAACAAGGGACTGGTAAAGCCCATCGCCTATCATCAGACAGAGGTTTTCAAGGCTGCGAGAACGTTCGCGCAGACTGAAGGAATGATCCCCGCGCCAGAGACCGCGCATTGCATCAAATACGTAGTTGATGAAGCGATAAGATGTAAGGAGTCAAAAGAAGAGAAAGTCATAGCGTTCAACAATTGCGGACACGGTCTCTTGGACCTCAAGGCGTACGAAGACTTTCAAGCAGGGAGACTTGTAGACTACGAGCCTGCCAGTATTCAAGTCGAATCCTACCTTGGATGAGAGGCAGTTCCAGGATAGAATAGTCCAACTAATCTCGATCGAGAAGCGTCCGGAGGACGCGCTTGAACTCCTCTCCCAGCATTATCGCGTTGAAATGCCTGCTCTCAGAATCGGACTCCCGCGCGGGGAGAAGAGGGCGCTTGGATGCTATGTCCATCGTGAAAAAACGATTTACATATCCAATCAAGAGTATCTCTACGACCCTTATGTGCTCATTCACGAGTTTTACCACCATCTGAGAAATGTTGGCGGTAAGCACCGCGGCACGGAAAGACATGCAAAAGAGTTCGCGCTATCTTTTCTCAGGACGCCCTAAGCCTTGATACGCGGAAGACTAGAAAAGGAACAGACTTGAGTCTAAGACTTCAAGTCCACAAAGTGTTAGGGAGCGTTTTCTCCGGGATGTGCGCTATGTGCCTGGCGGCGTAGACTTCGCCGCAGTGCGGGCAGCGTAGACTGCGTCGCCACATCCTGTAGACGAGCCTTAACGCGATGTAGCTCATGAGAAAGACGATAACTCCGAAAACCGCTGCATCAGCGTTTATGATGAAAATGAAGTAGTGAAAGTCGACCATTTGTCAGGCGCCCCCCGGGCCGGCGTGAGATTGCTGTGGATAGCCGTGTGGATCGTATCTGGAATCCATAGGTTATATTGGCCGCCATGTGGTATAAACCTACCTCGAAAAGAAAATGCGCGATTCTTATATCGTCTGTAGAATGTTTCTCAAAAAGAGGAGGGAAACCTAGGGCTGGCTGCTCGGAGCAGTCGCCTGCTGGGGCTGAAGAATCTCATCCGCGTGAGTGATCTTCACCAGACCCTTCAACAACAATCTATTCGTCATCTTTGCGCAAATATCACAGTCTTTACCAGGGCAGTAGCCCTTCAGGAAATTCTCGCACTTCCATCGATAATTTTCGATCTCCACTGTGGACATACAAATAGGGCCTTTCTTCGCACTCTCCCTTTCCCCAAATCGACTAAAGCCTCGCGTAACTAGCCGGCAAAATTCCCAGTAACAATCATGACGACCGTCGGCTCCTCTCCCTGTAGATCTCTCGCTGAATCAGGAATCGCATGATCTCGCTCGTTCCCCCGCCAATCATCATGAATCTAGCGTCACGGAAATAGCGCTCGATCGGGAGATCCTTAGTATACCCAATTCCTCCGTGAACCTGCAATGCTTGGTGCGTTATTTCGAAAGCTGACTCAGTGGCAAAGAGCTTCGCGGTTGCGCCTTCGAGTCTTGCTAGTTTTCCTTCATCGAGCAGCCGAGCCGCCTTGACGATGAGCAGGCGGGACGCTTCAAGCTTAACGAGCATGTCTGACAGTTTGAAACTAACCCCTTCGAACTCCTTGATCGGCCGGCCGAACTGCTGTCTCTTTGACGAATAGTCTACGGTTGACTCAAAGGCTGAGCGAGCGATCCCCAGCATTCCCGCCGCGACCGCGGGGCGTTCCCGATCAAGTTCATCAAGGAGTATCGGGAATCCTCTGTGAAGCCCCCCAACAATATTCTCCTCGGGAACCCTTACGTTGCGAAATCTAAGATGGACGACGTTTGCGCCGCGCATCCCAAGGAGACCGTATGTCTTCACCACTTGCACTCCTTCGAATTCTCTCGGGACAACAAGGGCGCTAACTCCAGACTTGGGAGGCTTTCGAGGCTCAGTGACGGCGAATACGAAGAGGAAATCAGCAACTCCACCATTTGTAATGAAACGCTTCTCACCGTTGAGAACGAAATCATGCCCTCGACGTTCCGCATGGGTCTTGATAGAGGCCGCGTCTGACCCGGCTCCTGGCTCGGTTAGCGCAAGCGCCCCAACCTTCTCCCCCGCGAGCACAGGTCTGAGAAACCTCCGTTTCTGCGGTCTACTTGCAAAGTGAGCGAGTGGCGCAGCGTACAATGCCCCTGAAGCCAACCGGGCCATTTCTGTAGCCCCGCTTACGGCTGAGATCTCCTCAGCCACAATCACTTCGAAACTCCAGCCTAGCCCAAGGCCTCCATCACTCTTCGAAAAAGCAACTCCGAGAAGCTGTTGCTCTCCCAGTTTCCGGAGTACTTCCCGGGGAAACCATCCCTCTTCGACTTTCTCGGCTACAGGAGCAACATGCTCCTTTGCGAAACTCTGAACTCTCCTTCTGAATTTGGCTTCGGGAGTTGATTCGAAAAGGTACATGCTACGCGACCGGAGGTCTGGCTGAGACTAACAGAGGCGACCCTATCGCTTCAAAATCTTCTAGGCGTACTGTGGAGGCGCGATTACTAGAGGCTTTGGCCTTGCGATAAACCCCAGAGTCTCTTGGAAGACAGGCCGGTACGCGATCCCATACATGATTAGGCCATCCTTTCCCTCGTAGTCGAGTCTCCGCAGTACGCCCTCAAGCTTGACACCGGGTTTCAAGTCCTGAAGCTTTGCATCGACAAACAACACTTTGTTCTGGTCAAGTAGCTCGAAGTTTGATGTGAATCTCTTCTTGAGAGGTAGCTTGGATACGCTCTTCAACCGAGCGATGAGCGGGTAACGCTTGACCTCCATCTTCCCAGTGCATTCTGAATCAAGACATTTCTCTCTGGCAGGGAAATAGATCCGTTCGCATCCATAGCATAGACTGAGAGTAAAGGATTTGCCGTTTACCGGCTCTACATCCCCGACGAGCCTAGGGATCTCAAGCCTCTGCTTTATTCTATGCAGACGAGCCCTGATCAGATCCTGGTAGGTTTCTATCTTTATCGTCGTCTTCCTCTTGACGTATTCCTCTACCGTGGGTGTCAGCCCCCTCTTCTCTTCAATACCATCTTGAACCTCGAACCAAGTTGCGTTAGAATATGCTCCAGAGCCGTAGGAGACTGCTAGAACCTGATCTCCGGGTTTGGAATTGTCGAAAACAGATGCGAGGGATATGAGCGTCGAAGCCGCATAAGTGTTGCCCGTGTCCAAGACTTTGAGCCAAGGCTTGACTTTCTTCTCGATATCCTGCTCGGTAAGCCTCATTCTTTCGGCGATGGATTCATCCTCCACGTAAGGAATCTTGTCCTCGGTCAGAGCGGCGCATGTCTTCATGGGCAGGTATCCAGAGGGTTGATGGAAGGTTATCGCATCAAACTCCGACAGGGATAGATCAGGATGTTTACGGAAGAGATTGGCGATAGCACCGATGACATGCGACTTGTAAGCTTCAACGGTGGTCCGCCCGAAATGCGACGGTACTGCTGCCTGATCGCGTCTCCAAAAGTCCATGAACAGACTTGAAAACGGCGCAATATCTTCGATGGTTGCGATCAGATCCGTCCGGCCAAGAACGAAGGCTCCGGCACCCGCCCCGCAGGAATATTCTAGAGGATCGCCTCGCTCGGCTTGGGCGACGTCCGCACCTATCGCGAGGCCGTACTTGATGCGACCGCTACGAATCTCCGAATCTATGAAGCCGACTCCCTGCATGCCTGAATTGCATGCTCCCTCCAGATCGGCGACGAAGACGTTCTGTCCCATTCCGATGAATGAGGCGACGTGACGTGCGATCGTTCCAACCGCATATGGTTTCGATTCGGAGCCCGCTGTGACTGTTCCAATCTCGTCCGGGGAGATGCCCGCCATTCTAACCGCGTTCTCAGCGGCCTCAGTGGCGATTGTAATCGTATCCTCAGTGTGACCCGCGAGAGCTTTCTCTCTAAGAAGTAGCCCGTGTCTGACCTTCTCTAGGACTCTTTCCAGCTCTTTGCCTCGCTTTCTCTCCCGTTCTCTTACAATCTTCTCGGTCTCGATCCGTTCCCATGGAATGTACACGCCGTAACCGACAATTCCTACATCTCGATGACTCATCTGAAATCCCAGAGAACGATCTTCTATGAACGGCGATTCTCAGGAATCACCATATTTAAGGCTAGCCGGACCGCTGTCTTGCCGCGCCGCTGTCAAACGATTGTTCTCTCGTCCGCACCGTGAGGAGGCGCCGGAAGAACGATTCCCGGTTTCTCGATGGAACTTTGCTCCAATTGAACCAGTTACAGACGGCTTTTGCGCTCCAAGAAGAAGCGAGCACCAGAAATTGCTCCAGGATGGTAGATGCCCTTCCGGATCACCCTTCTAGTCGTTCCTGTCGTCATAGCTGCTCTACTCATTTCCCAAATAGGTCCAATCCAACCTCATAATTCGGCTCCACTGGTTGGCAAGGATTCTAATCCTATCCTCGCTCCGATAAGCGGCCCCCAGCGGACTCTCGTAGTCCTCATAGAGTTCTCCGACAAGCCCAACAGCACTTCTCCAACTCGGATAGCCAACACCCTCTCCGTTATGAACAGCTACTACGCCGAAGACTCGTATGATGTCGTCTCGTTTGCGACGACGCTCAGTCCCTCCGCAACCTCCTCATGGTATTCGCTGCAGCAGACCATGGAATACTATAGCGCGAATACTGCATCCATCGACAATCAACTAGTTACTGACTCACTTCAGGCGGCGTACAGGGCGGGAGTGAACTTTCATGATTACAGGTACGCGATAATTGTCCATGCCGGAAACGATGAGGCGATGCCCCCACATTCGTCTACCGACATCCACTCATTTACCATCCCGGGCTTCGTTTTCAATCCCTCTCCCCTAGACTCATTCCAGATCTCGACCTCGGTAGTCTCAGAGTCCGACCCCGTTGGGGTCTACGCCCACGAGGCTGGCCATCTTCAGGGCCTGCCAGACCTTTACGACCTGACGCAGCAGATAGACCCTGTCAACAACTTTGTCGGCTACTGGGAAATCATGGCGCTCGGAGAATGGAACCCAAACAGTGGGAATCCCTTACAACCGTCACCTGGAACTCACCCGTCACAACATTCATCCTGGTCAAAGATCAAGCTAGGATGGATCTCCAACTCAAGCTTACGTACAGTCTACCCCGGCAATTTGTCAACAATAACTGTCCAAAATCTAGAACTTCCCACTTCGGGAATACAGGCCGTTAAGATCCCAATCAGCGTGAACTCCGACGGATCTCTGTCATACTACCTCATAGAGATGAGAGCAAAACTTGGACCTTATGATCAGTATCTCCCATTCCCGTCGGACTATCCAGGCGCCGGCTTGCTAATCTACAAGGTAAATGAGAGCATAGCAGGGGGGCATGGCAATCTTCGACTCATCGACGCACATCCTGGTGGGGACCTAAGCGACGCCGCATTTGGACCTTGTTCCTCGCCGTGCGTTAGCAACAACACCTTTTCGGACCCTCCGAACTTTGTCAAGATAATTGTAACCACCACGAACTCCACCGCCTACACTATAATCGTCGATAGGACGAGTTCACCACGGCTACTTCTCCAAGTAAACACTCCCGCCCCCGGAATGCTCATCTCAGTTGACGGGACGAACCTGACCTCGGACCGATCCAACGAATTGAGGCTACCAGTACATTATGGGCCTCACCAGGTCTATGTTCAGTCCCAAGTACCTCTCTCACTAGGCTCCACAACAATCCAAATTGGACTGACGAACTCGTTCGCTGCTTGGAATGACGGGAGCACGGCGAATCCGCGATGGGTTTCCGTTATCACAGACACTGTTATGACCGCTACTTATCGAGTAACGGTAGAACCCTCATTTGCAACAGCCGCAACAGCTGCGATACTCCTTGCAATAGTGGTGTTAGGAATAACGGTGAACCACAGACGAAGCAGGAACAAGATTCGACCTACGACTCAATCGGCGCCCCTTATACCAACCAGCTCGCCGACCGTGAGCCCGATTTCCGACTCACTCCCAAGGAATGACGGTCTTGGCAAAGACCCCGTAAAGAGTGACCAGGAGCCCAATCAAGCTCATCCCTAATCCAGCAAAATTCATTCCCCCATCTCTCGCCACCATGGTACTGACCGAACTCGCAACCAGAGTTGCCGACAAAAGCACCTCTTTTGAACCGCTGGAATCTCTATTATCAAAACCGAAATAGTAAGTCGTCGAGGCGTTCAAAGGAATTCGAATGCTAGAGTTCGAAACAGTCTGATTAACGAGGCACCCCCTCTGTTCCACGTTAAGCATACAGTTTTGGAACGCCCCTTCCGGAAAGAACTTGAACTGGATCGAAGATGGTGCTCCTGATTGAGTGTACACCGTCAGATTAACGAGCAATTCGTTTTCTCTCCCTGGAAACAAGCTGACATTTTCCGGAGTCTCGGACAGAGAAGCTGAGCTCACTGGGATTGATCTGGGATTGACAACCATCTGAGCAGACTGAAGCGGAATCATGTGAAGATTAGGAATCATGGAGTAGGCCATAAGTCCAGCGACCAAGAGAAATGCCCCTCCCATAACAAGGACGAATTTCATTCGATCTTAGCGATCCTCCATGTCTTGGAGTCTCTTGAACTCCTTTAGTCCGCTGAGTCTATGTCGCATGATGCTGTTTTCCAGTTCCGCCTGGAGCAACGCGAAAATGTCACGATGAATGCTCACAAACTCTGAATCTGTCTGAATTCTCGGGCGCTCTAGCTCTACACCTACAATGCTCTTGACTTTGGCCGGACGTGCTGAAAGGACAAGGATGCGGTCGGCCAGCTCAATCGCCTCGGGAAGGTTGTGAGTTACAAGAAGGAACGTCTTCTGGGTCTCATTGTGAATCTCAGCAACCTCGGCTCTCAGAGATTCCGCGGTGAACTCGTCGATAGCGCTAAACGCCTCGTCCATCAAAATCACCTCTGGATCTATGGCGAGTGCACGAGCGATGCCGACTCGTTGTTTCATTCCTCCTGAGAGTTGTTTTGGAAAGAGATTCTCTGATCCCTTGAGCCCAACCATCTCGAGAAGATCCATCGCAACCTCAGCTCTCTCCTTTTTCGACCGCCCTTGGACCTCAAGTCCGAATTCGACGTTCTGAATTACGGTTCTCCAAGGAAGCAGAGCAAAGGTCTGGAAGACCATGCTGATCTTTGAGTGAGGTGCGGTAAGGAGATCACCCCTGAAACGAATCTGGCCGGAGGAGGGATGATCTAGTCCGGCGATCATCCTCAAGAGTGTCGACTTGCCGCATCCGCTCGGTCCTACAATGCACAGAAACTCTCCCTCATTCACATGAAACGAGATATCCTTGAGGGCTGTTACGAGTTGAGGTGGGTCCTCGTAGACCTTTGTAACGTTGGACAGTTCTACATGCAAGTCCTACCGCCACCTCTTGATGCGATTCTCAAACCTCTCGAAGACGGCTCTGTCTATCGCAATCGTGATAAGACCAACCGTCATTATTGCGGCCAGACCGTAAGTCAACGAATGCGCTGAGCTTCCTAGGCTGGAAGAAATGAAGGTTCCAATCCCAGCCACACTTGCAATGACCTCGACCGCAAGCAACACGTTCCAGCTGAATTCAAAGGACAAGCGAAGGCCCGTGACAAGGTTGGGAAAGATCGACGGAAGGATCATTTTCGTGAAAGTCTGAACTCTTCCGGCCTTGAATACTGATGTGACGTGGAAATAATCGCCAGGTATTTCTTTCACCCCTTGTCGGATCGTAAAATACACGGGGAAAAAAGCACTGAAAGCGGAGATTGCAACAGCGGCAACATTTCCTCGCCCTATCACTGTAACTAGAAGCGTTAGAATCGCAAGATCGGGAAGAGCACCCACCAGCATTATGATTGGAGTGATCGCCTGATCAAGTTGACTTCGCATTCCCACAAGTAGAGCTAGGGGAAACACCAAGACCAGTGCCAACGAAACTCCCGTCGTAACATTAGCAAAACTCTGGCCAACGTGCACCAAGAAAAATGGCGTTCCCGCGAGCTGGATGAGAGCCAAGATAACGTCGTGAAGTGCTGGGAGCTGGCTGCTTGACACAAGTCCGGAGAGGCAGACTGACTCCCAGAGGGCGAAGATCGCGACCAACAGTAATGCCCATGCTGGTGGACGGAATTTTCTTACGCGCTTCTCTCGCACTCTATGAAAAGATCTGGATCCAAACAAACGAGACAGCAGCCCATAACCACCGGGGCGTCGCAAGTCGGCTGTCAGAACTAATTAGCTTTAGACGAAAATTAGGTAAAATGCTACGCTGAGGGGCAAGCTTGAATCCTCGGAGGTGGGTGAAACTGTTACCGGTTACGAGGAAAGAACTCGGACAAAAGCCTCTGCGATTGACTCGGTTGAGTCCAAACTTCGGTATCGTCAGCTCGGGACGTGGCTGTGCAGAGCTGTACATCTAGCTGTGCGTTGTGCTCAGAGCCGCCATGATCTAGCGTAGTCTTGTTGGAGCCTAGTCAATGAATCGATCCGTTTCCCGAATTCCTCCAGACGCCAGCGGGCAATCTGTAAGTCCAACTCTTCTGGAACTCGAATCAACTTCGACTCGAGCTTAGAACCATGTCGGAGAAGGTATTCAGCTGACAAAGCTTGACCGGCGAAGCTCATGTCCATGACTTCCGCGGGGTGCCCATCCGCCGCGGCGAGGTTAACAAGTCTCCCGTCTGACAAGAGGTAGAGTCGCTTCCCAGACTTCAATCTGTACTCAGTGACTTCTGGTCTTACCTTCTTCCGCCCAACGGCTATCTTCTCGAGGTCCTTGACTTTCACTTCGACGTCGTAGTGGCCCACGTTACAGAGAATCGCCTTGTCCTTCATCTGACTCATGTGAGCTGCGGTGACTACATCGGTGTTACCGGTTGCCGTGATGAAGAGATCCCCTATCTTGGCGGCTTCCGCCATCGGCATTACGTCAAAACCTTCCATCAATGCTTCCAAGGCTCGCACTGGGTCCACTTCTGTTACGATCACTCTTGACCCCATTCCTTTTGCTCTCAGCGCAACACCACGTCCCACCCAGCCAAATCCTGCCACAACTACGCTCTTGCCTGCCAACAGAAGGTTTGTCGCGCGCATGATTCCCTCGAGCGCCGACTGTCCCGTTCCGTATCTGCTGTCAAAGAGATACTTGGTAAGAGCGTCATTAACGGCGATGACTGGAAACTTCAGTTGACCGTCCTTCTCCATAGCTCTTAACCGGGTGACTCCGGTGGTGGTTTCCTCACAAGCCCCAATGATCTTCTCGAAAAACCGTTTACCCTTCAGATGTGTCGCAATTACGAGTTCAGCGCCGTCATCGATCAGAATGTCAGGCTTCAACCCAAGAACCCGATCCAGGTTCGCCTTGTGTTCTCTATCTGTAACACCCCTCCAGGCATAGACATGAACCCCCGTTTCAGATAGCGCTGCCGCCACATCATCTTGAGTCGTGAGAGGATTACTTCCGGTGATGGCAACCTCCGCCCCTGCTTTCAGGAAAACCTCGCTAAGGACCGCGGTCTTGGCTTCCAGATGGAGACACATTCCTACTCGGTGTCCTTTGAAGGCCTTGGCCGCAGCGAATCTTCGAGAAATTCTGGCGAGCACTGGCATATTTTCTCGTGCCCACGCCAGTTTGACGCGGCCGGTCGGCGCGAGGGCAGAATCCTTGACTAGACTCAAGACCTGCTCAAGATGAAGGGCCCGATATTCCAATTATATATTGTCTAGCGTATAGATATTCCAATTGGAATGCCGACCTGAGCCCCTCCGGATCTATTCGGCAACGCCATAATGAAAAAACGGTTCAAGACAACGGTCGGAGAAATGTATGAACTGGGAGGGACCGCCGCCATGTATAATAAGGAAAGAGAACATGCTACGGTGAAACTCACCGGGAGTATTCGAGAATAGGTGTCTGAAAAAGGATTCAGGGCGAAGTTCAAAAACTCTGATGTCGCGGTCACGTTCAGGGACCTGATTCTCCTTCCCGGATGGACTGAAGTTGAACCAAGCCAAGTCCAGTTATCTACTCAAGTATCTCTGAAACATTCAATCAACGTCCCACTGGTTTCTAGTCCGATGGACACCGTTACAGAGAGCGAGATGGCCATAGGCTTGGCACGGTTGGGCGGATTGGGGGTCATTCACCGAAATTGCACCGCTGAAGAGGAACTGGAGATGGCAAAGAAGGTGAAGAGGGCAGAGTCCCTAGTCATCAGAGAAGTCATCACGATCAGTCCCGAGGCAACCGTGAAGTATGCGACCGAGTTGATGCAGAAGCATGACATTTCAGGACTGCCGGTAGTTCAAGGGGAACATCTCGTCGGCATTTTGACAGGACGAGACGTCCGTTTTGCAGATTCGAATCTTCTCACTAGCGATGTGATGACGAAGAAGGTCATCACTGCTCCCGCAGACACCAACATTGATGGAGCGAAGGAGATTCTTCACAAGCATCGAGTGGAGAAGCTCCCCCTCATCGATAAAGAAGGCCGATTGAAGGGACTCATGACGATAAAGGACATCCTCCAGCGTGGACGGTTTCCCAACGCCGCCCGCGACGAGAATGGCCAACTCCTCTGCGGGGCCGCGGTGTCACCATTCGATCTTAAGAGAGCGAAGAAACTCAGCGAGGCCGCAGACATTCTAGTTATAGATGTCGCCCATTTCCACAACGCAAATGTGTTCAGTTCGATGAAGAAGATGCTTGAGCAGGTCAATACTGACATTATTGTCGGGAGTATTGGGACCTATCAGGCTGCTGAAGACATTCTGTCCAAACTCGACGGGGTGGCAGGGTTCAGAGTTGGAATCGGATCGGGCTCCATCTGTACCACGATGGAGGCGACCAAGGCTGGGTCCCCAACCGTATTCGCCACGGCACAAGTCGCGGATGCTCTCCGCACGTACGGCTCAAAACTTCCGATAATCGCCGACGGAGGCATCAGGGGCCCAGGCGACGCAGCGATCGCCCTGTCCCTAGGAGCCTCTGCTGTTATGATGGGCAATATTTTTGCTCGCTCAAAAGAAGCTCCAGGCACGCTGATAACTATCGGGGGAAGGTACTACAAGCAATATCGAGGAATGGGAAGCCCATCTGCAATGGCAAAGAGATTCTCCTCTGACCGATACGCTCAACCATCGAAAGGCTTGCCTGAGGGAGTTGAGGGATGGGTCCCGTACAAAGGTGAGCTGAGCGTTGTGGTGCAAGAGATGGTCGCAGGGCTACAGGCATCAATGGGCTATGCGGGCGCTAAGACAATTCCGGAACTCTGGGAAAAATCTAAGCTGGCGGGCATTACCAACTCTGGCGCCGAGGAAGCAAGGCCCCACGATGTATTGCTACCGTCTGAGTCTCCGGAAAGAGTCTAGGAGACCACTTTTCCGTCAATTATGGTCCTCACTACTCTTACTTGTCGCAGGGACTCTCGACTGGACTCGTATGGGTCTCTGTTCAACACAATCATATCGGCGGCGTTGCCGGGAGCGAGAGTGCCCGTGAAGTCCTCTGAGAAAGAAGCGTATGCAGCGCTCCTGGTATATGCTGTCAGAGCCTCTCTCACTGTGAGCCTTTCCCCTTCATCGAGACCGGGCCTGGCGACCGCTGACCAGATCCCTTCAAACGGATCTGGGTCTTCTACTGGGCAATCAGACCCCGCAGCGAGCCTGATTCCTGCCTTGGTCATTGATGCAAAAGGGTAGAGCTGAGGCAGCCTTCTATGCCCTAGCCTATCTTCCGCCCACTTGTCCGAATAAATGAATCTCGGTTGTATGGAGGCGATTATCCCTAATCTGCGCATTTCCTTCATCGACTTTTCGTTGACTATTGACGCATGTTCTATTCGATGCCGGAGCTGCCTGCAACCTCTTGTCCCAAAGATCTCGCCAAGGACCTCGACTGCGAGGTCTACTGCCTTGTCTCCAATGGCATGGATGCACAACTGGAATTTCGAGTCTCTTGCCTTTGAGGCTACCCTCCTCAGTTCTCTGCTGTTCAGTGTGATCATGCCCCTTGAGCCGGGGTCATCGTCGTAGGGCTGATTAAGAGCGGCTGTACGTGCTCCTAGGGAACCGTCCAGGTATAGCTTTAGTCCTCCAATTCGAAAACGGCCTCTGCTTCGTACTCTTGATAGGCCCCCGGATCCGAGCCTGTCGACAAGGTTCGCGGGTATAATTGCATAAATTGACTGTGGAAGCTGTTGTTCACGTTTCAACTCTCGGAGAGCGTTCAGCTCCGTTAAGTTGGTAATTATGCAGTGCAAAGATGTCAATCCGACTTTTACGAGCTTCCTAGAGGCGTGGACCAAAGCGGATTTTGTCTTCTCCATCGACTCGGGGATTACCTTCTCAACCAGTTCTATTGCAGTCTCCTTTAGGACCCCGTTGGGCTTTCCACGAGAATCTCTGAGAATTCGGCCTCCGGGGGGGTCGACAGTCCGATTGACGATTCCGGCCAGGGACAGGGCGGCGGAGTTGGCAACTGCTACGTGGCCACAGATTCGTTTTAGGAAAACAGGGTTTGAAGTTGCAAGGTCCAAGTCGTTTCTTGTCGGATATCGGTGTTCTCGAAGCCTCTCATCATCCCATCCTCTACCGAGCACCCATATATCGTGGGGTGTGGTGGTGTTCCACTTCCTTACTCGCTTCTTGATCTCCTCAATCGATTGGGCGCCTGAAAGGTTGAGAGTCTGAAGAAGCATTCCGTAATTTAGGAGGTGAATGTGCGAGTCGTGGAAGCCGGGTAGCACGGTCCGGCCGTGAAGATTGATTATTTTAGTGGTTTTCGATTTTATAGCGAAAATCCGTTTGTTAGTTCCAATATCTGTGACTCTGCCTTTGCGAACCGCGAGTGCTTCAAAACGCCTTCGAGATCCAGCGTCTGGATAGATTTTGCCGGTATGAAGGATCAGATCCGGACTAGGCAAGGATTGGCCCTCGACAAGGATTTTGAACTCGAGTTCTAGTAGGGGATCGATACTCTTGGTGAGTCCCGAGCTCCAGGGATAGAGTTGCCGGGAGCGGACGATTACTGGGCAAGTAGGGAAGAAAGAGTGGTCTCTAATACCGAGGGATCATTGATTGGAGGCCCGCAGGTTTTCCCTGCGCACACATACGCTACCGGAGCTTTAGCCCCGTCGAATCCGAGTCGCCCTATTTGGTCCAAGTCTTTGCCCGGATCAAGATATCTGACGTATCGTCGACCCGGATACAGTTTAAGAGATCCCGCCTTGAGCGCACCGGATTCTTTTGACTTTGGAGATGCGATAATTGTGATCCCTATTGGACCGTTAATGTAAGAGTCCAACGCTAACGCGTAGCTTGCTCCTGCAACTCCGTATCTCTCGTAGTCCTCGTTGAACAAACTCAATGCTTTGCCCGCGACCATTGCGTAGTCAGCTCTCTCCAAGAGCCATGAAAGCCTCATCAGCCCATTCGCCATCAAGCTGTTTTCATCGATTGGTTTGTCCCTCGTCTTGAGCTCCCCCAGAGTTGAAGCGTCCAGTGGAATGTCGTAGAAGCCTTCTGTGACTTTGTCGCTTAGCTTCTCAATCGAATCGTCCGCCAATGCGGTTGCCTTTTCGAGATAGGCCAGTTTGCCTGAATACTCGTAGGCGTCGAGAAGTGAGTGGAGCAGCGACGCATAATCAACTAGGAGCCCCTTCAACTTCACACCCTCATCTTCTTTCCAGTAGTGAAAAGGCAGTGCTCCGTCAGATGGTAGAGCGAGTATGCGATCTAGAGTTTTGATTGCGAACTTGCCAACCTCTGGCCGATCAAGGACGATACTGGAGAGAAGGAATGACGAGATGAATAGCGCGTTGTAATTCGTATAGAGTGTCTTGTCAACAGCTGGACTCTTCCGAGTCCTTCGCTTAGAGAGATCAAGCTTGTAGTACTCTTCATCTGCATCCTGACTGCCGAAGAACCCTCCGTGCTCCGAGTCGGACAGACTTGTGTTCACGTAATTCACGATTCCTTCAGCCACATCTCTGTACAGCGCTTTACCTGTTATCTGGAATGCGTGCAAGTATACCGCGAGCAATTTTGCGTTGTCCTCGGCCATCTTCTCGAAATGGGGAATCGACCAATCTCGAGTAGTGCTATACCGGAAGAATCCCTGTTCTACCCGGTCATAGATTCCTCCAGTACCCATCTTGTCAAGCGTCTTAGTGACAACGGTCAGCATTTCCTTTTCCGCGTGATAGCGGTAACGTAAGAGGGCGTACTCTAATGCCTCGGTATGAGGGAACTTGGGCTCGAAGCCAAATCCTCCATAATCTATGTCAAAGTTGACCGCGACCGTGGTTGCAACGTCCTTTGTGATCTTGTCAGACAACGGTTCGTTCTTGGCGGGACGAATTCGCGACGATTGAAGTTTACTTCCAACCTTGCCCTTGTTTGTTCCGTAAAAGTCTAGAACTGAGCGGAGAACTTCCCTCAGTTGCTGAGGAGGGATGTAGGTTCCGCCAGTGATAATCCTCCCTTCATTGTCCAAGAAAGCGGTGGTAGGCCAACCCCCCATGTTGTAACGTCGATTAACATCTGGCCTCTTGTCAGTGTCGACCCTGACTGGAATGAAATTCTTGTTCACCGAGTCAATGACCGCGGGATCGGAGTAGGACGTGTTATCCATAACGTGGCACCAGTGGCACCAAGAACCTGTTATGTCCAATAGAATCGGTTTACCCAGAGATTGTGCTTTTTCGAAGCTCTCTTTTCCCCATTCGAGCCATTGGATCTTGTTCACGAGGAGCCGACGACCGTATGATTGTCGAGAATCATATAAGAACCCTAGAATGAACTGATAGGTGAGAATGTCCAAGTCTGTGGCACAAACTGTCAAGACCAAGATTATTCTAGAGTTCTCGTTAGCCTGAGCGGTGCGCTTTCGAGCTAGCCCTTAGATAAGGCATTGACGATGTCGGTGCGGCAACTGCGGGAGAGTTCTGATCACTTCGACTGGGTAGACATCTATCTCGTATAAGAAGACGATCTAGGGTTGCAGCCTATGCGCAGGATGAAGAGACAGAACATGTTAGGATACCTATAGGACAGGGAATATGCGGCTCTGCGGCTAAGGAAGGAGCGACAATCGTGATCCCTGATGTTGGCAAGGACCCACGATATCTCATCTGCTTCGCAGCAACCCGATCAGAGATAGTTGTCCCGATAAAGGGATCGAAAGGAGTGCTGGGTGAGATAGATATCGACAGCAGTCGACTTTCCGCATTCAACGAAAACGATCGAGAGACCCTCGAAGAAGTGGCTTCGCTCCTAGCCCACTATCTTGAGAGCAAGCGCTTCGTGTCTCATTAACCCTCGACTCTGCGAGTTGAGGCCATCGACAAAATTTCGCGAACTGAACTGTATCCCTTTCGTTCTAGAAACTTCCCTATCCCAGTGGTCACTTCTTGAAACACGTCGAGACCCTTGATTGTAATTGCACTTCCGATCTGGACTGCCGACGCACCCGCCATCATCATTTGCACAGCGCCCTTCCAGTCCTCGATCCCGCCTACCCCGATGACGGGGATTCGAACTGCCTGCCTGATCTGATAGACCGCTCTAAGCGCGACAGGGTGTATGGCTGGACCGGAGAGTCCCCCCAGGACGCCTCCGAGAATCGGAAGACCGGAATCGACGTCCACTGCAGTTCCTAACACCGTGTTGATCGCTGTGACAGCATCGGCGCCCGCGCTTTCAGCCGCCCTAGCTACCTCGGTGATGTCGGTAACATTCGGGCTTAGCTTTACGAATACTGGGATGTTCACTCGATTCTTCACCGCTTGGGTAACTTCGGCAACGACTTTTGGTCGTTGGCCAATCTCAACCCCAAGCTCCTTCACATGCGGGCACGAAACATTCAACTCCACCGCAATCGCACCGCCCCTCTCCCCCATCACTGCGGCCTCGGCAAATTCTTCCGCATCAAACCCGAAAACGCTCGCTATGACTTGCACTCCTTGCTTAGAGGCAACCTCAACCTCTTCCCGCATCTCTTCCATTCCCGGGTTTGGTATGCCTAGTGCGTTAAGAAAGCCGCTCTGGACTTCGATGAAAGACGGGTTTCTGTATCCTTCCCTCCCCTTCCTATTGAAAGACTTGGAGACGACGGCGCCCGCACCGGCCCTGGAAACCCGGATCAGCATCTCACCAGAGACTCCTAGAATCCCCGAGGCTAAAATCGTCGGATTGGGGAGTTTAATACCCGCAAACTCTACCGATAAATCCGGTTCCAAGAGGGTCTGAGCATGAACGCCATCGCCGTGCTAATTATCTTCGCACGACTATCGAATTGCAGTCATACACTCGTGTCCAAGTCAGGAGTAGCGTCTTGAAAGCGTACCTAATCGATTCCCCGGCGGGACTCTTTCTACTCGAAAAAACGGGTAAGGTTTCAGAGAGAGCACTTTTTGCCCACAATCCGAGCGATGCCGCTTCCCAGCTTAGGAAAGTCCAGAACGGCGAACTCCCCGCGGAGTCCTCAGATTTTGTGCAAAGGCTCTCACGTCTTGAGCTTGAGAGGATCATGGTAGACAGCGAGCCTCTCGCCAGACTCGCCCGTTCCATCGTCAAATCAGAAGTAGTCCAAGATGATAACGATCCCACCATTTCGAAACTTAGGAACAGACTACCATCAATTCTCGTCCGTCTAAGAATCATAGAATCGAAAGAAGACTACGAACAATTCGTGAGGGACGTTTCCCTTGAACTCGCCAAGACGGCTATCACGGAGGCCACAACCAAGCGAGATCTGTACGCCATTCAGACCGTTCGTAGCATCGAAGACCTAGACAAGATTCTGAACCTCCTTGCGGGCAGAGTCAGGGAATGGTATGGACTACACTTCCCAGAACTGGACCGATTAGTGGAGAAACACGACTCGTATGTTCGACTCGTCTACAGTCTCGGAACCCGAGACTCTTTCTCATATGATGCTCTAGCGAAACTTGGCATACCCCAAGATAGAGCGACCCAGATCTCCGCGTCTGCAGAGAAATCCTCCGGGGCCGAGATGTCAGGCTCCGATCTAGAATGGCTCCGTGAAGTCTGCGGATCGGTCCTTGACCTCTATAGCTTGAGAGAGCACGCAGAGAAATACACTGACAAGATCATGGGAGAGGTAGCGCCGAACATGACCTCCGTGCTCGGCGCGGTTCTTTCTGCAAAACTCATCTCGATGGCAGGGGGACTAGAGAATATCGCAAAAATGCCGTCAAGCACACTGCAAGTGCTGGGTGCAGAGAAAGCGCTATTCAGAACGCTGAAAACCGGAGCAAGACCCCCAAAGCATGGAATCATCTTCCAATACGCACCAATTCATCAATCGCCCAAATGGCTCAGAGGAAAGATCGCGAGAGCAGTTGCAGGCAAACTCGCCATAGCAGCCCGAATGGATGCGTATGGGGGAGGTGACACAGGGCAACGGCTTAGGGACGCACTCGATAAGAAGATCGTAGACCTGAAAGGTCGATATCAAGCCCCGCCGCATAAGAGGGAACATGGAAAGACCTGGCGCACACCCACACAAGACTTTCGAAGGGATGTACTGGGTGGTCCTAGAAGGAAGGGAGAGACTGGCCACACTCAGCCAGGACCCGGGGAACGCCGTCTACGGGGAAGACATCCTCAAGATCGCAGGTAGAGAATATCGGGTCTGGGACCCGTACAGGAGCAAGTTAGCTGCCGCTGTCCTTAACGGGCTGTCCGAAGTTCCTATCAAACAAGGCAACAGCATTCTGTACCTTGGGGCGGCTAGTGGCACGACTGCAAGTCACGTAAGCGATATTGTGGGGGAGACAGGAAGAGTTTACTGCGTAGAATTCGCTCAGCGACCATTCAGAGACTTGGTCAACAATGCAAGCAAGGACCGGAGAAACATGACTCCGATTTTCGGAGACGCCAGGTTTCCACAGAAATACAGGAGCATAGTCCAAGGTGTCGATACCGTCTACGCTGATATCGCCCAACCCGACCAAGCAAGAATCCTATCCGGAAATATTGAGCAGTATCTTACCGACAAAGGAGCCTTCTTGTTTGCGGTGAAAGCCAGAAGCATTGATGTTTCGAAGGCACCATCCGCGATCTTTCGAAGAGAGAAAACCCTACTCGAGGAAAAGGGCTACAAAGTTAGAGAAATGATTCGACTCGACCCCTTCGAAAAAGACCACTCTATGATCCTCGGAAACAAACGGTGAGTTCTCGTATGGAGCAGCGTGATCCCCTCATTGACGCATTACTCCATGATGATATGAGAAAACTCAACTCTCATCTTCCAAAGAACAGGAGAACTTTGAAAGAACTCCTGAGCGACCCGGCCCCGCGTGTTCTAAGCGCATCTGGAGACTCGATTAGGATGAAGAAGTCTGAACTTGAAGAGCTGTCCCGTTCTCTACCAGTCGAAGCAGAGACTCGGGTAAGGCTACCAGTTGTGCTGCTGAGCAGGAAAGACCTCGGGCCCGGAGCTTTCACAGTAATGGGAGATCGGTACGAGGAGTATGCAATGATGCTTCTCGCAGGATCCTTCCAAGGAAGTTTCGAACAATTCAAGGAGCAAAAATCTGAGCCGACGGTAATATTCAAGCCACAAATCAGTTCGTTGTTGAGAAGATTTCACTCGTTAGTGGTTCTGGGGTTTGGAACCTCCAGTGCACGCCTTTAGAGAAAGAGTAGGCTAGGACCGCTAGTAGGAATCCCAAAGAGGTTAGTGGCTCGGCTGATTAGGTCGAGAAGATCTACGAATCGATGTTAAGGGTCCACTTACCAGCAGGAACGCGCGGGATCGCTCGGACGGGCACAACAACTACATTGAGCTTCTTACGCTTCATCTTCTTATTCAAGGAGTATTTTCTCGGCTACGAATAGCACAGCACGAAATATAACGCTTTCCGACGCCCGGAGGGAATTGGTGAGGAATAAAATGGCTTCCAACGGTAGAAAAATCATTAATGAACTCTCGGGGTTGAAAATGAGACGATCACCCTATGTTGTGATGTATTTCCGCCGAGGACACCTCATTGTCGAGAATTACATAACCAGGCTAACTTTCCAAGTCGACTTGAATGCCCTTACTCTCCTCAGCTATTTTTCCGGGTGGAGGACTGCCTCGGAGGTTTCAAGGAGCTTGATCGGTTACACTAGAGAGTCCGTTTTGCGTTCGGTTCAGAATCTGAAGGAACGCGGCTTGCTGATCACCAAAGATTCAGACGAGGCCAAGTTGGAGGACAAGTTCGGAGAGGAATGGCTTTGGCCAATCGCCTCACGATTTTATCATTTCTCCACAAAGATCGACGACCCTCACAATACGCCCAAAGAGGTTATGGAGTATTACTCAAGGTTTCTGAAGGGAAGAAAACAACCGTCTATTTACAAGTCCTATCCCCGGCGACCGAAAATCAACCTGTCAAGAGAGTCCAGTCGCGAAGCACCACTTTTCGGCGCGCTTCGAAGCAGACACTCGATGAGAGAGTTCTCTGGGAAACCAATAAGCTTCAACGAACTCTCTAGACTCGCCTACTACACATGGGGAAGGATTTCTTACTATGAGACCAGCGAGTTCGGTAAGTTGCTTCACAAGACCAGTCCATCTGCTGGAGCCCGACACCCTATAGAGACATACGCTATCGTCAATAATGTCAAGGGCATCGAACCCGGGATATACCACTACTCTGTGAAAAACCACTCACTTGAGCTTCTGAAGGCGGGAGATTTCAGAGAAAGATGCGTAGAGTTGACTGCCGGTCACGCTTGGACGAAAAATGCCAGTGCTCTGTTCATCATGACTGCCGTCGTTGCACGAACCGCTTGGAAATATAGAGCACCCAGGGTCTACAGGGCATTCTTGCTTGACGCAGGACATCTCTCTCAGTCATTTCTCCTAGTAGCTACAGCTCTCGGATTAGGCGGGTTCTGCCTTGGAACAATCTGTGACAAGCTAATCGAGAAAGAGCTGGATCTCGATGGTATCTCAGAAACGGCACTATTCGTTGTCGGAGTTGGACAGCCCGTTAGAAGCAGTCCCAGACCGGGCCGAGGCCTATTCCATGATCATTTTCAGCCTAAAGACCGCCCTTTGCACGAGACCAACTGGTGAACAAATCCAGATTCAGAGGAGAAACGCCATCAAGCGTTGAGTCATCCCGTAGATGGACCTAAGAATTGCTTGAAACGCTCAGCTTTAACCTCGGATATTCGTAGCTTCTAGAGCCCACATTCCATTCTACGCTTTCAACGCTTATTTACGCGGCAAATCTTCATAACAGTTGGTTTTTGCTTGCCGGATGATTCCATAGCGAAACGAGTCGTCCAGACGTCACTCGGAATTCATGAAGATGACATGGTTGTAATCGACACCTGGCAGCATACTATTGACCTCGCAAGCGACATCGCACTCGAATGCCTTAGGACCGGGGCAAAGCCTCTGATCACTCTTATGACCGACCGATTGTGGTGGAAGGCCTTGGAGGAAATACCGGAACAGTATTTCCGCAAAACCCCGCGGCACATACTGAGCGCAATGGAGAGCGCTACAGTCTGGATTGGGATCGGGGGTCCCGAAGACCCGACGAAGTTCAGGGAAGTTCCATCCTCCCGACTAGAGCCGTTTTTCGAGGGGGACAAACCACTAGTTGACAAAACTATTGAGCGAAAAATTCGCGTGCTCCAGGTTCTGCTCGGCGACGTCACCCCCCAGCGCGCAAAGGCCTATGGCTTCGACTATGCCAGATGGCTCAAAAACACCGAAGACGCGATCAAAGTAGACTATCCGAAAATGACAGAGCTAGGCAAGAAGGTAGCAGGCCGTCTAGAAAGAGGATCAAAAGTCCACATCACATCGAAGATCGGAACAGACCTTAGGTTTGACATCACAAGGCGGCCAGTACACATCGAAGACGGGATAGTAGATCAAGAGGACATGGAACGAGGCCTCGTCTCAACTCAATTACCCTCTGGGAAAGTCGAGGTGCCCCCGATCGAGACTAGCGCTCGAGGAACCGTTATGCTTGACACCCCTAGAGCCTTGAAGGGGCGTCTGATAACCGACTTGCAGTTCGTGTTCGAGAAAGGAAAGGTCAAGGAATTTCACGCCAAGAAATACGAGGATGTGTTTAGAGAAGTCTTCGAAGCTACGCAAGGAGACAAAGACAAGATTGGCCAATTCGCACTTGGATTAAACCCGAAAATAGAACTTATCGGTTATCGCACCGATGAACTTGCCCTGGGAACAGCGACTATCGGAATTGGAGCCAATAAGGGAATCGGAGGACAGAACGATAGCAGCCTCGCATTCTCGGGAACCCTCACAAAACCAACGATTGACATTGACGGCTTCGCCATCATGGTCGACGGAAGGCTCGTAATCTAATTCACTCGAAGTTATCGGAATTCTGTCGAGCACGCGAGAGGAAAGGACAGACGAAGCGTCGAATAGACCTTCTCATTCTCGACTCAAAGGAAACAATCACACTAGCTAGGTCTACCGAAGACGACCTCGAAATCATAGATGCCGGAGGGGTTGCAATCGACAGAGGCAGGATCGTCGACGCGGCATCTTCCCAACTATTAGAACGAAAGTACTCGGCCTCCAGGCAGATACTCGCTACGAATGAGATAGTCCTTCCAGGCTTTGTCGACCCTCACACACACCTAGTCTTCCAAGGGTCTAGAGAAGAAGAGTTTCAGAATAGGCTAGGAGGAGCCTCCTATCTAGACATTCTCCGAAAAGGAGGAGGGATAATCCAGACTGTCAACAGAACACGCCAGACCACCCAGTCTGAACTCTTCTCAATCGCTCAACGCCGGCTCAACAGTATGCTGGAAGCCGGAACGACCACTCTGGAAATCAAGAGTGGATACGGGCTTCGTCTAGAACACGAGCTGAAAATCCTCCGGGTTATCAGCCAGTTGAAGAGACACCACCCGTGCAAAATAGTCGCAACCTTCCTCGGTGCGCACGCAGTCCCGGCTGGAATGATCCCCGAGGAATACGCAAGGAAAGTAATCGAAGAAATGATTCCCGCTGTTCACCAAGAAGGCCTTGCAGAATTCTGCGACGTCTTCTGCGAAAGCGGCATCTTCAATCCTGAATTGTCCAAGAAAATACTCAGAGCAGGAAAGGCTAACGGTCTCAGACCAAAGATACACGCTGACCAGTTCACCGATAGCAAGGGAGCTAGAGTAGCAAATGCCGTCGGAGCAACCTCGGCGGACCACCTGGTGTATTCGGAGCCCAGAGAACTTGAGAGAATGACCAAGAGCTCGGTCGTTCCCGTCCTCCTACCAGCCTCCTCGCATAGCCTACTAAGCGCCGACTATCCTCAAGCGAGGAAGATGCTGTCGGAAAGGCTGCCGGTGTCGTTGGGAACAGACTTTAGCCCCTCCAACTGGGTTCTTGGACAACTAACGGTTGCAGCCGAGGCTTCAAGAGGACTCCGTATGAAGGCGGAAGAGATTATTCGCGCAATTACGATCAATGCGGCCAAAGCATTGGGCCTTCAACGGAGCATCGGAAGCATCGAAAAAGGCAAAAGTGCAGATATCGTCGTTCTAAAAGTCCCAAATCATAGGTGGATAGGCTACACGTACGGGGAGGGAATAGTGGACAAGGTCCTTATCGGGGGAAGGGAAGTTGTGAGAGAGGGCAAGAGGGTCCATTGACTCGACAGGGTCAACCGCAGCCTGTTACGACCCTGAAGCAGAAACAGAATCTATCTCTGATTACTGGCGGGACTCTGAACTGTAGAAATTGGCAGATTGAGGGAGCATTGAGAATGCTTCACAATGTCCTGCAGCCCGATGTGGCGAAAAAACCGGATGAGCTGATCGTGTACGGTGGAACAGGAAGAGCAGCTCGATCATGGGAAGCTCTTGAGACGATTGAGACTTCTCTCAAGAAGCTAGGGGAAGAGGACACTCTTCTTATCCAGAGCGGGAAGCCCGTCGCGATCTTCAAGACTCATAGAATGGCACCGAGAGTCTTGATCGTCAACAGTATGCTGGTGCCCAAATGGGCGACATGGGACTACTTCTACGAGCTAGAACAAAAGGGCCTGATAATGTTCGGACAAATGACTGCCGGGTCGTGGGCTTACATCGGAACACAGGGAATTCTACAGGGCACGTACGAGACACTCGCCGCTGCGGCTAGGGAACACTTCGGGGGCAGTCTGAAAGGACGAGTCGTCCTGACCGCTGGCCTGGGAGAGATGGGTGGGGCGCAGCCTTTGGCGGTAACAATGAACGATGGAATTGCGCTAGCTGTGGAGATCGATAAACGTGCGATAGAGAGGAGGCTGAAGCATGGCTACGTTCAAAGATCGACTGATGATCTTGACGAAGCCATGGATATTGTCAATCAAGCCAGGCAAGAAGGGGCTTCGACGAGTCTGGCCCTGCTCGGAAACGCCGCTGAGATTCATCCAGAACTTGTGAGAAGATCAATCATTCCAGATATCGTTACAGATCAGACCTCGGCCCATGATCCACTTAACGGATACTATCCTGTGGGATTGTCGAAGGAAGAAGCTGACCAGCTAAGAAAGTCCGACCCGACCAAGTACCTTGACAGGGTGGGCAAAAGCATCGTGACACATGTCAAAGCCATGATCGATATGGGTCGTAAAGGAGCTGTTGTATTCGAATATGGCAACAACATTCGACAAAATGCCTTTGACGCCGGTCTGAAAGAGGCATTCGAATTCCCGGGATTCGTTCAGAAGTACATCAGACCAATGTTCTGTGAAGGTAGAGGTCCGTTCAGATGGACTTCGCTAGTAGGGGACCCAGAAGATATTCGGAAGATAGACCAGTTAGTCCTCGACACTTTCCCAGACAATATGGAGCTTCGACGATGGATAGAGAAGGCACAGCAGCACGTCAAGTTCCAAGGACTGCCCGCTCGGGTCTGCTGGCTGGGCTATGGTGAAAGGGCAGAGTTCGGAGGACGCATCAACGATATGGTGAAGACAGGAAAATTGTCCGGTCCCATATGGATCGGGAGAGACCATCTCGACTGCGGGAGTGTCGCCTCGCCGAGACGAGAGACGGAGGGGATGATGGATGGAAGCGACGCGATAGCTGACTGGCCGATCCTCAACGCGCTACTCAACACTGCTGCGGGTGCAACGTGGGTGAGTGTCCATCAGGGTGGCGGAGTCGGGATGGGCTACAGCATCCATGCGGGAATGTGCCTAGTGGCTGATGGGACGCCTGAAGCTGCAGAGCGGCTTGAACGAGTGCTAACTGTGGACCCTGGGATAGGAATTGTTCGGCATGCTGACGCAGGCTATCCGAAGGCAAAGGAGATAGCTAGAACGAACGGATTGCGGATGCCGATGCTCAAGTAAGCCCGCCAATACTTATCTCTCAAACATCCTGGTGCAAGCGACTCGTGGGACATTGGCCCAGGTTACGATAGACGGATCACATCTTACACTTGACCAGGTCTTGCAGGTTGCGAGAGACAAGGCCCGGACGGTCATTACCGAGAAAGCAATCGCCCGCACAAGAAACGGACGCAAAGCTCTCGAAGGACTGTTACGGGAAAAAGAGGTGATCTATGGAGTCAATACAGGATTCGGAGCACTATCAAGCTTCAGAATACCCACGGACGATCTCAAACAGCTACAGACGAACCTCATCCGGAGCCACTCCGCTAGCGTGGGACAACCACACTCGTCGGACGTTGTGCGGGCTATGATGCTTCTACGCGCTAACACGCTCCTCAAGGGGAACTCGGGAATCAGACCAGAAGTAGTCAGCACTATCGTAAGGCTACTCAACAAAGAGATCCATCCATACATACCCGAGAAAGGCTCGGTAGGCGCGAGCGGGGACTTATCCCCACTCTCTCACATGGCCCTCGTGCTTCTAGGGGAAGGAAGCGCCGAATCCCGCGGACGATGGATTCCAGGTAGGAAGGCTCTAGAAGTTTCGGGCAGCTTTCCTCTCAAACTCGAAGCGAAAGAGGGGCTGGCGTTGAACAATGGTACCCAGCAGATGGTCGCGATGGGCTGCCTCTGCCTTCACGACGCATACCAACTACTTGCGACCACAGAAGCTGCCCTCGCCCTTTCGCTCGAAGCTCTGAAGGGATGGGTCGATGCTTTCGATGAGAGAATTCACAAGCTTAGGCCTCATCCGGGACAGCAGACCGTAGCCGAACATGTTCGAGGACTATTGAAAGGAAGCAGGACGGTTAGAACGATAGAGAGTGGCGATCCTTCGAATGGTCGCCCTCAAGACCCATACTCATTCAGATGCGCTCCACAAGTGATGGGAGCGTCGAAAGATGCGCTTGATTTCACAAAACAGATTCTGGAAGTAGAGATGAATTCGGCTACTGACAATCCTCTCGTGTTTCCAGAGGATGGCGTCTGTATTTCCGGCGGCAACTTTCACGGACAGCCAGTTGCTATGGGCCTTGATATCATGGCCTTGGCGATCTCCTATCTTGCTAACATGTCGGAGAGAAGAATATCCGCTCTGCTAGACCCCTCGCTCAACAATGGACTTCCACCATTCCTGGTCGGCGGAGGGTCGAAGCCGGGACTCTCAAGCGGGTTGATGGCGGTCCAGTACACGGCAACATCGCTTGTTGCTGAGAGTAAGCTGCTGACGCATCCTGCTAGCAGTGACTCGATCCCGACGTCTAGCAATTTTGAGGATTTTGTCAGCATGGGACCCGGAGCAGCCCACAAAGCGAGAATGATACTCGAAAACTCTCAGTACGTGGCCAGTATAGAGCTGCTTGTTGCGGCGCAAGGAGTTGATTTGAGAGGGGCTAAGGGACTTGGAATCGGGACTAGACGCGTCTTTCAAGCTATCAGACGAAAAGTTCCCCGGCTAATTGAAGATCGGTCTTCCCACGATGATATCGAGAAGATTCGCAAGATGGTTCGCGATGATGAGATAGCGAACATCGTCGCCCAGGTCACCGGGTCCTGAATCGAACGTGATAGTCTACCCGGTTAGATCGAGTCTGGCGAGAGCCGGGGACTCAATTCCAGATCTGTTTTTCAAGGCTTTAGCAAAGAACCGTGTGCGGTTCAAGACGAGAGATATTGTGGCAGTCTCGAGCAAGATTGTGGGAATCGCTGAAAACAGAATTAGATACCTTGACAGCATGAAACCCGGACCGAGGGCTAGAAGCCTCGCCCGGAAGTATTCCTTAACTCCCGCGTTTGCTCAAGCCGTTCTAGACGAAGCCGACCTAGTGGTCGGCGGTGTAAAAGGAGCACTTCTGACGGTGAAGAACGGTGACGCTGTTGCGAATGCTGGGATCGACCGGAAGAACTCTCCTGAGGGAGCAGTTGTTCTCTGGCCTCGCAATGCAGATCTGTCTGCAAGAAATATTGGACGGTCGATTCGGAGAAAGTCGGGAAAAAGTGTGGGAGTTGTTATCGTCGATAGCCGAGTGAGCCCATTGAGACTGGGGACGACGGGCTTCGCGATCGGCTGCGCGGGAATCGAATCAGTAGAAGATACCAGAGGGAGCGTGGACCTTTTCGGGAGACGTATCCAGATTACCGTCCGAGCGATTGCCGATGGAATAGCAGCATCGGCCCAGCTCGTGATGGGTGAGGCGTCGGAGCAGGTCCCCTTCGCGGTTATTCGCGATGCGCCCGTTACCCTAAGCAATGGGCATGGCATTCGCCCAGCAAAGCTGGCGTGGAATCGATGCCTCTACATGAGCCAGATCCCACGCGGAAATGATTGAGTTCGAGGAGCATCGATTAGGATTCAAAGACTACAGACGCTCCGAGAAATCGCAGAATTCCCGGACGCCCAAAGAGCACTTTTGTGTCGTGAGGAGCAACTGCTTTTGAGATTTTTCGGAGAGGGGTCCAGCCAGTTGAAGCGGAACCGGGCGAGTCTTGCGAAACGAGGCGCAGAATCATGCGGTCGGCTGTTTTCGATATGGCGTAGCTCAGCGTGCAGGTCAACGTGCAAACTGCGTGATGTCAAATCGCCTGCCCCTATTCCGGATCAGGGTTCATTTTGCGCCTATTCCTCTTCTTGACTCTCGAAAACCCTAGAGTGCGAACCATTCTCTAGTCTGCTGTTGTGGCGGGCAGCTCAAACCGGTTTTTGGCATCTATCGCAGTACCAGCGCATTTGAGCCGGGTCCCACCTCAAAGGCTGCTGACAAGTGGGACATCGATTGTACTGGACTCCTGCTGGTCTTCTCCTCCGGAATATTAGATAGCCGAGGAGGATGCCGATGGCTGCGCCGATTGCGACTCCGACGAGACTGAAGACGAGGGCTGGTGAGATGGCGCTATTGGCAAGCTGCTGAGCTGCGCTAGCATCTTCGGCTGCCGCCAGCGAGTACTGTACGGCACCCGCATAGTCCATCGTGTTGTACAGGTTTTCTGCCTGCGCAATATTCTGGTTAGCCATGGATATGTCTCCGGAATTGAAGAGAGTGTTCTGAGTGCTTGAGAGAGACTGTATGGCGAAAGAAAGTAGCTCATCATTCACTCCCCGCAAGATCGAGTCCCTGTCGAACTGGCTATAGTTCAGACTGTACGCATAGTATCCCATGACGGTGTTTGTAAAGTCCTCTGTCAGATCGTAGATGAAGGGATGGTTCAAACCCATCATGTGTCCGAGCTCGTGAGTAGCGGCGTGTGTGAAGCCGGCTCCCTTGCCGGGCTGACTGTAGGTTGAGTTGTTGCCGATAGTAAAGTCGGCCTGTTGGGAGAATCCTATCATGACCATATCTCCCAACGCCTCGCCTCCGAATGTACCGTAGATGTTGGGCGACCCGATGTCTTCCTTGACCGGGACCCCGAACGTGTAATTTCCCTTGAACGCAAAGAGAAATCCGGGAATGTCTATTCTCGACGTTGTGCGAGTTACATTGATGAAATTCGTAATGTGTCCCAGACCATATGTTGTGAACCAGTTGTAGACCAAGTCGCCGTCAACGATCGGCCGGCCGGATACGGGATCTCTGAGAGCGGTGGTTGCATTAGCCATTATGGCAGCGAGCCCAGGGTAGTCTGTGACGTTTGCATAATTGATCTTGACAGTTACACCAGCAAATGGGACGAGACTGGCCAAATTCTCCTGAACCATGGTTTCATTGATGGTTGAGGACAGCTTCGGACCCTGTAACTTTTCCGCCGTGGTCCGGTTATCGAGAACGAAGAGTTGGACGTCATAGTTCTGAGCGTAGTTCACTGGATAGAGCTGGTCGGGAGCGAACAGATTGTTGACAGCGCCGTACACGTAGGACCCGATGAACTTACTCATCCAGAGTTTCCCATAGTACGTGATGGTGCTGATTCCTCTCAACTGAGATGCGACTTGCACCGGGAGCTCGTTCGTCCAGTAGCTGGGTCCAGCAGAGAGATCTATGTAATAGAATCGGCCGCTCCCACCCCAGCCGGTCATGAAGTGACGCGTCAGCTTGAGACCTAAGTCTGGGTCCGTGATTGTTCTATTGTAATAATGAGCGTCCACTGCGTGAGCTGTGCACGGTCTACAGATTGCAATATAGTTCTGATATTCCGTGTAGTTGAAGGAAGGGATTGCAAAGCCGTGTAGATCGGCTACGAAGAGAGTGTATCCTGACGCGGGACTTGCTCCGAATAGGGTCATGTTGGACCCGAGCCAAGATTCGACCTTGTCAGCGTCGTAGAAGTAATTGTGAGCGACAGAAAGCGTCGAGGAGTTCGTAAAGTAAGGATTGACCAATCCGTATGGAGTGCTTGGGCTTGGAGTAGTGTCTTCTGGTTTTTCAATTGATGAGAGATACTGAGCAAACTTGGATACGGTTGAGTTGTCAGCGAATGTCAGTTGATAGTTGAAGTTGAAAATTACACCGGTGTTCAATGGGCCTGCGAGGATCGCCTGGTATTTCAGAGGAGGAACGGAGACACTACTCTTCAGATAGGTCGAATTCAACTCTCCCGGCGTGATTCCGAGAAACACAATCTTGATCGTGAGCGAGGCAGATCTGTTCAGCCCAAAGCCTTGCTCATTTATCGACTGAGGGGACTGAGAATCAACTGTCTGAAACTGAACGATCGAGAGAAGCACGATCAGTGCGACTGGGAGTACTAGGCTAAGGCGCATCTTGCTTTCATCTCGATGTCAGGCCGGATTTCTATTAAGTGTCGTCTAGGATTCCATAACGGGGACTGTGAAATCTCCCTTCGGAACGATTAGTATCTTGGATTCCTTGCCTTCAACGCGTATTGCTTTCTGCACAGCTTCAGAGGCGGTCTGGGAAGGTTTCAACCCAAACGAGTCCCGTACAAATAATTCCGGAAGAATGGACACTAACTGTATGCGGCACTTCTCGACTGCGTCTTCGAGGAAGAGGTTGACGTGGCCGCCTAGCTTGAATCGGTATCTCAGCTCTGTCGACAATTCCTTCCGTTCGGGAAATCTCCGAGCGTATTCGAGGAAGCTAGTATTGCCGATTCCTTTCGAGCATTCGGCGACTAAGATTATCGTGCCCCCTCTCCTAACAGCGCCTAGAACGTTGGAGACTACTCTAATCGCGTGGTAGAGGTCTGCTCCCAACAGGCTTCCCGCCGAAACGATCACGATGTCCAGTTTCCGTTCAATCTTTGGACTATGGACCTCGTGGTAGCGCGAGGCAGCTTCCCTGAACACTGACTCCATTTCCCCAGCGAATGCCAAGCAGACTCCTCCTCCGCCGTCTGGCATGAAGCATAAGTTATAGAATGGTCCAACGAGCTTGTAGGCCTCGATCGAATCCGACAAGACCTGGTTGTCCGGTGCAGATAGAGATGTTGGGAAACCCTTCGTCAAGAGTGACCGGTTCTTGGTTATCGAGTGAATCGAGGACGCGCCTGGCAGAACAGCCTCTGGTCCTCCGGTGAAGCCGCTTGCGAAATGAGGCATGACTAGCCCGACGTTGATCTTGACCTCGCACGCAGCTAGGTCAGGATCCAACTCGACGCTGGTTCCCGCCGAAGTCTTTCCGAGTTCTGCGAACGAATCTCGGGAAGGGTCCATTATCTTGACCTTCTCGCCGGCCGGGACGACGTTTGACATGCGCTTTCGCATGAAAACTCTCACATTTTCAATGCCCAGCGCGGTGAGACGGGATCTCAGAGCCTTCGCCGCCTCGTCCCTTGCGATAGGTGGAACGATGGGATCTATGACTATTCCAGCAGTGCTACCAGGTTTGATCATATCTTTCAGGAAGAGCCCTCCAATCGGCGTTTCCAGAGCCTCCTCGATCATAGTCGGAGCGTCTTTCGTCCCAAGCGGCTTGACCGGCTCCAGAATTCTGTAGAAATTGTCGTCTGGAACCCGGACTGGAACCTCGGTCTCGCCATAAGGTATCCAGAGTTCCAAACCGGCCACCTTGATTGTTCGATTGGGCTTGCCTTTAAATCGCTATACTAGCCGGCGCAGTTCGCATCTGCTTAGACGAATCGTCAAGGCAGGCGGAAAAATTCGAGGATAACTGAAATGCCCAAACCAATTGAGGAAGAACTTCCGAAGATTCTGGTACATACCGGAGCTCTGAAATTTGGCATGTTCACACTTTCCGGAGGAAAACTCAGTCCATACTATCTCGACTTGCGAGTCCTCCCAAGTTTTCCAGACGCGTTCCACGCCTCCATCGAACTCTTGGGAAAGACCGCGAGAACCATCGCGGACATTGCCAAGATTGCTGGGATTCCAACCGGCGGCTTGCCATGGGCGTCGGTTTTGGCCTACACTCTCTCGAAGCCGCTCGTCTATGTGAGAAAGGAAGTGAAGCATCATGGTAGAGAGAAGATGGTTGAAGGTCTCCTCGTTCCAGGTGACAGGGTCTTGCTCGTGGACGATGTGATTACTACAGGGAAGAATATTCTCGACGCGGCACAGACCCTTAGAGCTGAAGGGGGAGTTGTGGAAGACGCTCTAGTCTTAGTAGATCGTGAGGAGGAAGGAAGGGAACACCTGTTCAAAGCCGGCATGAAGCTTCATTCGGTCACCCGGATTTCTGAACTTGCCAAGCGACTCTTAGATATGGATGCTATCACGGAATCACAGTACGAGGAGCTGACAGCGCAGCATCAGAAGTGATTTCCAGCAACCACACTAGGATTTGATCAAATTGGCTCAGTCAATCTCTCTATTCAGAGAACTGCAGGTAAGTCGCCACGTTTTAGATAACGGTCTCAAAGTCCTGATCCGCGAAATACCAAACGCCCCAGTGTCCGGCTGCTGGGCGATATACCGAGTCGGATCTCGAAACGAAAGGCCTGGGGTAACAGGAATCTCCCACTGGGTCGAGCACATGCTCTTCAAAGGCGGAGGAAAACTCCACAAGGGCGACATAGGCCGAATAGTCAGCAGTGTCGGAGGCGAATACAACGGGTTCACATCAAAGGACTTTACCGCCTACTTCGAAGTGCTTCCAGCTGACCAGATAGAGAAAGGACTCCTCATCGAGTCCGAGCGTATGATGAATGCCGCCTTCGATCCGAGAGAGGTAGAGTCTGAGAGGACGGTCGTTGTCTCGGAGCGGGAGGGTAATGAGAACGATCCCGAGTTCTTGGCCTCCGAAGAACTATTCCTTTCAGCCTTCAGATTTCACCCGTACAGATGGTCTGAGGGAGGGCTGAAGGCAGACCTGTTGAAAATCACGAGAGACGATCTCTTCGAACACTACCGGCGCTACTATGTTCCTGGAAACGCGCTACTAGTTGTTGTGGGTCCGTTCTCGCCGAAGAAAATTCTTCCCAAGATCCAAGAATACTTCGGCCCGCTAGCTAAGAGCAATCGGCCTAGCGATCCTACAATCGCTGAGCCTCCTCAGTCAGGCGAGCGCCGGGTCGAGGTTCGAATCCCGTCCGAGGCTGACTACATCAAAGTAGCATATCATACGCCTGGGTTCGGAAGTGAGGACGTTTATGGGCTGATGATGCTTGATGCGATCTTGAGCGGGGTTCGCCTCTTCGCATTCGGCCCCGGCCAATCCTCGGGAAGAAGCGCCAGACTGCACAAAGCACTTGTCGAAAGAAAGCTGGCGACGGAAGCTAGCTCTGAGTTTTGGCCGACCGTCGATCCGTCCGTGTTTGCATTGGACGTTACGGTCTGGGAGGGCGTTTCTATTGATAGAGCTGAGAGGGTGTTGATGGAGGAAATTGAGAAGATTCAGAAAACTCCTCCCAGCAAGCATGAGCTTGAGAGGGCGATCGCGCAGATCAAAGCTCAGTACGCGTATACGCTTGACGGAGTCGCCCGACAAGGCTTCGTGATAGGCATCTTCGAAATGATCACATCCTTCGAGACCATGGCTAGGCTTGTTGAGAAACTGGAGAAGATATCGCCAGCGAAGGTCTCGGAGATAGCCGCGAAATACTTGACCGTGCAGAACCGGACAGTGTGCCGATGTGTTGGCGTAAGGAACAACCATGGGTCTTGAAACCGACCTAGCGAAGCTGGTCGAGGAGCAACCTGCGGGTCCAGGAATCAAGTGCCTTCTGTACAAGAACGCGAATAATCCGACTGTAGCGGTTCACGGTAGCATTCTTGCCGGAACATCGTCAGAACCCTCGGGGAAGTCAGGTCTTGCAGAACTTACCACACGTCTCCTCATCAGAGGAACCCGGAAACTCGGAGCCGGCAAGATCGCAGATCAGCTTGAATCCGTGGGAGCCGCGGTTTCTTTCCGAAATTCTCAGGACAGCATCATCTTCCAAGCGCGAATGACAAGCCCCTGGACAAAACGGGTCCTCGGAGTTGTAGAAGACTGTCTAACCAGACCAGCTCTCTCACCAAGAGACATTGAACGAGAACGAGAAGGACTCCTCACGGACATTAGGCTCAGAGACGATGACACGACACGACGCGGCATGAGAGAGCTTCAGAGACTCGTCTACCCACCCGGTCATCCATACAGGAAGGACAGGTTCGGAACCGCAGAAACCGTAAAGGACATTGACAGGTCGGACATTAAGGATTATTTCGAGAATGTGATCAGCAAGGCACCGACACTCATCGCGTTTGCAGGACAGTTCAAAAAAGATGGAGTCGTAAGCTGGGCCGGGCGGACTTTCGGAACTAGGGACGAAAAGAGGAACAACTCCAAGAAGAGCGGCGAGGCAAGTCTAGCTTCAAAGAATGTGAAGAGAGAAATCGTGATGCCGCACAAGACGCAGGCCGACATTCTGATTGGCGCAGTAGCATGCTCGAGGACCGAACCTGACTATGAGCCGTTGAACTTGTTGAACGTCATCTTGGGGGAGTTGGGCTTCATGGGCCGGCTGGGACAACGGGTCCGGGACAAGGAGGGACTCGCGTATTCCTGCACGTCATTCCTGAATGCGGGAATTGCCGGTGGCAGCTGGACAGCTCTCGCTGGCGTCAACCCTCGAAACGTGGCGAAAGCTTTGGAGTTGATGAAAGAAGAGATTGAACGGGTCCGCCAAGAATTGGTGGAAGAGCAGGAGTTGGCCGACGCTAAACAAAACCAGTTGGGATCAGCCCTGATGGAGTTGGAATCAACCGAAGGAATCGCGAGAACCAGCCATAACCTTGCCCACTTTAATCTTGGACTGGATTATTTCGTCAAGAGACGACAGCTCTTCTCCAAGATAACCCGGGAAGACCTGATGTCAATGGGCAAAAAATATCTCGACGGTTCCCGATTGTCAACTGTGATTGTAGGTCCCCGATTGAAGGGCTAGTTTCCAAATCTTAAATCACATAATGACTGGATAGGAAAACATGGACGATCCCCCCAAGGAAGTTTCGATTGATGAGTTCAAGCGTCTTGAGATGAGAGTGGGAACTGTTGTCGAGGTTTCGCGGGTTCCTCGAACCAACAAGCTCTACAAGGTCGTCGTCGACCTCGGAGTCCATGGAAGGAAGCAGACGGCCACAAGCTTAGTTGATTACTACAAAGCCGAGGAGCTGCTTCATAAACGGGTGATCTTCTTGGCCAACTTGAAACCTACCACGTTTGCTGGGCAAAAGTCCGAGGGAATGCTTCTGGCCGCCGCCGAGGGAGACAGACTTGCTCTGTTGAGCATTGAGGGAGATGTTCCTGACGGGTCACGAGTTAGCTAGAAACTCTACATTGTCATGACAGGAACCTGGCTGGCTAGGAGAAGGAAGGACCAGTACTACAGACTCGCGCGGATTCGAGGTTACCGTAGCAGATCAGCCTACAAGCTTCAGCAGACAATCCGGACCTACGGCATTGTAAAAGAAGGACAGAAGGTTGTGGACCTTGGCGCGCAACCGGGAGGATGGTTGCAGGTCGCCCGTGAAACGGTTGGGCCTGAGGGGCTCGTGTTGGGCATTGACCTTAAAGACATTCAGCCATTTTCGCCCAATGTCAGACTGCTGAAAATGGATGTGTATGCGGAAGATGTGCCGGATCGCATTATTGCCGAGCTGGGTGGACCCGCAAACGCTGTTCTCTCGGATCTTGCCCCTTCAATCATTGGTGCTTGGGACGTTGACCATGCGAGGCAAGTCGATCTTGCGCGAAGGGCATTAGAGATTGCTGAGAAGGTGCTGGATCATCACGGAAACGTGCTAATCAAGCTCTTTGAGGGTCCTGAGAGGAAGAAGCTCCAGGACGACGCGGCATTGTTCTTCGAGAGTAGCCGATTGTTGAAGCCGAAGGCGAGCAGACCGGAGGCTTCTGAAATCTATTTTCTCGGTCTTGGCTTCAAGGCTAGATGGCATCAATCACGAAAGGAGTGACAGGTTGAGAGTCATATTGCTGACAGGTCGTCCCGGCGTCGGAAAGACCACGATGGTCAATCGGGTCTACGAGCACTATTCCAAGAATGGTTTCAAGATTGAAGGATTGACAACCCGCGAGGTCCGAGAAGGCGGCGCAAGAACAGGCTTCATGATAACAGACCTGTCGTCTGGTCAGGAGGGATGGTTAGCCAAGAAGGATCTCGGAACAGGACCTAGGGTCGGATCCTACGTTGTGGTTTCTGATGACCTAGAGAAGATTGGAGTCTCCGCATTAGAGCGTTCGATGTCCGGAGCCGCGGACTTGGTTATCGTCGACGAGGTCGGACCAATGGAAATGACCAGCACCTCCTTCAGAAACAATATCTCCAAAATCCTGAATGGGACTAAAACCGTTGTCGCTACAGTGAAGTTCGGATCACGCTATCCAGAAGTAGAGAACACGTGGAGGAGGAGTGTGCACTGGGAGATTACGAAAGAGAATCGTGAATCGATCTATCGAAGACTGATTCGTCAGCTTGACGACTGGATTGGGGAACCGAAGAGCGGAGCCTTATGAGAATCTGCGGAGTCGATGATGCGGGTCGGGGTCCTGTAATCGGACCTCTGGTAATTGCTGGAGTGATAATCGAACAACAGAAGCTTGACCGTTTGAAGAACCTCGGAGTTAGGGATTCGAAACAGCTTCTCCCACCCGCGAGGACTCGCCTCTCCAAAGAGATTCCTAGTATCGTGGATGATTATCACGTCCTAGAGATAGGATCCCAAGAGTTGGATAGAATTGTGAACCGGGCTCCGAAGTTCCAGAGGCTGAATCTGCTGGAAGCCAAGGTTATGGCGCAGGTTATCGAGAAGTTGAAGCCAGATCTGGTGTATGTCGACTCGTCGGACACTCGGACAGAGCGCTTCAAGAACAACATACTAGACTGTCTCTCTTTCACGCCGAGAATAGTCTCAGAGCACAAGGCCGACATCAATTATCCTGTCGTCTCAGCGGCCAGCATAATGGCAAAGGTTCACCGGGACAGGAGGATTGAGGAGATCAAGAAGGAATATGGGGATATCGGTTCAGGATATGCACATGATGCCTTGACAGTCAAGTTTCTCCGAGACTACTACTCGGATCACGGAGATTTTCCTCCCATCGTCCGACGCTCGTGGAAGACTCTGGGGAACATTGTCCGAGACTTGACCCAGTCAACCTTGGGATAGCTCAAGTAAGGTATTCGACGGCTCAGGCAAATGCCTTCTCGCTCATTGGTAGTCCGAGTAACTTTGACCAATCATCGCCGTCTACCAAGACATAGCCGACCGAGAGATATAACCAATTACCAGTCGAATCTAGCTATCGCGAATAGATGAGTCGAACGCTCCCGTCTTCTCGTACAGCTGTGCCATTTTCACATAGGCCCTGTACGAATCTTTAATCGCGCGGACATCCTGAAGCGTTGCTTTCCGGATGATCTTAGCAGGAGCCCCCACAGCTATTGACCGAGGTGGAATCCTTCTGCCCTCCAGAAGGATACATCCAACTCCGAGGATTGAGTGTTTGCCGACGCTCGCGCCATCGAAGATTATCGCTCCAGCCCCAATCAGGCATTCGTCTCCTATCCGGCAAGCATGAACGATCGCGCCATGCGCAACCGTAACTCCTTTCCCAACAATCGCAGGGTTCTTTCCAGAACAATGCACCACAGCGTTGTCCTGGATACTGCAGTCAGATCCTATTCTGATGTAACCGTAGTCGCCCCTTAAGACGGCTCCAGGCCATATGCTGGTCCGGGGTCCAATAACAACATCCCCGATTATAGTGCAGTTCGGTGCGAGAATTGCTGACGGATGAATTCTCGGCTTCTTAGAACCTAATCGGTATGCGGGCATTCTAACGCCGGATTGGACTATTTTTCATCCTCGTCGTCCTTCCCAGGCTTTTCCTTCAACTGTTTTTCCTTTGCCTGATCCACCTTCAGTCGTTCCTTCTCCAGCTCCTTCTCTGGGAGTGGTGGCAGCCGCGGTTTCTCCGTACCCTCGTACGTGATCAGGTTCTTGGCCTCCAGTATCTGTTGTAGCTTGTTGACGGCGATTCCAACCTGGATCTCTCTCTTAGCTCCTGTGCATACGAGCTTGCCGCTGGCGAAGAGCAAGATGACAACTTTCGGCTCATCCATCCGATAGATGAGACCCGGAAACTGCTCCGGCTCATACATCGTCTTCTTCAAGCCATACGTGGCCTTCTCGAGATCGATGTAACCGCCGAGACCTGCAGAGGCGACAATATTCTGGATTGTAATATCGGGCTTGCCTAGAATGACTATACCATCTCTTTTCAATTCATCGACTACTTTCAAGACAGCCTTGCGTGCCTGGCGTTCAGACTTCGCGCCGGTGCAGACCATCTTGCCAGAACTAAAAATCAACGTAGCTGTCTTGGGTTTCTTTAGACGATAGACCAATCCCGGAAATTGCTCGGGACGATACTCGACGCCCGGAAAGACCCTGACGATGGCGTTGAGGTCGATCTGCTGCTTGAGGGTCGCAGACGCGACAACATTCTCTATATTGATGAAGGCCCTACCTTTGTCCGACAAGGACAGAAGACCCTCCTCTATGCGAGGGCGAAGTCTTGACCAGTCTCATGATAATTCTAGAAACCAGGATCCTCGCCAGCGTTCACCGCGCTGGAAACGTTCCTCTTTATATAGAATATTTAAGCTAGCTCGGTCTTACCGAGAAAAAATCGGTAGTCGACCGTCGAGCCTATCCTCGACGACTCGTTCGTGCCAAAATGTTCGTCGGAGCGAGTGATGTCTTAGTTTCTTCCGGAACATTGGAGGATGGCTTCTTCTTTCCAGGTTCCGCTACCTCGAATAAGAAGAGAGCCAAGATGAGTGCGATGATCACAAGAATTCCCTGGAGCTTGGGCTGACCAGTAGAGTCGTCGTACAAGAATTTACGAATCTCAAGTATTGCAGATCCCAAGTACGGGACAGGGATAGTAGATTGGTAGACCCCTACGAGTGTTGATGCTGGGTTAGGCCCCTCATTAGCTCCGAGAGGATTTGCATCGCCATGGGTCACGAAGGCGTACTGACCTGAATACACAGTGTCATTGCTCGGCGTATACAAGATGATGATTCTATGAATAATCAGATAGTTGGGATCGGTTGGATTACCCCGAAACACTACTATGTTCCCAACCTTTAGCGCACTGGGATCTCCCCCACGAATTACGATAAGAGATCCAACCGGTAGTACGCAGTTGTTAGGCGGACACATGCTTCCAGAAGAGACCACCAGAATCGGATATTCTGTGTTAAGAGCTAGGCGAATTCCGCCCCACACAGCAATTGCTCCAAGGATGACAAGCCCCACCAGAAATAGGCCGCGAGCAGTCTCATTCTTTCTGAGATAGGACCGAAATTTTCCGATGAAACTGCTCATCCTAAGACCTTTGGCCTGAGCAAGTTTCGCTTAGGAGGACCTATGCTATTGTCCTGATGGCTGCCGGTCTCGTCTGATCCGGAACATTGGAGGGCGGAGTCTTCTTCCCAGGCTCGGCAACCTCAAACGCGAAGAGAGCTACGATGAGCGCCACGATTACGAGAATCCCTTGAGTCTTAGGCTGGCCGGTGGAGTCATCGTACATGAAACCTCGGATATCTAGGATTGCAGCTCCCAGGTATGGTATCGGAATGGTTGCCTGGTAGACACCAACAACTTGACTTCCGGGTATTCCACCGTTGGTCTGATCCCATCCATCTTGTACTCCGTTCGCGTCTCCCTCGGTCCAGAAAGTGTACTGGTTGTATGTGCTCTGGCTGGGCTGATAGACCTTGACCACTCGGTGCACGACCAGATAATCGGGCGTTGCCGGGTAGGGTCTGAAGATAATTATCGTCCCGTTGGTTATCATTGCCGGGTCTTGGCCCCGAATTACTATGAGCGCTCCTATCTCGAGAGTGCAAGCGTTCGTGTGGAGAGCCGGGTTCAACCTCTGACACATACTTCCAGAAGAGACGACAAGGATGGGATACTCTGTATTGAGCGCGAGGCGAATACCTCCCCATACAGCGATAGCGCCGAGGATTACTACCCCAACTAGAAATAAGCCTCGAGCGGTTTCATTCTTTTTTAGATAAGAGCGGAATTGTCTGATGTAACTACTCAAAGTGGCGTCTCTGGCCTAGGCATGTTTCGCTTGGAAAGGACCTATCTCGGCCTCATACTGGATCCGCTTCAAAAACTCTTCCGCAGCCCGGGCACCCGCCGTTAGGAATTCTTCTCCCCTGGCTGTAATCTGGTAGACTTTTCTTCCTCGCCCACCCTCAGCTTCCCAGACCGCCTGAAGGTAGCCCTTCTCCTCCATGGCGTGAAGCAGTGGGTAAAGCGTCCCAGCGCTGAGGTACACTTTGAACCGGTCCCGGATTTCCAGGTTGATCTCGTATCCCCATCGGGGTTTTGCTTTGAGGAGGCGTAGTATGATGAGGTCAAGGTGGTTCTTGACTAGCCGTTCCCGCCAGGCCTTATCGAGGTCCTTGTTCAACGGAGCACCAGTGTCCTTGTTTGTTGTTGATGATGGATGAACGCCTCTAAATGCTTTCCACTAGGTTGAGCACGGCTTCCTCCGTGATGGTTAACAGACCCTTCCGCGAAACTAAAGTTCTGATTATTTTCTACGTTTTTATCGAACGCAGCCACGTCTTACTGTGCTGATTGTCGTCCAACGTCTTCGACCTACTCCCGAGACCCCTAGCGGAGGCTGTCAAAGAACGAGGATTCCTCAAACCCACTGAAGCCCAAGAAAAGGCCATTCCACCGATTCTGGAAGGAAAGAACGTCCTCCTAATATCGCCGACGGCAAGTGGGAAAACTGAGTCTGCCATTCTCCCCGTGTTCACGCGGTTCTTGAACGAGGCTGATCGCGGACCGGGAATCAAGATCATCTACATCACTCCCCTTCGAGCACTCAACCGAGACCTGCTCGACAGGCTGCGATGGTGGGGGCAGAAGATCGACCTCAAGGTCGGGGTCAGGCATGGGGACACGGAGATCAAGGAGAGAACCAGCCAGTCCAGAAGCCCACCCGACCTGCTCATCACGACTCCAGAGACTCTTCAGGCGATTCTTCCTGGTCGAATACTCCGTCGGCACCTGCGAGACATCCGTTTCCTGATCATCGACGAGGTACACGAACTTGCCGAAGACAAGCGTGGGAGTCAGCTTGCCATTGCATTGGAGCGGCTGCGCTGGGTCGCGCAGAGAGAGTTTCAGATGGTAGGATTGTCCGCTACAATTGGTTCCCCCGATGTGGTCGGAAAATTCCTAGTGGGTGAAGGAAGACCAGTCGAAATCGTTCACATCCCGGTCGCGCGGAGGATGAAACTCGAGATCGTCTCACCTGAACCTACCGGCGAGGATGTCCGACTTGCCGGGAAGCTGTTCACCCACCCAGAGGTTGCGGCTAGGTTACGCATCATGAAGGGCATGATCAATGATCACAAGTCAGTTCTTCTGTTCACCAATACTCGAGCAAACGCCGAGGTCTTGGCCAGCCGATTCAAAGTTTGGGACGTCGACTTTCCAGTCTCCATACACCACGGCAGCCTGGCGAAGCTCTCGAGGATCACTGCCGAGAGAGCGTTGAAGGATGGTGAGATCAAAGGTCTAGTCGCAACATCTAGTCTTGAGCTGGGAATTGATGTAGGAAGGATCGACTACGTCATCCAGTACATGAGCCCACACCAGGTCACGCGGCTCATTCAGCGGGTCGGACGATCAGGCCATAGCGTGGGCAAGATGGCTGATGGCATCATCATAACGATGGACTCCGACGACACGCTGGAAGCGATGGCAGTCGCTCGAAGGGCGAGAGACGAAAATCTTGAGGATGTGACCGTTCCAGAGAAACCACTCGACGTGCTATGCCATCAGATCGCAGGACTCTTGATCCAGAACCGGAAGTGGTACTATTCAGAACTGCTAGATATTCTAAAGAAGGCGTACCCGTATCGCAACCTAACGGAAGGGGACATCGCATCAGTAACCAACTACATGCACTCACGATTCCCACGACTAGGATGGGTCTCCGAACAAGACAAGATGGTCATGCGACCCTCAAGGGTCAAAGACCTCTATCGTTACTACTTCAACAAACTATCAATGATTCCTGACGAGAAACAGTACCTCGTCGTTGAGCAAGAGAGCGAAACTGCAGTAGGGGTCCTGGACGAGGCCTTCGTCGCAGAATATGGCCAACCAGGGACCAAGTTCATCGTCCGCGGAACCCCATGGATGATGCAGAGCATCAGAGGAGACAAGATCTTCGTCCGAGGAATCTCTGATCCGACCGGCGCGATACCCAGCTGGATTGGTGAAGAGATTCCAGTGCCATTCCAGGTGGCTTCTGAAGTTGGAGAGCTACGACGTATCACAGAAGAAGAGTACCGAAAGGGGAAGAGTCTCATCGAGATTAGCCAGAAGTTAACGGAGAGGTATCATGCTGATGAGAAAACGATTCGCCGCGCCCTCACTGAGACGTATGACCAGTGTGAAGAAGGACTGCCTGTCCCTAGTGACAAGCTTCTAACGATCGAGGAGTGGGACGGCTTCATAATCATCAACTCACATCTTGGGACGCTCGTCAACAGAACCCTTGCACGTCTTGTCGGTCATTTGTTGTCTGACGAGTCCGGTGTCAGTATCGGGATCCAGCAGGACCCGTACAGAATAGTTCTACAGACAATGGGACAGATAGACGCTGAAGACGTGCAGAAGATTCTGCAGAGACTCGCTGGCAACGATATTACGGAGCTAGCGATAATCGCGTCGAAGAGAACGGGACTCTTCAAGAGAAGACTTGTCCACGTGGCGCGAAGGTTCGGCGCTATTTCGAAATGGACAGACTTCAGCAGCATAACGCTACGTCAGCTTGCGAAGAGTTTCGAGGGCACTGTCATCATGGACGAAGCAGTCCGAGAAACTCAGGAGAAGGACATGGACGTTCCGCACACTCGGGAAGTCTTGAAGGCAATTGCTGCCAAGGAGATCGCAGTCAACACGGTCAAGGCTAGTGGCGAGGCAACCCCTATCGCCCGCATTGGGCTGGAGAGGATCAGTCGGAAGACCGACATCATCCCGACCGAAAAGCTGAACCAGATTCTGGTTGGATCCGCGAAGGCTAGGATTCTGAACGAAGTCAAGACCCTGGTCTGCACAAACTGCTGGAAATATGTTGAGATGCGAAGAGTGAAAGAAATACCTCAGATTGTAAAGTGTCCTGAATGCGGATCGAAGCTAGTTGCTGCGCTTGGAATTGCTGACGAGGATATGAGGAAGGTAATCATGAAGAACGGAGCAAGACTATCCGAAAGGGAGAAGGACCTAGTTTCCAAGGCCGAAGACACGGCCAAGCTAGTCGACCAGTATGGCCGGCTTGCAGTGTACGCCCTCGCGGGACGTCGGGTCCAGCCCGAAGCAGCGGGAGACATCCTTCGAAAACACCGGAAGCCGACCAACGACTTTTTCGAAGCGATAATGGCGGCTGAGCGAGAAGCGCTTAAGGAACGGTTTTGGTAGATCCCTGGAGACGATCGAAATTCGAGGGGCCATCCAGTAGAAATCTTATCAGAGACGCTATCGTTTCCCAGAGTCGTCTTTGAAGCGAGACCTCTCCATCGAGACGAAGAGTCTGCGACGACTCTTCAAAGGCATACCCGGCAAGGGAGACGTGGTAGCCCTCGATCAGGTCGATCTGGAGGTCTATGATGATGAAATATTCGGGCTCCTAGGTCCGAACGGTGCTGGAAAAACAACACTAATCAAAATACTGTGCACTCTCCTCCTGCCCACAGAAGGACAGGCTCTAATCAAGGGACTGGACGTTGTAAAGCGAGCCTCCCAGATACGCCGGATCATAAACCTCGTCTCAGGCGGCGAAACACCAGGCTATGGAATCCTAAGTGTCAAAGAAAACCTCTGGTTCTTCTCTCAACTCTACGGCCTGCCACGAGACTTCGCAAAGGACAGGATCTCGAAACTAGTCGACCAATTGGAACTTCGGGACTATCTCAACACTCGAATGAGTAAGCTCTCGACCGGATACAAACAGAGACTAAACCTAGCTCGCGGTTTCGTTAACGACCCTGCAGTATTGTTTCTCGACGAGCCTACCCTGGGTCTTGACGTTCTCTCAGCAAGACACCTCAGGACCCTAGTCAAGGACTGGATTCGGACCGGAGGAAAGACAGTGCTCCTAACAACGCATTACATGGCAGAAGCAGACCAGTTGTGTGACCGTGTAGGAATCATCAATCGGGGCAGGATTCTTGCCTGCGATACTCCTCAACGACTCAAGACGAAGGTTACCGGAGGAGCTACTTGGAAGATCGAGATAACTCCGAATCTTTCGGAACTAGAATCCGTCAAGAGCATTCCAGGTGTCGTTGGACTCTCGACTACTGACAACATTGAGACAGGTGTCACCACCCTCAAGCTTGTACTCGAAGATGAGTCTGTTATGTCAGACCTTCTAAGCAAGATCCGCGAGAACGGCTCCAGAGTCCTTAACATGGGAAAATCTGAGCCCACTCTGGAGGATGTGTACATCAGCCTGGTCGGGACCGGCATGGAATAATGTTGCCCAAAGCGACTCCCCGAGAAGAACTGCTCATCAATCTGCGCGCAGCCTACGCACGAATGTGGGTCCGACTCAGAGGAAGCAACCGTGAGGTCACGGGGCTGGTCGCAGAGATCGGACTACCAATACTGACTATAGGCGCGTACGTGATTCTCTACCGCGCGATCGGGCTCCCCCCGACAGCTGGAGCGGCCGTAATCATAGGAGGGGCAATGATCGCTTTCTGGACGAACGTTCTCTGGAACATGTCGTCCCAATGGTTCTGGGAGCGAGAATCAGGAAACTTGGAGATGTACCTAGTCGCGCCTGTTAGCAGAATGTCTGTCCTCCTGGGAATGGCGATGGGAGGCAGTGTAAACACTTCAATCCGAGCCCTTGGCATTGTCCTCCTCGGAATATTTGTTTTCCAAGTGCCATTCCAGCTCGCAGACCCACTCTCCGTAGGCCTCGTATTCGTCTTAACGCTCGTCGCTCTTTACACGATGGGGATGCTGTTCGCCTCAATCTTCATGCTCTATGGACGGGAAGCATGGAATACAGCTAATCTGCTCCAAGAACCCGTATACTTCCTTTCAGGGGCTTATTTCCCTAGAATCTATGCTCCAGTCGTCCCATTCGCCCTCCAAGCAGCAGGTTCGCTGATACCAATGACAATCGGACTGGACGCGATTCGCAGACTGGCAATTGATGGCGAAAGTATCGCTGCCGTATGGCCACACATTCTAGCACTCATCGCTTGCACTCTGGTTCTCTTCCCGCTTGCACGACGCGCGCTCAACTACATGGAATCCCTCGGCAAGAAAGAAGGGAGGCTGACCTTGCGATGGCAGTAGCAGACTTTGTCAAGTCGGCAGGAGAATCGTTCAGAGTCGGCTGGAAGATAGAGAGCAACTGGACAGACCCCGTTCTATTTGCCACGTACCAAGTCATTCGGCCGTTAGCATCGCTACTGATTGTGGCTTTCATCGTGATAATCGGAGCGTCCGTCGGTGCATCAGCGAACTCTGCCTTCTACACGGGTTACTTGGCATGGCTGATCGTGGGCAACGCGTTCTACGCGTTTGTCCTGCAGATAATGCTGGGGATGGCCATCCTCGTGCACGTTGATCGTACAAGATACGAGGTTTTGAAGAACATCTACATCTCGCCCGGGACCCTACACCCTTACGTGATTGGAAGGGGATTGGTCTCAGTCGTAAACGGAGCAGTCTCAGTAATATTGACGCTTCTCTTCAGCGTAGCAATTTTCAACGGCCTACTTCACATGAACATTCCACTAAACCTTCTGAACGTGAATCTTCTCATGCTTATTCCAGCGGTTATTCTCGGAATCATCGGCTTGCTCGCCATCGGCTACATGCTCTGCGCGGTAAACATCGTCTCCAACCGAATGGAATTCATTCTAGGGGACTCTGTCTCGGGCACCTTCTTCCTACTCGGAGGAGTTATTTTCCCCATTACCTCATTGCCATCGCAGATACAACTCATTTCCAACGTGCTTCCGATAACTTTCTTTCTCAACGCCATCCGAGAAAGCTTCGGCATAACGTCAATGGTTACGGGCGATTACATGTCGAATCTGGCGTTCTTGGCCTTGACAACCCTTGTCGCCTTAGCCTTAGGCATCGGTGTATTCAGGCTCGCGGAACAGAGAGCTAAAAAACTCGGACTTTTCGACAGAAAGTCAGAATACTGAATCTAGAATTGTAACAGCTTCAGCGTGGACTCAAAGGCATCATTGGTCTTCCCTGACTTGTAGAGTCTGAGATACTTGACGAGTTCGTCTCGGTCGACGGGTCCCAGAATTCTCAGGATTTTTCTTGAAAATCTGCCAGAAAGGAGAATGTATTGAGCGAGAGATGTGAAGTTGTTGACTCTACGCATGAGACTCGCACTTTCGTAATCTAGGATCCAAGGATGATCTCCCCCGGAAACAAGAACGTTCTTGTGTGCGCGGCTGAGCTCTCCGTGGTCCAGTCCATAAGCATCGAGCCTGGCGCATTGTTCTAACAGAGCCTTGACAGTCGCCTTGACTCGGGCCTTTCTACCTCGACCTTTCAAGCTTGAAAGCCATAGAGGAAGCCGCTGCCCATCCAAGAACTGCATCTCAAGAACATCCTCAGATGAACCCAAACATTCTGGTCCAATGCCTGCTTTGTTAGCGGCCCGCGTCATCTCTGCTTCATGAAGCATGCTCCTCCTTCGAGAGTCGACCCTCCGAATCTTCACCGCAACTCGCCCGCCATCAACGATGCCCGCAACGACTAATCCTACAACGCCTTTACCCAAAACCGATAACTTCCCGATTCTCAGTGGACCCTCAAACTCTAGACCCTCAATTCCAAGACTCTTCAGTTGGCGAATCCTAGAGTCAACGGATTCGTCGCTAGGTTTCGGATATGCGAGAATCTCCCTGTAGGGATTCTTGCCCAAATCATCAAGCGGAACTAGGATGGACCTGTTTTCAGCCACGAGGGCTTCGCCTCCAAGAATTCCCAGAGAGATTTGTCAAATCCGTCCTTACCAAGCATGGATAGAATCTCGCGGTTTCGGAGGACCTTAACGCTCTTTCGAAATGATCCGCCAAGCTGCTTAGGTATGGTGAGACCGTGGGCATCCTCTCGTGCTGCTACTTTGACGAGTTGTTGGATGGAAGAGATTCCGCGTTTCTTCTCCACCATCCATCTGTCTCTCTCAATCCAAGGTCCCCGAGCAGTGTCTCGAGCACGCAGGTGCTTCTCGAGGAACGACAAGCTATCCTCCCCTTTCGAGACTGGTGGACCTTTCTGAAGCCTCACCGCTGGCAGCGTAGTTCGATCAACCTCGACCAAGATCGCGCTTTCCTGTTTCTCGTCACTCCAGATCGCTGACCTGGAAGGGTTGAAGTCTTCTCGAGCCATCGTATCCAGCAGGCTTCGTTCGAGCTTCATGAGTTGTCCCCACAGAACATCAGGGACCAAGACGGAATGCCTGAAAGTGATCACTAACAACTCGCGACCCGTGTCATCAATCCGCTTTGCAAATTGCTGCCTCGTCCTTGGCTTGAACTTCGGAGGAAAGAAGTACCATGATCCGGGAATACGGAGAAACTGGCGTCCGGCTGCAACGAAACTCCAAAGTTTGTCAGGATTTACAGCCGCTGCCAGGTTTCGATTTGGGTCTACTGGGTCTATGACTACCAGATCCGCGTTCGAGTCTCTGGCCTTTGGGGAGACAATTTCTTCAGGCTTACCCATCTCGATCAGTGTGCCTTTGGGCCAGGCCGAGGCTCGTTTGATCGTCTCCATGAACGATTGATAGTATAGAGCTAGAGTGTCGATGAGCATGCCGCTGAATCCCCCGACCTCTATCTCGGCGCCGTAGGTTCCGATTCCTTTTGCAAATTTCTTCAACAGGCGAGCCTCTAAGCGCAACTTAGGCGTGAGGTGCGTCTGCATGAATTCTGTATGATAGGGGGTCCTGTCAGTAGCACTCTTCCACTCGCCCTTCTTCACATCGTAGCAGGGAACAACGTTCACACGGACGTTTTCGACATGAAACTCCAGAAAGGGATGCTCCGCGTAGCGCTCGATCACACGATAACGTGAGAGACCTTTTCGAATTGTTGGGAGAACCTTCTCCACCCACTCCTCCCTTTCCATCGTGGCAGAAAACCGGGCAAAGATGTCCAGATCAGCCTCGCCGCTAATCCAAGTATCTCGCGCGAAAGACCCTTGGAGAGTGACCTCAGCCTGAATCTGGGAACTTTGGAGAATCTCCTCAACCTTACTTCGAATTACCTGCGATAGCCGGACCATTTTCTGTCGCTCGCGGTCGCTTGGAACGATTTTCTCGGCAACTCGTTGCAAGATTTTCTCGGGCGACAACGGCAAGCTGGTGCAGCTCAGAACATGATCGTATTTGAAATGAGCAAGTGTACTTCGCTATTTGTGGGCAGGAGCCTCGAAGAGAGTTGAGTACTTTGGCCCCGAGGGAGAAAGAATGCTCTGTTTGAGTCTAACCTTCTCCACATTGAAGGTCCCGAAGCTCTCGTCAGCAAGGTGACCCAGGAAAGCTGCGATTTCGTCCCTCTTTCGCCCCGACTTAACACGGGCGACAGTGATGTGAGGACTGAAGGCTCGAGTCTCCCGGCTGAAACTAAGTTGGTGAAGAAGCTTCTCGATCTGCTCAAAGATCAGCTCGACTTGACTCCAACCCTCACCAACTCCTACCCAGATGACATTCATCCTCTTGAGGTTTGGAAACGCTCCAGCGCCCTTGATCTCGAGGGAGAACGGTGGGAATGCTACCTGTGTTAGAGCTGACCTGACTTCCTCAAGTTTCGAAGCGCTGACATTCCCAAGGAATTTCAGTGTTAAGTGAATGTTCTCTCGTTCGACTGGTTTCAGATCTCCTCCTAACGATAGGAGGGATGAAGTGATGGATTCGACCCGGGAGAGAATTTTTTCATCCTCAAGATCGATAGAGATGAAACTGCGAACCTGGCCGCCTGACAACGCTGGAGAGTAAATGTTCCCTCCCGTTTAAGAGCTATAACTGCCGCGTTTCTCAACCCCCGAGAATCACCTTTGCAATCGACGAAACCAAAGAAGACAGTACTGGTTATCGTTGGAATGCCGGGAGCCGGGAAGAGCCTCGCTTCAAGCGTGATGAAGACGCGGGGAATCCCAGTCTTCGTCTCTGGCGATATCATTCGAGCAGAGGCACGGAAGAGGAAGCTGAAGTTCACGCGGAAGAATCTCGGAGAACTCATGCTGAAGATTCGAAAGGAAGAGGGCATGGGCGCCGTTGCGAAAAGACTGGTTCCACTGGTCGAGAAAGCAAGGGAAGAATTTGTCGTATACGAGGGCGCGAGAAGTGTTGAAGAGGTCGATCAACTTCGTCGGAAATTTCACGTTGTCACAATCGCTATCCACGCTTCTCGCGAAGCACGATTCCGGAGGCTTCAGCGGAGAGGACGGTCGGATAGGCCGAGAGGATGGGCTGACTTTGCAGAACGAGATAATCGCGAACTCGGGGTTGGGATTGCGAAACTTATTGCGTTGGCAGATCGGACGGTTGAGAATGAAGATACCAAGGATGATCTCAAGAGGCGAACTCGACGAGTACTACAAGTAGTCCTCAAACCGAAAAAATCCTCGTAGTCGCAGAGGCCGAGATCAAGCCAACCGAAAATCCCGAGAAAGTCAAGAAAGCCATAACCAGCCTGTTCTCAGGCGACCTAGTAACCGAAGGCGAAGAAAACGACTACGGCCTAGCTAGACTTCATGGGACTGGACGAGAGTCACTGGAAAAATTCAGGATGATCCTGCAGAGAGATAGAATACGTGCAGCTGCACGATCCCAACTTTTCAAGGGGAAGGAAGAAAGCAAAATAGTCGTATTTCTGAACAAGCAAGTGGCTTACGTCGGACACGTTTCTTTCTCAGCTCCAGAAGGAGAATCGCCATTGGGACCCATTCGTCTGGAAATACAAACAGCAGACCCCGTCGGGATTATCGACTGGCTGACCGGGGGACCCATGAGACGGCAAGAGACCTGAAGCCAATTCGCACCACTAACAGTCTTGATGAGTCGAGAGTCAGCTCTGATCCATTCAAACAGTTCAACAAGTGGTTGCTCGAATCTGCAGGCAGACGTGCAATTCTGCCCGAAACCATGATGCTAGCGACAGCGACTAGATCAGGGCGCCCTTCAGTTCGCACACTCCTTCTTAGAGAATTCGACGATTCTGGATTCGTGTTCTACACCGACTACTCTGGGAGAAAGGGCAGGGAACTAGCAGAAAATCCTCAGGCTGCACTAGTCTTCTACTGGCCTCGGGTGGGCCGACAGGTTCGAGTAGAAGGACGAGTCTTCAAGGTATCTTCCAAGGAATCTGACAATTACTTCAGTAGTCGTGCCCGCGACAGTCAGCTGTCGGCATGGGCGTCTCAACAGAGCCGTGTTGTACACGATCGAAGATTTCTGGAGGAACGAGTCAAACGGTTTGGAGAGAAATATCCGGGTAGAGTCCCACGCCCTCCAAACTGGGGAGGCTATCGACTTCGACCGAGCGTCTTCGAGTTCTGGAAGGAAAGGCCTGGCAGACTCCACGATCGATTGCGTTACCGACGCTCGAAGGGACGCTGGGTTATACAGCGACTGGCTCCGTAGTCAAGTTGGGATTGAGAGTCTGGGTGGTTCAGAAAATCTACTTGAGCGGTTTCAACGCCAGAGTCTGGAAGTCCTTCGGTACGAGAGTCTGTTTGAAAATTTTCCGAGCCTCCCTCAAAAGGACAGAATCGTCCCTGGTCACGGCGCTGATATGAACAACTGCGAGACGTTTTGCCTTCGCAGCTTTGGCAAGCTGCGCCGCTTCGCGGGCGGTCGAATGATAATATTCTTGGGCTTTGGGGCGCCTCTCTTCGGCAAAGCCGCCATCGTGCATTAGCAGATCAGCCCCCTTTGCTAGTCTCCTCACTGATTCCGCGGGTCGCGTATCTATCGCGTAGACGACCTTAAGCCCTGACCGCGGCGAATCGACGACATCATTCGGGCTAATTTCTTTTCCGTCTACTCTCACCGCTTTTCCGTGTTGTAGTTCTCCCCATAGTGGTCCCTCTGGGACGCCTAGGCGCTTCGCCTTTTCCGGATGGAAGCGTCCTGGACGTTCTTTCTCTTCAATAGAGTACGCGATACAGGGAATATCGTGCTTCGCGAGGGTAGTCCTAATGAGATACTCACCCCTGTCTACCTCCTGTCCAGGACTCAGTTCCTTTGCTCTGACTTTGAAGTTGGCTGGATACCCAAGGGGTCTGTAGATCAGGTTCAGGAATTTCAACAAACCCTTCGGACCGTACAGATCCAAGGGCTTGTCCCTCGCAAGAGAGGACATCGTCTGGAGTAGCCCTGGGAGTCCGAGAATATGGTCGCCGTGAAGATGCGAGATGAGGATTATCGTAGGTCTGTTGAATCCAAGCCCTGCGTGCATCATCTGTCTCTGCGTGCCCTCACCGCAATCGAGTAGAATGAGTTCTCCATCCCTACGGAGGGCTACGCTTGGCAATCCTCTCTCTTTGGTAGGCAGGCTTCCACCAGTCCCGAGGAAAACCACATCGATTCCCCCGGACATCAATTAGCCTCCAACACTAAAATTTCACGAGTTAGGCTTCGGTGCACGTAGACCTCGTGCCTGTCCACAACTCTGAATCCTGCTGATTCAGCAATGTCAGGTGTTCTCGTACCGACCGGAGATGCAACGACAGCCTTACACCCTTTTGACAGAATGGAATGTGCGTTGGGAAGAAAGTCCTTGAGGATGTTCCGTGTCGTTGACTTTAGTGTAGACGCACCGGTACCGTATGGAGGGTCTGTTGCGATGGCCTTGACATCTCTAATCGGTAGAAAGCGAGCATCGCCTCTGACTAGCCCCAGTGGGTCCATTCCGAAATGTTTGAGGTTTCTTCTCGATCCTCTGGTCATTCGCCTGAGTGCGTCAACGCCTACAACCTGGCATCCCAAGAGACTTGCCTCGAGGAGAATGCCGCCAACCCCGCAGAAAGGGTCCAAAAAGGTCGATCCAGTGACCGCCTGGGACAAGTTCACCATGGAGCGCGCGAGCTTGGGCACCATCGTACTGGGATGGAAGGAAGGTCTCATTCTTGGCCTGCGATTGGCAACGAACACATCTGGCCGCCGATGGGCAATAAGCCCTAGATGAAAGTAGGGTCCGGCGAGGATGCCTCGGAACTGGCGCTGAGGATTTTCTAGGTCTACTCTGGCGTTGGTAACCTTGCCCATGAGCCAGCCGAGGTGTCCTTCTAGCTTGACTCGTGACATTTCCTTCGAAACCCCTCCAAAACGAAGAACCCGGACACTGAAGCTCTCATCTGCCTGAAGGTAACGCGGTAGGTCCGATGATTTCACAGCATCATCTATTTCTGCCATCGTGGGACCTGAATGAACAATTTCTTCGCCAACCTCATCCATGAAAGCGCCCCGATCCGCGATTGTTTTCACGGCGTGAATATCAGCATCAATCTCGACGAGCTTGAAGAATGACTCTGCGATCTTGAACGGGATCCGATTCGCGTCGAGGATCGCGCTCATCTCTGCGAGTGGTAGTGTTGGATGTTCGCCCGACAAAATCACGAAGACTCTTGTCGGGTCAGTCATGTCGAACGGCGAGAGTGAACAAGTATATACGGAACCGCCCAGCGGGTTCCATTTCTAGCTAGGGAAGAGTGGGATGAAGCGGTCCAAAGGAATACGGAATAGGAACAGGACCCTTCTTCGCAGAAAGCCTCGAGACAAGGGAAAGAATCCTCTGGGAAGACTTCTAATCCCATACTCTCCTGGACAGATGGTCACGATCTCAATCAATCCATCGGTTCAGAAAGGAATGCCGCACAGGAGATACCACGGGCGGGTCGGTACGATAGCGGAGAAACGTGGAAGAGCCTACGTCATTGAAGTCGCCTCAGGCAAATTCCCACGGCTCATAATCGCAAGACCTGAACATATCCTTCCAATAAAGGAGACAAACTAATGGCAAGGAAGATCGTCGAAGAGAAGGTCATCACTAACTCCGAAGCCAAGGCCGTCTTGGAAAAGGTCAAGGAGGAGGAGCTGGGCGAGTTTCAGCGCCGGACCCTCGACTTTACCCGCAGATTCACCAAGTTGCCTGCGGACCGTGCCTCCAAACTGGTCGAAGAGCTATCCTCTAAGCTTCAACTTGACAGAAATGACGCGATTCAAATAGTCAACACGCTACCACAGAGCGTCGAGGAACTGAGAGCTGTCCTCACCGTAAAGGGTCGTTTCGTAAGCACTGAGCAGCTGAACGGAATTCTCGAGATAATGAAGCGGTACACGTAGTCGGCTACCGAAATCAAATTAAGCAGAGACCCTACCATTTTGAATGACTAGAGTTGGCTCTCCGCTCCCCCAGACGCCACGCGTATGGAATCGAGAGACTAGTTTGTAGAATCTTCTAACAAGGAGCACGGAGAAGAGCCATTCTTGGCAATACACGAAGACGAGTACATACAGAGAAGACATGTCTACGAAGAATACGCACACGTCCTAGACTATCTCCCCTACGGAAGATCCTCTGACAAGTCGCGACACCTAGTAGTTCCAACCATCCAGATAATGGGCGAACAATTCTTCACCCTGCTAGAAGCAGAACTGAAAGTTGGAGCCACTGTAGATGTTGAGGAACGCATCTACATCGGCAGAGACCGACGGGAGAAAGTTGACAGGATCATCAGCAGAATCAACTACGACCAGCTAACCGCCAACGCGAAGGCCGAAATCGTCCCACTCATCGACGCACTGGTAAAGAAGCAGGAGAAACGCTTTGTCGATTTCTTCAACAACTCACAACCAGTAACCCCTAGAATGCACTCTCTAGAACTCCTGCCCGGTATTGGAAAGAAGTCGATGTGGACCATAATTAACGCGAGAGAGAAGAAGCCGTTCACAAGCCACAAGGAAATCCAAGACCGAACAGGTCTGACGGACGTGCAGAAGATAATAGCAAAACGCATAATGGAAGAGCTAAGCAGCGAAACCAAGTACCGCCTCTTCACAAGGACAGTATGATATTCTGGGACCCCACGACCCTCACCGTCCTTCCAAGAGACTGGGACAGAATTTTCTCATTGACCAAAACATCGCTTCCGAAATCGTCTCGAGCATTCAACCATCTGAAACGGACACGGTTCTCGAACCTGGACCCGGACACGGCACACTCACGCGGTTGTTGCGGGAGAAAGCCGGGAAAGTTGTAGCTGTCGAAAAAGATCCCGTCCTAGTTCGCGAATTAAGGGAGACCTTCAAGGATCATTCGAACGTCGTGATAGTTGAAGGAGATATTCTAAAGATCAACCCCTTGCCTGATTTCAACAAGCTACTCAGCACTCCACCATATTACCTGTCATCGAAGCTCGCCCTCTTCCTATCTAAGACGAAGTTCGACGTCGCGAGCGTTGTGTTCCAGAAGGAATTCGGTGAAAGACTGCTCGCAGAGCCCGGGACGCGGGAGTACGGAAGGCTAACTGTGTCAGTTCGCAGGAGACTGAACATCGAGAAGATCAGAGAAATCTCACGCACAGGATTCCGGCCTAGACCAAAAGTTGACTCAATTCTTCTGAGAATGACCCTCCAGCAAAGCCTCAGACAGCTGGATGAGCCACTGTTCGAGGAAGTCGTGAGAGGGGTCTTCACTCAGCGTCGTAGACTAGTTCGCGGAGCACTGCTTCACTTCCTATCGAAGAAGCTAGGACGAGAAAATGGAAGAAAACTAATGAGCGAAATTGCTTTTCCGGATTCGAGAGTCTACCAGCTTTCAATAGCCCAACTAGAAGACCTCAGCGAGCAGCTTGCGCCAAGATTAGGCGGCAAAACCGCTTCAGAAATGCAGAATGACCGTTAGGCCAACGGCAATGATATATCACAGCGAGAACGAACGACTGGTAAGTGGATCCGTATGCCCATAACCGACGCAATGAAGAAACAGCTGGCTCAGAAGCACAGGCTGTTCTTCAAAATATGTCGGACGTGTGGGTCCAGAAACTCTCCCAACGCCTACAGATGCAGACGATGCCGGGGAGACAACCTTCGCTGGAAGAAACGAGAACTCGGCGCCAAGTAGACCGTTTAGACTAGTGCTGAACCAGAGCAGCCTTCTGTTGTTGTAGCAGTCTCGGCAACTCTGAAGGAACTTCGGCAACAAGGACTCCTACCTCTTTGAACCTCTTCATCTTCGCATCGGCAGTACCCTCAGTCCCAGTTATGATAGCACCGGCGTGTCCCATTCTTTTTCCCGGAGGAGCTGCTCTCCCTGCAACATACGCCGCAACAGGCTTAGGATAGTGAGTCTCGGCGATGTAATTAGCCGCATCCTCTTCCGCCGACCCTCCAATCTCGCCAATCAGGACGACAGCGTCGGTCGACTTGTCGTCCCGGAACATCTTGAGGACGTCGACGAAGTTCAGACCAGTAATGGGGTCTCCTCCGATCCCAAGACATGTGGACTGTCCGATACCCGCGTGAGTCAGATAAGATGCAATTTCATACGTCAACGTCCCGCTTCTTGAAGCAACCCCAACGCCTCCTGGAGTGAAGACATCGCCGGGCATGATACCCAACTTTGCTTCGCCGGGAGTAATCACGCCGGGCGTATTGGGTCCAACAATTGTCGCTGCATGCTCTTTCGCGTAGGCCATCAGGACCATGCTGTCGCGAGCAGGAATCATCTCGGTAATTATTACGACAGGGTTGAGACCTGCGTCAATTGCTTCCATCCCTGCTTCTTTGGCAAATGGAGCTGGCACGAATATAATCGTCGAGTTTGCATCGATCTTCTCCAATGCAGAGGCAACTGTGTCGAATACGGGAACTCCTTGGGAGACTGTCGCGCCTTTGCCAGGAGTCACTCCTGCAACGATCTGGGTTCCATAGTCTAGCATCAGTCGAGTATGGAACGCGCCCTGGTTCCCCGTGATTCCTTGAACGATTGCCCGAGTGTGTTTCCCAACGAGGAGAGTCATTTCTCACGCCACCTTCGAGGCGACAACTAGCCGCGCAGCCTCATCCATCTTTTCGAGCGTAGTTATCCCGATAGAGTTCAGGATCCTCTTTCCCTCTTCGAAATTAGTGCCCTGCATCCTCACCACGAGAGGCTTCTTCAACCCAACGACTTTCTTTACGTCCACAATTCCCTTTGCGACTTCATCGCACCTCGTAATTCCCGCTAGTATGTTGACGAATACCCTGCTGACCTTCTGGTCACCCTGGATTATTTGTAAGGCCGTCGCGACGTGCTCAGCGTTGGCTCCTCCGCCCACGTCGCAAAAGTTTGCAGGCTTGCCTCCGTAGTGGTTGACCATGTCGAGGGTTGCCATGACAAGACCCGCGCCGTTCCCCATTATTCCTATATCACCATCAAGCTCGACAAACGCCAGACCGTTCTCACGAGCCTTAGCCTCCAAAGGAGTCACCTCGCCACTAACTTCTTTCGCCCGTTCCTGAAATTCTGGATGACGAAAGAGACTGTTGTCGTCCACTATGACGCGAAGGTCCGCGGTAACAAACTTTCCATCATTGGTCTCGATCAGAGGATTGCTCTCGACAAGTTCGGCATCATAGATGACAGACAAGCGATACAAGTTTGAGAGAAGATCAGTCAGAGAGTTCAAGCGCTGACCCGTATAACCAAGCTTCAAACCAACCTGTCTCGCATCATATCCCCGCATACCAAACACAGGGTCGAGCCGATGGTGGAAAATCTTTTCCGGACTCTGCTTCGCCACATCCTCAATATCGATTCCACCCTGGTCTGAGGCTAAAACCGTCTGACACTTGTTCGCCCGATCAAGGACAATACTGCCGAACAGTTCTTTCTTGATGTTCAGCTTCTGCTCGATCAGGACCTTCTTCACCTTCTCCCCCTTGATCGTCATGCTGAGGATCTCGCTCGCCCGGTCACGCGTCTCCTCCGGCTTGCTGCCAAACTTGATACCACCTGCTTTTCCTCTGCCCGCGACCAGAACCTGGGCTTTTATGACAACTTCTCCGCCAATGCGTTTGTGAATATCTCTAGCTTCGTCAGGTGTCGAAGCCAGCCCTCCTCTAGGAGTGTTGATTCCCAAGTTTTGAGCGAGGGACTTGGACTCGTACTCGAATAATTTCATGAGTTTCCCGGACGATTTTCATTCCGGACAAGCAGAGTATTTGGCTATTACCCCCGACTTACCGTAACCCATTTATTATCCCGGAGGCTCCTGATGCCAAGCTGTCGGGTCGGCCGACAGGATCAGAATACTTTGGATAATCACAGCGTCTCGAGAAAGCGTCAGAACAAAAGGCAACTTTCTGGGCCGACCGTCGAGACTACGGGGCTGAGGAAACCTTGGTGAAAACAGTCCTTGACAACTTTTGCGTAAAGAGCGGCATTTTCTGTTCAAGATGCGAAGAGAAACTCAAGAAAGGCCAGATCTCAGACCTTGACGTTAGAGTAATCAGAACAATCACCGAGCTAGAGAAAGAGAACCCGACGCTCCAAGACGTCACCTTCCACAAGGCAGTGGAAGCCGGAGACGTCATGGCCCTAATGGTCGACCGGAGAGGGGTGGACACATTCCTCTCATCAGGAGCCAAACTCGCCAAGTCCCTCGGAGACCGCGTCGGAAAGAGAGTTCGAGTCCTCAACTTCGGCGGAGACGAGCGCGGATTCCTCGAAGACCTATTCACCCCCTTCTCGATTCTAACCATCAACACTATCTGGCTGCCAGACGGAAGCAGGGAGACGAAGGTCATACTAAACGGCCGGAGACCTAGGAGAAACCCTCTGGGGGACTTTGAGGTGGTGAAGAAACTCGCCCGAGAACTCAAAGGTCTTACGTTGCGAATAGAGTTCGAAGACTACTGACAAGTCCTTGGACCATCCCACCCACGACAGCCAAGTAGTCATAGTCGGAGCAGGCGTAGCAGGATGCCAAGCCGCATTCGAAGCATCCAAGAATAATACGAAAGTCGTTCTTCTGGAAGAACACCCACAAGTTGGCGTACCCAGCCACTGCTCTGGAGTAGTCAGTCTCAACGGACTCTCACTGCTAGGACTGAAACCGGATCCCATATTCACGCAGCGAACGATTCAAGGAGCCATCTTCAACCCACCAAAAGGAGAGCCCGTCGAAGTCCGAACAAAGACCCCAGTTGCGATAATAATCAACAGAATGCGATTTGACCAATACCTCGCTAAAAGGGCGGTAGCCGAAGGTGTAACGCTTCATACCAAGACCCGAGTCTCCAGATTCGAACGCTACCCTAATGACGGCGTCGGACTCTCAGTCCAAGATGGACCCCGATACAAGGGAGAGATAGTCATCGACGCCAGCGGTGCCGGCAGCCGACTGCCAGAACAGGCGGGGCTGCGAACCCCGGACTGGACCCAACTACTCCCAGGCTTACAATACGAACTAACTGAGACCAAGCAACAAGGGGACATGGTCGAGCTTTTCTTCGGAAACCACCGCGCCCCTGGGTTCTTCGCGTGGAGCATTCCCACGGGCGACCACAGCGCCCGAGTAGGGCTTGCATGCCGGAAAGGCAATGTAAAGAGGCTGCTTGACGAACTCGTCAAAGACTACTGGCCAAAGTCCAACGTTGATGCGACGAAATCAGGATCCGTCCTAGTATCAGGCCCTGTCGATAAGTGCTGGTCGGAAAACTTCCTGGTCGTTGGAGACGCTGCGGGACAGGTCAAGCAGACCACGGGTGGAGGCATCGTCGTCGGAGGCTACTCTGGCATTCTCGCCGGGAAGGCTGCTGCTAGCGCTGCTAAAGCGCCGCAGGACCAGCGCTGGAAGATCCTGATGCAGTACGACCAGGAATGGAGGGACAAGTTCGCGTCAGATCTGAAGAGAATGGGGATCGCCCACCGAGTTTTCGCTGGACTATCAGACGAGACACTAAACCGACTCTTTGAGGCAGTTAGAGACTATCTTCCAGAGATAGAGGAGTATGCTGACATGGACTTCCAAGGCAAGATCATATCACACATGCTACGCAAGAGAAAATTCGCTGCCCTCTTGCCTCGAGTCGCCTTCGATAGCGTCAAGTCAATATTCTCCTAGGAAATAGATCGACGTAAGATTTCAAACTGGTTTAAGAAGCGCCTTCTTAACGAGGTCGCGGGCGAAGCTTGAAAGTTCTCGTTGTTGGCTCCGGGAAAGTCGGGTCAGAAATCGCCAGAGACCTAGCTCGATCTTCTGAGGTTGACTCTGTAATTGTCGCCGATGCTCAGGCCAAGAATCTGAAAAACGTACGAGGGCATGCAAAGATCATGACCCGCCGCCTGGACATTTCCCAGAGAAAGCCCCTCCTTGCTGCGATGCGCAGCGTGGATCTGATCTGCGGCGCGCTTCCAGGAAGGCTAGGGTTCCAACTGATGACCATCGCTGTCGAAGCGCGCCGAGACCTCGTCGACATTTCCTACACTCCTGAAAACCCGTTCAAGCTTCATGCCGAAGCCCGCGATCAAGAGAACATCATCGTCCCCCAATGCGGAGTTGCCCCAGGATTCACCAACATGTGCGTTGGCGACGCATCTCGGAGGCTAGGCACCATAACGAAAGTTCGGGTATTCGTAGGAGGCTTGCCGCAAAAGCCGACTCCACCCCTAAACTACAGAATCGTGTTTTCCCTAGAAGACGTGATCAATGAATACTCAAGGCCCGCACGAATCATAGAAGATGGCAAAGAAAAGATGGTCGACGCTCTGTCCGGGCGCGGATTCCTCAATTTTCCTGGAGTCGGAAGATTAGAGTACTTCATCACTGATGGGCTTGGATCTCTTCCCAGAAGTTTTCCGAATGTACGCGAAATGTACGAGTATACTATGCGGTACCCAGGCCATGCTGAGATGATGAACACTCTCAGAGTCCTCGGATTCTTCGCTAAACAAGAAGTTCAAGTCAACGGCTTCGATGTCGCGCCCCGGAAACTTTCCACAGCCCTGCTCAAAGGTGCGATGTCCTTGGGTCGACCTGAGGATCTGCTAGCATTAAGGGTCGAGGTTGAAGGAAAGTCTGGAAAGAAGTCCATGCTCAGCTATAGAGTCCTAGACTACTACGACGCTCGAAGCAAGGTCACCGCGATGGCGAGAACAACTGCTTACCCATGCACCTCAGTAGCATTGCTTGTAGGTCAGAGGAAGTTGAGGAGTGTCGGGGTTGTCCCACCCGAGAAGATCGCGAAAGACCCTCAGCACTTCGGATTCGTCTTGTCGAGACTCCGATCTAGACGAATCAGAGTCGGAATGCCTTCCTCCTGAGTTATTGTTCGGCGGGTAAATCAGTGGCAAGCTGCACTCGACATTAGCCCTTGATACTTACTACAATCCTGTCAATTTTCACGCGAGCGATTGGTATGGATTGATAGGATAACCTCCCTCCAAGGTCACAGAATTGCCGTTGACAACGTATACCATATCAGTGAAAATGCGGCTAGCGTTCATATAGTAACAGGCAAAACCTCCCGATTTCTCGTCGCTTTCTCCTCGTTTGGACCGTTTTTCGTGTTAATCGCCGGCATCGAAGTTCGTGCATTATCTGTTTTCTGTAAAACATTCTCTTAGTAATCATCCCGAATAGTTAGAGCTACCATTGATCATTAGCGTACTGAACAACAAAGGCGGAACTGGAAAGACCACCACCGCAGTAAACCTCGCAGCCGGACTCTCCATAGAGGGCAAGAAAGTCCTCCTCATAGACCTGGACCCACAAGGAAACGCCACAACAGGCATAGGATTCGAAAAGGCAACCCTCGCGAGCACAGTCTACAACCTTCTATCACAGACCAAGAAAGCAGACGAAACCATTCTATCCACAAAATTCCAAAACCTATTCCTTCTCCCAAGCAACCTGGACCTAGCCAGCGCAGAAGTCGAACTCTCAAGTACGCCAGGACGAGAATACGTCCTGCGCGAGGCACTCGCCCCAATCAGAGAACAGTTCAACACGATCATAATCGACTGCCCACCAAACATCGGCCTTCTCACACTCAACGCACTAGTGACTTCAGACCTAGTCCTGATCCCAGTCCAATGCGAATTCTTCCCAATGGAAGGGCTTCCGACACTCATCAAAGTCATGGACCTCGTAAAGTCAAGACTACGAGCATCATTCGACTTCCGGGTCGTACTGACAATGTTCGACGGGCGAACAGCACTGTCGCGAAAAGTCCAATCCCAAGTCTGGAACAACTTTGGCCAACGAGCCCTGAAGACTGTGATTCCACGGTCTGTTAGAATGGCAGAGGCACCGAGCAAAGGACTGCCTGGAATACTCTATCGTCCAAAGAACCCAGCATCGGAACAGTACAGAGCACTAACCAGAGAGCTACTGCGGATCCAATTGCCTGTCGAAGCTTAACTCCCCTCGCCGCAAGGCCTCATGATCCCTTTCGGATCAGGCCCGTCCTCTTTTTCCTAGGAAAATACGTGAAGGTCTAGGCCTATTCGACGAGATGCTGGTTCCATCGTGCTTGTGACGATTCTAGGAGGCGAGCTTGGTGAGGACCGTATCTGCTAGAGAGTTCTCCAGCATATCCTTGGCTAGCCTCTGGTACTCTAACGATGCCTTGTTTGTTGGGCTGTAGATGATTCCAGGGATTCCTTTGCTCGGGGCTTCTGCCATCTTGACGGACCTGGGAATTACGCTTTTGACAACATGGTCGCCGAACTTTTCTCTCAACTCTCTTTGAATCTTCTTGGCTAGGCCGGTTCGTCCATCGTACATCGTCAGAAGGACTATGAAATCGAAATCGGTCTTTGCCCGCGACTTTACCATCCTGATGAACCTGAGCAGGGTTGGAAACCCGTCCATCGAGTAGAATTCGCACTGAACCGGCACCATCAACAGATCGCAGGCGACAATAGCGTTAACCGTCAGGATCCCGATGTTCGGTGGACAGTCAAGTATTACCACGTCAAACCTTCGCTTCGCCGCCTCGAGGGCCTCTCGTAGAACGAACTCTCGACCTCGAACAGAAGACAACTCAACTTCTGCTCCCGCAAGATCCAGGTTGCTCGGCACCACTGTAAGGTTCTCCACTTTAGTTTCCAGCATCACCGCCTCGATCTTCCTAGACTGGGCGAGAACATCGTAGATTGTGTAGAGGAGTTTCGACTTCTCGAAGCCGAAGCTGACAGTCGCGCTTCCTTGGGGGTCCATATCGACTAGAAGTACTTGCCTTCCCGCGGCAGCTAGAGCTGTTCCAAGGTTGACGGCGGTGGTGGTCTTACCCGTCCCACCCTTGTTGTTGGCGATGCTGATTATCACGTGAAACAGTACTCGTCCCTCGTCGCCGACTTTCACACTCATTGCAGAAATGAGTGACATCGAGCAACGATTTGAGAGATGTCTTGGCAGGAAAATGGCGGGGCTATGGCGTAGTTTTTTCTCCGCGCTCATTCCTCTATATTAATGGCCGAGCTAACTCTATGTTCAGCGCTTTTGAGGATGGATGGTTGAATTGATCGATCAGTTGTGACTAGCTAACACGAAGTAGTCAATAGCAGCTGGCTTTGCATCCACGTGTCCACATTTCCACGCCGAATCGGGCCCGCCTAGGGATCTTAGTAATCCGTCGAGACTCTCTTCTTATTTTGCGGCGAACTCTCGAAGTCGCTCTTCGAATATCGTCCGGGCTGGGAAGCCCATCGAACAGGCGTAGGTGTTGAAGTCGACGATGTTCTTTCCGTTCCGTTTGGCCCTGTTCTGGATCTCCCGAATGCTCTCCCCAACAATCGCATAGGTGGAGGCGTATCCGGGTCCGTTTCCCTGGTGGGCGGGGAAGAGTTGATGGTACACGGTGCTCTTCGCCAGTCCAGTTCTCTTATGTGCCCATTCGATGAAATCCCTCAGGGATTGTTTGCCGGAGTTGATGCGCGCATCGCCGATGACTCGTAGGAATCGCACTATCCTCCACATCCAGGTGTAGAATTCATACTCTTCAGCCCAGACTTCCAACCCGCCCCGCTTCTCGAAGAACTGTACGAGCGCCTTCTCGTCGTTGCTCAGCTTCTTTCCAGCTTTCAGCTTGTCCATGACTTCTTGGAACTCGATCTCTCGCTGGAATGAGATTCCTTCGGACAATGCTCCTGCTAACGGTGTGAACATGACCTCTGTCAGAGTTGGTTTTGCAGCATACGCGGTTGCAGTATTGGACGCATGGACACAGTGGCCGTACTCTTCATGGATCAGCCCGTTGAGCAACTCCCCAGGTACCGTGCTAGGGTCTCTTCTTGGGTCGGTTGTTATCATGAAGATCTCCTTGGGATTGTTTGTGAAGCTGTCGTAGAAGAATGCGCCCGCGCTCGGAAATATCCCCGATAAGTAGAGTGGCGTCTCGATCACTTTTGTCTCGTACTTCGGATTTATCCGGACAATATCCCTGTTCACAACCCGTTGAGTCCGCTTACGTAATTCTCCCAAGAAAGGAAGTATCTCGGTCTGCTTCACAGATCTCTTCGCTGTTATCGCCTTAGAGACATCTTCGGCCTTGGCTACGACGCCGTACTTCTTGGCGAGTCTCTCAGTTATGCGCTTGAATCTGGGAAATTCTCTCTCCAAGAATTTGAGCCCCTTCGCCTCCACCTCCGCTGGCGACTCTGAGTAGTCCCAGAGGCGTCGGAGAGCCTGGGCATAGATCTTTTCCCTACCTAGATCCGCGCCCTCCCGCTTGATTATTTTGTAGACTTCGTCAAACCCCTGGTTCCTGAATCCCTTGACTCTGAAGATGGACGCATACTTTCTGGTAGCCTCCGCAAGATCATCCAAGAGTTCCTTCAGCTGCTTGTCGGTCGTTTCCTTCTTGATCGTCTTGACTATCTCAAGAATACCATCGCAACGAATTAGTGTCAATAATCGTAGCCCGGTAGGCCATTTCTTCTGTGAAGTCTCCTGGGCAGCTGCCTGCAATGCTCTGACTGCGTTTCTTGTAAGTGGTTTCAGGTGGCTTGGAACGACTCCTTCCTTGATCAAATAGCCGAAAAACGCGGACAGGACCCCGTCAGGATAAGACTGAGGCTCTTGAAGAGCGAAGCCAGCCGCTAGAGAATCCAGAACCCTCAGTTGTAAATCGTTCTCGGCTTTGAGCCGGAGCTCTTCAGTTCTCTTCGCGATCCGTTCCAGATTCTTTCTGGAAGGAATGAAAAGCTTGCCAACGTATTCGTTGACGCCTTGTAGATAGGTTGTGGCCGGGTCGGATTCCTTGGCGAACTCGAAAATCTCGGCTTCAACATCCGACGCGGGTTTGGGTACTGGCAACTATCATGCAATCCTCGTATATGTTTAGCAATCTCAACTGAACAGTCGACTACTTAATACTAGCCGAAAAAATGGTCTGATTCCCATCTTAAATACAGAAGAGAGCAGTCGCATTGACACACATTGCCCAAGACGCCTCGTTCAACCGCTGCACGAAATTCTAGGAAGAAGGTCTCGAAACGGGACTCACGGACGAACAGACAGCGAGTGTCTTCCGAGGATGCGATCAAAGCGGGCGAACAGATCGCGATGGCCGCGTTTGCCTCCAGCCTAAAACTGGCGGCAGCTTTCGGCACTGCAGCTGCGAAGACTGCGGGACTCGCACTGGCTTCTTTGGCGTCAGGAGCGGACAAGTTTTCCAAACTTGTGAAAGAGGAAGCCATGCGATCCAATGATGGTGGGTCGAGAATCTCAGCTGAATCCGACTCAAACCCTCGTCGAGCTAGACGACGTAACTTGAAAAAAACGCTAGGCCCTAGAGCTCGTCTGGACTCGACGCCTTCCGAATCGGACTAGACACAACTTTCCTCGCGGTTTCAAGCGATCCTTCGATTACGGAGGGTCGGAGAAGGCTCAACAGGGAAGCGCCAATTAGAGTAGCCCCGATTACGAGAATCGTCCTCTCGATAGGGTAGACGACGAAGATCGCGGGCCAGAATTTCAGAGCGGCCTTGCCAAAGACAGTTGCGTAGAGGATGCCGCCGGTCAAATGTTCTATCATTGTTCCAGTGAAGGCGAGCACTGCGACGGGCCCGATCAAGCTGGCGTAGTGGTGAGAAGTTAGCCTAGTCGCGAGACCCTTTGTGAGAGGTGAGACTAGTACAATCAGGGCTGCGAGGTGCATCCATAGGTATGGGATTGGAGGACTGAGTAGTGCGCTTCCTACGAAGATGCTTGTGTAAGGGTTGATGATGAAGAGCGCCATTGTGATCAGAAATATAATCGTGGCCTCTGTCCTTCTCCCGCGTACTACTAGGCTGACTAGCGTTACGTTGAGGGCTCCTGGAAGAAAGTCTAGTCCTGCGAACTTTATTGGATTCCATGGAAAAAGGGAGGCGACCATCGTTCCTGTAAAGACGGCGACAATACCGTAGGCTGGTTCTAGCAAGATTCCGATGACGGGAGCGATCATTCCAGCAGCGGTGATGGTCCCATTGATTCCGATCAATTGATCGATTGGAATGGCACGGAACACGACGTAGACTGCTGCGAGAGTCGCCGTCAGAGTGAGTCTTCTGGTGTCCGTATTGTAGCTCAAAGATTTCAGCTACTGGTCGCCCTTCTCGAGTAATTCAAGCAGTGGTTTCGCCAGCCGCTGCAGCTTGAGGATGCTTATTCCAGTTTGGTCAGAGATTCTTCGAAGGTCCTCATATTCCACCTTGAAGCCAAGGACACGTCCTTTTCTATCCTCGGCTATCTTGAACCCGACGCGATGGGTCTTCCCTCCGATCCTCAGTTGGATTGTTCTGCTTGCTCTGGGGGTAATATGGCGGTTGACAGCGAGCTCCCTTACCCCGAGCGTGCCCGTCTCGGCGATAAGCACCTGTGCAAGGTCCTCCGCGTCCTCCTTCTTCGCGATTACAGTAATCACGTGCCCTGGCCGATTTTTCTTCATGTAGACGGGAGTTATCGTCACGTCTCGGGCCCCTTGAGACATGAGTCTCTCAGCTGCTCGCCCTATGATCTCCCCCGTCACGTCGTCAATGTTTGTCTCGAGTATCACCACTTCATCGTGAGAGTGCGGGGTCTCAAGGCTCTCTCCCGCCATGATTCGCAGAATGTTCGCTACTCCGTCGATATCCTTCGAGCCTGCGCCATACCCAACCATAACAGGCCGAATGGCAGGGTGAGATTGAGAGTAATTTCCGACCAGATTGACGGTTATCGCAACTCCAGTTGGGGTGCTAAGCTCCTGGTCTCCAAGACCTCGCACCATCGGAAACCTGCGGGCTCGAAGAACCTCAGCTACAGCCGGAGGTGGGTTCGGATACGAACGGCCTGAAAAGTGAGAGGTGCCTCCACCAACAGCAACGGGCGTGGACCACCAAGTTGCATTGGCCAGTCCCAGTTCCTCTGAGAGGCGGGCGACTCCGAGGACATCGATGAGTGTGTCAGCCGATCCCAGTTCCTCAAGCTCTACATCCCCGGGTGAATGGCCGTGGACCTTGGACTCTGCATGGAGCAATGTTTCGACCGTTGAGACTGAGAACTTGGCTCCGGAACCCGAGAGCCCCAGCTTTCTGGAGCATTTCTCGGCAACGCGGAGGATCACGCCGCCTTTACGTCTGAGATCCGGCTCCTCTGATTTGATCGTGACAAGGTGTCCCCCGATGCCGCCTCGCTCCACCCTTCGAGCCTCAACATCCATTCTGCTGGTTCCGGGCAGATATTCCGCCACGACCCTCGCAACCTTTCGCAGGCTCTCAACTCGACCTCCCATGTTGACTAGCGCGCCGAGATACTTGTCCCCTGAGACCCCGGAAGAATTCGCGTCGATGACAGCCAACACTTGGACGGGAGCTTTCATCTATCCAGAGCCCAGAGCCGGCTGTGCGAAGAAGAAGTATTAATCAACCTATTCAGACAGTCTGCCCCTGTTCGACTTTGGAGACTTTTGGCGAAAACCTCTGCGTTTACGGCCTAGGCGAATGCCCCGTAATGATCATCATGGGCGACAAGATAAAGCAGATGGAACAGCGTAGCAAAGTCCTTCCCCAAGACCCCGGAGCCGCCGCGGTCAGCCAGATGATCCAGCCACTTCTTCAGATGAACGCCAACATCTACGCAATGCTCCCAAGCTTCTGCCCAAACTGTCCCAAGAGGATCGTCGCGATCGAAAAAGAGCTAAACCAGGTGAGAAAACCAGCAAAATAAGAGCGGCATCTGCTCGTTATCCTTGGGGCTCCTGCTCGTTCTCGGCCTGTGACAAATCCGTAATCCAAGCCCGGATCAGCCTCTGAATCGATAAACACGCGAGATTTCAAGGAAGAGCATCTCCAACCCCCCCGGGTGGCGGGTCTTCTATTTTTCACGGAATATTAGAGGAGGGTCTATTGGGCTTTTTCCCACTGGCAGAAGTTGCTAGGTTTCTCGAGATTCCTGTTGATCCCAACTTCTGCAATCGACTCCGCATCCCGAGCCATCTGACCAACATCCCAAATGATCGCACGCAAGCCCACTGCCAGGTTGACCTCTTTCACACTACGCATTACATCAGCAGTTAAAGACCTCTCTAGAGCGTCACAAGCCGCGACCCGCTCTATGCACTCATTTGACTTCTTCAGATCGCCCTTCATCAACGCGTTGAACGAGTCCTCGATCAAGGATCGAACCTTATCGCTGAGCTCCAGCAGGCCCTTCGTTATTTTTACATCGACGCTCTTCCCATTCCCTTTGAGCTTCTGCGATTCCAGTGCAACATGGCTCGCCGAGTCGGCCATCCGCTCGAGACTCTTGGCAATCACCCTGTTTCCCACGACATGCATGGGTCCCTCGATACCCACCTCTTTGGCCACTCGCCTATCAAGCACCGCGAGCAACAGCTGGCGTATGATCATCCAGTAGATCCTATCCGCCTCCTCCTCCATATGCAACACCTCGTCAGCCAACGCTACTCGGCCCTCGACAACTGACTTGACTGCCTGTTCCAGCATAGAACTCAGGATGATCTGGAGCCTGCGCATCAGCCCGTAGATTGGAAACTTGGTCGGGTCAACAAAACTCTGGAGCGTTACCGACTTCAGGCTCTGCTCGACAATCCCTAGACCTGTCAATCGTCTGCTTACTCCGCGAACCTCCTCCAAGTGGCGAGACGACAATTCCTTCTTGGAAACTATCTGGATCGTATCATGACCGGTGAGATAATTCGCCGTAATGATGCGGGTCAGTAGATTCGGACTATCACACAAGTCTGCGTCAATAATATACCTGAAACTCTCCCGTTCCCTCGTCAAACCAGGATATACAGTGATTCCACCATCGGATTCGCGCCTGAAGCTTACAATGTCCCCCTGCTTCAATCCGACCTCTTCCACCCAGTCTTTGGGAAGTGAAACAATCAGAGTTGAGTACCCGACTTTCTGGACCTTTCGAGCCTCCATCATCAGAGACAACGCGCGTGCCCTCTATACAATCTCCGGGAGTAATGGATGATATATACTTGAGCTTCGTCGTATGTTGTTTCTATACTTCCGGCTAGACAGTGAGGAACTGGTAGAACGACACGGGAACGTCTACATGTATTTTCTTAGAGTATCCTCGATTCGCGCCTTCGGCACCGCCCCGACTATCTGGTCGACCCGCTCTCCATTCCTGAAAATCAGTAGGGTGGGAATCGCCATGATGTCGAATTTACCAGAAGTGCCGGGGTTATCATCCGTGTTCAATTTCCCGAACGCCACCTTCCCCTTGTATTCCTTCGCAAGCCCATCGATAACTGGGGAGACTAGACGGCAGGGGCCACACCAAGGCGCCCAGCAGTCCACTAGTACCAAAGGATATTTGGAAACGAATGATTCGAAGCTTGAATCGTCAACCTTTACAGGTGAGTCAGGCGAGTCAGTCATAGACGATCTTGAAGGGATTGGCCTACCCGCTCCGATATATGCCTGACACCAACTGGATCAGTTGAGCAACGGACTCTGCCTCAGTCGGAAGATGCTCCTGGTAGGCTTGAATCTGCCGCTCCGCCCTTTCCAGAGCCGTGGCAGTGGGGACAATAGACGCTCTCCGGTTTGCCCGGGAATATTTCCTTGGTCCAGCGGCCTGTCCCAGCACAGTATGCACATTTCGGATCTGCCGACACGGTTGTAGTCTGCGCGGCTGGAACGGCTGACATACATCTAATCGATAACCGGTCTGCCCGTCAGTTCTACCTGTCGCTTTCCTCTCATGAGTCGTGAGACCCAGAGGACCCCCGCTAGCTCTAGCTTCATCAAGCCAGTGTTGAGTTCTCTGAAGCTGACTTCTCCAAAGTTCGACTTGAGCTCTTTCTGCAATTCCAAGTCCGTCATCGATCCCTTCTTCTCCAAGATCTCGACTATTGAGAGGGACATGGGCCTGGGACTCCAAACCTTACTCAATGCCAGAGTCACCAGGAACGATTAGCCTCAGAGCGTCTAGGTTATCGGGACCGGCGCCCGTTCTTTCTTGAACCGTTTCGTGAAGCCTTGATACCAGTTCTCCATGTCGGGTGTAACTGAGGGTCTGACGCGTTCTAGTGCGTCCCTGAAATCTTCAATGGTGACGCTCTTTGTATCGATATCTCGGCGGAGCGATATCAGTCCTGCTTCCCTCGAGACCGCTTCGAGGTCTGCACCTGAATAACCCGCCGCTTGATGGGCTATCTGCTCCAAGTCAACATCTCTAGCCAGAGGCATGTTTCTCGTGTGAATTTTGAGAATGGTTAGTCTGGTCGCGTGGTCGGGTGCGGGAACGTAGATAAGACGGTCGAATCTTCCAGGCCGGAGGATTGCCTGATCGATTATGTCGGGCCGGTTTGTAGCGCCGATGATTACGACGTTGACAAGGGACTCGATCCCATCCATCTCCGTCAAAAGTTGGCTTATCACTCGCTCTGAGACTCCGCTGTCCCCAAAGCCCATTCCTCTCCTCGGGACCACTGAGTCAAGTTCGTCGAAGAAGACTATGGAGGGAGCAGCTGTGCGGCCTTTCCTGAAGACTTCGCGTATCGCCTTTTCCGATTCGCCTACCCACTTGCTGAAGAGTTCGGGTCCTTTGATCGAGATGAAGTTCGCCTCGCTCTCAGTCGCTACCGCCTTGGCGAGCATGGTCTTTCCACAGCCTGGGGGTCCAAAGAGTAGAATGCCCTTTGGTGGTCTTATTCCAACCCTCTTGAAGACTTCGGGTTTCTTGATCGGCCATTCGACTGCTTCTTGGAGTTCCTGTTTGACATCGGTCAGTCCTCCTACGTCTGCCCAGTTCACTGAGGGCACTTCGATGTAGACTTCCCGCATCGCGGTTGGCGTAATTTCTCTGTACGCGTTCATGAAGTCCTCTACGTTAACTTCCATCTTCTCCAGGATGCCTGTGGGTATCCTCTCCTCTTCGAGATTGATCTCCGGGAGATACCGTCGCAGCGCTTTCATAGCGCCCTCTCTGCAGAGAGAGGATATGTCTGCGCCAGTATAACCATGGCAGACATCGGAGAGACGATGCAGGTCAACGTCAGACGCCAACGGCATGGTTCTCGTATGAATCTGCAGAATCTCGTACCTTCCCATCTTGTCCGGGACACCTATCTCAATTTCGCGGTCGAAGCGTCCGGGTCGTCTGAGAGCGGGATCTATCGCGTTCGGCCTGTTCGTAGCGCCGATGACGATTATGTTGCCCCGTGCGCCCATTCCATCCATCAACGACAAGAGTTGTGCAACAACTCGCCTCTCCACTTCTCCAGTGACTTCCTCTCGCTTAGGCGCTATCGCGTCCATCTCGTCGATGAAGATGATGCTCGGAGCAGTCTCTTGCGCTTTCTGGAAGATCTCACGTAGTCTGGCCTCGGACTCTCCGTAGAACTTTGACATTATCTCCGGTCCTGAGATTACGTAGAAGTTTGCGTCGGACTCGTTAGCGACAGCTTTCGCTAGCAGAGTCTTTCCGCAACCCGGCGGACCATAGAGGAAGACTCCCTTGGGGGGCTCAATTCCTAGCCTCTGGAAGAGCTCGGGATGTCGCAGTGGAAGCTCAACCATCTCCCGAATCCTCTGGATCTCACTGTGAAGACCCCCGATGTCCTCGTAAGTGACGATAGGTATACCCTTCTTCTCCGGAGTCGGCTCGCTCATCACCTGAACGACCGTCGACTCGGTGATCTTAACCGGTCCGTGAGGACGGGTCCTCGTTGCAATTAGCGGGACTGCGCTGCCGAAGATGCTGAGGAGGGTCATGTCTCCTTCAACAAAGGGCATGTCCATGAAGCGTCGCTTGACAAATCCAACGAACTCTTCGTCCACGCTCAGTCGGACATCTGTAGGCGCGAATACTATCGTCTGCGAATCTTTGACTTCCGCTTTCTTGATCGTGATATACTCGTTTAGGGCAACTCCAGCGTTTCTTCGGAGCAGCCCGTCCATCCGGACTATTTCCTGCCCCTGATCCTCTGCATAGGCTGGCCAAGCGATCGCCACAGTAGTCCGCTTTCCATGCACGTCGATGAAATCGCCGGCAGTTATGGCGAGCTTCTGCATCGTCTCGTTATCGATCCGGACCTTCCCGTGGCCCACGTCCCGCTGTTTGGCATCGGCGACTCTCAATTGTACCTCTTTTGGCACAGTCATTGTATCAACTCCCTGACGGTATTATTCGTGAGAGGGCTGAGGAGAAGCTGGATTGCCGTAGTCGGTAAATTGGTCCTAACCTTCGATTTCATTTGGTTATTGCCCCTCAAAAGACTTATCGTCATCATTAATGGAATTCGTCTCTTTCAGTAGCCTCCGGGTGGCTAGGGACAACAAAAGAAAGCTCCCGAGACCGAGTGGAGAGAGGCTGTAGCCTTTACTGCCTTTAACGATTAGCTCTCGTCTGGATGACTTGCTGACCAGGTCGGAAATGTACTTTGGATTGACGGCGACTTTGAGGAGATCGGTAAATGAAGCCGAATTGTTACAATCCTTGACCATATGGCTCAGCATTTGGACCCGCCTTTTATTTGAAAAAAAGTCGCATATTGCGCATAAGCTGTCTATGTCAGCTTCTGATTCCCCCAATTCCTTCATTACGAGCTCTTTGACCTTCGGCTTCCACTCGCTTTCAGAGAGTGGAAGGTCGAGTAAGATTCGATCTTCGTTCTGAAGCGTAAATCTGAGACCCATTGTCACCTAACGAGAGGAATTTTTTTCTATTTAAGATTCCTGTTACTTAATTACCAGAAGGTAAGTAAGCACTACGCGATTCGACGAGAGACCATTACTTGAACCTCGCTGACTCCGTCAGTCTGCTTGAGTAAGTCCTCGACCTCGTCCATCCGTCCTTGAACCTCTTCCGGCACAAGAACGTGGGCGATCAGTGCAACAAGGCCGAAGGCGACGGGTTCTTCTTCATATTTGTAAATTGATGCCTTTCCCTCCAAGGTCTTCCGCACTCTATCCTTCAAGACGTTCATGTCGGTCGTCGTGTCAGATGGAAAGATCTTGATCGAGACTAGGACTTTGGTCAACTGGATCTTCTCTATGGTCCGGTGAAACCGCACTTTGGACATTTGTAGGGTCGGCCGAAACCCCGACACTTTTCGCATCGCCAGATGATCACTTCGCCGCACTGCGGGCATGGAAAATGTACTGCTCCTTCCCTGGGCAGTATCATGCGTCCGCACCAGTTGCAGGAGGGCATGCGCACTGTACGGACTTCCGTCGTCATTATGATCGCGTTTGTGAGCGAGGGCTTAACGAGATAATATGTCTTCGTCCAAACGGGATTCTTCTGGCTTCTTGTCCGTCCGTAATCTGTTGAACCTCGGGAACCTTAGTTTCTTGTCTGTTGTGATATTGGCGTAGATTATTTCGCAGACGATGCTGGGCTTGACCCAAGTTATTGGGGAAGGGGCCTCCACTGGACCAGTGATGACAGGTTTCTTAACAACAAGCTTGTCCAGCATCGGCTTTATCTCGAGCAAGCTCTTATCGTCGAACCCTCCACCGACATTTCCTACGTGCACCAAATTTCCTGTGTCATCGTACATTGCCATGACTAGTGAGCCGAAGGTGGCTTTTCTCATTCCCTCGCCTTGGGTGTAGCCGATTACGATTGCGTCTAGCGTCTGTGACCCTTTGCTCTTTGTCCAGAAGCTGCTTCGTAGTCCTATGAGGTAGGGCGAGTGTTTCTCTTTGCCGATTACTCCCTCAAAGCCCAGCTTGAGTGCTTCTGAATAGTATTGGAGGCCGTTTCTTTCGATGTGATCTCCGTAGAGAAGATGCGGACCTTCTTCGATCAGATCGTGGAGAGTGCTCTTTCTGATCTCCAATTGATTCTTGATGATGTCTTTCCCGTTTAGGTGGAGAAGGTCGAAGGCAACATATGTGACGGGGTTCGCGCGGCGAGCAGTTTCGACTCTCTTGGGATCTTCTATGCCAAAGCGGTTTTGTAGCTTGCCAAAGTCGGGCGTGCCTTTCTTGCTGAGTACGACAACCTCTCCATCTATGATCGCTTTTTTCGCTCTGATTCGTTTCGTGACGGTTTGAATTTCTGGATAAGAGGCTGTGACATCACGAAGGTTTCGGTTTTGAAGTTCAAGTTTTCCGTCTTTTAGAAAGAGCAGGGCTCTGAGCCCGTCCCACTTTAGCTCGAAAAAATGGTTGTCTGAGTCGAACGGGTCTCCCGTCTTCGCCATCATTGGTCTGATGGGACGCTCGTGAAAGAGCGTCATCGTCTTTCTTGTGCTTTGATACTCGCTTTGAGTGCTTCCATCAGGTTCTTTGTCGGTTTGATCTCGGGGACTCGTAGCTCGACGACTTCTTCTTTGCCCTTCATCTTCGCTTCGACAAGTTTCATCAAGGCTTCCTGGTACCGATCGCGGTATTCTTTGAAGTTGAAGGGTTTCTTCATTATCTTGATGAGTTGACCAGCGAGCTCAAGCTCCTCCTTCTCAACCTCGGGTGGTTTCTTGAGTTCGGGAAAGTCTCGCGGGGTCCGGACTTCGTCTGCGTAGTGTAGTGTTGTCATGAGAATTGCTCCTTCATACGATCTCAGCGCGATCAAGTGTTCTTTTTCGTGCATGACGACGCGGCCTACTGCAACTTTGTTGTTCTGCTCTAGTGCTTCCCGCATCAGATAGTAGGGCTTCTCACCATGCTCGTCAGGGATCAGATAGTAGCTGCTGTCGAAGTAGACTGCGTCGAGCTTGTCCGCATCTACAAACTGGAAGACCTCGACCAATCGGCCTGATTGCAGTTCTAGGGCTTCGAGTTCTTTGGGTGTGATGATAATGTATTTTCCTTTCTGGACCTCATAGCCGCGGACGACCTCGTCCCAGGGTATCTCACGGTTCTCCTTCGGGCAGACGCGTCTGAAAGAGAGAGGGCTCTTGTCCTTGGGGCACATTAGGCGGAGGCCGGTCTTGTGTTCTGAGATGGCGCCGTAGGTCTTGACTGGGATGCTGACTAGGCCGAAGCTAATCGCGCCTTTCCATATTGGTCTGGGAGGCAACTTGTCATCTTCTGAGGGTCGCGGAGAACAGGACTTTTCTAGTATACTCGGATAAGAGTATTGCTAGATGCGCACTGTGACTGAGTGAGGGTTTCTTTGAAGAAGGTTGAGGAGATTGTTGAGGTTGATGGTCGGAAGATTGTTCTCTCCAATCTTGACAAACTGATGTGGAAGCGGGAGCGAGTTACGAAGGCGGACGTGATCCAGTATTATTTAGGCGTGGCGGATCGGATGGTTCCTCTCATCAGAGATCGGCCGTTGATGTTGAACCGTTTCCCGCATGGGGTACCTGGGAAATCGTTCGTCCAGAAGGACTGGCCGAATCATCCGAGCTGGGTCAAGATTGCGAAGGTGCGTTCGCATAGTCTCAACAAGTTTGTCCGACATGTTGTCTGTGATGATAAGGCAACGCTGGTCTGGCTGGCAGATATGGCTTGTTTGGAGATTAACCAGTTCCTCTCGTCCGCTCCGAGAACAGATTGGCATGATCTGGTGTTGGTTGATCTTGATCCATATCCGCCTGCTGAGTTTGAGGATGCGGTGGAGATTGCTCGCGCGGTCGATTCCGCGCTGGTGGAGATGCGGCTGCGTCACATGATCAAGACATCGGGTGCTGACGGTTTCCATTTCCTGATTCCGGTGATTCCGAAGTATTCTATTGAGACGATTCGGAGATTTGTCCTGTTGCTCGGGATATTGCTGGAGGATCTTGTTCCGAAGAAGGTGTCTACGTCGAGGAATCGGGCTGATAGGATTGGGAAGGTGTATGTCGATTTCTTCCAGAATGGTCTGCAGAAGACTGTGGCCGCTCCCTTTACCCTTCGGCCAGAGCCTGGGGCACCTGCCTCGTTTCCGCTGGATCCTAAGCGGCTGAATTCCCGCTTTCAGCCTTCTGACTTCAACATTAGAACGGTTCCGGGGATATTGAAGCGTGAGGGTGTTCCCGAGTTTGACCCTTCGCCTGATCAGTTGTTGGAGCCGGCGTTTGCTGAGATGGGTGTGAAGTTGTAGGTGGGTTTGTGGTGGGCCCGGAGAGATTTGAACTCTGTCGACTGGACGTCGTCCGGGTTCACGACCCCACGATTATCAGTCGTGTGCTCCTTGGCGTTGCTTTTTGCAACATAACCGTGCTGAGCTACGGGCCCACTGGTTTTTTCGGCTGGGGCTTGGACGGGTATTAACATTTTCCGGAATCTGTTAGGGGCGGTTGCTCGCCAAAGTCTTAAGATGGGTTTGTGGAATGCAAGTTTTTGGGGCCGGTAGTTCAGCCTGGTATACTGACGCTTGTCAGGCCGTAGAACGTTCGGTTCGCATAGGCGTTCTGCCTGGGATGACCGAAAGGCCGCGGGTTCAAATCCCGCCCGGTCCACCACGATGAGTGTTTGAAAGTGTGAAGGACTTTTTTTATTCTGACATACCCCGGGGGGGTCGAGAAATAGTTAGTAGAAAAAGAAAAGATAGCAAGAAAGAGAGTCTATCTCTCTGTGAGATTTCTGGAGTCCGAAAGCCGTTTCAAAAGAGTTCTTTTTTGTCGCGAGGAGCAACTACTTTTGAGATTTTTTAGAGGGGGGTTCAGCTAGTTGAATCTGAACCGGGCGATTCTTGTGAAACAGGGCGCGGAATCATCCGGTCGGCTGTTTTCGGTATGGCGTAGCTCAGCGTGCAGGTCAACGTGCGAACTGCGTGATCTCAAAACGCCTGCCCCGATTTATGATCAGGGCTTGTTCTGAGCGTTTCTCCGCGGCAGAACTCGCTCCTCTCAATCCATCTGACGGCGGGTTGACGATCGATGAGACCTAAACTAACCTTTTCTACTCTACTTGGTAGATTGATGGCCTGACAACGCGCCTAGGTGACGCCAGGCTGATTCAGAAGATCTTCGAGACTGAAAACCTGAATCAGACAACTTCAACTCTGGATCCAATACTCCGTCCTCCGTTTCCCTTACCCCCACCGCTCTGCACCTCGATTTCTGAGGATATCCCATAACCGATTATCAACGATGGAGGGAAGTTCGATCCACAATCGTGTCTCCGGAAAACGGTAACTTCCGTCCACTGCGTACAGGACAGAGAAACGTAAGAGCCATAAGCGCTAATCGTCGTCTTGTCTTACGGAATGGTCAGCAAATACACAAAGGAACACCCAGCCGATGTTTTTCCTTGGGACAACGCTCGGGGACAAGTGTCGAAATGCTGCTTCTGCAAAGCTGACTGCACCTGGGTCATGTGTTCCAAGTGTGCTGACCTGATCTCGAAGGGTCTCCCACCACAGAAACCTATCTATCGCCCGCGTAAGCAGGGACTCTATCGTCGTCATACATTTGGCGGAGAAGTACGCTAGGACGCTTGCAAAGGCGCGAATGGAGCAGAAGAGGCATGATTCCGGCTGGCATTCTAAGTAATTCGTCAAGCTAGGCTTCGTAACCGATTTATCAGCGAGGAACGAGAACAAGAATCGTAGGAACGTGTCGTCCCAGAAGCGGCGAAGGCTGGCCGCGATCATGTTCACCGACATAGTCGGATACACGCTGCTGGAACAAAGACGAAGCGTTCGCCTGGCTTGAGCGAGCCTATCATGGACGGTCGAGCTGGCTCGTCTGGGCAAACGTCGAGCCAAGATTTGATCCTTTGCGATCCGACCCCAGATTCACATCAATACTCACACGCATGCGACTGCTAAACCGAAACGGAACAGCTTCAGGAAAGTATTCAGTCCATCCGCCGTAATCGCCGTTCTAGCTGCTTTTGCCCGAAGGTACTGCAACCTTCTTTAGCTCACCTTTCAAGCTGAGAATTGGCCGATTCGTATGATGGGAAGCACTAGATGTCCTTCTTGTGGTCAACCAATCGGGACCGGGTCACCGTTCTGCCCGGCATGTGGCGCACAATTATCTTCGGCGCAAACCTACGGTTCGCCAGGTACCCTGTCGAGAATGGTCCCACTCTTCAGTGGGAACGGGTACACGATCGAACAGAAGATTCTCGCGTTAAGAGACACGTTCGGAATCAAGGACCGCAACGGCAACCAGCTTGCCTACGTGAAGAAGCAACTGGTCAGTTTCGGTCCAAAATTCTGGTACGAGTCTACAAACGGAGAAAAGCTAGGAGAAATACACGGCAAGGTATTGGCAATCCGGCCGACCTTCGAAATCTACGACTCGCAAAACCAACTCGTAGCTCAAGTAAAGAAGAAGATCATGAAATTGTTCGGGGAGGCTTGGTGGATGGAGAACTCATCCGGCCAAGAGATTGCCAAGATAAAGGGCAATATCTGGGAGCACGATTATTACATTCAAGACACATCCGGTCAACCAATCGCGCAGATCCATAAGAAGTGGGTCTCCGTCCGAGACTCGTACAACGTCGAGATTCTCAACCCCGCTATGGACCCTTATCTAGTGTTGTCGTACGCTATCAGTCTGGACAACACTGAGAAGAGAGAGAAGCACTAGATAGCACGGCGAACCTGAACCCTTTTTTTTAGTTTGGAATCATAGTTTTCCGCCGTGGAATTGTTCGGGTCCTTTTATTGCAGTGTTCGTCGACTGACGCGATCTAATGAGCCGCACTCAGATCTCTGATTCATTGGAGTCTTTGCATAAGGAATCTGAACCAGTAGTCACGGTTCAGCATCTTGTTAAAAAATACGGACAATTCGTTGCTGTTAACGATGTTTCCTTCTCAATAAACGAAGGAGAGATTTTTGGAATCATTGGACCAAACGGTGCTGGCAAGACCACCGCCGTGGAGTGCATCTCCGGGCTTCGAGTGCCGGATTCCGGTTCAATCAGTATCCAAGGGCTCTCGCCGCTGAAGGACAGGAACGTGATAAGACGATTTCTCGGCGTTCAGCTCCAAGAAAGCACGATGCCTCCGCGCCTCAAAGTGGGGGAAGCGTTGAGGCTCTTCGCCTCTTTCTATACGAACCCAGCGGACCCGGATGGCCTGCTCGAGACCCTTGGGATTAGCAACGTCAAGAATTCCACATACAAGAAATTGTCTGGCGGTCAGAAGCAGAGGCTGTCGATAGCGCTCGCCTTGGTGGGAAACCCCAAGATTGCCATTCTGGATGAACTGACCACTGGGCTCGACCCGGAAGCGAGGCGCGAGACGTGGACACTCATAGAGAGCATCAGGGACCGCGGCGCAACCGTGATACTCGTGACCCACTTCATGGACGAAGCTGAGAGACTGTGCGACCGCCTCGCCCTCATCAACCACGGCAAGCTCATAGTGCTGGACACGCCCGAAGCCATCGCGGCACAAGCGGGAGGAAAGAGAGTGCGCTTCGTTCCGTCCAAGCCCGTCGACGACAAGACAATGTATGCAATACCTGGCGTGAAAGAGATAGAGAGGAAAGAAGCCTACGTTACCGTCATCGGTGCCGGCGACCTCGCAGCGTCCGTCATCGACTCTCTCACGAGGATCGGAGTGCACGTCTCTGACATTGAGGCGAGAGGAGGAAATCTTGACGACGCGTTCGTGAAGCTGACCAAGGACCACACTTCTAAGGTTCAGGAAAGACCTCAATCATGACTTCGACACAACACGACTCAAAGGACGGCCGATTCCAAGGTCACTTTGCGGAACTCCTCAAGGTCGAGGGAAAGCTCGCCCTTCGAGAACCTGCGGGGTTGGCGATGGGAATGGGTTTTCCAATCATCCTGCTCGCTATATTCGGCCTCATTGGAATAGCAGTCCCAGGGAACGTCGCTGGTACGGGCCACACAGTCTTGGACATTTACGTTCCAGTAATCATGGTTGTTGGATTTATTTCCCTTGGAATCAGTTCTTTGCCCGTTACCTTGGTGAAGTATCGGGAGATGGGTTGGCTCCGAAGAGTCTCAACGACTCCAACGCCTCCTTCAAGACTGCTCGCAGCTCAATTGACTCTCAACCTTGTGCTTGCCTTCGCGACAATCTTGATTGTCATCTTTGGAAGCGAATTAGTCTTCGGGGCGACGCTTGACGTAGGTATTCCGTATTTTGTTCTCTCAATCGTTCTCTCGATTTCGGTCATGTTTTCTCTTGGCTTGGTTGTTGCAGCCCTGGCTCCATCACAGACCATTGCAAGCGCCTTGTCTGGAGGGTTGTTCTTTCTCTCGCTTTTCCTCTCGGGTCTCTGGATTCAACCTGCCACCGTGGGTGGGCCATTGGCGACGATCATGTACTATTCTCCGTCTGGCGCGGCCGCTCAGGCCTTACTCTATTCGGTCTTCAATGCTGCTCCGCCGCTTACCGCCGTAGTTACGATGGTCGTTTACACAGGTTTCTTCGCATTCATAGCTACGCGTTACTTTCGCTGGGGGTAACGCGTTTCCGTGCACGAGCTGACCAAGCTCGGATGCGCTCGGCCGTCCACGCCAGCGCGGATCTCTCAATCATGTCTGGGATCTGCGTTAACAATCTACGAGCTGATCAGTCCTGAAGAGAAGGACATCCCTGTTTAGGTAGGGTCCTAGACCCCAGAGTCTACCATAAACCCGTTAAACAAGGCGCTAACCGGAGGAGACCCGGCGATGATTCATCCCGAGGACTAGGGTGCTTGCAGAATACAGCGCACTCATACTCTGGACCCTAACAGCCATCACAATCGTCTACCTAGCTCCAAGTTCGGTTTACGTTGTAGCGATCTCGACGTTCGGGGCGATCATCGCAGCCTCATTGCTAATTGCATGGGCCGCGGAGGCCTCCGAGCACTCCATCAGCAGAGGGCTGGCGCTGGCGATAGTGGCCATAGTTCAAACAATCCCAGAGTATTTCGTTGAAGGCACAATTGCTTGGAAGGCAGGAAAGGAACCCGCCGTCTGGTTGCACAACGTAATTGCCAACTTTACAGGTGCCAATCGTTTACTCACCGGCTTCGGCTGGCCACTAATCCTTCTCACTCTCCTTATCCAGAAACACCGCAGAGGCCAGGAAGGACCGTCGACGATAACGCTCCGGCGGGAACAAAGCGTCGAAGTGGTCTTCATGCTTGGAGCCTCTCTCTACTATGTCTGGGTCCTGACCGAACAAGCGCTAACGATCTTTGACGCGGTAGCGTGGGTCGTGATTTTCGTTGCTTACATGTGGATGCTCGCGAGGCTCCCAAGAGGCGTAGAGAGTCAAGAGGAACCGCTTCTGGGTTCGAGTCTCGCGATAGCCGAAATCAGTTCGAAAAGAAAAAAGAGCGTCGCGATCCTAGCTCTATTCCTCTTCGCAGGCCTGACATTCGTTCTGATAACCGACAGTTTCGTAACATCCATTCAGAACCTCGCGCAGATGTTTCTGGTCGGTCTCCTAGGTTCTGGAGCGGTCTTCTTCACAATTCAATGGATTGCCCCGGTTCTCTCCGAGTTCCCCGAGAAAGTCACCGCGTTCAACTGGGCCAGACAGGTCACCTTAGCCCCACTGGCTCTCCTGAATTTCATTTCGTCCTCAGTAAACGAGCTGACAGCATTAGTCGCACTGATACCTATGGTGTATTTCGTTAGCAGTGCAGGGGCTGGATCGATCCCGTTGGGACAACTTCAATGGATAGAGATTTTCTTGACGATGAGCCAGTCCCTGTACGCGTGTGCCAGCCTGCTGGATCTGACCTACGATATTCAGAATGCTCTTGTTTTGCTAGTCCTCTGGGTCATCTCTACAGCAGTAATCGAGGCCCGTCTGCTGGTCGCAATACTCTTTCTCATCTTTGCCACGTGGGAGATCCTTCGAAGCCACAGTCATATCGTCGTGTTCAGTGCTTTCCGAGAAACACTAAGGAAGGGCGTCTTTCGCAGACCCTGAATTCGACGAACAGCAAGCTCCTGCATCACGCCAGCCTGCACATTTCTGCTCCCTGCCTCTCTTTTTCGGTAACTACGTGAATAAGTTAGACCACGCCAGGTGGTTCACATGAAATGCATCTCAAGTTGCGAACTAGCCCCAAGATGGGCATGGAGATTCGAAAAAGACTATTCCGAACCCTCATCATTTTGATAGCTGTGCTTGGCTCATCCCTCGCTGCTTACGAAGGACTGATTGTCGCCCTTGGAATAGAGCAACCAATTATGATCGTGGTATCGGATTCTATGGAGCCGACAATCGGCCTTGGAGACTTTGTGGCTGTTCGAACCGTACGCCTCTCCCAGATCAGCATTGGCAACGTGATCGTCTACGAAAAATCTCTGAGCAACATCAGAATAGTCCACCGAGTAATCTGCATCGTCACTTCGTCAAGCTCCCAATGTCAGTCTCCCTGGTATCCATATCTGACCTGCTATGTTCCACCCTGCTACTACACGAAGGGCGACAACAATTTCGCACCAGATCCTTGGGTAGTTCTGTCGAATGAGATAGTGGCCGTCTGGACAGGATTCAGAATCCCATACCTCGGCATGACCATCCTCTGCCTTCGCCAAGACCCGACCTGTCCCTCCCCATGGGCGATCACCAGCATAACTTCCCTCGGAGCTGTAGCCGTGTCTGCTGTCGCCATCGACATCCAGATTTCTAGAACACAGAAGAGGCACGCGTCTACAGAGAAGTCCACAGGAGCGGGGAATTGAACATCTCTGCACTAGGGTTTGTAAGAGGACTGATAGGACCTCTAATGATTCTCGTCCTGCTCTTTGGAGTGGGCTACGGGGCGGTCACCTGGGAACTGTCCCACAAAGAACATGTAACCCTGAAGGCTGTATCCATGAGTTTCGTCAGCAGCCAGGGAACGCCGAACTTGTCGAACTGGAACATGACCGTGATGAACAATGGGACGATAACTTTCATTATGGGATTTGTGTGTCAACGGACTCCTGGTGCGAACGACTGCAATACTGTTGCTCCATCGTTCCAAGGGTACAACCCATATTATCTCAGACCGGGTGAGCTAATGTGGTTCATGTTGGCTCGCGTCAACACCACCCGGCCGTCATGGGAGTTGCATGTTCAGATATGGGCGTGGAATAGCAACCAGGCTCCATCGAACCAAGACATCGTGAACATTGAAAGTGCCTCTATTCCTGTCACAAAATGGATGTCCTACAATTCCACGAGTAATGCTTTCGTTCAGTGAAGGAAGAGAGCGGGACACCCCTGTGGTTTTCCGTTGGAACGGACTTGCTGTCATATTCTAGCAGGAGGTTCAAGCGAGCTTGTTCAGAGTCTTCTCGACTTCGGCCTCGGCGTTGTCTGCTCTGATGAATATTGGCACGTTCTCCATCCCGGTTGCGATGAAACTAGAGAGGAGCCATTCGCCCGGAGCGAATTCAAGGGTCTTTTCGAGGATCTGTTTGTCGATGGTGAAAGTATCGCTGACTACAGTCCTGTCGTAGGGTCGTGGAAGGGTCCCTACGAAGTATGTGTGTAGCTGTTGCAGTGCGTTGGTATTGAGATAGGCTATCCTCTGAGTAGCGAGGCACCCGCCCAAGCCGTATTTTCGGCCTTGTCTGAGTAGAGTTTCCACAACCTTCGAACAGTCTTTGTCTATTCCTGATGAGCCTCCAAGGTCTGGGACGAATTCCTGGGCTTCATCGAACACGAAGAGAACGTACGGTTTGACTTTGAATGCCCGTTTGCGTCGGTAGAGAAACTCTCGGGCTAGGTCGACGACTAGCTCCTTGATGACATACGGGTCCGATATCGAGATACAAGTGAGACGAGTCTCTTTCTCAACAAGCTCTCGTATTCCCTCAATATCCAATCCTCCAGTCGTCCGCTTTTCTTTCTCAGCGCGTTTGAGGTTATCGATGAGCGTTAGCCGACTCGTCGCCCAAGCGTATACTCCGCTCCTATCAGAGATCTTGTACTCGTCAACAGCCGCTCGTCCCCATTCGTCGAGTTGTTTGATGAACTCCTCGTCGATGGGCTTGGAGTCGGTCATGCCATGTTCGGCCTTGTAGTCGACCACGTCTTGGCGGATCCGGTCTAAGGCGTTGACATAGTGGGGCTTGTCAAGGCTCTCGTTTCGCTGCCTGTTGAGCTCCTCTACAATGTCCCCATATGTGGGGACCTTGGATTCCGGTTTGAGATAGTAGGTGATCTTCTTCTGGCCGAAGATGCGGGCGAAGACTTTCCGTGCCCTATCATCGTCTTCGTACTCGCGAGGCTTCACTACGCTGGCATAGAACTGTTCTGCGTTTGTGACAGGATTCTCAAGAATTATCTTCGACGGGATTTTGTCGTCTGCGAAGAGGTCCATTAGGAGGAACGGATACTCGCTAGAAATATCGAAGACGATCACTTTCACCTCAGGCTGATGGATGAGTAGTCTGCGGAGTATGTTTGAAAGAAGGTTGGATTTTCCGGCGCCGGTGAAAGCAAAGATTCCGAAGTGGTATCGGACCATAGCTTCGAAGTCCAGATAGATGGGAATCTTCTCCTCCATCGACTCGAACATCTGGATAGTCCCGATTCTAGGGTCCTTGTAGGCATCACTCGTCGTTGTTTTGGTGTTGAAGCCAAGCTTTGCTAGTACCCGCTGATTGTACATGTGACTAATCATGTCACGGTTGAGAATCTCCGCTTCGGCCGCGATTACCGGATAGGTGAAGCCCTTCTCGTACTTGGGCTCGCTATCTCCGTTGAGAACCAGATCGTAGTTAATGGGTAGCGCGCTGATCTGGACCATCATCGTGGACTTATCGCTCGTGTCCCAGTCCTTGACGGATTGCTGTATGATCTCGAACTGCATAGGATAGTAGCTGTGTTCCGAGAGACCCTTGAGCCCATAGTGTTCGGGCCAGACCCGGGATATGACCATGAGCGAATGCCGCTGATCCTTCGGGTTTGACTTGAAGTTCCGAACGGCAACCAGCATTCCTTCCTCGATGAGACCCATGATGTCCTTGTGATATTCGACCTTGATCCGGCATTCGTACCTGGAGGAGATTCCCGTGAGTTCGTGGGTCGCCGCAGGCATGAAGGCGGGTGTTACGGCGGCGAGACGGGCTTTGAATCGTCCGTTGAAGTCGGTGAAGTAACTAGAAGCTTTCTCTTCGAGCACTCTCGATCTCGCTCCTTCGCTCACGGAAGGTGCTCATGTAGAATACGAAGTGTCGTAGTTTGGGATTGTTCATAAGCCATTTGCCAGTGGTGTCGATAATTTTACGCATCTCTTCATTGTGCCATTTGGCTACTTTGTCGGCGATGAATAGTGGTTTGTTGTGGCCGAACAGTTCAGGGATGCTGTTGCTGGTCATCGATGATAGAGTCAGGATGACAAGTTCCTGAATTGGGTTCACCATTTTGTTTGTCTGAAAGATGATCGGTCTGACAGGTTCGTCAGCGCTTCCGTAGGAGTGAGCAAAGCTGATTCGAGATTCAGGTTGCAAGTCGAACTCGGGATACGTCAGGCGGTCGAGAAGGAGAACGTTGCTTCTAAGCTGAGGATAATAGGCGGTCTGTGAAAGTTGAATGTAGCTCTTCAGAAACAAACCCTCGGGCGTAATCTTGTTTTGAATCGCTCCTCCAACATAGCCCTTCCTTTTCTGAAAATCAGGTACGATCATCAAGAACGCAGAATCGTATTCTATCAACGACCAGGGGACTGGGATAGACTCATGGTTGAAGACGCTGAGGGTCTGAAGAAGCATCCGATCAGTGTTCGGTATGCGCGACAGTTGTTCCTGGCTCAGCTCAGATTTCCAAAGGTCGTTGGACACCATTACTGGTAGGACGTGATTCTTAAGGTCTCGAGCCGCGGTATCCTTTGTCAACCCTAGCAGGAGAATGCGTTTCTTCCAGCATTCTTCGACCAGGAGGTTCAGTGTGAAGAGTGTGAGAAACGCCAGGTCCTGGGTCGTAAGCCAATGAAGGTCCCCCCTCTTCATTACTCGGAGTGGGTTCTGTTTCGGTTGCTCCTCGAACATCCTGTGACCGAGGGTCTCTACAAGCTTCCGAATCCTGGGCCAGGTCTTTCGATAACGATCCTTCAGAGAAAAGGTTCCCACAGTTTCTTCGAGGAATCCTTCCTTGACAGACTTCTCAAGGAACCGCTGGACCCGTTTCTGTCTGTCATCCTCCTTGATTCCGAGTTTCGGACAGACCGCCGCGAGAGTCAGAGGGCCGCTCTTCTCAATCTCAAGAAGACATCGATATCTGAGATAGTCACCTCGTGCGGGCGGTAAGTCCAGTAGAGGATTATCCAGGTGATGCCTGGCATACGCGAGATCATTTACGTCTAGTGGGATGCCGTCTACCTCGAGCCCGAAGAGGGCGCCATTGGTAGTCCAGAGTTTTCTTCTTGAAGTATCATAGATTAGACTTGCAAGCATAGTTGCAAGACTTCTGT
>DASPWZ010000004.1:0-22388 GCA_035637535.1 Candidatus Dormiibacterota bacterium
GATGCGCCGTAGAGTGAGATAGGCTCGAGGGGCGCATATTCCTCTGGGGTGGGAAGGGTCTTTGCCCTCCCGTAGATCGTGGATGTGGAGGCGAAGACGATCGTTGAAGCCTTGCTAGTTCTGAACGCTTCAAGCACGCAGTATGTAGCGTAGACGTTCTGTCGATAACATTGTTTAGGATTGTTTAGTTCCATCCTGACTTCGGGGTTCGCAGCTAGATGGAACAGAATGTCGCAGTCGCGAGCCGCTTTGCGAATCTGAGCGGGCCTAGTGCAGTCCCCTGATACGATATCAAATCTGCTCTTGCCAGTCCCATGCAAAAGCGGACTAATGTTCTTCCTTGAGCCTACGGTAAAGTTGTCGAATGCTCTTGCTTCCCAGCCCGCCGCTATCAGAGCCTCGCAAAGGCTTGATCCGATGAATCCAGCACCCCCCGTAACCAGCGCTTTCAAAGGCTCTTCCTCTCTTCCCGAAATGAAATAACCCGCCCCTTAAATTGATGAAGAGCCGATATAGCGGCTCACTCGGATTGGATAAAATCTGCTTCGAACCGGAATGGAGTGTTCAAGTGCCTCCCTTTCATATGCTATAAGATGAACTGAATGTTCCCCGCCCAACATCGTTTGAACCTAAAATACGGAATAAGCCGCAATAAAGGCGCATCCCAAGATATGTTTGGATACCCAAGGATCTATAGCTTGTCTTGGGTCAAGAATTGAATAAATAGCTGGCGGAGAAAACATCTAGCTAAGGATGCGATGTGGATCTCGTGGATAGTATAGTATTGGTGAGTCCACGATACCCCCCGTACATTGGGGGAGTAGAGACCCATGTTTCGCAGATGGCGAAGAGAGCTAGGAAATTCTTTGATCACGTGTCGGTGATAACCACGGACCCATCGTGGCATCTTGGGCACATTCAGAAGACTGCTGATGGACTGACTATTCATCGGATCCGATCCTTTGCCCCTAGCGAGAACTATCACTTCCCTTCCCCCATCGAGCTCTTCGCACAACTGAAGGAATCGCGTCCGCAAGTGCTTCACATACATGCCCTCCATGATCTTCCGGGCCCGGTTGCAGGTTTTATGGACTCTCAGAGTTCTCTCATTTTCACCCCTCACTATGTCGGAAGGATCAATTCGAGACTTGGCAGAGTCCTATTCAAAGCGTATCGGCCTCTAATCCACAAACTGATCAAGAAGGTTCCGAGGATTATTTGCACGTCTCGTTTTGAAGCGCGCTTGATGGCCGCGACTTTTCCGGACTCTTCGGGAAAGATCGAACTTATCCCAAACGGTGTTGACCGCGAGTTTCAGGAAAAGTACCCTTGGAGAGAACCTGCAGAGCCGAGGATTCTCTACGCGGGACGATTGGAGAGGTACAAGAACGTAGACAAGATCCTGAGGGCTGTCGCACAACTACAGCCAAAGCATGAAGACCTCAAGACAACAATCGTGGGCAGAGGCCCCTTCAAACCGGAACTGTTGAAGCTGGCTGCGAGCCTCAAGGTAAACGGTGGAGTAGAGTGGCTTGAAGGCTTGACGCGTGACGAGCTCTTCGAGCTCTACTCGTCGGCTACCGCCGTAATCGTTCCTTCTGAGTCTGAGAGTATGGGCGTGGCAGCAGCAGAGGCTATTGGCGTTGGCGCGCCAACAATCGTCGCAGACGCGTCGGGACTCGCCGAGTTTGTCGAGGAGGGCCTCGCTCAGCCTATCGAGCCGCCTGTGACTTATGTGAAGCTCGCTCAAAAGATTGAGGAGGTTCTAGACGATCCCAAGCGGTTCTCGCCGACTGGAATGAAATCGCCTTTGATCAAGACATGGGACGAGGTTGCGGAACAGACCTATCGCTCGTGTGCATCATGACACCCATGCTAGGAGGAGTCTCCGAGTGAGCTTTCTCGAAAATCTGGGGATTGTGAAAACGGCTAGAAGAGAGGCTGAATCAGTTCTACTCCTCAAAGCCTTGATCCAGAAGCAGGCCCTTCGTCCAGTAGACAAGAATCGATTCATAAAATTGGCAGAGAAAAACAAGGTAATCTTGAGAGCAGCACCGCTTCTAGATGCGCCAGATGGGGTCGTCAAGAAAGCGAAGATGGAGGCCGATGAGGCGATGCGCCTGTACGCTCTGATGAGCGACGAATTTGAACGGATAGGAGTCCCTTTCGTCGTGATAAAATCATTTGACTCGCTTCCGGATATCGGTCACGACCTCGACTTTCTCTTACCTGACTCTTCAGGATTCCGGAAGGCTGAGAAATTGTTGCTCGGCAAGATGAAGGTTCGGCCCCAGCCGTTGACGCACTGTGACAGGCTCGTGGGCAAGTTTAGTTGCTTCCTTCCGGGCTTCGACCACGACTTCGAGCTCTACCCTACAATCAGCCAACTTGGCGAAGAACACGTGGAGCCCAGCGATATTCTCAAAGGTCGGAAAATCGAGAGTATCGAAGGCAAGAATGTCTGGGTGACCTCTGATAAAGATAGGGTTCTGATAAGAATAATTCACGCAGTGTTTCGGCACAATTTTCTGAAACTATCGGACATCATAGACTTTGAGGTTTTGATGCGCAACTGCACTACGAGAGAGATTCTGGACGAAGCGCAGAAAGCGGACATCGGAGATGCATTTCTCTTCTTCATCGAGTCTATCGACCGATTCCTTACCGCATGCAACGTCCTGGATCCTAAGATGAAGGAGATGAAAACAGAAGGCGAAAAGAGGTTTGGAAGGGATCGGCTTGGAGTCTTTCGGAGAGACAGGCTCGTCCTACCCTACCGGATACCCACTATGGCGCTCATCATGATTTTCCTTCTCAAGGGAGTCAGAGAGGCCTCGAGAGGGAGATGGCAAAGCTCGCTGAAATGCCTTGTATCTCCCCCTCTACTCTTGCTGGATTTCGTCAACGCTGTCTTCGGGTTCAAGCTGCTCCGAGGGCGGTTATGGTAGCGTGAAGACGGTACTGGTAACTCTCAGCGGGACCCACGGAAGTGGAAAGTCGACAAACGCGGGCAGGGTCTACTACTTGCTGAACGGATCAGGAAGAAAATTCTCCTACATACGGCACCAGGACCTGCTCGACCCTTTTGGTTTCATAGTTAGGAGAATGGCGAGGATTCTTCATCTGGACGTAAACTACCTTGAAGGAACTGCCCCCGTCAGGCTTCTATGGTCTTTCTATTTTCTCTTCATCTATTATCCTCTTCTGGCGGGCGGAATAGGTCTGAGGCGTCGCGTGGGGTACAGCGTCGTCGCAGACCGGTATCTCTACGACCTAATTGTCGGGTTTTGGGGGGTCAAACAGAGAGTCCCGTTGGAGCATGTTCTGATATGGGTCCTTCCTCGACCTGACGTCTCATTTGTCTTCGAGGCTGACGAGCGAAGGATTCTAGCGGACAGGCCAGAGCACTCTGCGGAATTCATCAGAAATGAGAAGAGGCTGTACAACCGACTGGCAGAGCAATTCCATCTAACGAGAATTAACACGTCAGAATCCATCCAGTCGGTTTGGAAGCGCGTGGTCACAGAGATAGAAGCGTCAATGGAAAATCTTCCTGATGGAACGCACAGACCGAGGAACTTTCAACAATGAAAGCTATGGTCATCGGCCTCGACGCAGCATCTCCTTCTCTAATCGACAGATGGGCTGACCATCTACCGAATATCCGATCCCTGTGCAATACGGGTGTTCACGGAGTACTAAATTCCATAGTCCCACCCTCCAGTGTGCCTGCGTGGCAATGCTTCGCGACCGGCAAGAACCCGGCCAAGATCGGAGTCTGGGGATTCCTCTCAATCGGACCCGACAGAAAGCTAAGACATGCAAGGACGCCTCAAGACATCGGTTGCATCTGGGACATTTGTGGAAATGCGGGATTCAAGGTCGGAGTCTTCAACGTACCTGGAACGTTCCCGCCGTATCCTGTAAACGGATTCATGGTGTCCGGATTTCCAACACCTCCCGGAAAGCCATGGGCATATCCAAAGGAAGTGATGCGAAGACTGGACAAGGCGGTCGACGGCTACGAAGTCGACGTTCCCTTAACCAAGCCCTCAGAAATGAAAGGTGGAGAAGAAGCTTACCTCATACAAGTGGAACGCCTCCACACCAAAAGCGTCGACTCGGCCAAACTGCTATTGGAATGGTACAAGCCCGAGCTGTTCGTGATGACGCTTCAGGGAATCGACCTGGTGCAGCACGACTTCAGCCGGTACATGAACCAGCCCGGTTCTCAACACACCGACGTCGTCAGAGACTGGTACATCAAAGTAGACCAGGCGGTCGGAGAGCTGAGGCGACTGGCGACACAAGACACTACTTTCTTGATTCTCTCGGACCACGGATCGATCCCGATCAGTACATCATTCCATGTCAACGAATACCTCAGGTCCCAAGGGATACTGAGAACCAATCAGACAACAGAAAGAAGGAATCATGATTTGAACAGTAGCCTTCGAAAGCTGATCCTCAGAACACTTCCACCAGGCGCGATCAGTACTCTCTACCGGGTGGTGCCTGATTCGTGGTCGCACAGGCTCACAGTCTCGGCTCAGTTTGAGAGGATGCTTACACAGCTCGTCAGAAGCATAGACTGGAAGAACACAAAAGCGTTCTCGACTGGCGGCCCACAAGCGGCCATATTCATAAACTCCCAAGACTATGATGGCGGCTCCCTACAGGATCCGGGAAGAAGATCCGAACTGCTGCAGGATCTCCGTAACAAGTTTGGTAATCTCACTCATCCCAAGACAGGGGAAAGAATACGAGCCGTGTTTCACGTCAGAGAAGACACGTTCGAAGGTCCTTACCGATTAGAAGCTCCAGATCTTGCCGTCGAACTATTCTCACAAAGCGAGAAGATACACATCAACATCAAGTTCGGCTCCGGAGACTTGTGGAGCTTTTCGCCCCACCTCTCTTCTGAACACGTCCGAGAGGGATTCTGGGCAATGTCTGGACCGGGTATTAGGCAGGGCCGGGTAGTAGACGCGAGCATCCTCGACATGGCTCCTACACTTCAGAAAATATTTGGGCTCAGCATTCCCGACGATGTCGACGGTAAGGTGGTGCAGTCAATATTCGAAGAACATCTTGTCGCCAGGATTCCCAGATAGCCGCAATCATCGAAATCACGTTTTATCTCTCACATGTTCGACCTCAGCAACGTTCTCTCGAATCATTCGGCCGATTATGAGCTCTGCCTCCTTCTTTACAGCTGGTTGAGTCTCAACGACCACTAATCCTTGAGAGGGTTGTCCGTATAGCACGAGCCCTCCATTCGGGGACTCTACTATACACGGAAGGGCTAGAAGATCCTCCTCCCCCTCGACATAGATGACGACATCTTCTTCTCTCATGGCCTGCTTGATGACCTCCCAGGATCTCATTGAAATCACCCCAGCCGGATTCCTGACGTGGTATGTTTTTCGAGCTTTTATCGCGAACGAGCGAGCGGGTTTTCGCATTGAGATATGATCAATTATCCTCAGGTTGACCGGGATTCCTGCTGCAAGGGTCTCTTGTGAGACCATGTCTCCGACCGCCGTTACTCTGCTCGGATGGTTTCTTCTCACCAGCATATTCAGTTCGGGCATTGTCTTGGATGGGTCTCCTGGAAGCAGCTTTCCGAACGGCTCCTTCAATCTCTGGAGGTCGGCCTGGTTCGGTCGAAGTTGAATCATCTACTCTCCTTTGGAGGAGAGTCAACATTGATCACGGCGGGGCCGCTACCCACAAGAATGTTGACAACGACTAGCTCGCCGTCCTTGTTTGGATTCAAATCCCTGTGAACTAGGCCCGCCGGGATGTGAAAGAAGTCTCCAATGTTCAGGTAGGCTATTTCCTGTCTTCTCAGAAAGTATTCGAGTTGAAGTCGACCTGAGACGATGAACCCGTAGAGTTGGCGAGTCCCGTGATGATGCCATCCGGAGACGACTCCAGGCGCGACCTGTGACTGCGAGACGATAGTAGTTTCCGATTCGAACGCCTTTTTTCTAACGATGCCTTCAGTCGAATCCCCGGCTCCTAATTCAGAGCCTCGAACGACCTCGATGCGAGACATGGTTCACTGGTTATCAGAGTGCTACTAAGACCTAGCTTCATCCTGCAAGCTCAAACATTTGAGAAGTTGACAAGAGCGACCATGATATCTACTTCCTACCCGAAGATTCGGTTAGGAGTGTGCAGCCGATAGATCTTCGAATTGCCGATCTTGGTCGGGTGAAACTGGCTTATGTTGAAGCTGGCAGCGGCGAACCGGTAGTATTTGTTCATGGAATACCGACCGATTATCGTGCTTGGAGCAGCCAGATTGGACCCTTCTCTGAGAAGTATCATGTGATCGCTTACAGTCGACGCCTCGCCCAGCCAAATCAGAATACTATGGACTATGAGAAGAGCACGATCGAAAACAATTCCGCAGATCTTGTCGGCTTCATCGAAGAACTCGGGATTTCCCCCGTTCATTTGGTAGGCCACTCCTACGGCGGGTTCGCTTCGGCGTTCTGTGCATCGACCAGCCCACAATTGATTCGGACTCTCACACTGATTGAGCCAGCAGTCTCAACTATTTTGCTGAAGAATCTCAAGAGCAAGTCAGAATTCCTAGGCCTATTGTTCTCACATCCTTCGATAGCCATCTCGGCCGCCAAGTTTCAACGAAACTCATTGGACCCCTCGCTCAACGCTTTCCGCCGGGGAGATTTCGATGCCGCGCTCAGATACAATCTTGACGGCATCATGAATCGGCATGGAGCATTCGAAAGGTTTCCCGAACCAGTGCGCACGATGGTGAAGGAGAATGAGAGAACGGTCGGAGAATTAATGGCTGAAGTCCCATTGTTTGGCAGAGAAAAAGCGGCCAAGATATCCGCGCCAACACTTCTGATCCACGGAACCGAGAGCCCGACGGTACTGCACGCCATCATAGACCGCCTGGGAAAGGCGATTCCCAAGAGCGAAATCTCAACGATCTCCGGAGCCGCACACTTCCCGCACATCGAAAAACCCCAGGAGTTCAATCAACTGGTGCTAGGGTTTCTCTCGAAGCACTCGTCTAATTGATGAGAACCGAATCCTAGGGCAGCTCAGTTGGAAGTCTACCTCGTCGATGGCACCTACGAGCTTTTTCGCCACTTCTACGCTATGCCTCCTCATTCGAGCGGGCGGGGTGAGGAGGTCGCGGCGACGCGGGGAGTGTTGGGAAGTATCGCTGGGATGCTTGAATCGGGAGTTACGCACATCGGGGTCGCGACCGATCTCGTGATCGAGTCCTTCCGCAACGATCTCTGGCCTGGGTACAAGACGAGTGAGGGCGTCGATCCTCGCCTACTTGCACAATTTCCCCTGCTCGAAGAGGCCCTGAAAGCCATGGGGGTCGTGGTCTGGCCGATGGTCGAATTGGAGGCGGACGACGCTCTCGCCGGTGCAGCGTTGTCTCTTAGCAGAATCTCTGCAGTGTCCCGTGTTTACATCTGCACCCCAGACAAGGACTTGGCACAGTGCGTGAGGGACGATCGCATAGTCCAATTGGATCGCCGAGCGCGACAGGTCCGGAATGAAGCTGGGGTCCGTGAAAAGTTCGGCGTCTCGCCAATGTCCATTCCTGATTATCTCGGGCTTGTTGGTGACACTGCGGATGGGTATCCCGGTCTTACAGGGTGGGGTGAGAGGTCCGCTGGGGCGGTTATCGGTTTCTACGAACACCTGGAAGCTGTTCCTAGATCAGCCGTGGACTGGAAGGTTACTGTTCGGAGAGCTGACCGTCTTGCTCAGACTCTCCGAGAGAACTTCAAGCTCGCATTGCTATTCCGAGATCTCGCCACCCTGCGAACGAAAGAACCGAGGATCCGCTCAGTAAACGGGATTCGTTGGCGCGGACCTGGCCCTAGCTTTACCGCCATATGCGAGCGACTGGATGATCCGCAACTAGTCAACCGGGTCGCTGACATTGCCGCTAAACGGCAAGCCAAGACTCACAGTTCAAGCCATCGACAAGAGGCCTAATGTGACTCGTCTGGAAGCCACGCTTCTTGGTCGAAATGTAAACCGGCAAATTGTTCTTCGAAGTAGCTGCATCTCTAGACGGCTTTATCCCTCCAGAAGGAATGGATCTGGTCCACGCGAACCATCCAGAATTCAAGCAGTGGATGGTCCAATGGACGAAGTTGCAGAACTGGGTCTTTCAGCAACAGTTCTACCGGAAAAACCTCAAGCTCGGCGACGGCAGTGAGACTGGCCGTGATAATCGAATGTTGGAAGAGACCTTCAACCGCACAGGCGTGAGCATCATGGGAAAGAGAATGTTTGACGGGGGAGAACGATTCTGGCCGGAAGAAGCGCCCTTTCACACACCAGTCTTCGTCTTGGCTCACCAAGTGCGCAAGCCCCGGGAACGGCCAGGAGGCACCACTTTCTACTTCGTCAACGAGGGGATAGACGGTGCACTTGGACAGGCGCGAAAAGCGGCAGGCAACCGGGACATAAGAATTGCGGGAGGCGCAAATGTCATTCAGCAATATCTTAACGCTGGATTAGTTGACGAGTTTACAATCCACTACTCACCAGTATTCTTCGGTCACGGAGCGCAGCTGTTTTCGAAAACAAGTAAGGACATTCGCGTAAAGATCAAAGAAGCATTTCCATCCAAGGAAGTTACGCATGTTACGTTCGAAGTAGAGAGGTGAACGATTCGATTCTGTTCTACTAACGGCTCGTCTTAGATAGAACCACAGAGATTCCCGTAGGCGGTGGCGTCGCGCAGCGTGACGAGAGTGTATAGGATCCATGCGATCAGCGCTACGACTCCTACGGCTGTTAGCCCTACGGTGAACAGTATCAGAGCCGGCTCCAGCAATATGAATAGGGTACCGAAGAGCCAGAATAGTGCTCCTCTCTGCATACTCGTGCGTTTCTTGGCGCTGTTAAGCTTCAGTACGCCGATCCGATAGTAGAAGAGTCCAGAGAGGCTAAAAGTGAGAATGGTCAGAATTATGATTGTCAGCGTAACTTGGAAAAGAACGGGGTCGATCTGCCCGGTGAAATAACGAGGGTAGAGAAAGAAGAGCAGGAAAGTGAAGACCGCCATCGTGGATCCAACGAGGGTCCCAGCCCGGTTCACGTTCGCGGCTGCCAGATCAAGGTCCAACCAGCGTTCTTCCTTGGAATCGGACACTGAATAGGCCTCTTCTACGAGTTCGCTCGAAGCACCTCTCCAGTATTAAGGTAGTCGAAAAATCCCGCGAGGACCATTGGTCTAGACTAGTAGCCTTCGATTTCGCGTTTCATGCGTGCAAGCAGATCTACTGCGTCATCTGCGTAGCTGCCGATCCACCGGTCGTGCAGTTCTTTTATCGGGAGCGGGTTGATGTAGTTCCAGCGAAGACGCCCTTCACGTTTCACGATGATGAGGTCGGCTTTCTCGAGAACACGAAGATGCTGCATGACGGTGCAGCGGTCCAGCTGTCTGAAGTGCTCGCAAAGCTCTCCGGTGGTTCTTTCTCTAACTTTGAGCATGTCGAGTATTTCGCGCCTTCGAGTGTCGCCTAATGCTCTGAAGATCTGATCGTACCTGCCTTCCCTTAGCAGTACATCACCTTGAAGCTGGTTTTTCGACTGACTGTTCAATGTCAGGAGTCAGTGAGAGACAAAGTGTTATAAATATATAACATATGGTCCGATCACGGACTTGAAAGCGATTATGGAGTTGAAATTTGCTGTACAGACGAAGATCCAGAAACCTGTAGGCGAGGTCTTCGACGCTGTTCACAACCCGAAGAAGCTCAGCGGCTACTTCACGACCGGCGGATCCGACGGACCGCTTGATCAGGGAAAGACGGTGTCATGGAAGTTCAACGACGCGGGAAACGAAGTCATAACAGTTCCAATAAAGGTGCAGAAGGTCGTGCAGAACAAGCTGATTCAATTCTCCTGGGAGGTGAGCGAAGGGGTCTACGACCCGAAGACCGGTACCGTTCCGAGCGGTGGCGGGTACGATACTCTCGTTGAGGTGAGTTTTGAGCCTCTGAATGCAAAGGAGACGCTCGTGAAGATTGTCGAGGGCAAGTGGAGGCCTACGGAGCGCGGTCTGGAAGGCTCATATCAGAACTGCCAAGGTTGGACTCACATGAGCATGTGTCTCAAAGCCTACTTGGAATATGGCATCAACCTCCGAAAAGGATCCGTTTGAAACAGTTCTGAAACTACAGGCAGCTAGTTGCGAAATCCTGGTATGGTCTACCCCTTCGCAACGGGGACGGGTTCGTAATCAAGCCGGACGACTCCGTTCTTGTACGCCTTACTTGCGACCAGTTTGAGGTTGAGGCGCTTTTCGCCGCGGAAGAATGGCTTGCCATTTCCGAGTAGTGTGGGGTGTAGCCAGATGTGGAACAGGTCGACGAGACCGGCTTCAGCCAGGCTCTGCACAAGTTTAGGGCTGCCGAACGTGACGATATCCTTCCCAGGCTTTTCTTTCAGCTTGCGAATCTCTAGTAGGGTGTCGCCTCGGAGTAGGGTGGCGTTGGCGTACTTGCCCCATGGGGTTTCCTTGAGAGTATTCGAAGCGACCAGCTTTGGTGTATTGTTCATTACCTCCGCGCCGGGAGAGGTGGCTTCAGTCTGGTTTGGCCACGCGCCTGCCATGATCTGGTAAGTCTGACGGCCTAGGAGGAAGATCCCCGCGTTGGCCTGTAGCTTACTCATGTCAGCTCCCATGCCCTCGATGTCGAAATTATTGATGACCCAGTCCATCTCCTCTCTGGGACCAACAACGAATCCGTCTAGAGATAGGAACATGGAGACTACAACTTTACTCATGGGTGACAGAATCCTCCCGACAGCAGGACTTCCATCCACCCAGTCCAGCTTATTTCTTTGTTTTCGGCTGCAAGAATTCCAGGATCACCCTGGTCGCAAGGCTTGGCTTTTCGGCAACAAGAAGCACGTAGTCTCAGTCCCCAGATTCATTCTTCTGGAAATCGGCGAGCTATCATATGGAGTGGCGAATGATTCGCTGAGTTTCCTTGGTGGGCCCGCCCGGATTCGAACCGGGGACCGTCAGGTGTCTCTCTTGCCTTGGCTATGAGCCTGCCGCTCTTTCAGTCCGTTGATGTGAAACCTGGCTGAGCTACGGGCCCTCAAACGGGTGCCTCGCCATCTGAAGTTTTAATGTTTGGTGAAAGGGATCTGGACTGGGCGTCTGCACGGAAGCAGTCCAGCAGGCCTAAGGATGTGGGCTTATCCGAAGTGTATTCGGGTTCCGACGCTTCCTTGAACAAACGCCTCGGGCATTTCGTGGCTGAGAAGATGCATCGCTCTCCAGCCTGTGCAATGTCCGGGGACTATAATATCCGGATGAATGGTCGCTATGTCCCGGATTGTTTGGGGTATGATCTTTTCGAAGATTCCGCCCGTTAGGTGCATTCCTCCGATGAATGCGTGGACTTTGTCGGCACCTGTTAGTCGTTGGGCGTTGCGGAGGACATTCACCGCGCCCGAATGGCTGCAACTAGACGCGACCACCAGGCCCTTCCCGTTCACGTTGAAGACGATTCCTTGATCGTCCCAGACCCATGGATCCAGCTCCCAATTGTCGTCTTTCGTCTCTTCGTATTGGTAGGGGAATCCTTTTTCGTAATCTGTGGTTCTCTCCACTTGTCCGGTTACTAGGGCTTGGTCGGATAGGAGGAGGCTGGGAGCTTTGCTGTCGATTATCTTGACCTCGTTCTTTTCGAGTGCTCGACGGTCGGGTGGCGGCATGTACATTTCTTGTCCTGAGGGGAACTTGATCTTACGGTTCTTCCAAGCGTCTGGGTGGAGAATGAACGGAAGGTTCTTCTTGCCGAGACTGTGGACGATCCCCAGCAGGCCGCCATGGTGGTCTGCGTGTCCATGTGAGAGGACGATAGCATCTAGGTCAGTCAGCTGAATGCCTAGAACCGCTAGGTTGTGAGTGATGGTGTCGGGGCTTAGGCCGGCGTCGTAGAGAATTGTCTTGACGCTGCCTTTCTTGTGGACGTTGAAAAGGAGAGAGTAGCCATGTTCAGCAATCAGCTGAGGCCTCCTCGACCAGTCCCAAGTCAAAGAGGGCCGGACTACGTGATCTGTGGATGCCATTAGAATGTCGATTGAATTGTCGACAAGGATTGTCGCATCCACGGAATCAACGGTCTGGGGATGGACGACATCTGTTGCGGGGCTCGTGAATTTTAGAGATGAGTGCTTGCTGCCAGGTTGCACCGCGTTGAAGTTGATTGCGTCCGATACGCACAATGGGCTAAACGACCTCCCAGTCCTGCTTAGGCCTCGAAGGCATAGGGCACTTCGAAGATTCGAACATTGGGCTCAGTGCCATGGGTTCGGAAGATCTGAACAGCGAACGGGACCTTGGAATTCTTCCTCATCTGTTCAAGCGCCTCCCTGCTCTCCCATAGAGTGGATATCCGGAATAGATCCTTGTCACCTGTATCTTGAAGGAGCATCGATCTTTTCCAGCCAGGAGGTTTTACTTGGTCCCTTACTGAAGCATACATCGACAGAAAATCCTGAGCTCTTGTCTTGTGAATCTTTCCTTCGACAACAGTCATCACTTGCATGGTCAGATCTCGAGATTCCTTTATTTCACTAATAAAACCGTAAGGGAACGTTCAGGTCGAGAACGATTAGTCCGTCATGGTGACCGGGCCGGACTATGCGTAACTTTGCTCTTTCTTCACTAGTAACGATACAAGCTTCAACAGAGCAGTTCTACTCGTTGTTTAGAATACGAAGGTGAACGGTTTGCGATTTCGGCGCCTTTTCAAGAACAAGCGCGGTATTGATACCATTATCGCTTCAGTGCTCATGGTCGCGATTGTCGTGATCGCTTCAGTGATGGTCTACATATATGCAACCGGCCTCTTCGGCGCAATTGCGACTCCTCAGAAGGTAGCGACAGAGTCGATTAGCCTGGAATACGCATCTTTCACTTCGAACAACACTGTGAACCTCTCCATCAGAGACGTTGGCACTACTCCGATAACACTGAAGTCATACTACGTGAATGACTATACAGGGAACCAGTATACAAACGCCAACTGGCAAGGGCCCACGTTCGCACCTAGGAATCAGACAAACGCGATTATCGTAATTTCATCAGCATGCACTACCTGCACTTCAAGCGGAACACAGTTCGTCTTCCAATCAGGATATCCCTATACAATAATACTCGTCACTGCCACGAATGAACAATTCTCTTTCATGATAACTCGATAATGCGTCGCAATCAATCAGAACTCCGACGGTCGAATTTCTAATGCTTTAGATTACTGAAGTTAGAAATAGCGTCCTCCCGGTTCGGATTCGAATCGGGAGAACCCGACAAGTAAGCAGAGTCTTCAGGAACTATGCGGGTCTCACTATCACTTGCAGCGTAGGCGTCGCTTTTGTTCTGCTCTTCGCGGCCTCATCCACATCCTTCTCTTCCCTGACGCTAATTCTCGCCCTCTTCACCTTCGCCTGCGTAATTGCTGCAGCCATGATGATTGCCTGGGCAGCTGAAGCATCACAGTACTCTATCAGCCAGGGTCTTGCATTGGCGATTGTAGCAATCGTCCAGACGCTTCCAGAGTTCTTTGTCGAAGGAGCCATCGCCTGGAACGCAGGACAAGATCCAGTCGGCTGGCTCCCCAACGTGACCGCGAACTTTACCGGAGCGAACAGATTACTCACAGGGCTGGGATGGCCTCTGATACTGTTCACGGCTATGCTTTCGAGAAGTGGGAATAAGCGATCTGGACTGCACGTAATTGCGCTGCGCAAGGAGCAGAGCATCGAAGTTGTGTTCATGCTTGGAGCGACCTTGTACTATGTCCTGATCTGGCTCAGAGGCTCTCTGGAACTCATCGACACCTTCGTTCTCCTCGCCGCATTCCTGGGCTATCTCTGGATGTTATCGAGGCTGCCGTCGGAGAGGCAGGACCCCCGGGAAGCGCTTGACGCGTCGCCCCGTGCGATAGTTGAACTCAGAACAAGAAAGCATCGAATCATCGCCATCCTAGGTCTCTTCAGCTTCTCCGGCCTGGTCTTCGTATTCATCTCGACGCCTTTCGTGGACTCGATCAATACTATTGCCGTAGCCCTGTTCGGCGCGGGTGCAGGATTCTTCTTCATTCAATGGATCGCCCCATTTCTATCCGAGTTCCCTGAGAAAGTGACTGCGTTTCACTGGGCACGGAAGGTCAAGCTTGCGCCCATGGCTCTGTTGAACTTCGTCTCATCGGCTGTAAACGAGCTGACGGCCCTGGTTGCAATCATTCCAATAGTCTTCGCCCTCAGCATAGGAGCTGTTGGACCAGTCTCTCTAACAGCTCACAGAGACGAGGTGTTGCTGACTATGGCTCAGTCCCTCTATGCTTGCGTTTGCCTAATGGATTTGAAATACGATGTTAGAAACGCGCTGCAGCTCTTCGGCCTCTGGTTAGTATCAACAGCATTCGTAGAGACCAGATTCGCAACTTCAATCATCTTCCTTCTCGCGTCTGTGGTCGAATTGATCATACAGCGCCGACGAATCACCGTATTCTCCTCGTTCAAACAGACTCTTCAACAATACTTCTCCCGTCATTCCTGACAGGAGCGACGACTTCAATTTCGAAGCTTGGTAACTAGCCTGAAAGGTCAGATTGTTTCTTTGACCTATCATTTCTCCTAAAAATTCCCTTCAAGAGTCTCCTGATCATCCCTCGTCGGCCTTCAACAAGAACTTCCTCCCAGTCGACCCTCATCAACAGGACGGCGACTAAGACCACGATGACAGCTGACAGTATGGAGACGTAGAGACCGCCGCCCAGAAGGTCCTCGAGGCCTCCCTGAGAACTTCTTGCCGCGTAGGTGATGAGTATTGTCAGGACAAACTTTCCTGAATAGAGCGCGATGAACGTTTTGACTGGACTATACTTGATGATTCCGAGAGGCACAAAGACGATATCATCAGGTAGGGGCAAGGCCGCGAAAACGAGTGCGAGGAGGAAGGAGCTGCCGCCCACGAGTTTTCTGAACGAGTCGAACCTTGTGGCGCGTCCGCTCAGCGCTCGTCGAGCTCCGTATCCCACCCCATAGCTTACGAATTTTCCTATAGAAGCTCCCAATGCGGATACGGCAGCTATCTGAAAGAGCCCCAGACCGGGATAGCCGGATGCGATAGTGATCACGAACAGCAGATACGGTACGGGGAAGAATGGGATCATGTTACCTATGATGCTCACTAGAAAGACAACGAGGATCGGGTTCCCTCCAACCAGAACCATAATTGCGCCCACGATGTCAGAGGCCATTCTTAGCTAAGCCCCTTCGACAACCCAGCAATAAGTCCGTACGTCTTGTAGAATCCCGCAAAGATCTCAAGCTTCTCGAAGGGCAGATCCCGAGAGCCTCTGCGAATTCGAATCGTAATCAACACAAATGTCTCGAGCCCAAAATCTTCCTGTCCTTCGCCAGAAAGTGCTTTAGCTGTAGAGAGAGCGCGTCTTCAGCCAAGCCCAACTTATGACCACGACCTTTCTCTTCGATCTAGCAATCGCGGTCGCAGCGGCCCTCCTCTTCAGTCTACTCTTCTACAAACTACGCCTTCCAATGATCGTAGGACAGCTAGTCGCGGGCATGGTCGTAGGACCCTTCGGTCTCGGCCTAATCCGAGACACAACAGCCATTGACTTTCTCAGTACTCTAGGAATAATTCTTCTACTATTCGTAATAGGTCTCGAGCTAGATCCTCGTCATCTCAAGAGCGTCGGATCAAAAGCTATAGTACTCACCACTGTAGAGTTTCTCGTAGCCTTCACTGTCGGGCTTCTTTCTGGCCTCGCTGCAGGATGGAACCTTGGCACTTCTCTGTTCCTAGGTTCGGTACTAGGCTTGAGCAGCACGGCAATCGTAGCGAAGATCGTCGCCGACCGGACTCATGAACACGGCGAAAGTCTCGCTGCTACGATAATGATGGTTATGGTCGTCGAGGATCTGATAGCAGTCTTTCTACTCTTCCTCACACCGGAGCTTGCCAGCGGAAGCCAAGTTCAAGCCTCGGCATTTTTGATTGTAACTGGAAAGGCAGGCTTTCTCTTCCTCGCCACCTTTGGCTTTAGCAGGTATCTCGGTCCGAGAATCATCAACCGAGTAAGCCAGTACGAGATCGAAGTTGGAGAAATCTCGTTTCTGCTAGCTCTATCATTCGGGTTCCTCTTCGGAGTTTTATCCGATTACCTTGGCTTCTCGCCAGGCATAGGCGCCCTGCTGACAGGATTCTTTCTGCCGGTCAAGCATTCTCGTTACGTGAGGGAGAAGATTCTGCCTCTCAAAGAAGCCTTCATCGTGTTCTTCTTCCTCTCGATGGGAGCACTGATTGATGTTGGTGCCGCCATATCTGTAGGGCTTCCGCTCGCGGTCATATTAGGAGCAGCTATTTTCGGAAAGTTGGTCGGCGGCTCCTTGGGTGCGCGTCTCGCGAAGACCGGAGCCCCTTTGCTCATTGGCAGTATCCTGGTCCCTAGGGGAGAATTCTCACTAGTGTTGGCAAAGGCAGGCGTTGATTCTGGACTCGTAAGCACGCAGCTCTACCCTGTTACGGGGCTGGCAGTCCTAGCCACGACCCTTGCATCACCATTAATCGAGAGAACGGTGCGTTCTTCCTGGGCCGGAGAACTGATCGCGACGGAATAGGCTCTAACCGCTTTCTTGTCTTGAACTTGCAGAGGTGCACTCTTTGCATTACAACTGGTTTAAACATCGATACAATTCGAAGCAATCATATGGCTAAGGGCAAAGCTCCCAAGTCCTACGAAAAATATGCGTGGACCCTTCTCTTCGCCTTCTGGGCACTCCACCTCGTGTTATCAGTCCGGGACTTTTTCCCGAGTCTGCAAGATTTCTGCATTGGCTGTTTGCCTGGTGCCCAGACTGCGATACAATCCTCTACTGGCATGAGCTGGAGCCAGCTGGCCTCGATGAATCCGAGACTTGCTGGTTTTCTCGCCTCCATTCTCGTCGATGACGGTATTTCAGGCGTCGGCCTAGCAATCTTCGGCATGATCGTTTCTCTGACGAGTTTCAGAAGGGGTGAAAAGTGGGCGTGGTACGTATCTTGGTCGATGCCAATTGGAATTCTCGCTGCTCAGCTTAACGTGTATCTGTTGACTGGCTCCGTGATGGTGATCGTACTAGCCATTTTGTTTGTCCTAGTGTCTCTTCTCGCTCTCTTCCTGCCTTACAGACAGTTCTTTCCGAGCGAGACGCCGCACGCCTCCTAGGATCTACGCTGTCTAGTCCCCAGCGTCAGAATGTTGTATCATGAACAGGAGTTTCTCTTATTGCCGCTGCAGATGGTAGAAGGATATCGCTTGTGCCACGCTTCAGCTATCGGAACAGGTTTTCGCGCGGAAATTTGTTTTTGGCTCGGTCGGAGTCTGGGCCCCCTGTTGACGGTTGTGTTCAGTTATGCTTAGAACAAGCCATAGTAACAATCCAGCTTCTCCAACTAGAACCAATGACAGAGCGCCATAGTTCACGCTGGGTCCGCACCCAGTCCCGTTTGTTCTGCAAATTGAGATGGTTGTTAGCGCAAGAACAGCTGGCGGGAATGTTACGACCAAGATCAGCAGGATAACGGATCGTGCAGACGGCACCGACGTCCACTTCTTCTTCACTGGGTCGGCGCCTTATCCTTTAATAAACGGAGTTTCCTGATTGCCGTTGCCGCCGGCTAGAAGCGGGCCGCCGTTCCCTCAGACAGGGGCGCGAGCTCAGTGGTAGAGCAGCGGGCTCAGCTCAAAACTGAGGCTGAAGCTGTTAAAGAAAGCCACTGCAGCAACCCGTTGGTCAGAGCGCCATTACACGGCGCGGCTAGAGGTTCGAACCCTCTCGGCGGCGCCAAGACATCAACAAGTTTGAACCCATTTTTTGATAGGCTGTAGGGGTCTTTGTCCCAGGTCCGAGTGTGTCTCACTTATGGGGCAAGGATTCTTCTCCAAGCGCCCTCGACCCTCCTACGCGAACATGAAGAGCGACGGCCACGCCATGAAGGCGTTTCCGGTCGGCGGGTTTCTTAGGACGCTACCGTTCTGGCTTGGAGCTGTCATCGTCAGCTTCGTTCCTACAAAAATTCTTTCGACGATAGAATACGTGCTTGTTCCTTCGCAGGGAGTTGGAAGCCTAATCCTTGACGAGGCTCTAGTTCTCTCTCTCATCATGCTCTACTTCCTTTACGCCATGAGATACATTGCCACAAGAATGGACCGATTAAGCGAGTATGCGAAGGGGATGAGCCCCGAGAACACGGCGTTAGGCTTGAGAACGCCGCCCATTCGACTCTCAAGAGTCTTGATAGTCTGGATCATACTCCTCGTAGTCATCAACCTAGTCTCGCCCATTCCGTTGAGCTTCGAAGGGGCTGTCTCTAACCACGTTCTCGTCTTCGCATATTTCTTCCTCATTCTTTCATTCTTCCTCTGGACATACGGCTCTTCCATGCTGGCAATATATCGAGCCGGAAAACTTCCGTTTCAGCTGAAACCCTTCACCGAGGATCGGACCCTCGGCCTGAAGCCGTTTGGCACTGTCTCGATGAGGCTGGTAAGCGTCTACGCCATCTTCCCGATAATAGTAACGTTCCTCCAACTCATCACCATAAACGTGGAAGTCCCCGGTGGGGTAACTGTTGGGCCGGGAAGCTTCCGCGCGAGCGACCTGATCATCCTAGGCGGACTCATACTAGTTGGGGTTATTCTCTTCTTAATTCCCCTACTTGGCATCCATCGCCGGCTCCAAGAGGCTCGACGTCAGGAGCTCAGCTGGATTACACCTCGCTATACCAATCTTGTCCAACGCCTGAAAGATCGCATGACCCATTCCGACCAGTCCGAGAACGCGAACGAGAAAGACGCCTTGGCTAGCGAAATCTCAATTGTCCGCCAGATTGAGAGCGATATTCACAGGATCCAGACTTGGCCCTTCGACCTGGGAGTCATCACCCGACTCGCAACCGTTCTTGTCCTGCCTCCGATTCTCGGCGTAGTCGCGAGAATCATGATCCTCATTTTCCTTCGTATCTAGTACCAGAACAAACTTTTCGCTGGTCTCACTAACCGAGAAACATTTCAACCCAGCGCGTACATTCTTTGTTTGAAGAATTCATGACTAACAAGAGGGATGCACCGTTTGGGCTTCTCAGATATCTCTACATGGGAACGTCCGAGGTCCAGAAAGACGTCGACTACTACACAAAGGTCCTGGGAGCTAAGAAGATCTGGGACATCTCCAGCTTTGGCACTCGAGTCGCCGCTCTTCGACTCGGTGAGGGCCCGCTCCTTCTCCTCGCAGACCATCGACCCGCGCCTAGCTGCATCTTGATCTTCCAAGTAGACGACTTGCAGGCGGTGTCAAAGGAGCTTCGACAGAAGGGCTGGAAACCTGAGGGAGAACAGTTCGAGATTCCCGAAGGACCCTGCTACAGGTTCAATGATCCAAGCGGCAACCCGCTCGCTCTCCTACAAATAACAAGGCCCAACGTACTCGGAATAACCGGGTGAAGATACTGAATGACTCTACTGAATTATCTCAACGGAATAATTTGTTCAGGTAGCAACTAGGAGACGAACGGGATCAAACTTGACTAGGAAGATTACGGTGAACATGTACATGACGCTCGACGGGTACGGTGAATTTCCCAAGTATCCCGGGTCTGACGTTCGGTCGAAGGAACCGAGTGAAGGTTTCATCGACATGTGGATCAAACGATATGATTCGGTGGACACGATCTTGTACGGTCGGAGGTCCTACGAAGGTCACGTTGCCGTCCACTCCGAATCAGCAAGGAAGGCATCAGATCCGGAGTACCTGTTCGAGTTCTCACGATTCCTAGGCCGATGTCAGAAGATTGTTCTCTCTCGCTCTTTGAAAAAGACCGAATGGCAGAATTCTAGGATCATGAAAGGGGACCTCAAACGAATCGTCTCCCGTCTGAAATGGGAACCTGGAAAGGACATCATCGTGGACGCGGGCCCCTCGCTCGTCCAGGAGTTCATCCGGCGGGGTCTAGCAGATGACTACCGTATGATAGTGTGGCCAGTCATCCTCGGACGCGGAAAACACTACTGGGGGTCGATGCTGAAACAGCAGACCCTCAAGCTCCTCTATGTCAAGAGCCTAAAGCATGGCGAGCTGATGCTACACTACGAGACGGTCCGATCCGGGAAGCGACAAGACCCCGCCGAGGGGGTCCGAACCCCTTGACAAGAAACCCTCCTAGGATTCCTCCCGAATGATAGAATTTGAGATGATGGTGAGGGCTCAACTACTTTCTGACTTTCTCTCTCTTTGCGTCTTCCAGTAGCTTCTTCTTGGCGCGTTCATGGTCCTTAATGTACAGAATGATCGCGTTGGCGTGACCGTGTCCCAATCCACAGTCCGATTTGAGCCAAGAGAGTAGCTCAGTGTGCTTTACTAGCCCTTTCTCTTTCGCGAGTTTCTGAAAGTACTCGGGGTCCTTACCGGTCTTGGCCTTGATGTTGTCTATGTACGCTTTGTAGGTCATGTTCTCACGACGTGTCAGACCCTTCAAGTTCGAATTTGACTTAACTCTTCTCCAAAGAAGAGAACAATCAAGGAGATGCTCGTCAGTCCCCAAACAGTCAGCAACGGACAACATTCATTGATGGTGGTGGAGCTGTTCGTTTGACGTTTTCACGGAATCGCTGAAACTCGTGGAGGTTTGATGGATGTTCCACGCGCGGGACGCGTGGGTTGCGATACGGATTATAAGCGGCGAAGCATCTAGTTACTCGTAGAGCACTGTTCCTAGATTTGCTCTGGCTGGTTGAGACATGAAGCTTGACCCAGGTGGCATAGGCGAATTGCGAGTCTTAGACTCGGGATATACAGACCAGGTCTTACTAGACACTATCAGCGAGGAGGTTCTGCGGATCAAAGCGACAGTCTGCAACAGCCTCCAAGATCTCAACAGGCTCTACATGGTTGACCGTGCACTATACACCAACACGCCCGGCATACCTCTCTACATGGAATTCACGCCGCAAAACATGAAATCGATCAAGACACCACTCATAATCAGCGAAGTCAAACTCTACACCGTGGAACGAGTCTGGGGAGTGCGAACCCTAAGAATCACTAGGTAAACTGAACTAATCACTCCTTACAGTTGAACTGGGTGACCACGCTAATAGACGATCTGGGCCTGGCTAACTTCTATCCCGCCAAGATTCACCAAGAGATCTCACCATACACTCTTCGTCGGAGTCACCTCATCCTGTCCAGCTTCTTAGGAGTTGCTCTGCTGGGTCCAAGTATAGGAGGCTATCCGTATCAATATCGAGATTCGGAAGTTACTTCGAGTATGCGTGTATAGTTTCGTTCTGCTTAGATTGAACAGACGAGTATCAACCATAGAACAAAGGAAAGGAACTCTGTCGATGTCACACTCCTCAACTGAGCAATCTAATCATTCTTACACAGCCATGCCGGGCTACGTCAAGATCATCATCCTAGCCCAGGCAGCCACGATCCTCTCGTTTGCTGTCTGGATGTACCAAGAATACCTGAACGACATATATTTCCAAGAATACGTTATCAGCCTCCTCAGGTCAAACATAATCGCCGACGCACTCTTGCCCATCGTCACAGCTTCAGTATTCGCCCTCGGCACCTTCACCCTGCTAGGCTCAATGCGCACGGCACGCCTAGCAAACAAGGCATGGCGTCTCCTGTCAGAGAGAGAGGAAGATTCACACCAGTCGCTACTGCCTAGCTTGGAGCCAGTCGAACCATCTGCGAAACCGCGGAGCACAAGCCGCCGACGGGGCACTCGAAGACCGAGGGCGGATACGGACCGGATCCTTGATTCTATGCGTCACTTTGCAGACGATCGCAGACAATCGAGCTGACAGTTTCTACGGTACTCGCGGATTCCTCTTGGCTTGTAAAGAGTTAGATCTGCGGCTATTTTGCCTTGGGAGTCTTAGGGGCTATGGCCTGTTCCTTGTCGACACGACGAATTTTGCATACGAGTTGATCGTCGGTCTCTTCTAGCTCCACTTCCATTCCAAGTCGAACACTCAAGGCTTTGAGGGACGCGCCATAGTAGGCGGACGCGCTCTGTCCCATGCTATGCCTCAGAATTATCGTGCGGTTGCGGTCATCGCCCGACTCGGAGTAGGCGAACGCGTTGGAGTATTCCGCGCCTATCACCCGGAAGGTCTTCAGAACAGACTCTAGATCGAACTTGCGGAAGTAGTAGAGAATGAACTCGACGACTGCGCTGTTACCGTTCTGGAGCCCCATTTCTCGAGCCTCTTCAACAGTTAGGTGCGACCAAAGCAGTTTCATTAGTCGGGGATCGCTGATGACCA
>DASPWZ010000005.1:0-76822 GCA_035637535.1 Candidatus Dormiibacterota bacterium
CGTTACAATCTATTCCCAGCTCTCCGTGACTGCGAGCGCTAGTCCGAATCCGACTGAGGTCGGTTCTCAGGTGAGCTTTACAGCATCTGCTACTGGAGGGACGGCAACTTACACATCGTACGCCTGGAGTTTCGGCGACGGAGCGACAGCTACAACCACCACGGCCACGGCTACTCACACGTACACTTCCAAAGGAACGTTGACTGCAACAGTCAAGGTTACCGATTCAGCCAGCTCGACAGCAACCTCTGCCTCAGTATCTGTGACAGTCAATCCAAAACTGGCCGCTTCGGCTACTGCGAATTCAACTCAGAACGATGTTGGAATCTCAGAGAGCTTCACAGCCGTCACATCCGGCGGCGTCGGCAGTCCCACCTGTAGCTGGTCCTTCGGCGACGGTTCGACAGGTTCTGGGTGCTCGACAAGCTACTCCTACACAAGTGCTGGTTCGTTTACTGCAAGCGTTACAGTGACAGACAGTCTAGGCGTAACCGCCACAGGCAGCGTTAAGTTGACCATCAATGATATCCCCGTTGTCGACTTCAGCTTTACCCCTACTAACGTGTTTACAGGTCATCCTGCGAATTTTACTGCTACGCATACCGGGGGCACGGGTCCCTTCACTTTCACGTGGGATTATGGTGATGGTAGCCAGGGCACAGGTAACCCGGTAAGTCACGCATACACTACCCCCGGCACGTTCACCGTCACCGTAACCATTTCCGATGCTGTCGGCAGCACGAACGCGCAGTCTCACTCTGTAACTGTTACTCTCACTTTTGGAGTGACCGTTTCGATCAGCCCATCTCTCAGCGAGGTCAGAGTTCAAGTGTCCTTCACAGCAGTCACCTCCGGCGGTATCGGCAATCCCACCTGTAGCTGGTCTTTCGGCGATGGCTCTTCGGGGACCGGATGCTCCCTTAACCACACCTACACGTCAGCCGGAAACTTCACTGCAACAGTCAACGCGGCCGATTCCGCAGGGGAGACAGCAACTTCTGTCCGACAGCTCACGGTCAAAGCAAGGCTAGCTGTCACAGCAAGTGTCAACCCGAACCCAACCGATGTGGGCATTAGCACAAGCTTTGCCGTCAAGGCGCTCGGGGGAGTTTCTTCCGCAACCTGTAGCTGGTCTTTCGGCGATGGCTCGACAGGCTCGGGCTGCTCGACAATCCACACCTACTCGGCCGCTGGGACGTACTCTGCAATCGTCAATGCGACAGACAGTCTAGGCGTAACCGCCACAGGCAGCGTTACGTTGACCATCAATGACCTCCCCGTTGTCGACTTCAGCTTTACCCCTACTAACGTGTTCACAGGTCATCCTGCGAATTTTACTGCGACGCATACCGGGGGCACGGGTCCCTTCACTTTCACGTGGGATTATGGTGATGGTAGCCAGGGCACAGGTAACCCGGTAAGTCACACGTACACTACCGACGGAACGTTTACTGTCACAGTAACTATCTCTGACGCATTTGGAAGCACAGGCGCGCAGTCTCACTCTGTAACCGTTACCCTCAGTTTCGGTGTGACCATTACTTCGATCAGTCCATCTCCCAGTGAAGTCGGAGTCCAAGTCTCCTTCACCGCCAACACAGTCTCCGGAACAGGTCCTTACACTTGCAGCTGGTCTTTCGGCGATGGCTCTTCGGGGACCGGATGCTCCGTTAACCACACGTACCCGTCAGCCGGAAACTTTACGGCGATGATCAACGCCGCCGATTCCACAGGCCAAACATCAAGCGCTAGCCAACAGTTCGCCGTCAAGACTAAGTTGTCCGTTACGGGAAGTGTTGGTCCGAATCCGACTGACGCTGATCTGAGCACAAGTTTCACAACCAAAGCGGTCGGGGGAGTTTCTCCCTTAACCTGTAACTGGTCCTTCGGCGATGGCTCGTCCGGTACTGGATGCTCTGCGACCCACATCTACACAACTTCGGGAACTTTCACAGCTAACGTGACTATCACAGATAGCCCAGGCGTCAAAGCCACGACTGAGTTGACAATCGTAGTAGATCCTAAATTGGTAATCGCAGGTGTTGCTCCAAGTCCGAATCCTTCAGAGGTACGAGCTCAGGTCAGCTTCACAGCATCAACCACGGGAGGAACTACTCCGTACGTATCTTACACATGGGCTTTTGGCGATGGTACTACTGCAACAACCACTATCGGAACCGCGAGCCACACATACAGCTCCGCGGGAACATTCAACATAACAGTGACTCTCACCGATTCGGCAGGCTCAAGAGCAACACTTTCCGGCTCGGCCACGATCAATCAGAAACTGTCCGTCACGGCGAAGGCCAGTCCCAATCCAACCGAGGTCAGTAAGCCTCTAAGCCTGACCGGGACAATGTCAGGAGGTGTTGGTTCTCCAACGTGCAATTGGTCCTTCGGCGACGGCTCATCAGGCAGTGGATGTTCAGCAACCCACACCTACACTACTGCAGGAACGTTCACTGCCGCAGTTACAATGACTGACGGCTTGGGCGTGACCGCTACAGCCAACGTGACTGTTATCGCCAACGCCAGACTTAGCGTGACAGCCGTGTCGCTCCCAGACCCGATCGATGCGTACGTCCCAGTGAACTTTACCGCCACATCTTCTGGAGGCGTTTCTCCAGTAACCTGCAGCTGGTCTTTCGGTGATGGGTCTTCGGGCAACGGATGCTTGACAACTCACACATACACGACTCCAGGGTCGGTCACAGCTATCGTCACCAGCATCGACAGTCTGGGCATAACTGCAACAAGCAATGTGTCTGAGACAGTCTATCCCAAACTTGTCGTGACCGCAAGCGCTAGCCCGAGCCTGACCGAGGTTGGGAAGTTGACTAATTTTACCGGCATAATCTCAGGTGGAATTACGCCAATTACATGCAGCTGGTCTTTTGGCGACGGCACATCGAGCACCGGATGTTCTTCAACTCACGCCTATCCGAAGTCCGGATCGTTCACTACGAGTGTGGACGCGACTGATAGTCTCGGGGTCGTGGCCAAAGGTAACGTTACCGTGACCGTCAATCCAAAGCTGGTCGTATTAGCCATTTCTGCCAATCCGAATCCGACCGAGGTCGGTAGGCAGACAAGCTTCACCGGTAGGGTCTCAGGCGGTGTCGGTACTACGACTTGCATCTGGGACTTTGGTGATGGCTCCTCAGGCTCTGGATGTTCAGCAAACCACACCTACGCTGCTGGGGGAACGTTCACTGCCGCAGTTACAATGACTGACGGCTTGGGTGTAAACGCCACTGCCAACGTGATTGTTACTGTCAACGCCAGACTTAACGTAACAGCGAGTGCGAGTCCTGACCCGATCGATGCAGATGTCTCGGTGAACTTCACCGCCTCACCATCTGGAGGCGTCTCTCCAGTAATATGCAGTTGGACTTTCGGTGACGGGTCTTCGGGCAACGGATGCTTGACAACCCACACATACACGAGTGCGGGAACGTTCACAGCTAGCGCCACCAGCACTGACAGTCTAGGCATAACCGCTACGGGCAATGTTTCTGAGACCGTCCATCCGAAACTCGTCGTGAGTGCGAGTGTCAATCCGGGCCTGACAGAAGTCGGTAAGTTGACGGGCTTTACAGGGACTATTTCTGGCGGAGTTGCGCCTATTACATGTAGATGGGTCTTCGGTGACGGCTCATCAAGTAATGGATGTTCTTCAATCCATACCTATGTTGCTTCTGGATCGTTCACCGCGAATGTGACCGCGACTGACGGTCTAGGCATAATAGCCAGAGGTAGCGTTAAGGTGACTGTCAATCCAAAGCTGGTCGTTACGGCCGTTTCTGCGAGTCCAACTCCGACCGAGGTCAGCAAGCTGACAAACTTTACTGGTAAAGTCTCCGGTGGAGTCGGCACGACGACTTGTAGCTGGGACTTTGGCGACGGTGGCACCTCCGGCACATGCGTTGCTGTTTATGCGTATTCTACCAGCGGGAACTTTACCGTGGTCGTCACCGCGACCGATTCGCTCGGTGTGAGCGCGATCAGTAGCATAACTGCAAATGTCAAGCTGAAGCTAGCCATAGTGATGGTCGTCATTCCGAACTCGGCTGAAGTTGGCGAGTCTACCAGCTTCAACGGAGCTACTTCACGTGGAATCGGTACTCCAACGTGCAACTGGAATTTTGGTGACGGCACGACGGATACTGGGTGTTTGACAGTGCACATCTATGCGGCTACGGGGATTTTCAAGGCCACTGTCAACGCGACCGACGGTCTAGGTGTAACTGTCACAACTACTGTCTCCGTGACGATCACTCCAAGGCTTACTGTGGGAGCTATCGCTAGCTCGAACCCGACTGTTGGCACTGCGGTCAGCTTTACCGCACCAACCTCTGGTGGCGTTTCTCCTGTGTCTTGTAGCTGGACTTTTGGCGATGGCTCGTCCGGGCTGGGATGCTCGATAGTCCACATCTATGCGGCCGGGGGAACGTTCACGGCTACCGTCAACGCCATTGACGGTCACAACGTCACGTCTACGGGCTCAGTAACCCTCGTGGTGGCTCTCGCAGTCGCAATCTCTGCCAACCCATCTTCCAGCGAGATCGGTGTCCCCGTAACGTTCACTGCCACCGCAGACGGAGGCGCGTCGTACACGTTCAGCTGGAACTTCGACGATGGCACATCTCAACCCGGAAGCATCACGACGCATACTTTCACCTCTGCAAACCTCTACACGGTTAGGCTGACGGTAAGGGACAGCAATGGGGACATGGGGTCCACGGTGAAGCTGGTCCAGGTTCAACCTGCGCTGACAGTGGCTGTCTCATCAGACTCAGCTGGAGGCACGGCTCCGATAATGGTCCGTTTTAACGCAACCGCAATCTGGGGTGTTGGTCCCTACGCTTTCTCATGGGACTTCGGGGACGGTCAGCAGACGATGGGACTCGCACCAGTCCACAACTACACCACACCGAGCAGCTATAGGGTCCAGGTTACGGTCAGAGACAAACTCGGAATTACCACATCTGGCAGCCTCACGATAGTGGTCACATCCCAACCCTCCGCGCCGGTCCCCCAACCCTCGACTGACCCGAGCGCCGCGGGGCCGATTCCTGCATACTACCTAGTATATGGTATAGGGGCTTTGTTCGCAGTTCTGATCCTGGTTGTTCCGGCTTACGCCATAATGATTCATCGCCGCCACAAACTTCACAACTGAACCCGGCGCCGGATCCAATCCACCCATCGATCCTATGCGGAAGGAACGGGGTTCAGGCTCAATTCTAGACCCCTTGAATCGGACGCTGCCCGCAAAGGAGGGTGCACGAAAAACGTCTCTCCTGGACCTTTCTCTATTATCTTTTCTTTTTCCATGACTATTTCTCGACCCCTAGTGGTATCGTCTTCTCCAGAGAACGTGGGTAGGTCTCATGACACAAACCCTTCGGACCCGGGCCAACGTCCCAAGGGCTCCGACTACGCTTTCAGCTTAGGCCCCAGTTATTGGCTCGCTTGGTCTCTTCTTTGTAATGCTTGTCACATGAGAGTTGTGGTTGTGTGAATAGAACGTGGCGTCTAGCTGGATCAAATAAGGACCAGAAAGTGGCTCAATCTCGCTATGCGATATTGAAGTCTGATAGTCCCCTGTGAATTGCCTTGGAAATGGCGTAGAATTGGAAACTTGCTCGTGATTATGTTAATCCTCCTGGGTCGTCGAGTAATAGGCCAGCCGTCTCCGACCTCAATTACATGGTAAATCCTGCGGACCCGAAAAATCTAGAAAATTAGGTATGCGTGCTAGTCTCGCGGCACAGATCCGGAGTTGCCTATTTCCGGCTCTTGGGCTAACCAGTGCGAAGACAAGATACAACTTCCACCACAAGCCAACCAGTAGAAACCGCGTCCCATCCGAAGTGAAACCTCCAACATCACTTTTCCTTTGTACATTATCTTTCCTTTTCTGCTAACTATTCTTTTTCTGTTATCTTTTTCTCGACCCCCCGGGGGGTATGTCAAAACACAAAAGGCCTTCACACTTTACCAAACTTTCCTCGCGAGAAACCGCCCCAGAATAAGCTCCGATCGGAAATCTGGGCAGGCCATTTTTGACCTTGGGGATCTTCACGCTTGAATACCCGGAGAAATCCCTGATAAGAAAATGTTTGATTGGCTGGTTCTAAGCCCTAAACTGGAAGACTCGCATAGAACAGTTTCAGCTGGCGAGAGGCCTCCGGAAAAAAGGGGGGTAGCAATATGATCCTCGTGACGCGAGAGTGCCGTCTGGAGTAGAGTCGCGGTAGCAAGATGGCCCTAGAAGTGAACCTGGATCAGCAATCCGCCAGGGGGGTTCTACATTGCCCCACAGTTCACGCAATAATGATTCCGCTAGTGCCCAAAATTGAAAAACAGTTGACTAGCCCTGTTCTGCGCGAAAAACAGATGAATTCTCCAGGAAACGTTTGAGACTGGAAATGGATTCTTCCTAGAATTTAGGAAAAAAAGTTTCCCCGCGATACAAAACGGCCCTGGGATATACTTCCCTGTTAGGAGAGTGGTTTTGAGCTCTCCCAGAGATATTCGAAGTAGCTCTTACCAAACTTTACGAGACCAATATGGTCCGAGGATATGGCTAACGTCAATCCTTTCTGGGGATCCTCGCCAAGTAGTATCACTATTTGGTTATCGTCCGAGATGATCCCTCCACCGAACATTTGTTCTCTAGTACGGACCTGAGCCAGACCCTTCAGTTTTCGGATCGTGTCCCGGCTCGTCGTCTGAGGGACCATAACGGAGACATTGACTCCTTTGCTCTTCATCAATCCAAGAACGGGTAGTGCCATTGAGACGATCGGGTCGGGCGCCACCGGCATCGCCACGAAAAGCTCTTGCCTGGTTCGTCCGAGAGTCTCTCTTATCTTGTCCAGGATATTGTTCTGACCTCTCACAATCCAAATGTCTGGTTTCTCCCGGACACCCTTCTTCTCATAGAGCGGTTGAAGTTCTTCCATCGCGTCTGCCTGGCTCGATTTCAGCGTCGTCTCTAGCCGAGCCCTAGATGATTCCAGGGCAGTAGACGGAGCCTTGGGATAGTACTTGCTGGGTCTACCCTGTTCGGTCTCGACCCATCCCTTCCGCTCAAGATTTCCCAGAATCTCATAGATCTTAGAGTAGGGGATCGAAGCGGTACGGCTGAGCTCGCTAGCAGCCTGAGTGCCCGATTCAACTAGTGAAACGTAAACCTTAGCTTCGTACTCTGTCAGGCCAAACTCTTTCAGCGCCCTTCTCGTCTTCTCGCTAACAGACATTTCCGATTACGACCCTAGACCGAATCGACCAGTAAAATCGTGCAAGTTTAACAGTCCAGATTCCCATGAGAAGAATCGTAGCCTTGCACAGGATCATGTTGTAGACCAAATTCTCTCAAGGATCGTGTAGCTTTGGAAAGAGAGTGTAAATACCTTCTCGGCCCTGTTCTGGGGGAAGAGAAAGTCTCCCCGGATCATGTAAGCGTTGATCGACAAGAGTTCAGTTATCAACAGTCTCCGCGGAGTTCTTGACCCCGAGATCGGCATCAGTATCGTCGATCTCAACATGGTCCGAGATGTTTCGATAGAAGACAGCCATGTTAAAGTCATCATTGCACTAACGGTTGCTCATTGTCCTCTTGCGAAGACTCTCCAAACCGATGTTGAGAAGGCCTTGAAGAAATCAGGCGACATCAAATCCGTAACAGTTGAGACAACGGCAATGTCCAAGACAGAGCTAAACGAGCTCAGGACGAATCTCCAGGCCAGAGCGGCTCAAACCTCACCCCGGCAAGGAAACAGTCCAGGCCCAGGCATCGATAGGCTGGGAAAGCGCGACTTGAGAAACATAATCGCGATCGCGTCGGGCAAGGGTGGAGTCGGAAAATCTTTCGTCACCAGCATGTTGGCCGTCCAGCTCCGAAGGCTAGGATACGAAGTGGGCATCCTAGACGCTGATTTGACAGGGCCCAGCATAGCCAAAGTGTTCGGGCTCAAAGACCGGCCCTCCAAAACTCCCTCTGGCCGCATAACCCCTGTCCTAACTAGGACCGGAATCAAAGTGATGTCAATCAACCTGGTTCTGGATGATCCGGAGATGCCTGTCATATGGAGAGGCCCAATCGTGAACAGTGTCATTCGACAACTCTACTGGGACGTCGATTGGGGATCCCTACACTATCTCCTCGTTGACCTTCCCCCCGGAACTAGCGACGCACCGCTAACAGTCCTCCAGTCCTTGCCATTAGACGGAGTCATCATCGTATCCTCTCCCCAACAACTAGCCTCAATGATCGTCACTAAGGCCGTCAATATGGCGAAGAAGATGAATGCTGAACTGCTAGGCCTGGTAGAGAACATGAGCTATCTAACATGCCCCCACTGTGGTAAGTCTATCAATGTCTTTGGAGAGCCGCAGGGAGAGAAACTAGCAAAGCAGCTCGACATACCCTTCCTAGGGTCAGTCCCCGTAGACCCGACAATTGCTCGATTGTCAGACCATGGCCAGATAGAGGACTACTCAGCGTCTGTCTTTCAGACTGTTGCAGACGAGCTTCGAATCAGGGCATCCCAACACGCTCAACGACTAATGCAGGGCCTCCCGATAGCATGGTCTATTCAACCCTCGGAGAGTTGACGCGAACATCATCCGAGCGTATTAATACTCGGAGTCGCCTATTAACAGGAGTCGAGTGGGGGCAACCTACCCCGCAAGCTAACCTCGTGAGGACCATGACCAAGAAGAAAACGCGAAGCAATAAGGTCAAATCAAATAGAGTCTCGAAGAAGCTCACTAAGCGGACTCGTGCTCGTAACCAAAGGCTGCAAAGAAAACCAATCTCAAAAGCGGTCGATAGGGGTCCAATAGCCGCAAGCATCCCGTTGCAGGCCGGACCTTCGCCGCCCCAAGCCTTGGATGGTTCCCGAGTCTTCACCATAGAGATAGATTCGATTCGCGCTGAGACTACGATCGGGGATCTGATAGTCGCTTTTCCGAGGACAAGAGACGTTCTGATGAAACATGGACTAAGGTTTGATGTTGAGGAAGCTGGTTATCTCTACATGACGCTCAGCGTCTTTTCGGCTATTCACGGTCTCGGTCTGACAGGTTTCCTCCAGGAACTAGATGTTGCCTCGAAGGAACTGCCTCTTCCGCCTCTTGCCCCACCTGTACGTCAAATACTCTCACCTCCGGCAACTTGACAATTCGTTTCCGTAAAGTCTCCTTTTCTGCTCAAGTCTAAAGCAAGAGAGAAATGCATCCACGTAGTTTCGCGAGTGGATGGGAGCCCGAGCAAGAATCCTGATTACGGGTTTGGTCCAGGGGGTCTTCTTCAGAAGAGAGATGACTGACCTTGCTAGGAGACTTGGAATCTCTGGATGGGTGAGAAACCTTCCAGATGGTAAGGTTGAGGCTCTAGCCGAGGGAGAGAGAGCGCGATTGGACGAACTAATTCGATTCTGCCATGTTGGTCCGCGAGGTGCAGTCGTGAGAAAAGTCGAGGTCGAATGGTCAGACTATTCGGGAGAGTTCAGAGGATTCAGGATCACGAAATGAAAAAGCAGACAACATCAGTAAAGTCTCAACCCGAAAAAATGACTTGATGTTTAAGGTCCTACCAAAAGGTAAAAGAAACCGCCCTCGGGGACTTCTGTCGCTCCGGTGGTGTAGCCCGGTTTAGCATAGCGGCCTTTGTCTCAATAGCGTGGGGCGGCCAGTCGAGCCCTAGATCGGGGAGGCTTTCAGGAGGACAAGCCCCAGAGCCGTTGATCGCGGGTTCAAACGCGGCAGTAAGCTGCTGAAAGTCCCGCCCGGAGCACCATCATTCAGAGTCTTGCTTAAGAGACAAGATTTGTCTAGTGAAGCGTTCGGTCGCTCTGAATGATCTGCCCTACATGCTTTCGTAGAATTTTCGGGCCAGATTGACTGCATCTTGGGATCTGCTCGTGATGGTCTTATATTCCGGTCGACCTTCTCCCGCAATAGAAGCAGCTTTTTCGAAAAACTTCCTGACGCCTTCTGGATCTCCACGGTACAGCGCAATCCCACCCGCAATCCTGTACCATACTTCGGCCCGAATCTTGTTTCCATTTGAGTCAAAGGTGGTCGCTTGGCTGACGGCATCTTCCAACGACGTGGTGATTTTCTTCGGGTCGAGGAAGAGGAGTCTGGAGAGAGACTGATACATCTCAGCGTCGCCAACAGTTATCTCCTGAAGCTTGCTAAGAACCAGCGCCTCTTGGTTTTCCAGCGGACTTCCGGTAGGAGGGGGCTGGTTTTTCTTCTTGCCAAACAGACCGAGCATCAGTTAGACCACTTCTTCCACTTGCCGAGTGGTCAGGGTCCGGCCAAGCCCATTTAAGAGTTCATTCCCGAATGTTGATATTGACGAGCGACCATTCTTGGAGGCGATCAGATAAGATGAGTGTAGAAGACAAGCTAGTGCGACGACGCGAGCTGAAGGAGAAATCTCGAAAAAGGAAGAGAGGGCCCTATCGAAAGGCTTCAAGCGGAAGACTCATCAAATATTAGTCAACTTCACCGCGTTAGAGAAGTTCTGAGAACCGAGTTGACTCTAATCCAAATTGAATGTTAGTTAATGGGAGGGCGCTCGAGCGACTGGCTCTGGCCTAGTCTTACGATTTTAAGAATAATGAACTGAGGGGATTCTTCAGGAGAGCACAGGGATACGCCTATACTTTCCAATGCTGCTGGGTTCTATGCTCACTAATTCAGAGCAGCTGTGGTTTCCGAAGCATATAGTGCAATGCTCTACATCCCATGTCGGATCTACCTTGCGGCAAGTCTCGCACATCAGACCCAGCGCCCGAATATCAGTGCAAGCCTGGCACAGTTTCTGTGACACTGCAAGAGGGTTCGGGTTCCCGGTTAACATGGACGCAAGGTCTTTACTCATCGCCTTGACTTCTGGGGCGGCTTCAAGCTCGACAGCTTCTCCACGGACCTGATGCTGATACTTGCTTACAGCCGCCTGAGTTACTCCCAGTTTCCTCGCGACCTGTTCCTGCTTTAGCCCGTATTCTTCTATGAGTTCCCTAGCCACAAGTGCGCGTAGCGCTGGGATAACTGACTTCGAGGCCACTTCGCAGGGAATTATCAAACAGAGACGGTAATTGAAGAGGACGAGTAGCCTATTTAAACATGACCTACGTCATACTCCAAGTCGTGTCGGCCTGCATTATTGTAGCCCGCTGGTCGAATAGTCAATCGCTATGTTCTGAGATTAACTGCCTACGTCTGCTCGGGAGACACGAATGCATAAATGAAATCATGACCAATGTGATTGGGGGAGAACAACGTGGTTACAGTAGATGAGGTGACAAAGGAGCTTGAGAAAGTTGTGGATCCAGAGATCGGCCTTCCGATAACTGAGATGCACCTAGTGGACGAGATCGATATCAAGGAAGATGGAATCTTGTTCATCAAGTATCATCTCACAGCTCCATTCTGTCCGCCGATTTTCGCGGAGGATATCGGAATGAACATTCGCCAACTTACCTCGAAGCTAGATGGAGTGAAGAAGGTGACGGTAATTCTTCACGGTCACGCTTTGGCGAACGAGATCAACCAAAGAGTGAATCCCGACTACACTCCTCCCCCTTCACCTTAGCAGAGGTTCGGGTCGAGAGAGCGAATATTCTCGTGTCGATAGTTTAGCAGACTCTATCGGACAGCTTCGTACAGAAAGCCGCCCAGCAGTCCTCCGAAGATTGGCCCAACGATGTATATCCACAAAGTTGCAAAGGGTGTCAAACTGAACGCGGCGGAAGCAATCGTGGGACCCCACGTCCTAGCGGGATTCAGAGACGCTCCAGATATGGGACCGAACATCCAGATCGACGCTGCCAGAACTAGTCCGATGGCAACGCCTGCCCATGACTGATCAGCCTTCTTGTCGGTCGCGCCGAATATTGTGAATACTAGAATGGCGGTCGCAACAACCTCGGCGAGCAGTGCCGCTCCGATAGTGAAACCTGATCCTGGAGTAGTATCGCCTAGAAAAGTTGCCTTCGCAATATCGTAGGTCCCGCTCGATGAAGACCATAGGGCAAGCTGAACGAGTCCGGCGATCGTAGCGCCGACTAACTGGGCAATGATGTATGGGGCGACTCGTCTGGGCTCTAGCCTCTTGGTAGCCCAGGACGCGATTGTGACCGCCGGGTTAATGTGAGCACCTGAGATGTGTCCTATCGAATATACTGCCACCAACAGCGCGACGCCATGGGCTAGTCCTATGACCCCCAACGCAGCCGCTGTCGATCCAAACCCATCGGCTAACCTAGTAGCTGTTATGGTTCCCGGGCCGACGAGAGTCAGAAGAAATGTTCCGTAAGCCTCGGCGGCTGAAGCACGTCTTATACCGTTCAAATTGGAGCCTAATCGTGGGGCTTAGGCTATATAGTGCTTGTTTTTAGCCGCCGAAACCCGCGAGCTAAAGCAGTGGATATTCAACTGCTTTGCCGGTACGGTTGTGTACAAGCAAGATTATTTCTATGGTTTCAGCAATAATGGTGTTGAATAGTCGTTGAGCATGGTTAACAGTTTCACCTGGATGATTGGCGGTCCTCAGGGTAGCGGGATCAATTCCGTCGCAGAGAGTTTCGCGAAGGCATGCATCCGGGGTGGATTGCATGTCTTTGCCAATATCGAATACCACTCAAATATCAAGGGTGAGCACAGCTATTACCGGTTGAGGGTTGATTCGCGCGAGCCCCGATCCCACGTTGACTGGGTAGACCTTTTAGTCGCTCTGGATAGGGAGACGATGTTCGGTGACCTCAACAAGGTTCATTCTACTCATCGGGGTCATCGTCATGAGGTCAGCCCGGGGGGCGGGATAGTCTACGACTCCAGCCTCAAATTGCAGCCTGAGTCCTTTGGTAGAGACGACATCAAGCTCTTTCCTGTACCCTACATGGACCTGCTGATTGATGCTCTCAAAGAATTCGGGAAGGACAAGGAGCTAAGCAAGTATCAGGTCATGGTCAACACGATTGCGCTGGGTGCTTCCATCGGACTAGTTGACTACGATTTTGACCTGGCGACTGAGGCAATCAAGGAAGGCTTCACGGGACGGAAAGCCGCTCTTGGAGACTTGAACATCAGCGCAGCTCGTCACGGTTACGACTATGCGAAGAAAATGTTCGGGCAGAACGCCTTCCCGATTCGGCTGCGAAAGCAACCGTTAGGCGCGAAAAGGATGATGATACGCGGAGTCCAGTCAATCGCAATTGGCAAGTTGAAAGCGGGATGCGGGTTCCAGACGTACTATCCTATCACTCCGGCCACGGACGAGAGTGAGTATCTCGAGTCTCATCAGCCGGACTACAACATGATCGTGGTTCAGGCAGAGGATGAGATATCGGCGATAAACATGGCGACGGGTGCCGCTCACGCGGGTCTACGTTCGTCAACTTCGACCTCGGGTCCTGGATTCTCGCTGATGGCTGAAGGACTGGGATGGGCAGGGATTACGGAGGCGCCTGGTCCTGTCATTATTCTATGGCAGAGAGCTGGACCCGCAACGGGACTCCCAACGAGGACGGAACAAGCCGATTTGCGGTTCGCGCTCCACGCTGCTCACGGTGAGTTTCCCAGGATTATCATTGCACCAGGAGATGTTGCGGAGTGCTTCTACGATACCTTCGATGCTTTCAACTATGCTGAGCGGTACCAGGTTCCAGTAATCATTCTTGCCGATAAGTTCCTGGCCAGCACATACAAGGACATTCCGCTCTTCAACACGGACGGGATGAAGGTCGATAGAGGAGACCTAGTCCAGGAAGAGGATCTTGCAAAGAGCCCGGACTACAAGAGATACCAGTTTACGGAACTTGGAATCTCTCCTAGAGCTAGACCGGGTCTGAAGGGTGGCGTATTCTGGACTACCGGAGATGAGCATGATGAGTACGGCCACATCACGGAGGCGGCTGACCTCCGGGTCCGGATGATGAAGAAGAGGATGAACAAGATCGAGCTTGCTGGTCAGGTCATCCCTAACTCGAAGAAAGCCATCCTACACGGGCCTACGTCCGCACCTATTACGTTGGTCGGCTGGGGATCGACGAAGGGCGCGATCCTAGACGGGATGGAGGATCTCAGGGCTGATGGAATCGAGACGAATTTCTTGCAGGTACGATATGTGAATCCGTTCCCGGCAGACTTCGTTCAGAAGGTTCTCTCAAGTTCCCGACTAACGGTCGCCGTTGAGAACAACTATTCTGGGCAAATGGCCGGTTTGATCCGCGAGAGAACCGGGATAGCCGTAAACAGCAAGGTAGTCAAGTTCGACGGTCGACCCTTCTCCCAGAACGAGGTTTATGAGGGCGTGAAGGACGTTGTTAGAGATGGTGCCAAGGAGGTCACACTAAGCCATGCTTGAGCTGAAAAACTATCGGACCCAGGTTCACAACGACTGGTGCCCCGGTTGCGGGGACTTTGGCATCGTAAACGCGATTCAGATGACTCTCTTGGAGATGCAGCTTGAGCCGCATAGGATAGGATTATTCTCTGGTATCGGATGCTCTGGTAAGACTCCCCACTTTGTCAACGCGTACGGTTTCCACACTCTGCACGGCAGAGTTCTGCCTATCGCGACGGGGGCCAAGTTGGCGAATCCCAGCTTGACGGTCATTGCTGTTGGTGGAGACGGTGACGGGCTGGGAATTGGGGCAGGACATTTCGTCAACACGGGACGAAGGAATCTCGACTTCACATACGTGCTCCACGACAACGGTGTCTACGGCTTGACTAAGGGACAGGCCTCGCCGACACTTCCGAAAGGTTTGAAGACAAAGTCGATGCCTGCTCCTTCGATTGTTGAAGGTATTAACCCGATCGCGATGGCTATTGCTTCTGGATACACGTTCGTGGCTAGAAGCTACGCGCTTGACGTGAGACACTTGAAGGCGACTCTCCGCGCGGCAATTGAGCACCGTGGAAGCGCGTTCGTCGACGTTCTCCAGACTTGTCCGACCTACAATGACATCAACACGAAAGAGTGGTACGCAGGCGATGATCTTCCATCGAAGGCACCGCGGTTGTACAAGCTCGAGGAGACGGGTTATGATGGTAAGGTCGCGGACCCTACCGTAAGAGATGAGACTAATTCGAAAAAGGGAAACGCTCTGCTGAAATCGTTCGAGTGGGGCGAGAAGATTCCCATCGGGATCTTCTTCAAGATGGAAGTTGCAACGTTTGAGGACCAGCTAGCCAACCGTATGCCGGCTCTGAAGGAGAAACCCTTCGTAGAGCATGACATTTACAATCGGGACATTTCCCCACTACTGGACGAGCTGGCATAGGCACAGACTACCCCTGCATTCTTATCACGACCGCTCATGAATCTGAGAGCCACCCCCTGGGAGGGGGTCGGACTTGCGACTCTTCCAGAATGGGCTTATTTTTCGCGTCTCTCATTGGTTCTGCCTTGAATGTTGAATCTGTCGAGCGCCAAAAACGAGCAGGTGCCGCAAGGAAAACGAGCATTTAGCGACAAGAAGAATACAGAGTTTGGGAAGTGTCTCTAGCGTTTTTGAAATGCTACCCTAGGGCGGGAAATTGTTAGCAGAAATGATAAGGTTTGCTTAGACTGTGAGAGTCATTCGAGGCGACAGACTTGTCCTAGTTCAGGTCTCAGAGACTGTATGGGATCCGTAAGTCCTGCCCGGCGGTTCTAAAACCGAGCTTGATGGATAGTGGCGGGCGTCTCTTGTGCTCGGATTTGAGCCATCGAATTCGGACTTTTTCCACGGTGCGCCGCGGAATCCGTAATTCATCGCTTATTTCTTCGGGGGACATCCATCTCTCAAGCCTCCACAGGATTGAGTCCAGCTTGCTGTACTCTAATCCAAGCTCATCTTCGGCGACTTGTCCAGGCCAGAGCTCCGGGCTAGAGGGCTTTGAGAAGATTCTTCGCGGAAGTCCCAAGTGTCTTGCGAGATCTCTAACTGCACTCTTGTAGAGGTCAGCTATCGGTTGGATATCGCAGGCACCATCGCCGTATTTTGTGAAGTATCCGAGCATGATCTCACTCTTGTCACCGGTGCCCACGACAAGCCCTTTGCTTGTGTTTGCATAGTAGTAGAGGATCATTGCCCGGAGCCGAGATTTCACATTCCCGTGGGCAATGAGACTGTACTTCATCTTTGACGGGTGAAGTACCTTTGCAGCGGCCTGTACGAGAGATGTCATGTCCAGAGTCTTGAACCTGATTCCGAACTGTCCCGCAACCTCTTGTGCGTCCTGCACGCTCTTCCGGCTTCTCGTCTCAGCCTCGGGAAGACAGAACCCAAAGGTCCTCTGTCCGCCTAGAGCTTTCGAACATAAAGCGGCCGTGACGCTTGAATCGAGCCCGCCGGACATACCGACTACGAGATGTCTCGCGCCTATTCTTTCAGAATGTGTTCTGAGAAATCGTACAATTCTGTCAACAGTCTCGTCCGGGTCTCCGACTGAAAATGGATTGGCTCCCGACCTTGAGCGCATAGTCGTCCCCCGAGTAGGGTGGATAAAACCGGAATGGTCTAGCTGACGATCCGTGAGTCTCGTTCTTCGGAGCCCAAGTTTCGGAATAGAGTCGTAACTCGATCTATTGTCACGAAGGGCTCTCCTTGGAATGATGCTTCGCTAGCTGCCTCTTGTACGATGTTCTTCATGTCTCGCGGTGTAATTACGTACTGGTCCTTCACTATTATTCCCCGATCAGGAATCGATGCCTCGTACACTTGGCGTCGCGAGCGGATGATACGCCATATCTCATCGAACGCTTCCTCGGTGAGTCCGCCGTCATACTTGGAGATCGACGGGTCAACCTCGACTTTGGATAAGTAGAAGTCTAAGATCTTCTTGACCTCTTCTCGCGTCTTTGGGGGAGGCACGTAGATTATCCGTTTCATTCGGTCCAATAGCGCTGGGTCGATGACGCTAGGGTAGTTGGTAGCGAAGATTACCGCGACGTTCCGGTTGACGTGGAATCCTTCGCCGAGTTCTGTGAGGATCTGGTTGAGCATTCCCTGAACATCTCGTCCGGCATCAGTTGTAGCTTCCATTCTTGCCCGGCCGATCGCATCCACCTCGTCGATGAACAGGATAGTTGGAGCGGATTCTCTTGCTAGTTTGAATACTTCCTTGACGTTCTTCGCGGATTCTCCGAGCCACTTTGAGACTATTTCATAGCTCTCTATCTTTAGAAAGCTGGTGTTCTGCCCGTGTTTGCTGATCGTTCCCGCCACTGCCTTGGCCATGTAGGTCTTGCCTGTTCCTGGCGGTCCAAATAGGAGAACTGATCCCGCTTCCTCCAACATTCGAGGGTCTCGAATAATCTGTTCCCTCCTCGTCCTTGTTTCCGGGTCCAGTATCCATTCGATGGCCTGCCTCAGGCTGAGCAATTCCTTCCCCAGACCCACGATGTCTTCATAGAAGACCTTGGGCGCTTTCTCAACTTGGTACTCGAGGAGACTGCGGTCCCTCATGCGTTCTATTACGTCAACGATGACGCCTTTTGTAGGGGACAGTACTGCGTCGACGCTAGTGGTTACCTTGTCTCTTACTTCAGGTGGAATACTAACTTGGAATGCTTGGCCTCCAGATAATCGGACGAGTGCCGTGTCTCCCTTTACCTCCTCCACGGTGCCGATGGGTCGCATGCCCTGTTTGAGCTCCTCCATCAGATTGTGATAGCGTCGGAGTTCAGTTTGGAGATATTCTATCTGGCGTTCCTTTCGCGTCAGCTCTTTCTCAAGTTCGAGCGCTGGAGGATATTCTGGCGCGTTTTGCTCAGCCATGCCAGGGTCTGACTACTGATTGTCCGACCGGAGATAAATAGATATGGGCTATCAGAATCAAGCTCAAACTATGTGCTTGGTCCTATGATCAATACATGGGACATGCTATGGAGTCGGGAAGATGCCAATCACCCAAGATGGTTCTTAGAAAGTAAAGAATAGAGAGAATCTCCGAATTCGGCCGTTTGTCCTTCGGACGGATGATAATGGAGAAATCTCTTTGGGAGTGCTGGCTTTTGGGAGCTTATTGTGTGACGCCAGGCTTTCTCAAGAGAAAGCCAAGTCTGGGAAGTTTGAGTTGTATACCTCTCCCGCCGACAATGTCGAAACGTACTAGGCGAGGAATTATCTGACGCCGATCCATTTTCCGGACCAGCAAGTATCTGTGGAGCATCTGGTTCTCTTCAACCATCCTCAGTTCGACAACTCCGTCGACCAGGCTTTCCACCTTTCTGAACAGTTCTGGATGGACACTTCCTGTAGAAAGAGTGACGATTAGTTTTCCTCCTGCTTTCTTGACTTTTGCTGCGATACTCTGGATGAAGCTGATTGCATGTTTGCTCTCGGTTTCGCTGAATATCGGTATGAGAGAGTCCAGAAGTATTGTTACTTGTGGGTAGCCCAGTTTCTCCATTAACGTTGTCAAGTAGATGCTCACATTAGTCAGGTCGTACGGCTGCGGGACTACTCCTTCAGTTACGCCCGCGGTGGCCGAGTAACAGTCCATTATCTCGAGCTTGTTCATCAACTGGTATTTTCTCGGATCCCATCCGAACTCGTTCATCCTCTCCGTTATGTTCGCAGGAAATGTGTCATAGGTTACGATGATGCACGGCCTAGACCGGGTTAACTCGTCGTAGAGTATCTGTTGGGCAAGCGTTGTCTTCCCACTGCCAGGGTCTCCTGCAATCAGGATTGAGGAGGCGTCTGGCAGGCTCCCGCCGACTAGATTATAGAAATCCTTGAAAGGTGTGGATATTTTCTCCAGTACGGATTTGCACCCCGTGTAGCCGACTAGTTCTTCCCAGTCGCTATTGGCTTAGCTCAGCGGCGGCAGGTATGAATGGGGATTGTAACTGGCTTCAACTTTGTTAAAGTACACTTCTCGTGGCAATGTTACCGAAGAGTTAATCAATTATGTTCCGTCCGTGCGTGCTCGAAGCAGGGATTACCAAGTTGAGACTTGTTTCATATGTCCTGATACAGCTCGCACCAGGGACAACCAAGACTGCGGCTAAGGCCATCTCCAAGATCAAAGGTGTGAAGATGGCTCATGCCGTCACGGGACCGTTCGATGTAATCGCCTTTGTTGAAGTTCCAGACCTTACAACTCTATCGGACCTGATTCTCGCTAAGATTCAGAATATCGAGGGAGTCGAGAAAACTCAAACGGCTATTGTGGTGACGCCTGACATGCTTAGGCCCAGTCTTCCACGAAATCGAAAGAACAAAACCTCTGATTCTGCTTAGGAGACAGATCGACAACTTCTGAGGAAGGCGAAAGGCTTGTTTGATGGAAGGAAACGGAAACGGCCTAGTATGACTCGTTTTCCATCGAATCAGTCTTTGATCGCAGACGAGATTGAAGTTCCAGCAGGTTCTTGAGGATGCGAATGTCGCCCAAGTCTTCTTCATCTATTGAACTCTGATCTTTCTCGTCCGGTCGCACGGATGGTCTCTTTTCGCTGCTAGTATAAGTGTTATCAATGCATGAGAAAGTAGGTTTCGATGATCTAAATGGGTAAGCCTAGGCAGACTAAGAAACCTAAGAAAAAGAAAGAGATGTAGTGTCTTCCGCTAGATGGTTGGCGGGGGTGGCGGTTTCCTCACCTTAATGGCGAGGAGTATTAGGAAGAACGCTAGTCCAAATATTGTAAGAAGAACAATCGCGGACGTAGTTGTACTGGCGGCTGTGCTGCCGACGTTTAGCTGAACTGTGGCCGTTGGGCTGGTGATGGCGTTTTCAGAGAGCGGACCTATCGTTTGGCTCTGATATGCTACACTAAGCTGATAGGATCCTTGGGGTATCACGCCTATCTTGGCGTCGCCCTTGCTATCAGTGATGATACTCCTGCTTGTCTGATTGACGAGCGTGACTGTGACATTGGCTCCACTGATTGGATTATTATTATTGTCAACGACGTGAATTGTTGCTGGGTAGGCTTGAAGGGAAACTGTTTTTGTCGCCGGTCCGCTGGTCAAGTCGAGGGTTTGTCCTGAAGGCGTTGTTCCGATGGTCCATCCCTCCCACGTCACCCCAGAAACCGTGTAGAGATCGTTGGATAGAAATCCTGAATACTGCGTGATTGTGGTTGTCGTGCCTGCTGTTTGAGCAGAGAGATTGACTGAGGCGGGAGCCGGACTTAAGGGGTTGCCCGAAGCGTCGTTGAATGACAGTGTGTACTGGAATTGCTTGTCGAACATGGCTGTGAAACCAGCTGTGCCAGTGTAGTTGAAAAGAATTCCGTTAGGTGATCCCGCTACGGGAATTCTAAGCGTCGGGTTGGTTGTCCAGACAACTTGGTTCTGGGTCCCGTAATAGTTGACCCACTCCTTCCAGACGTAGTGGCCTCCTGTTGAGGATCCGGTGAAGCTGGTGCTGTTTAGGACTGTAATGGTGGCAATGGTGTTATTCACAAAGGTGAAGGTTGGAGGAGAGCTTTGGGGAAGGGACACGGTGCAGGGATTCGTGCTACAATTGGGGCCGGTGCCGTTGTATATCTTGACCCAAATAGTCCCATCGCTCGATGGGACATTCGAGCTGACCGTTACCTGGCAGCCCGAAGAGCAACCGGATGTGGCGTATACGTTTCCGATGAGGATCGGAACTAGAAATGAAGCGAGTAATGTGAAGAGTATGACTGGGGCTCTTGCTCTCACTGTAAGCCTGGCCTCGACGTTGGCCGAGAAACCGGAGTTGTAGGCTTAGAATCTCTTGAACCATCAGTGTTGATGGAGGGGTAACATGGACCTTAACCGGGTCCGCCTTGCACCTCGCATCGGACGGTCAAGGGTGGGGTAGCCTGCCTCGTCTCCTTCACGCTCTTCTGGCGGCGTTATTTTATATCGTTCATCAGAAAAATGGGTCAGCGGACATTATGACGGTTCAGCTTCAGAAGATGAAGATGCTCGTTGGGGGAGATTGGAAGGACAGCTCGACAGGCGCCAGGTCGTCTGTCATTGATCCATCGAGCGGGGAAATTATTGCTGAGGTTCCGAGGGCGTCCAAACAGGACGCCAAGAGTGCTGTTGATGCGGCTAGAGCTGCTTTCGAGTCGCCTGAATGGCGGGACATGGATTCCGGGAAGAGGGGGAGAATTCTCACGAAGCTGGCGGGACTGGTTCGTGAGAACTCCGACGAGCTTGCGAGGCTGGAGACGTCGAATGAGGGTAAGACTCTCCGGGAGTCAAAGGGCGATGTTGCCTGGGCAGCTCGCGCTTTCGAGTATTTTGCGGGGCTTGCGGACAAGATTGAGGGCGAGACGATTCCTGTGCCGCCTAAGCGGTTGAATTATACTTTGAAAGAGCCGTTGGGAGTAACCGTCCATATTGTTCCTTGGAATTATCCGATCGCCTTGGCCTCGAGAAGTCTAGCACCCGCGCTCGCTGCAGGCAACACCGTAGTGATCAAGCCCTCGGAGCTTACTCCTCTCACTGCTCTCAAGCTTGGAGAGCTGGCAGTAAAGGCCGGGACTCCGAAGGGCGTGATGAACGTGGTGACAGGTTCGGGTGCGGAGGTTGGATCAGCGCTGGTTTCTGACAAGAATGTCGACGGAATCGTGTTTACTGGCTCTGGTGACACTGGTCGTCAAGTTATGGAGGCAGCGGCCAAGAACATTACACATGTAGTTATGGAGCTCGGGGGGAAGAATCCTCACATTATCTTCGCCGACGCGGATCTTCCGAGGGCAGTTAAGGCAGTGAAAGATGGGATCTTTACCAACGCTGGACAGATGTGCTGGGCAGGATCTCGCGCATTCATACACGAATCCATCTACGACGGTTTCGTCAAGGACCTGGTGGGGAAGACGTCAGCGATGAGGATTGGACCTGGAAGCGAGGAGACGACGGAGATGGGTCCCTTGGTTTCAAAGTCGCGGCAAGAAACTGTTCTGGGCTACGTCAAGGACGGAGTCGCAGAAGGCGCGAAACTGCTGTGTGGAGGCAAGAAACCTAGCGATCCACGGCTCGACAAGGGAAGCTTTCTCGAACCGACGATCTTCGCTGACGTGACGGGCGAGATGAAGATCGGTTGTGATGAGATCTTTGGTCCCGTCTTATGTGTGACGAAGTTCAAGAATACTGACGAAGTTGTGGCGATGGCCAACGAAACGGACTACGGTCTGTATGGAGGTGTCTGGACGAACAACCTGAAGCTGGCTCACGAGGTGGCGTCGAGGCTCGAGGTCGGCGGAGTCGCGATCAACGAATACTTGGTCACGTTTCCCCAGACGCCTTTTGGGGGCTACAAGGACAGCGGGATTGGACACGAGAACGGGGTTAGAGCGATCGAATACTATACGCGGACTAAGAATGTCTCGGTAAACCTCAGCTAGCACTTACTTCGATTCTAGTTGGTAGAAGACTCCTTCTCCCGCGTGTTTGGCCCTTAGCACCAGTTCCAGACCGGGCTTCAGATCTTTAATCTCTACTTCGCTGCTTATAGGGGCGAATACCCTCAATCCATCATCGAGCTCCGCTAGTCCGAGCAGGTAAGGGGTCGCATCTTGGAAGGCTGGGGGAGCGAAGTAGACTTCCGTGAATGTTATGAGTTTTCCTTTGCCCTCGATGGGAACCCATGCGATCTCGCTGCCTCGGCATTTCGGGCAATCGGCACGGGGTGGAAAACATAGCGTGCCGCATTCTTTGCATCGTGTTGCCATAACCTGGTTCTTCTCCAGATATGACACGAAAGGTGTGATCTTCGCCTGGGAGACGTAGCCGAATCTTCCGAATTTCTCGAAGCCCAAGAAATCTACGCCCTGAGAATCGAAACCGCGGAGTACATTCCTATTCCTCCGATGTTCTGAGCGAGTCCGATCTTCGCACCGTCGACCTGTACGTCTCCAGCCTCTTTTCTAAGCTGATGAACTAGGCTGGTGATCTGGGAGGCTCCAGTGGCTCCCACTGGGTGTCCTTTGGAGATGAGTCCGCCATCAATATTGATAGGGATTTTTCCTCCAAGGTCGGTCTCGTTGGTCTTGAGAAGCTTGGTTCCTTTTCCGGGCCGAGCAAATCCGAGGTCTTCGTAGTTCAGTATCTCCGTGATCGAGAACGAGTCGTGGACCTCAGCAACATCTACATCATTCGGTTTTATTCGAGCCATCTCGTAGGCCGACCTAGCTGCGTTCTTTGTAACTTCGAAGCTGGTCAGAGGACCCTGTCGCCCTGCGAGAGACATAGGACTGGAAGCGAGCCCGAGACCCGCAATCCAGACGGGGTTGTCAGTTATCTTCTTGGTCATCTCAGAGTTGGCGATGATTAGACATGCAGCGCCGTCAGCGTTTGCGCAGCAGTCGTAGAGTTTCAAGGGTTTGGCGACGGGGCGTGAGTTCATTACCTCTTCGGTGGTGATGGGTTTCTGAAACATTGCTTGGGGGTTCTTAGCTCCATATTTTCGGTTCTTCACGGTGACTAGTGCCATGTCCTCCTCGGTGGTTCCGTACTTTGCCATGTGGGCGTTTGCGTACATTGCGTAGTATGCTGGCATGCTTGTACCGAAGGGAGATTCCCACATCACGTCACCAGCCCTTCCCATCAATTCCTGAATCTCTCCTGAGGAGAGCTCAGTCATCTTCTGGACTCCAACCACCGCGATTACATCGTGCAGACGGGACGATATTAGCGACCAGGCGATTCTCAGTCCTACAGCACTAGAGGCACACGCGGCTTCGACGTTGAAAGTGGGTTTAGGACTGAGACCAAGATATTCAGATACAACACCGGCGGGGGATCTCTGCTTATCATAGTGCGTGGCTGAGCAGACTACCGACCCATCTATCGCCGGAGACTCTAATTCCGCATCGTCGAGCGCACTCCTGTACGCTTCGAACGCGAGCTCTCGGAGGGAAGCATCGCTTCTTTTTCCAAACTTTGAATGCCCGACGCCAACAATTGCGATTCGGCCCATAAACTGGATTCCGAGATTAATTCTGGCTCGTGCTCTAAAAGAAGGTTACTTGCTGTTAGGCTGCATTGCTTCCTTGGACTCGGCGTAGAGAAAAGTGATTCCTCCGGTGGCGATCTTCACGCTATGTCGCCCTGAGTCTCTCCCTGCTTGAGAGTCGAGTGCTTTTTTCATACTATCCATGTTGTCGAACTCCAGCTCTACGACCTGGTAGTAAGCAGGGTCGCCTCGTGGTGCACCAACAACCTTGTGAACGGTGTACTTCTTGAGTCCTGGCATTTGTTTGGCCATTGGAACGTGATCCTCCCAGTACTGTTTGTCGAATAGTTCTGGGTCTTTGGGTTTGCCAAACAGTACGATGATCTTCGCCAAGGGTCTCTAGCCTCTAGAAGCTGGTTGCTATCGCCTCGTTTTTCCTGATCTGTACATCGACCCCTTCAACTTCTATCTCAGGGATCGCGGGGACCTTGATGCCCATTTCCTCTATCTCGCCTCTCTTCTTCTCAATCGCCTGCCTCCAATACTTTACCTTCTCCTCCATTGTCAAGCATCCTAACCCTGAGTCTCGCGCGATCTGCTCGAGTTCATGATCGACTTTGTCAAAATCTGATGGTAGCCGCCAGAATTCGGACTTGTGTTCGTAGAGGAGTGGAGATAGGAAGATGAAGCCCTGTTTCATCTGACGTGTAACGGTGAACTTCTGTTCCTCGGTAAACTCCTGGGACATTGCGCGCAGGAGCGCCATTGTGGCGACCAAGTGCCGGGTCTCGTCCCTGGTTATGTTCTGGAAGGATTGTCGATAGACTTCGAGTTTGCTTGTCTGACGCATTGAGTTGAATATAGTCTCGGCTCCTATCTCTGCAAAGAAAAAGCCGGCAAATAATAGCTCTGGGGAGAGGTATTCCCATGCACCGACGAATCCCTTCCAGTACCTTCGTCCTTCGTCGTACAGGGCTTGTATGTTCCTCAAGGCCTTCTGTTCGAAACCCGACTGGGGCTTGTATCCGTAAGGCCAGTTAGGGCATAGTTTGTCGCAGGCTCTGCGGCATACTTCATCGTGGCGGCATTCATCATAGGTGATTGATGCGAGCATCTTCTTCGTTGGATCCTCCAAGTTCAATTCTGCTGCTCTCACTATGCCGAAACCAAAAGCTCCAATCCCAGACTTCTCGAAGAGTGCTAGTTTTGACATCCAGTAAGCTTGAGCTATCCTCTCCTTAGGGTCAAAATTCTTCCCCTCGAGTTCGTCCCAGGGAAGGGTTGAAGGATTCCAGTTTTGAGCGAAAGATAGGTCGAAAGCTCGGAACATCATTTCGTTCTTGATGGTCCAGTTCCCGGGAAAAATGTTCAGGTCCGTTTTGGACTTGTCCTTCTGGGCCTTTGGCAAGTTATGCTCGTCTCGGCGATCTTCTCAACAGGTTACTTAAACGTGAAATCTTGAGGAACAGTCACGGATTCAAGTTCCTGAGAACTTGGGTTGACGCTTCTCAAGGAAGGCTCTAACTGCTTCTAGATGATCTTGGGTTTTCCCTGCAATGTCTTGGTTCTGAGCCTCGTATTCAAGGGCCTCGTGTAGGTCAAGTCTACTGACGTGATTCACAACTCTCTTTGAGAGTCCTAGTGCCTTCGTGGGGCCATTTGCGAGTTTTGCGGCAACATTGTCTACGACCTTGTCCAGTTCTGCAGCAGGGGCTACTTGGTTTACTAGCCCCATGGTCTCCGCCTCTCTGGCTCCGACTGTTCTTCCAGTCATGATAAGTTCGAGGGCTCGACCCGGACCCAGTGCTCGGGTGAGAAAATAGCTACTTCCAGAATCTGGTACTAACCCTACTCCGATGAATGCTTGTTTGAGGCCTGCCTCCTCGGAAGCTATTCGAATATCGCAGGCTAGAGCAATGCTTGCGCCGCTGCCCGCCGCTATGCCGTTGATTCGCCCGATGACGGGCTTCTCCATGTGTCGGATTCGGAGGATAATCGGGTGGTATTTTTTTCTGAGATGATTCCCGAGGGAAGGATGGGACTCCCCACCGTATCGCTCTTTCAAGCCTGAGACGTCTTCACCTGCTGAAAAGGCCCTACCTGCGCCGGTGATGATTAGACAACGAGTGTCCTCGTCCTTTTCCGCGTCTTTCAGGGCAGTGTAGAATTCTTCTCCCATCTTGTCGTTGAGGGAGTTGAGGGCTGCAGGACGGTTCAGGGTGATTCTTGTTATCTGATTCCTCTTTTCAACAAGTATGGTTTCGTATCCCATTCTATCGACCTTTGAACTGGGGTGTTCGCTTCTCGGTAAAGGCCTTCATTCCTTCCTTCATGTCCTGCGTTGAGAAGAGTAGGTAGAAGTTTCTTCTCTCGAACTGTAATCCTTCCTCCAAGGGAGTGTCGAAAGCCTTCAACACAGCCTCCTTGGCCAGTCTGGTCGCAACAGGAGCTTTCTGTGCAATCTGCATGGCTAGTTTCTTCGCCTCCTCAAAGTACGCCTCTACTGGTACGATTTTGTTGACGAGTCCATGCTTCTCCGCTTCCCTAGCAGTGATGGGTTGGCCGGTGAGGATCATTTCCATCGCGCGGAATTTTCCGATGGTTCTTGTCAAGCGCTGGGTTCCACCGGCTCCGGGCATTATTCCTATGCTGATCTCTGGCTGACCGAATCTTGCTGTTTCTGATGCAATGATGATGTCACAGTTCATTGCTAGCTCGCATCCTCCGCCTAGGGCGTGCCCGCTGATGGCTCCTACGATCGGTTTGGCTGTCTTCTTCAGCCTGTCCCAGAGTGCGAATTGGTTGCGCTGGATGAGGTCGACAGGTGTTGCTTCGGATAGCTCTTTGATGTCTGCTCCAGCTGAGAATGCATCGTCATTCCCTGTCAGAACGGTAGCTCTGATTCGATCGTCTCTATCAAAGGCTTCGAGGGCCTCAACGAGCTCTCTCAGGAGTTCGAAGTTTAGTGCGTTGAGAACTTTGGGTCTGTTAAGTCGGATTATTCCGATAGGCGGTTCTGTCTCAACTAATATCTGGCTGAACGGCAAGCGAGATCCGTCTTGCCGGTGGTGGAGCGTCTATAAAGCGTTGGGAATTCTCAGCGAGTAGACCCGAAGAATTCATCGTAGCCTCCCTTGCTCCCTTTTCTTCGTGAGGGATCGCCCAGATATCCTTGGTTCACCATTTCTCTGAGCGCTTTAGGCGGAATCCACTTTTCGTCTCCGGTAGCTTGGAAGAGTGCTTCGAGGTTTCGTAGTCTCGTGTCGAGGCCTACGAAGTCTGCGAGTTCGAAGGGTCCCATTGGGTGATTGTATCCAAGCTTCATTGCCAGGTCGATGTCGCGAATCTTTGTAGTTCCTTCTTCGAGAAGCGCCGATGCTTCCATGTAGAGCGTGAGTCCGAGGCGGTTGGCTATGAAACCGGGTTCATCATGAGCAATGATTGGTGTTTTTCCGATCATTTCGACGATTTTAGCCGCTTCCTGAATTGTTCTCTCTGATGTCTGGTCGGTCTTGACGATCTCAACGAGTTTAGTAATTTGTGCTGGATTGAAAAAGTGCATTCCAAGCAATCTGTCTTTCTTGGAGAGTCTTGATCCTATCTTGCTGACTGTTAGGGTGGACGTGTTCGAGGCGAGCAAGGCACTCTGTGGTGCAATTGATTCTAGTTTTGCGAACACTTCCTGTTTCAGGGGTAGGTGTTCGTAGACTGCTTCGATGACAAGGTCTGCGTCATGGCAGGCGTCTCTTACGTCTGCTGCTGGTCGGATTTTTTGAATAGTCTTTTCGCCTTCCTCCCGGGTTATTTTCGCCTTAGCAACCGCCGATTCTACGCCGTAGAGTCCGTGGGCGACCTCATCAAGCCCTGACTTGACTGCGACAGGATTCTCGTCGGTCACCGCGACTTCGTTATCTTGTTGTGCGAAGACTTGGGCTATCTGGCGTCCCATCGTTCCAAAGCCGATGACTGCGACTCTCATTTGGAAGAGTTCTCTGTTGCTCTTTCCTTCTTGACCAACGCGACCATCCTGAGACGTTCTTCTCGTCTTCTCTTTGCATCTCTCCATCGGCGTTTCTCCTCGGGCGTCTCTGGAACAACGTCGGGGATCTCGGTGGGTTTTCCGCTTTCGTCCATCGCAACATAGGTGAGGTACGAGGATCCTGTGTGAGTAACTTTGCCGGTCTTGAGTTCTTCCGCTTCAATTCTTACTCCTACTTCCATTGATGTGTGGCCTGCGTAGTTTAGTGAGGCTTTGAGAGTGAGTAGGTTTCCGACGTAGACTGGGTTGTAAAAGTCCATCCGGTCGAGGCTGGCGGTGACGACTGTCTTTCGGGTATGGCGCAGAGCCGTGACGCCTGCTGCGACGTCGACGAGCTTGAGGATTGTTCCACCATGGACGAATCCCATCGGGTTGGCATCGCTGGGCAGCATCTGGGAGGAGATGATGGATTTCGATTCACTGACCTGCTTCGAGGGTCTCATACCCTATCGCCGCCTGGTCCTCGGAATTTAGCCTTGTCACGAAGAGACGAGGGTTCTGACTTCCATTGGGCTAGTCTTGTCTTTGGGGGCGCGAGGTTCGAGTAGGCCCCGGGGGGCTAGAAAAGGATCTTGCGCCAGAGTCGAGAATTTTTCTTTCGAAAAGGATTTCAACGTGAACGTTTTTTCAAGAACTGGGTTTCGGAAGTGATTCAGCGAACCGGTCTCAATAGTCGATCTCCTAGGCTGTCTTCAGTCTCTAATTCTTACTTTGGTGTTCTTTCACGGTTATCGTGGTGTTCTCAAGCGGAGAAGGATTCCTAGAAGTATGAACTCTACTGCCTTGTCGACGTAGGCTATGGGAATGTTGGTGTTTGGGGCGTTGACGGCTGCGGATGCTGCCCAAAGGACGATGACTATTATGACCCAGTAGACGCCTAGTTTTAGCCAGAGGTCTCGCCGGTTGTTTGCCGCTATGAGACCAATCCCTCCCAAATATACCAAGGCTATCAGCATTAGTGGAACGCCGAGCGGTATACCGTAAACCAATATTCCAATGTACAAGTGAAGGACCGCAGTGACCGCGGCCAGTACAAGAGCCGTCTCAAGCAGCGCCTTCGGATATGTTGTAGGCCTGTTTGTTGCTGCCGAAGTCGATTTTTCGTTCATCAAGACTTGTTCTAGACGCTACGTCGATAGTTGGAGTATTAAGATTAGGCCCCGTCTTAGCTCGATAACAACTAATGCGTTGTTTTGGTGAGGGTCTGGACTCGATGACATCCGCTGGGTCCTTTGACCTTGGGTATCTTCCCAGGTCCGATGAATCTCATCGGCCACCATTTCGGGGCAACATGCTTTGGGCGATAAGCTCAGGGTCCTAGGGCGCGTAATGTTCGTGAGGGTGTTTATGAGGATCAACCACTGGGACCGGCGTTACAACCAGCCTTCGTAGACCCGTAATTCTAGCTTTGACTGAGGCTTCCAACTGAGTTGCGACCTCATGGGCTTCGTTCAAAGTCATACTCCCCTCGACTTCTACCTCTAACAATCCTACTACGAAGGGGCCTGCTCTACGAAGCCTTAGGTCCCTGATTCCCTTCACATCGACGTGAGCTCTTATGAGGTGCTCAATTTCGTGGGAGAGATCTGGCTCATGAAACTCGTCTAGGAGAACGAGGCTCGACTCTCGCAGTGCGACGTAAGCAACCGTAAGGATGTAGATGGCTATCAGCATTCCTCCAATGGCGTCCGCATGCTGTATTCCGAACGTTGAGACAAGGACGCTGGCAAATGCCACAAAGGACGAGGATGAGTCCTTGATCGAATTTCTCGCGTCAACTCTGAGGGACAGTATGTTATACTTGTTCGCTACTCGCCGCATTTGGAGCGCACGGTAAAGCGATCCAAGACCCGCAGCTAGAAGGACGATGAGAGTTGCCGGGGCAAGGTGGATGGGTACAGGGTTCTGGAGGGCCCTATAGGATCGGAGGAAAATGTAGCTCGAGACTCCTACAAGTATGATGGCTGTGATCAGAGCCGTGAAGCTCTCGACCTTGTAGTAGCCGAACTGGAACCTCCGGCTCGGCTTTCTACGGATTATGCGGAGCCCGGTCCAGACGAAGAAGCTTACTACCGCGTCGGAGACGGAGTCTATACCGTCGGCGAGGAGCGAGATGCTACCACTAAATAGGCTAAACACTATCTCAACGAAACCTAGGGCCAACAGGCTCCAGACCGAGGTCTTCGCAATTCTTTCTCCCTCTTGGAAACCCCGAGTCTCGTCGTGCAAGGCATTACTCTCTTCCGCGACTACAGCTCCGTCGTGACTGGTACGTGCAAGTTGATTTAGATTTTCACTGAGTTTCGCTGATGATCTTAGTCGAAAAATGAGCTGGCGAATCGCCTGTTCCCGTAAGATGTGGCCAGCACCACGGTTGAATTCGTAATTTATGCGCGAGCGAAAGGTGGTGGGGCCGGTGGGATTTGAACCCACGACATCCGCCGAGTCTTTCGTCTACGGGTATCTTCACGCGCTCCTGAATTTCGTCATCCCGCCAACTGGAGGTCTGCTTACCCGTTGTAGTATATTCTGGAGCCCGTCGTCATTCCTTTCTAGGACCCATTTCTAGTATGGGTCTGGCTAGACTACGGCCCCTCAACTGATTTGAAGGCTCGAGGCCCCACCGAGCGGCTGGCTCGGAAATTGTCAGTATAAAGCTAACTGAATCGGCGAATCCGCTATTCGACTCTCATCAAAGCGCGACTGCGTTGCTAATCTAGGGTTGTTCCTTTTGAGCGATGTACGTCCTGGTTTCAGGGACATACCATCTGGTCGTTTCACGGAACCTGTGCCAGAAATCGTGGAATGCGGATAACTCACGAGATTCCACAGTAATCATTCCGTTGTACGTTGTGCCCCATATGTGGGCGTATTCAGCAACGATCTCGACATCCTTGGACAGGTTCTTCTTGAACTGTTCCCAACCAGCGGTCGCTTTCTTCTTGTCCGCTTCGGTCAAGGGTCTTACCCGGTAGAAGATCAGGAATGCGAATATCACAGAACCGCACCTTGGTTCGCGCTTATCGAACCCTTGGGTTAATCTCGTTTTCGCCCTGCGGGAGCTAGACCCGGAAAGAGGGGTAGTTGGGTTACATGCCTCTTTTGTGACGGGATTCGCCCACTAGCCCTCAGTGATGATGGGTCTAGGTGTCTAGGGGATTCTATTGCGGAAGGCAGCTGTCATCGTATTCCTCTCCCTAAGCCTTCTCGTATTCCTGCCAACTGACCCCTCAACGAATCACAGCAATCCGCTCAGTTTTCTCAACGCAGGACCAGTCGGAACGACAGACTATCCTTGGACAATGTTTCATTACGATGCTGGGCGTAACGGAGCTACTCCTGCATCTGGTCCCACTTCCGCAAGCCTGATGTGGAGCTACACTACGGGAGGCATCGTTTACGCCTCACCGATAGTGTCTGACGGATTTGTATTTATTCCGTCTTATGATGGTAAGCTGTACGCGCTCGACGAGTACACCGGATCCCTTATCTGGTCCTTTACGACGGGATCAAACATAGTTGCAACTCCCGCGGTGGGAAACGGGATAGTCTACCTATCATCCAAGGACTTTACTGTCTACGCTCTTGATGAGAATACCGGTTCAGTGCTCTGGCGGATATCGAACGTCGCGGCTGTCGTATCCTCTCCCGTCTTGGCAGATGGCAAGCTGTTCTACGGCACATTGTATTCCCCATCAGCAGGCAGAGCTGAGTTTCTAGCACTCAATCCTCAAGATGGAACAGTCTTCTGGAGAACGACTATTTCCGACTACATCGAGGGCTCCGCCGCGGTTAGCAACGGGCTTGTATTCTTTGGAATAGGAGCTCTCAGTAACGCAGTCGTTGTCGCCTTAAACGAGACGACAGGAAAGTCGGCCTGGAACTATAACACAGCGGTAGCGACTACCATAACCACTGCGCCTGCTACTGCCTATGGTAATGTCTACGTCGGCCTTGACAGTAATAGATTTCTTACGCTGAAGCAAGCCACCGGCAGCTTAGTATGGTCGTTCAACACTCCGAGCGCTTCCAACGCGACTACTCCTGCGGTCTATAATGGCGTGGTATACTTTGGGACAGGTAGAGGTATCGTATATGCTCGTAACGCGACTACGGGCGTTCAGGTCTGGTCGTATACAACTCCTACTGGCGGGGCGGTTGCCTCCTCTCCTGCCCTAGCTCTTGGAACTAAGGCCTTGTTTTTTGGTTCTAACGATCGCTACTTGTACGCGGTCAATTTAATGACAGGCGCCTTTTTGTGGAGATACTTGACTGGCGGGCAGGTTTCCTCTTCACCTGCGGTGGCCGATAGCCGGGTCTTCATCGGCGCTAAAGACGCGAAGGTCTACGCCTTGGGGATGATCATTCCTTCACTAAGCTCTACGCTAACCGCGAGTCCAGCTATTCTGAGATCAGGAAGTGTGTCAAATCTTACGGTGACCGTTCGAAACAGTACGGGCCCGATCTCAGGAGCCAATCTAACTCTTACCTCCTCAGCGGGCGGAACATTCGGCCAGCCAGCGATGAGTATTCCTGGAACCTATCTTGCCAACTTCACTGCACCAACAGTAACATCGACCATTAGTGATGCAATCCAGGTTGTTGCCAGCGCACCTGGCTACCTGAATGCTGTGGCAAGCACGGCTATTACCGTCAATCCGTATCCCCCTCTAACCGTCGCAGTTGCGGCGAAGCCTGGGACCACCAGTCCTGGGAGTGAGGTCCTGCTTATGATCAAGGTCACCAATGGGACTGACCTAATCCCCGGTGCGAATCTCACCCTGACTTCATCATCAGGTGGGAGCTTCTCGGGATTGTCCGATGGTGGAAATGGAAACTATACTGCAATCTACACTGCTCCCCTGCAGAGCTCCACCGATGTCTTAACAGTCCAAGCCTCAAAGAACCAATTCAGCTCCGCACAGGGCCAGGTCGTTGTAACAGTGACCGGGATTCCTGACCTTACTACGGTGAAGGTGGCGGGTCTACCGCTATTCTTGTTTGCTGTGGTTGCAGTTCTCATATTCTTCATCCTTATCGCTGTCGCGGTTACGCGTAGGGACAGATCGCGTTCCCATGGTCCGTTCCAATCACCGCAGCCCTCTTTTACGTACGCGTCAGAAGGGCTGTCTTTTCCGGGAAGACTTATCTAAGCGATTTCTGACCGGGGGTTTAATGGGGTTGGCGGCCATAGCTGGGAGCTAGGACCCGTACCCATTCCGAACACGGAAGTGAATCTCCCAGGCGATCCCTGTGGTAGTGTGGTGAGAGATCCCACGCGAAGCTTAGACCGCTGCCAACCTCATTTGAAAATTCTGGAAAGTTCTAGAATTTTGCTTCATCGAAATTTTCTATCTTCAAAGTTATGATTGGGAAATCGTGCGTAATCAATCTTTATAACGCGCAGGGGACAATTAACCTTCAGCGCTCGGGGGACATCGGCTGCTATCTGTTGCACTGCTCGATATTTTCAGCCCTCTAAGCAGCATTTTCAACAATCTAGGCACTGTCACTCAGTTAATCTTCACACTCCTGTTTGTCCTTCTCTTCTTCGGGTTCGGCCAGAAGCTCCAGATGCGTCAGTACATGTGGGACATCGACAGAGGATTACGACGCCTCGACCTCATTCGGACCCAGGCGAAGGATCTGGCGTTGAAGACTATCAAGGAGATCGGCAAGCCGACCATGGACCCACTGCCTCAACTGAATGTACTGATGGAATCGTTCCTGATTACTCCGGTGGACATGGACCCTTCGGGGATTGTGAGCAAGTTCGACCATCTCCTAGATGTTCGTGATGTGAAGTTCAAGGAGGATGTTCAGAAGATGGCGCCTAGTGCCGATTCGGCGCAGGTCAACAACCTTGAGAACCTCGTCGAGGCCTCTTGGGCCTTGAACACTATTTTCCGAATCATACGCCACTTCTATCTTCTAGGTAAGAAGACGAACAGCATATTCATCATCATCCAGCTCCAGGCTCTACTCCCCATGATTATGCAGGAGGCTGAAGCCTACCTGGGCGCGGGGCGAGCGTTCGCTGAGGGACAGCCGATAGGGGATGGGCTTGGGCCGCTTGTTGCGTCGAAGTTGATGAAGGACAAGTCTCAGCGCAAAGTCGAGAAGGATATCATGGTTGCTGAGACGACGCTGGAGGATCGCAGGATAATTGCCCTCAAGGCCGAGGGTCCGGGGGGGAATGTTGGAAAACCGGGGGACGCCATACAATCCCTCCTTCAAGAGAACGATGGGAAGGTCTCGATGATCGTGATGGTGGATGCCGCGTTGAAGTTCGAGGGCGAGACCACGGGTGAGATCAGTGAGGGCATTGGTGCCGCGATTGGGGGTATTGGGACGGAGCGTTTCAAGATTGAACAGGAAGCTACGAAGCAGCACATACCGGTCTACGCGGTCATCGTCAAGGAGAGTATTCTGGAGGCGATTACTCCTATGAAGAAAGAGATACTTGAGGCGGGGGACAAGGTTATCGAGAGGATTAAGAACCTCATCGTGGAACGGAGCAAGCCCGGCGACACGGTTATAATCGCCGGAATAGGCAACACGATAGGCATAGGACAGTAGACTGTTAAAGTGTCTCAGCCGAGACCGCGGAGCGGTCCCTCAATAGGAGTAATGCTGATCTCCATAGTCCTAATCATTATCGCCTTCTACACACTCAACCTCGCGCTAAGCACATTTAGTACGGATGTCACTTTGGCAACGTTGTACTTTACGGTCGCCGTCTTGTCGTTCGGCTTTGTCGTCCTCTCAGTGTTTAGGGTCAGACGGGGCTACGCGTTAGCCAATCCTGCACCGCTCAAGGTCATGTCGATAGTGAAATGTCCACAGTGCAGTTTCAAGCAGATCAAGAACTTCTCAGTCGGCGACTACGTCTTCAAGAAGCTGGGCATGTGTACCCAGTGTGGGGTCGCAAGCCTCTCAATAACAGGCATCTACTACGACGGACCCACACGCCGCTAGCCCTTCCCAAGCACAGGACAAGGTTCTGCCGCCTATACTGGATTCTCTCGTGTAGCATTCGTGGCGGTCTTGTTCTGAAAGTGTGAAGGACTTTTTTTTTCTTTAGACATACCCCGGGGGGGTCGAGAAATAGTTAGTAGAAAAAAGAAAGATAAGAAAGGAGACAGCTGTCTTGCATGGCTCAAGACTTCGTTGGATCCGCGTCGCAAGGTTCGGTCGTTTTCAAAAATATTCTAGATTTAGAGCCTGTTGAAATTTGACCGGGAAATGTTAAGTCGGTCGGCGGGCTCGTCTTCACCGTTCTGGCAAAACTAGCGCAACGATGGTCGGTTTTCTGATTCTATGGCGATTCCTAGGCGGTTTGCGGGGGACGACCAGGCCGCCGCGCTTACATGCGATCATGGGATATGGATAGATGCGGAATCTCTGGGGCTGTCGCCTTGCGGACAGGTTGTTGACTGTTAATTACTGTCCGGTAAGTATGGTACAGCTGTCGTGGTTTACTAGGACGGTGTGTTCTGATTGTGCTACTGGGTTGTTGCTCGCCTCTATCAGAACTGGGTAGGCGCTTATGCATTTGTTCCGGATCAAGTCTTGAAGCGCCTTTTTGCCGACTTCTCTTGGGAATCCTTTCACCAGCCATCTCGACGCGAAGGGGAGGGTCGAGAAATTGGCTTGTATGAAGGCGAGTACCTTCTTGGAATCTTCTGAGGTTGCGCCTTTGGGTTTGACGAACCTGTAGATGTAGGCACTTGACCCGTTGGTAACTGCGCCCTGAGCCTTGGCTAGGGTCACGAAGGGTTCGATCGCGAAGACTTCGCCTTCTTCGATCTTTGTCCCGTTCATTCCCATCGCCGAGACGCTGGGGACGGATTTTCCTGCGTGTATTGTGTATCGTTCGATCTTGTGACCTGTCAAATTGCTAATGGGCCGTAGGCCTACCCGGGTGATGGTGGTCTGGACTATTCGTCCTATCTCAGATAGTTTGACGCCGGGTTTGAACGCACGTATAGCATTCTGGAGAGCCTCGTCCGCGGCCTGGGCTAACGGCTCGAACCTCGGGTCTAAGCAGATTGTGACTGAAGTATCCGTGACATAACCGTCGACATGGACCCCAAAATCCACTTTCACCAGGGAAGCGGCGGGTATTGTTAGGGTGTCACCGGGAGGCGAAGTGTAGTGTGCTGCAACGTCATTTATCCCGACGTTGACGGGAAAAGCGGGTTTCCCGCCAAAGTCCCGGATTCTCTGCTCTAGTCCTTCACAGATCTCGATGGCAGGCTTGCCGTACTTGACAATGCCTGGGACTTCCTTACGCAGCCTAGCTACGATGTCGCCTGATTTCTTGAACGAGTCAAGGGCTTGAGAGTCGAACAAGGGCTGTGTTAACTGCCTGACGGTTTAGAGATTTTGCTCATTTCACTTATCTCGTGGGAGCTAGTAGGATTCACCATCTGACTCACGAGCATTGTCCCGGGACTATGTTATAGTTGTAGGCTGATCCGAGTTTCGTGGTCTGGTACAGATCTATGGTTCCGCATCTTAGCAGGGCTGCAAGACCGTTGCCTGAACTACTTTCCAAGTACAAGAAGACCGCGTAGGACTGTTGGTTTGGAATGCTAATTGAATACCTTCCAGCAGCGTCGATTCTAACGGAATAAGGAAATTGTGAAAGACTGTCAAAATTCACTTGATACGCTGATTGAATACTTACGACGCCCGAGACGTCAATTGTCAACGGCGGGATCAGGAGATACGTTAGTGCTCCAGCGGTAATTATTACCACAACAGCCAAACCGATGACTCTCAGTCGTACACTAGTCCTTTTTCTGACCGAGGCTCGTAGGCGAGTTGCGGACATTATCACTGGGTATGCGTATCCCTTAGTGGGCGTGTTCTGATTTAAACCACGCTGGTCGGAAAGGAGGATGGCCGGTTAGAGGACTGGGAAACATGGCGTCGAAGGATCCGTGTTGCTACGATTGGCTGAAATCGTGCTTCCACATCTCTCGTGCGAGGGCACCATTTTTCTTGAATAGATGTACATGAGCCCTCACCTTCTCTCTCCGCTCTCGATGCTCCCTGAGAAACTGGGTGACTTTTTCGACCAGGATATCTTTCAGGTCTCCTGTTAGCATTCGTCCGCCCTTGTATTCTGACCGGATTTCTTCAATGCGTTTGTCGTCGGGTTCGAAGAACATGTAGAGCCACTGGAAGGGAACGTCAATGTTAGGGTTGCCGCCGAGTTTGCGGTGTTCTTCGATGGATGCTTGTCCTCCTGAGAAGGCGTGTCGATAGATCTTGTTCCGTACGGTCTTGTCGTCATCGTTGAGATAGATGGCGGTTTCGGGTTTGGACGAGCTCATCTTGTCCTGTATCCCAGTCAGGGGTGGGAGGAATTTGCTGTGGATAGCGGCTGCTTTGTGGTATCCGAGCGGTTCTGCGATGTCTCGTTGTATTCTCCAGTACGGGTCTTGGTCGATTGCTGAGGGTATGAGGCACCGCTTCTTCTCGAAGAGGCTGGGAAGGATCTGGATGGCGGGGTAGAAGCTCATGCCGATGTTGGTCTCGCCGGTGAAGCCGAAGACTGACTTGGCTGTGCTGTAATTGACTCTCCGAGCGATCTTCAGGATCAAGGGGTAAGCGTGGCCGACGAACTCGGTGTCTTGAAAGATGAAGGTCTTGTCAGGGTCGAAGCCGACGGCTGCAACTTCGAGGATATTGTCCTGGGCCCATTTCTGGGTCTCTTCGTAGGTAAGATTCCGTTTCTCTTCAAGGAATTTTTCATCATCAGTCATCTGAACGTAGACATTGGCGTGAAACTTGTCCTGTAGCCATTTTGTGAAGTAGAAACTGAGGATATGGCCGATGTGCATCGGACCACTAGGGCCTCGACCGGTGTAGAGGAAGAATCCCTTGCTCTTGTCATAGTCGTCAAGAACATGGTTCAGATCTCGATGTGAGAAGAAGACTTGACGACGCACAAGGTATCCAGCGTCGCCTAGGATTCCTTCTAGTCGTTTTGCTAGAGGCCCTCCTATCGGTTGAGTTCCAAAGTCGCGGATAAGCCGTTCATAGTCGACTTCGCCAGTGACCTCCCATGGGGTCACTACGAATTTCCGGTCAACCATTTCCACGCTTTTCCTCATTCCGGAGTGCTTCCTGTGGAAGTTCAGCAACAGCACGGCTCCATCATGCGATTCGGACAAACCTTCGACGAATCAAAGGCTTGGCATTCCAAGGGCGAGTAGCCGCAATCAAAACGGCGAACCATCTTGTTCAGCACTCTTTCTCACATCCCAGATGAAGTTCTCTGAGCAGCATCGAGTTCGAAGGCGGCCGCTGGGAGACTCAGCCCCCAGGCTCGGAGAACCCGAGGGTTAATTTCTCCAACTATTCCAATCTCGTTACTATTGGACACTATTGCGCCACACCTACCGGAGAGGAAGCTCGGATGCTCAGTCTCTTTGACTGTGAAACCAAGGTCAATGTTCTCCATTAAGGCGTCGAGTGCCGATCGAATCTCGGTGAAACCGGCCTCGGCATGAGTGGTCACGGCAGAAATCTTCCGGTCCTCTCTGACGGGTCGAGTCGCACTCTTTTCGCGGTTTATGCTTGCCGCTACTTCGAAGATCTTCTGGGGATAGTCTACGTGAGTGTTACGTGATAGAAACTCTAGAAGGCTAGGCAACAGCCAATTTCTCATTACGGTGTGCGTCGTCATCTTGGGGTTCAAGAGTGTGACTAGTCCCTCAACGCTGGTCCGCATTTTTCCTGCAACTGTTTCTGCGGAGGTCAGAGCATATGTCAGGACTTCTTGGAACCCGAGCCCGATCATTATCTCCGCTAGCCTCTCCGTCTCGTTGGTCTCCTTCGACAACTCGCCAATCGTCGAGATTCTCGGCCATTCAGGCTTGAGGGAATTCATGTCCTGCGCAATGGCGATATCCTCAACCAAGTCTACTGAATGCATGATGTCGGTCCGGTAGCTGGGGATCTCCAAGTAAAGAACGTCGCCAGATCCTATCTGTGTCCGGTATCCAGCTTTCTCAGCAAGCCTGGACGCGTCTCTTGATGTTAGAGAAGTTCCGAGGAACTTGTTGACATAGGACCGGCTTAGCTTCTTCCGTGTGGGGCTGAGGTTTGGAGTCACAACCCTTCCTGGCGGACTGAACGAATAGCTTTCGACGCAACTGTAGATTCTTCCTCCTCTCTCGGCGAGACTGGAAATGACTATCTTCAGAGTACTATGAACGGTCTCAGCATTGGTGCCCGTAACTTCGACAAGGATGTTTTTCGTGTTTGTTGTAATCCTGCCGACATCGTTGGAATTGATCACAGGTGGGAGAGAGAGGATCTTCTCTGTTCGATCAATCAGGACAGGCCATGATTGAAACTGGGAAATTATTTCTCCGTATTCTCTTCCCTTTGGGTGGGTTTCCACTATCTCTCGTAGAGTCTGTCTCTTCTCAGATCCTAAAGGAGCGAAGGTGATTATGTCCGGATTAGCTACAGTGTACAAGAGTGGGGATTGTATCAAGTCGGCTTGGTAGAATCCTATTGAAGCTCTCTTCCTCTTCCTCCCATACGTCTGGTCGAGCTTCTCCTGAAGATTGATCCAACTCTTCAACGCATCATCGGTCGGTTGCAGACCCTTTACGATTGCGGTGGAAATGAAAGGACGAATTGGCCTAACGCGCTTGTCGATGACAACTTTCAGATTCGACCTCCCCGCAACCCGGATCTGTCTTGTTCGACCGACCCCCAAATAGCCCCTCAAGGCTCTAGCGATTCCTTCGACAGACCAAATATCTGGACGGTTGCTATCCTTGACCTCAATTGAAACAGCATCTCCCTCGAGAGATTCCACGTCGCCCTTGACTAATGCGAAGATATCGTTGAGCCCCTCCTTGTCCCGGGTCACGGTCTTGCCTAGAAGTCCCTCGAGGTCGGTGAGTGAGAATTGTACGCTTGGCGTTTCTAGCCCACCGTCTGTTCTCTAATCCATTCTATGTCCGAGGTGAACAGTTGACGAATATCCTGGGTTCTCCGGTTCATCATGTACAACCGGTCTATCCCCAAACCCCATGCGAGAACGGGGACCTTCACACCTAGCGGCTCCGTCACTTCCGGTCGGAATATCCCACTCCCGCCAAATTCCATCCAGCCGAAGCCCTCTCGGTAGGCCTGTAACTCGACGCTCGGCTCTGTGAACGGAAAATAGTCAGGCTTGAACCGTATTTTGTCCGCTCCCGCCACTTCTTTGGCGAACATTTCTAAGATGCCCAGAAGATTTCTGAGGTTTAGACCGGGACCTAGAACGATGCCCTCGGCCTGGTTGAATTCAGTGAGGTGGGTCTTGTCGACCATGTCTGGGCGGAAGCATCTTGCCATGGCAAAGTATTTTCCTGGGGTCTGAAGATCCTTCGATAGCATGGTTCGAACACTAAATGCTGTCCCATGGCTTCGGAGGATCAGCTTCGATGCTTCGTCTCTGGAAAATTTGTAGCGCCAACCAGTCGATCCGGTCTTCCAGCCGTTCTCGTGAGTTTGCGCCACTCTTTCCACCAAACTACCGTATTCTTCTAGGCTGGCTCTTGACGGGTCCTTCAGATAGTAGAGATCGTGAATCTCCCGCGCCGGATGATCCTGAGGCATGTAGAGACAGTCACAGTTGATGAACGCCGTCTCCACTAGCGGCCCCGCGGCCTCTACGAATCCGAGCGCGACAAGCTTCCTCTTTACCATCCGCAAGAACCGCAAATAAGGATGGTACTTGCCAGGAAAGGTCTTCGGAACAGCAGATGAGACATTGTAGTTTCGAAGCTTGACCTTCTCCCACTCGCCAGAGACGATCATGTCAGTCGTGAGTGAGCTAACTTCTTGGTGAGCGCCGATATCTGTCGACGCTATTTGTCTTTGGCCAGTAATCTGAAGCCCACGGTCGTTCCTTACTTGTGCCTCGACCACGTTTCTCTTAACCAGACGTTGCGCGGCATCTCTCAATTCGGAGGGTAGGTACTCTAATACGGCACCTCCAGTTTTGATGTGAGCTAACGCGATTTCGTCCAGATCTTCAGGTGGCTCCGCGTCGACCACGATAACAACATCTGATCCAATCTTCTCGATCGTTGCTAAGTGCTTCCGACTGATCCACCCTGCTACGATCGAGGAGTAATTCTCATTCAGCCCAGCCTGACGAAGCGCTTCCATGAGCCTGAGTCGGCCACCATTCTTCCGGACGATCGAGACAACTCTACGCTCCGGGAGACCCTCGCTTGCAAAGGATCTTCCCTCTTCGGTAAGTTTCAACTCCGTCCTCTTCATCACGTGCTCTTGGACCAATCCCTTGTGAATCAGATCCAGAACAGCGCGAGCCACAGCTGAATCGGCGAGACCGGACTGCGTAACGATATCCTTGAAGTTAGCTGCTCCGTGAGAATTGGTAAGGGCCTTCAGAACACGATCCTCGTTCTGGCTAATCTCTACCAAGAAGGGCAATGTCTCCAAGCTTCAGTTTTGTCGGAGTGCCGATTCCGAGCTATATTTGATTTCAAAAATTCCGGTCAATCGCATTTCAAAACTCAACTTTCGTAAAGCCTACGTCCATCGGATCGTGTCGGATATGAAGAGAAACCTCTAGCCTCCAGACCCTCACAATGACTTCACTATTCGATTCACTGTCTCAAGTTTGAACATTGCACCTTCACCGCTCGGAAAGTATGGGTAGACTACTGGAAGCGTTACCCCCGCTTGCCTGAAAGCCTTCATATATTGAACTAGTTCGTCGCTCTCAGGATTGGCCAAGCTTACTCTCAGTAACTCTTTGGGCACGTCGACCGGACCACTCTTCCATTCTTCGTTCTCCTTGAATGTCGAAATCGCTTTCGCGGTCCCGTCTTGCACGAACATCTCGTGGTACTGAGGAGCAGAGTCGTAGTTCAGAAACTCCTGCAGCATCAGCCTCTGAGCTGATTCAGGACCTTGCGAGGAATAGAAGATCTTCAAATAGCATGCAAAGTCAATTCCCTCGACCCTCGCGACCCTGGCCGCCTCTACTAGTTTGGAAGCATGCTGGGGAGAACAGAAATTCAGGAGAAGACCATCGGCCTTGATGGCGGCGCGTTTGGCCATTCCCAGTTTGAGAGCCGCAACGTAGATTTGTGGAGGCTTGACTCCTTGAGGGAACCCTCCAAACGCTTTCTTGAGTTCATCCAGTCGTTGGAGGATTGCGCCTACAGTCCTGCCTGGCTGGGGGCCTGGGGACCCCGTTCCCACTCCTAGGATGAGGCGGTTGGAGGAGAGGGCTTGAAGTGTCTGGACCCTACGGGTCAGTAGCTGTGGGTCATGTTCCAGCAATCGTATGACCCCGCTTCCCGAGTGGACCCTTTTCGTCAGAGCGAGAATTGACGATGCAATTTCTAGGGATTCATAGCCGGTCCGTATGTCGGGAACGAAGATGCGTGAAACCCTGTCACTCAGCTCCAGTGCGACGGCTGTCTCTTTGATTTCCTGAGCTGAGAATACTCCGGGTCTTAGGGCGAGCCCTATCCTTTCTAGTCTCACGATCGATTGAGGACGCCACACGAGACAATAAACTGTTTTGGAAAGTCAAAGAGCTGTGCGCCTGGTCACGATATGTAACGTTGTGACCAGACTTGCCCTGGTTAGGTTGAATTTCACTATTATTCGAGTTGAGCGACTTCTAGCCTTGTAGAGCTGATGAACAAGGATACGCTTGGTTCCTTGGCAGTCATTCTTGTAGGTGTGGCTGCGTTTGGGACCGTGCTCGCATTCTCTGAACAACCAACCGCCTGCCCATGCAACAGCTCTTCAGGTGCAATTTGCATACACAACCCCTGCCCCAAAGAGACGTTGACCGTTCAATCCTATTGGATCAACACGCCAACCAACCTTACTCTGAACATACTTAACGCAGGTGCCTCCCCGAAAGCGCTCATAGCATACTACGTCAAAGACTCCAACGGCGCGCAGTGTGCCAATGGCAATTGGTCAGGACCGACTCTCCCTCCAGCCATAGCCATCTCCGTCAACATACTCATAGACGGACGAGCCTTCACATTCCAGACAGGGATGTCATACACTGTGACAATTGTAGAATCAACCTATGATCAGTTCACGTTCACGATAACCTAGCGTAAGCGAGTATATAGAATTCTACACTTGGATTTCCCTCGCTCACCCGCTCCTCTTGTAACCGCGATTTGCCCTCGTTGAGCCTTCAAGGTCTAAGTTCCAGCGGTCATAGATTTGATTATGTCGAGGGCTGTCTCACGCGGCTACCCACAAAGAAGGCAGGTCTCGAGATTCAGGCAAAGGCCTGCGATAAATGCGGACAGCTCGTACTTACCTACCCGCAAACCATGAGCTGCATAGTCTGCGGTGGACCACTGAAACTCGTCAAGGGCGTGCATTAAGCCAAGCCGTAACAAGTGATCTTGGTCGCATCTTCGGTCCCAGCCCACCGATCCTTCAATCTAGTTAGTGAAGAACGGGAACGCTAGAGTCCTCAGTGTCGTAGGGCTGCTTGGATTGAGACGGTCAGCTGTCCATCAGTCTCAATGGCGTCCAGCAGGTGAGTGTAGGCTGGAATCGGGTTGTGGCTTCTGTGCAGATACGAGAAGTGAATTCCGTCTACTTCGGAACGAAGGGCTGTGTAGGCATCAGCTGCAATCACGATCCCTCCTCCAAACGGGTTCCGGGAGAGGGTCTGTCTGACCTTTTCGGGAACTGGGATGCCGAACTTTCGACTAACGAAGAGCAGGTTCTTGAGTCCTGACGGGATGGATACTTGTACAAAGATTGGCGTCTTGAGGCCCTGGGAGCGAAGCCCGTCCACGTGGTCTAACACAAGGTCATCGTCGAACGCCGTATTCGTGACAACATAGTCCGCTCCAGCATCTACCTTGCGGAGGGTCCTAGAAGTCTCTCGATCCTGATCCTCGGCATATTGATTGGTTACAGCGCCGATGCAAGGCCACTGACCGTCAAAGACTGACATCACGGCTCGAATCAGGTCTTCTGTTCTTCTGAAATCATAATCTTCGATCCGGTGTCCTGGATAGGGATCCCCAAAGACGATTAGAAAATTATCAAGACCCTTCTTGAACAGTGAAGGAAGTAGGGCTAGGTCTGATCGGCGAAAATCTCTGCATGTCAACGAGGGAACAGCCTCAGCACCCGTCTTTCTGACTATGACTGCGGAAGCGAGACTCCTTGTCTGGGGCGTGACTCTGAATCGTGCGGGATAGCTGGGATCATCTTCGCCATTCCTCAAAGCGGGAATGGTGATCGCGTCAACGCGGCCCTGCAATATGGGCAGGTGGGCCGGTATGACGCGGTTCGGGATTAGCTCAACCGTCACAATGCGGTGACTATTCGCTGCATCCGAGAGTCTCACTGGGTCGCCTCCCTGGCGAGCTCTGCGCCCTTAACAGTGCTGATGAGTTTCGCGAGAGTCACATCCCAGGTCCTGGTTCTCAATCCGCAGTCTGGGTTAGCCCAGATCTTCGCGGGGTCGCCTACGACCTTTGCTGCGTAGAGTAGTCGGTCGCGTACGAGCTCGGGCGATTCTAGGATGTTCCGTCCAGCTTCTTTTCCTGAGCCGGGTGGGACGTGTCCGGAAAAGTCGTGCACGTGGACTACTCCGATGCCAAACTCGCCTTCGTAACCGTTCTCGATGAAGTACTCCAGGTCCTGGTATCCTTCCCGATGTTTAGCGTCAACCCCTAGACTTGTACCGTCTCTGTTGGCGAATTCTAGTGCGAGGTGGGTGCACTTGTCGAGTTTTGGAGCGTATTGTGCGAGTACTTTGTATCCTATCTCGGAGGGATAGCATGTGTGGTCGCTGAACTTGCAGTTGAATCCTCGAACTGTCTCATTCCAGCCCTCGACAAACAGGTTCATGTCCGCGGGCTCAGGGTGAGTCGTGATGGCTGGCTCATCGATCTGGATCCACTCAGCTCCAGCATCGACTAGGTCGCGGATCTCTGGCCGTATCACTTGTTCGACGAAGTCGAGTAGGAATTCTCTCTTCGCCTCCTGCTTCTGCTTCTTGAGACTCAGGCTAGTTCGTCCGCCGGAGTAGTGACCGCTGAAGGACCAGTCGACTAGTGTGTAGGGTCCGGTGATCGGGACCTTCAGCTGTCCCTTCGCGTTCTTTTTGACGTCGAGGAATTCTTGGAGATAGATCGGATGCTTACGGTGAATCTTGGACTCGGCGACAGCCTTGTTGAAGTACTTGTAATCGAACGACTGGACATGACCGAGGACTCTCATTCCCTCGACGCCCCGGATCACATGTTCGTACATCTCGACGCGTTGTTGTTCTCCTCCAACGCCGACATTGTCGAGACCAGTCTGCTCGAAAAGTCTCAATCCATAGATTGTGGAGAGCTCTAGCAGCTCTCTAACTCGATCATTCTGCTCCTGCACGGCCAGAAGTTGTTTGGCGCGGTCTTGAAAGTCTGGAATACCTAATCGCTGCGCCCATTCCTCAGCCTCCACTAAGTCCTTGCTCGAGAGTGGCTGGGTCAGGCCCTTCGTTCGCCATCGTGGCTTCGCTAAGCTTCCGATCTCTTGAACAGGATACAACTTCGACATCTACAGCGCCTCCTCAAACAGCCTAGTGGCATCGGCGAGCGCTCGCGCTTTGAGGTCGGCTACTCTTCGCGGTACGAACTTGAGGTCGGAGTTTGGAACGAGGACGACATCTCCGCCGACGATGTGTTTGGATACACGTGTCGTGGTTTCAGCGATCCACTCCGGATTCTCCGCGTTTGACTCGCGTCCATCTATGATGCCCAGGGCGAGCTTCTTCGTCGTCTCGATCCTCAATTTGGAATAGTCTGTCTCGAACAGGTCAATTCCTATTGTGTCGACGGGGAGTTTCAGAAGATCTGGCAGGATGGTCGTTGCGTCGCCGAAGTATGTGTGGACCGAGAACTTTGCTTGGATGCTGTCTACTGTCTTCCTAAGGGCGGCCAATGCGTTGTCGAGTTCATTTCTACCCAGTGCCTGTTCCCTGTAGGGTCGATAGACGAGGCAGGGCTCTGACAACTGGAATCGCGAAACACCTGCATCTCTCAATCGCTTGATTATTTCATGTTCAGCCGCAGCGACTTCCGAAAGAAGCTCGGATTGAGTTGTGTAGTGTAGGTTCTCTGATAGTTCCGAGAAGGTGTAGGGTCCGGGGAGGGTTACTTTCCAGCCCTTGGTCCTTGGTAAAAGGTCGGTGCGTATGAAATTCTTGGGTTCGAATGCGTGGACTCCTATTTTTCCTGCGATGGTTGGTTTCTTGTAAAATGTGTTGGTGTCGAACCATCGATCGTACCGCGTTCCAGTTGTAACGCCGTCTAGTGACTCGACGATGGGTCTTAGCTGGTCCTGCCAGGCGAAGGCTCCGTCTGAGAATATTTCGAAGCCTGAGTCGTCCTGTAGCTTTACTAGCTCCAGCGTGTCTTGTTCGATCTGTTTCTCTACCGTACCGAGATCAGTTTTTGCTCTGTCGTATGATCGTGTTAGTTCTATGAGCTGTTCCGAGCGGGAATAGATTCCGCCGAGCTGAGCTTTAGGTGACATGACTTCTTCTCGAAGCTTTCGATTATTCCAATTATATAAGTTCTGTTGTACCAATATTCCGATGGGAATTACATATTCGTTCAGGATTCTATTCCGAAGGGAATATCTCATAGTCATTGGATAGTCTAGAGTATCATGCTTCCTACACTCGATGAGATCCCGAAGAAACGTAAAGCACTAGGCCTTACCCAGACCAAACTCGCGCAGCTAGCAGGAGTCAGCCAATCCATAATCGCAAAGATCGAATCTGGAACAGTCGACCCGTCATACTCGATAGCGAAACGATTGGTCGAAGCTCTCGAGAAAGAGAGCATCCAGACCTCGCGACCCAGAGTCAGCGAGATCATGAGCAGACCCGTCATCTCCGTCTCCAAAACCCAACTAGTCCGAGAAGCTGTGGATCTGATGAGGAAGCGAGGCTACTCGCAACTCCCAGTATTCGATGGAAGCAGGTGCGTCGGAAGCATCTCAGAAAAGACCATCCTAGACCGTGCCGCCCGTGGAGAACCGCTCGAATCCCTACTCAACAACAGAGTCCGGGACATTATGGACTCGCCGCTCCCAATGGTCAACGACGATACGCCATTGGAAATGGTTCTAGGTCTCTTGCAAGGAAACTACGGTGTCCTCGTAACCAAGGGAGAGAGCACCATCGGGATACTCACGAAGTCTGACATTTTGAAAGTCAAGCAATAGCACCCTACTGCCTCGTCTCGGGTCGCGGAGCCACCTTGACGGACTCATGATGGGGAATTGTTTCCGCTGAAGGTTCATGGTAGTAACAGCATCCATATCCAAGATTGCGCTCTGCTTCCTCTCATCTCAAGATTACCAGTCAGGACGCTTGTAGGTGGATAGGTCGCAAATAGGAAACGGATTGATCACATGCTAACCATATTCGGCAAGAAAAAGAAGGACGATTCCAGTGTTCAGATAGACACCGGGACAGATGCCAGTCAAGCATCCTCCCAGACACTATCACCGATGCCACCCGAATCGACGCAAACACAGACTCCTGTTCCAACAACCATTCAGAATCAACCTGCGACCTGGCCTACCCAGACTCCTGTAATGAGCCAGCCAATTCCACCGCCCCCAGCACCTCCGATGAGACAGATGAGCCCGGGACAGACGCCGAAACAGCTGCCACTCGACGCGTCATTCCCTTCGGAAGAAACCTCTCTATCGAGAATCCTACAGTCGCTACTCCAAGACATTCCGACAGCTACCGGGTCCACCTTCAGTTCAATGCGGGAGAGCACTCCCGAATACGTCCCGCTACGCTCCACTCCCCCAAGTAGAGCCATGGTAATTGGTCAGAAAGATGATGAGGGAGGATGGGAGGAACAAGGCAAACCCTCGACGAGCAAGCAACCACAGAGCATTCCGAGCGCACCAATTATCAAACCAGCTAACACGCCAGGGACCCAAGTTCCAACAGGAAAGGCAACGACTACTCCACCTATGCCAATTCCTCAGGTTGTACCTCCACCAGTTCAACAAAAGCAAAACCAGCCTACTGAGAAGCCCCAGGATAAACCTACCAAAGCGGATAAGGCTTCAAAGGAAGCTCCGTCTCAAAAGGCGAAAAAGCCTCCGCAGAGTTTCGATCACATTTTCGAGTTGACTCAGGGAAACTTGGAGAGCCCGGGTTTTGTGATTATCAACGGCCCGCCAGGAGCTGGCAAGACAACTCTCTGCTCAGGCCTCACAGGCAACTATCTGAAGAGGGGTGATCCGTGTCTTTACGTGACCTATGACCAGGCTCCCACCACGCTCCGAGAACAGATGAAGAAGCTCGGATCGGATCCGTTACAATACGAATCTCAATACCGGTTCGTCGTTGTCGATGGTTACGCGTCCCAGTCTGATTCATTCAGTATGGAAGCGGCCTACCTGGATCAGCCTTTCAACTTCGAAAACATACAGGATACGCTGGTCCGGAACAGTCAGGTATTCATGGGCGAGAAGATCAGAGTCATCTTCGACTCCATCGACAAACTTGCGACGAAGGTCCCGCAGAAAGACTTCGTCAAGAGCTTCACGGAGCTTGCGGGGAAACTCAAAGACTCGGGCGCGACGCTCATCGTTACGGTTGACTTGTCAGCGCTTCCGAAGGACTTGGCTGGCTCCTTGACAGACATGGCAGACTGCGTCGCTGACTTGTCCAAGGATAATTCGGATCCAAATGAGCGAGAGCTGAAGATTCAGAGACTCAACCAAAAATCCGCCAAGATTGATGCAGAGACATTTGAAATCGATGCCGGCAAAGGATTAGTCTTCGGCTAGGATCGTATGTTCTAAACCAGTAGGCGAATCTACTCACTGCCCCGAGGCCGGATTTCTTGTGGAGCAGTTAGAGGAACTTGTTGCCGATCCCCATGGCTTCGTTTGTCTTTGCGATAGACTTGCGTCCCTCGCTCTCTAATCCGGTAAGTGCTCTAACAGCATCTACGTTCTCCGGGACAACAACGCTCTCGTTATGGACTTGATACACCATGTTCGCCTCGCCGTCTGTCACGTCAAGGATGTCCTCCCAAAAGGCTACTTCCCACATATCAGCTCTCACCCGTCCCAAGTCCCGCATCATCTCGGCCACCGCGTTCATGCTATCGACTCCATCCGAGGTCCGGACTGGTGCTAGCCTCGGCGCGCCCTTCAACACTTGGAGCACATCCTTCTTCTCTGGTTCTCCTTTCAATTGGACCATTGCAAAGTGCAAGTGACCTAGGTTGAACGGTCCCCTAGCCGCCATTGTCGTAATGTTTAGTTTTGGAATGATCGTCTGTGCGTCTGGACCCTGGTGTGAAGGAATGTGGGCTTCGGGGACGACAGTATTGATGAGACCCGTCTTGTGGCTCTCCCAGGGGTCAGTGCCTCTCCTGAACAATACAACCCGGGCCTTCTTGACGCCGATCGTGTTATGAAGCGTCCCAACTGTTCTGCAGATCCCAGTCGTGTTGCAGCTTACCACGCGTGTAGCGCCTCGGTTGAGATTTTCCTCGTAATTGCACTGGGCGACAAATGATGATCCTGTCAGCTCATGTTTTTCTCCGCCTTGAAAGATCGATTTGATCCCAGCCTTGTCGTACAAGGCCTTGTTCTTCGCCCCCAGCCCCGCCGGCGTACAATCTACAATGATGTCGATCTTTCTCAACAACTCCTCAAGCGTCCCAGTAACCTCCACTCCCGCCCTTTTCATGTCTGGCAGTTTTTCCGGGATTGACGCATAGATCTGGTAACCCTTCATCTGACCAAGCTTGACCCGATAGTCTCCAGCAACATCAGAGACACCGACAAGTTTCATGTCGTTCTGTTTCGAGACAGCGTCAGCGACTCGTTTTCCGATAACCCCGAATCCGTTTACTCCTACCCTGACCGCGGTCTTGGGCATTTTGATGATTCTCTCGAAAAGAGATTGATGCGGCTCTCTTTTAGCCCTAACGGGCAGAAAAGTGGGTCCAGAGACGGGCTTTAATACTAGCCCGCCTGTTTGAGAGGGTAAGCTTACAGCTTAACAGTATAGTGAGGAATTAAGGAAGGTCAGTGAATTATGGAGGTTAAATTTTCATGGTTGAACCGTCGCAGTACGCTTCGACAACAAAATATATCGTAAAAGCAAAATTCGATGTCCAGGGCGTCGTAGAGAAGCCTGACGTAGTCGGTGCCGTTTTCGGCCAAACAGAAGGCCTCTTCGGCCCAGACCTGGACTTACGAGAACTACAAAAATCCGGACGCATAGGCCGGATCGAAATCAATCTAGATTCAAAGCATGACAAGACTGCCGGTTCAATAGTAATCCCATCAAGCCTCGACAAAGTATCAACGGCCATAATAGCGGCTGCGATCGAGAGCGTCGACCGCATCGGACCCTGCGAAGCAAAGATCAGCCTTGAGAAGGTAGAGGATGTCCGAGAGGAAAAACGCAAAGCAATCCTAACCAAAGCTAAGGATATTCTCCGGAAATGGGTCGTAGAATCCTCACCTAGCACCGAAGAGGTCGTGAAGGAGGTTGCCGGGTCCCTCCGCGGAGTCGATGTCATAGAATACGGACCCGAAAAACTGCCTGCGGGACCCGAGGCTGAGAGAGGAGACATCATAGTTGTAGAAGGCAGGGCGGACGTCATTCTTCTGATGAAGGTCGGCATCAAGAACGTAATCGCACTCAACGGCACAAAGGTCCCAGAGACGGTCATCAAGCTCACCAAGGACCGAGAAGTCACAGCATTCCTCGACGGGGACAGAGCGGGCGATCTGATCCTGAAGGAACTCACGCAGGTTGCTGAGATCGACTATGTGGCTCGTGCTCCTTTCGGCAAAGAAGTGGAAGAACTCACGCCCAAAGAGGTCATGAGAGCCTTACGGGAACGAGTGCCTCTAAACATGGCAAAGCCAATTGAGAGACCACAATTTGCGCCCCGACCCGAAAGAACGGAACGTCCTTACCAAGAGAAATCCTACACCGAGCGAGCCTATGGTCCAAGAGAACAGGGCTACGGTCCGCCTGAGATTACCGTTCGTGCATCTGCTCCTGCCGAGAAACCGAACCTACCTCCGCCGGTCTTCGACGCCGCGAAGGATTTACGCGGAACCTTGGAGGCTGTAGTGTTCGACGAGGCGGGTAAGGAGTTGTCTAAGATGCCTGTGAGCGAGCTTGCGGAGAAGATACCGAGCCTTGAAAACTCTCACCTTGTTCTTTTCGACGGCGTGGTCACGCAGAGACTTCTGGATATCGCCGCGGGAAAGGGCATAAAATACGTGATTGGAGATCGCGTGTCGGACGGGGCGAAAAAGCCAGCCAACGTTAGCGTGCTGACGCTCAGCGACTTATCCTCGTTTGGTCCCAACTGATAGGCTAGTTTGCGAAGCCGGAGCCGCTAGCAACTGCTCCTCTGACGTACCGAGAATTTCTAGGATACGTGCCGCAGCAGGCAGAATCTGATTCCGGACATAGTAATCATAGTCCACCTCTTCGATCGTGACTTTGTAATGTGGCTCCGCTTTCTGAAACAGTTTTCCAGGTCTCTTGGTTATGATGAAGCCTACTTTGTCGCCAGCTGTGACTGGCCAGCCGTCCTTGGCCATTTTCTTCGCCGCTTCCACATGGGGCGCGTTCACTTCGTATCCTTCCACGGGCTTCGTCAGTGTTTTCCATATGATGAATGAGGACAAGGGTAGTTTTTTTGATTTGAGATTCCGTGTCAAATCTTGCACATAGCTGGTCGCTCGCTTTGCGCTAGCATCGTCCAAGACCATTCTCAGTACCGCATTCTGTACGTCTCGGGCCAGGTTGGACCAGTCACCTCTCACAGCCTCGAGGCCAACGACGTCGATCTGTCCGTCTGTTTTTAGGCCCGCGTATTTTTTCTTGGCTTCTGTGAAGAGTATTCTCTTGTAGATTTCTGATAGGTTGATTTCGAGCCCAAGCTGTCTATCGATCTCAGCCTGGAACTTCTGGACAAGTTTCTCTTCGTAGTTCACGAAGAGACTGTCTGTATCACCATAGAAGACGCTGAGTCCGAGGCTCTTCGCGAGCGCTATCGCGCGGTTGATCGTCTCTCTTCCCAAGGCAGCGGCTGATTCCGCAACTTCCTTCGAATACCAACGTGCGCCAGCCCAGCCCGCGTAGCCGTAGACCGCATTTGTCATGACTTTGACGGCCTTCTCACGGGCTTTTAGCAGAGGATACCTCAAATCGCTAGGGGCTGTGCGCTTGAGCTCAGCTTTCGTCGTCTTGCGCGCTTCGATGAGTTTGGTGAGAACTATTCTGTAGAACCCGGAGGGGTTCTTTCTAAATCGGTGTTCTACTTCAGGGACTTCGAAGACGTCCTCCTTCTCTTTCCCGATGACGAGTGTGTCGGGAGAAATGTTGTATTTGATCATCAAGCTGGGATACATAGATGAAAAGTCGAGACTGGCCACGTTATCGTGTAGCCCCACCTTCGGCTCGAGGACTATCGCTCCCTTGTATGGAATGATGGGCTGTTCGGTTCTGGGGGGGATTAGCTGGCCAAGATTATGGGTCTCCATCATTAGGTAGTTGTCGACGCGGAATCCTACGGCTGCGGCTATCGCTTGGTCAGGAGGCAATCCCGAGAGAGCGGATATCTGGATGACATAGTCGATCGCTTCCTCTCCGATCTTTAGGATGGTTTCGGTTTGCTCTTCCACATGTTTTACTAGGATCTTTCTCTGGTCTGGTTTTGACCAATAGTCAAAGTAGGATGTCTCATCGATAGTCTTCGGATCATATAATTTGATTCCAAGATATCTTGCGACGTTTTCGACGGTCTTGTTCTTCACCTCGTACAGGTCCTCGGCGAAATTGAGAAGGTCAACGTTCGCTCGTCCAATTAGCGAGTAGTGGCCGTAGAGGCTCTGATGCGGCGGGCCTCCATCTCTGCCGACTCTGAGCGGGGTCTTAGTCTGTTTAGCTCTCTTCACAAGATAGGGCCAGTGGACGCTGTTTCCCTCAAAGCTCAGAACAAAGTCCGGATTGATCTTTGTGACATCTTCGCCGAACCTCTGAATGGTACTCTCGTCGGAGTGGGTTTGCGTCAGAACAACTTCGTTTGCATCCTTGTTTGTTCTCCAACTGACAACCTGGACCGGGTCTCTTATGGCGCTGGGTGCGCCTATTTTGCTAACTGATAGGAGTGAGAAGGAGAAGAGATCTACGCTAGGGGGTTCCTCCCTGGGGATCGCGTGGGGATGGTCTTTTGCTGTTAGGGTTTCTTGGACGCTGAACTTCTTTGGGTCAATCGTTGAAGCAGTGGTATCCGCCTCGTACCACTGGCATGGCTTGATTCCATAGTCGTACTGGTACTTGATCGCTAGTCGGAGTTTCTCTTCGTAGGTTGCTTCAGCACCCGTTTTTTTCAGCGTTTCTCGTGCAGCCTTCTCCAGGAAGTCTGGGTCCTTACAGAACACCTTGAGGACGACTCGTTCGTCTGCCAGCAGTTTCTTCTTCTCGATCGTAGTATTTTCGATAGTGGGATGAGGTTTTTCTGCTTCCAGCTTTTTCCTCAGTTCTTCCGGGTCCTGATCCTTTCTCGGTAGGAGGTAGAAGTACGCTCGGTAGTTGTCGTCGATGATGAGGACCCTTTTTCCTTCGTGGGTGATGCCCCAGAGCCAGATCGACGATCTTCCCTCGTAGTTCTCATGGTTGAGGTCAAGCAGCCAGAAGGTTCGTTGCATAGTCCTGCTGACCGTTTTCTGTCTAAGGGTTTAAATTCGCGGGCCGGGCGCGGGGTCTTCTCGGGTAGTCGAGATAATGGCGGAGAAGGCTAAGCAACCGGCAGACCACTGGGGAATCGCCCACATCTACTCAAGCTTCAACAACACCATGGTTCACATTACCGATTTGACAGGTGCAGAGACGATCTCGCGCAGCGCAGGTGGTCAGCATGTGAAGGCTGATCGATTGCAAGGGACCCCATACGCGGCAATGCAAGCAGCAGCGGCCGCAGCAAAGGTTGCGAAAGACAAAGGGATAACCTCTCTCCATATTCGTGTTCGAGCGCCTGGCGGTCACGGAGCTCGGACCCCTGGTCCCGGCGCCCAGGCAGCGATCAGAATGTTGGCTCGTCATGGGTTCCGGATTGGCAGGATTGAGGATGTCACTCCTGTTCCACACGACGGGACACGTCGACCTGGCGGACGACGCGGTCGCCGCGTCTAGACTTCCCGGGAGTTTTTCCTCAACGTCCTACGCCTCTCAGATCCGGAAGATAGTAGGCAAGCATCAGAAGTGGCGGGCTGAAGAATGCCTGAACATGATTGCCTCTGAGAACGTGACGAGTCATACTGTTAGACAGCTTCTCTCGGGCGATATGGGCCACCGGTATCGGGCTGATGATCGGTTCTACAAAGGGACCAAGTTCATGGACGAACTGGAATCTTTTGGAGAGAAGATAGCGTGCGAGGTTTTCGGGGCCGACTGGGCGACGCTCCGGCCACTCTCTGGACACTTGGCTGATATGATCATGGTCTCAACCCTCGCCAAACCAGGCGGTTCTATTCTCACCGTTAGTCCTGCGGATGGAGGTTATCCGGGTCTAAGCGATCAAGCTGGGTATCCAACATTCGTGAATGTTCGGAATTTGTATTTTCCTTTCGATTCGGAACGGATGAACATTGATGCAGAGAAGGCTCGCGGGTTGATAGAAGATGAAAAGCCCTCACTCGTCGTCTTCGGTCAATCCTTCTTCCTATTCCCACATCCAGTCAAGGAGCTAGCAGAAGCCTGCAACAAGGCAGGATCTCGGGTAGTCTACGATGGCTCGCACGTGCTTGGATTGATTGCGGGGGGCGAGTTCCAGAGGCCGCTTCAGGAAGGCGTGGAACTCTTACTGGGATCTACTCACAAAAGCCTGTTCGGTCCACAGGGAGGAATAATTGTTGGAAAGAAGGAGGTTGAAGCGGAAGTGAAAGGCCGACAGTTCCCTGGTCTGGTAGACAATGCTCACTGGAATCGAATTGCTGCATTGACCTATGCGCTGGATGAGGCACGTAGAAACGGTGGAAAATATGCGGCACGCGTGATTGAAAATGCCAAGGCCTTGGCGAAGAGTTTGCACGAGAGAGGCGTGCCTGTAAAATGTGCAGAGTACGGGTTCACGGCGTCCCACCAGGTCTACCTGAACATGAAAGACGAGAAAGAAATCGACAGGCTAACCCAGCGGCTGGAGGATGCGAATATCATCGTGGATCGCGGGATACGGATAGGCACCTGCGAAGCCACGAGGCGCGGAATGAAACCCAAGGAGATGGATAGGGTAGCGGAACTCATAAGCCAAGTTTACAAAGGCACAGACCCTGCAAGGATTCGACCGCAAGCCACGAGGCTGAGACGAGGATTCAGTTCAATCCTCTACGCTTAGACGGAAAAAGTCTTGGAAACAGGTTATTATTCGGCCAGCCGTCTAATCCAGAGTATGTCTCTACCTAAGCAGGGTGACACCGTGAAGGTGACCCTGTTGAATCGTGAGACGATCGAAGGTGTCGTCGAATGGGTCGATGGCAATGGTCTCTGGGTGAAAGGAGCTGAAAGGTCGAGATGGGTCCCTCTGGAAGCTTTTAGCGCGCCGCATGAGTCCCATCCTATTGATGCCAAGGAAGAGCAGTCCGCAGCCTAGCATCGAGAAGAGGCAGAATCTGAGAGCTGAACCAAAACCTTGACTCTCCCGTTCAGCCTCGCCTGGGCATTGTTCACCGTCTTCGAGAAAGTTGTGCTGAGACTGCCATGGCCGCTAAGACGATTTGTGATAATGCAGTTTCCTGATGAATTCGCAGCTCAACAAGTAGTTGTTCGGTCTAGGACTCTTCGATAGAAGACTCGCGTTTCCAGACTAAGATTGCTCTGACGAATCTGACGCTTGCGCTCTCTGGCTTTGTACCTGGGTCGTTAAATCCAGAACGTTCTTCAGTTCCTTTTTCAAGATAAGAGGATCATGGTTGAGGTTGAAGTAGTCTGCGAAAGTTATCGTTGTCCGCAGAAGCCTTGAGCGTCCTATCTTGTCGTAACTGATTAGATCCATTTCCTTCAACTGTTTGACGTGGTGATATGCGAGTTTTCCTCTAACCCGTACTACGTGTGACTGAGGAATCGGCTGTCTGAGAGCTATGAACGATAAGGTTCTCAATGGACCTGGGGTCAGGAGAGGTCTGTTTGAGAGCTTCCTCACGTGCTTGGCAAACTCTGGCCTGAGCTGCATCACAAACCTCCCGTCTGGTAATTCTAGGACTTGGACCGGGCTGTCTAGTTTGGCATAGCGTTCGGCTATGGCTCTTGCAATGGATCGAATCTTCTCTTCGGACCTTGCGCCGATTACTGATCCGATCGTCTTGAAGTCCAGCGGTCTTCCCGAAACGTAGAGTGCTGCCTCACAGAGCTGTTGTTGAAGCAACAAAGATGATGTCTTAGCTGCTGGTTCAGTCTGAGACTGGGTTTCCATCGTTTATCACTTCGATCCGAATATCTCCAAATTCTTCTGTCTGAACTAGACCAACCTTTCTTTCTATGGCGAGGAATAGGAGCATGATGAACATGCGGACCGCTTGCACAGTATCTCCCTTCCCCAGTAGATGCAGAAATGAGAGGCTTTCGCCTGGAACCGTCTCTTTCAAGAGTCGGCTGTAGAAAGCGTTGATCTCGTCTTCAATCTTCACGAGCCAATCGTCCGCCTGTTCAAACACGGCAGGTGTACGGGACACTAGCTGAGCAGTCTCAGACGGCAGTAGCCTCTCGGCCCTGAGAACGTCAAGTATTCCCTTGAGAACTTCGTCTAGGGAGGTTGTTGTGGACTGGAATCTGATCGGGAACGCTAGGGGGGGAGGCACATAGTCCGTGGGCTTTTCAGGTGGAGGTCGCGGTGGTTCCTCCATCTTCAGGATGAGTTCCGATTTCATCCGCAGAAGGACTGCAGAGGATAGTAGTGCTGTTCCTGAGACTGAGAAGTCTATGAATCCTCGGCCTTTCATCTCCTTCATCAGACCCGTCAGAAGCTGGGACAGGTTCACGTCCCATGGCTTGACACGATGTAAGTGGAGCAAGTCAAAGAGTACAGTGTACGGGCTTTTGAGCCAGTAGGTATCCTGTTCCGTCGTCAATCTTTGGCTCCGCCCTTGTTCGGTAGAGAGATCACCTGGCTCTGTCCCTGGTCGATGTAGACTCCGAAGACTCTATCCGCACGAGAGATCGTAGTGTCTTTCAGAGAGATCACGACGAACTGGGAATCCGTGCTCTTGGACTTGACTAGTGTTGCCAGTCTCTTCGCGTTCAGAACATCTAGGTGGGCGTCTATCTCGTCCATGATGTAGAATGGCATCGGATGGATTTGTTGCAGAGCAAGTAGATAGCAGACTGTCGAGACCGATTTTTCTCCGCCACTCGCAGCGCCGATCGTGAGTTCGGTTTTCCCGGGGAACTGGAGGAACACGTCCAACCCTCCTTCGAATGGATTGTCGGGGCTATCTAGCGCCATCCTTCCATTCCCGCCGTTCGTGATGTCAGAAAAGATTTGGTGGAAAGTATCATTCACCTTAGTGAAGGCGCCCATGAAAGTGTCGAGTTTTCTTTTCTCCAGTTCATTCATGAAGTCTAGAATTGCCAGCTTCTCTCTTTCGAGATCCCCTATTCGAACTGAGAGGTGCTTGTATCCGTCCTTGATCTCTTCATAATGCTGGACTGCTAGCTGATTAACCAAGCCGATCTCAGCTAGCTCCTTCTCGAGACCCGCCTTGATTTTCGTAGCATCTTCGATAGCTTCTGGCGTGGTTTCTAGAGGCTTCTCAAAGCCGAGATTTCGCAACTGTGCAATCAGCATTGTCAGCTGCGTCTCTAGCTCTCTGAGGCCTGCCTTCAACTCCGAGACGTTGGAGTTGAGCGGGTCCATTCTATCGATTAGTTGCGAAAGGGACTTTTCTATCTCAGAGAATCTATCTTCGTACTTTCTCCTCTCCTGACCGACTGTTGCAAGGGCGTCTACTAGTCGAGCTTTTTCTTGGGTAAGCTTACTCATTTCTTGTCGTAGTTCTTCGGATTTCTTGTTCGCCGCCTCGACCCTTGATTCCTCTCGTCTGATTTCGGTCTCAAGGGCTCTCAGTTGAATCCGTACCTGGTCGTAGCCAGGTTTTAGAGTGTCAAGTGTGGACTGGGTAGAGGCAACCTTGCTGTCCAGCGCTAGCTTCTCGCGCAGCAGGGTCTCTGCTTCCGCGACCGCTTGATCTCGTTCGCGTTCCATCGCCATGATTGCTGTCCGTCTCTGTTCGATCTTCAGCTTGGCTAGCTCTTCCTCGCGCATCGAGAGGCGTCGTTTTATCTCGCCCTGCTTCTGGGCTATTTCCTCTAGTAGTTCCTGTTCGTGCTGCATCGAGTTCTGGAGACTGTCGATCCTCTTCTTCGTCTGTTGTAGCGACAAACGGGTCCTTTCGAGGCTCCTCTGAGCCATGTCGACATCGCGTGTGAGTGCTTCTCGTGTTTTGCTAGTGGAAACCCTGTCTTCTCTGAGTTTGACAATCTCATATTCTAACCGATCAAGTTCTGTTCGAGATCGCTGGACAATGGATTCTAGGGACTTGACCGTCCGCTCAAGACCTTCCAGTACGTTGGACCTTGGTATGAGGGTGGAGGCGTCGAACGGAGCTCGATAGTAGCCGCTTTCGAGACCTCCGCCCGGCTCGTAGAGGTCCCCGCTTGTCACGACGCATCTCAGGCCCTTCGCTGCACTCACGTAGGCTGCTCGCTGGTTCGTCGCGAGCATTGTATCGCCGAAGACGAACTCTACCGCTGATGCCAATCCTTTCTCGGACTTGATGACGCTCGAAAGTGGTCCCACTATTCCGGGAGTCTGCTCATACTCATCGTTCGCCGGGGGTACTTCTAGGTCATCGAGTGGGATTATCTTGGCTCGGCCGAGCTTGGTCCGTTTTAGGCTCTCGACGCATTTTATCGCCACTTCAAGGTCTCTTACGACGAGAGCTCTCATCCAGCCTGCGCTGGCTGCTTCGACTGCCTTGTTGTACTCATCACCGTACTTGATCAGCTCTTGTAATCGCCCGAGGACTCCTTTGAGCGCTCCTTCTTCCGCCATCTCCTCAAGCTTCTGGAGCGCCTTCTCTTCTGCCTGAAGAGTGTCAGCAATATTTCGCTGGGTATTGAACTCGGTGACTGTCACCCGTGCCCTCTTTGCAACATCGAGGGCTTCGTCAATCTCTTTGTGCCGCTGATCCTTGAGCTCCGTGTACTCTTTCGCCTTCTCTTCAATATCCTGAAGTCTCTTCTCTTCCTCCTTCCCGAGCTTCTCCATTTCCCGGATTCTTTGCTTCAGCTCCTCGGCGAGGTTGGAGAATTCCTGGTGGCGAGCCTCGAGCGTCTGCAAATGACTCGCAGTTAGGTCTAGTTTCGCCGAGCTGCCCTTGCTTGTTGCAATGAAGGTCGATAGTTCTTTTTCTAGTGCAGCTATTTCAGCATCGAGTGATTCGTGGATCTTTGCGTCGGCCGATAGAGATTCTCTGGTGTTTTGCAGGACAGTGTTGAGCTTCTCGGCTTTGGCGTTTGCTTCCCCAAATCTTGTCTCTAGGTTGGCTTTCTGAGCAGTTAGGTTTCTAATCGCAGTCGGGAGTTCTTTGAAGTTGGTCTGGATTTGTTCTCCCTGATTCTGTAGAGACTCGATTTGCTTAGTTCGGGTATTCAGAATATTCTTGGCTGCTTCGGCTTCTGCCTTTGCTCTGACCACTCCATTGCTAGCCTCTGCGATCTTCCTTTCAACGTCGAAAAGTTCTTGATTGCCTTGGGTGACAGTGAGCTCTTCAAAGTGGCGTCTCTCGGCCTCCACCTTGGACCTTTGGCTGGTAAGTTCGTCCCTCTGGTCCCTTAGCGCTTCGAGGTTCTTCTGCTCGATTTCAAGCTCTAGGGCGGCACTAGTACGCTTGTTTTGGAGACCGACTATTTCTGATGAGTAGATTCGTGCTTGTTGCTTTCCGATCTCCTTCTCGATAAGTTTGGATCGCAGAAGGTCGTTTCGTTCGCGTTCAAGCCGCTCTATTCTGTTTCTTACGTCTTCGACCTTGCCTGCTGCCACCATCAGGTTAAGGTCGGCTTCTGAGAGCTGGACCTTTGCTTCGGTCTTCTTGGTCTCGAAGACTCCTAGTCCTATGAGGTCTTCTAGGATCCGTCTTCGTTCTTCTGTGCTAATCTCTGCGAGACGGGTGATTGAGTGTTGAGCGATGAGGTTGAAACCGGTTACTTGGATGTCGCCGGAGCTGAGAATATCCTGTACTTGTTTTCTAGAAAGGCGGCGACCGTTCATTCGATAGATACCCTCCCCGCCCTTGGAAAACTCGCGTGACACGGTGACGAGGTCTGAGTCTACAGGAATCTTTCTGTCGGAGTTGTCGAACTGGACGGCTACGTAGGCGGCTCTGGCGTCTCCTGTGCCCGACTTGTGGACTAGGTCTGAGAGGCTTCCGCCTCTAAGTTCTCGGGGGCTGAGCTCGCCTAGTGAGAATTTTAGCGCGTCGAGGATATTGGATTTTCCCGAGCCGTTGGGGCCGGTGAAGACTGTGAAGCCTCGGTCGAGGTTGACTGAGACCTTCTTGTTGAAGGTCTTGAAGCCTCGGATGTCGATTCTTTTGATATAGACCAATGCCCGGGCCCTGAAACAGTTCTGACTCTAGTTAGATAAGTTCGTCCATCGTCATTGACGTATTCTTAGATGGCTGGGATTAGCGGCCGAATCTTCGATGGCGTCGCTGATAGAGCCGTATGGCTCGGAGAAAATCGATCTTCCGGAACTCAGGCCAGTAAACGTCTTCGAATACTAGTTCGCTGTAGGCTGACTGCCAGAGCAGGAAGCCGCTCAGACGCTCTTCGCCCGAGGTGCGTATGACGAGATCAGGGTTCGGATTGGGAAGATGCGCGGTGTAGAGATACTTATGAAAAGTATCTTCGTCGATCTGCTGCGGAGAGAGATTTCCCTGATGGACATCTTCTACTATCTTCTTTGTAGCATCGACTATCTCCGCTCTTCCTGTGTAGGCGATGGCGAGGTTTAGGAAGTGCTGGTCGTACATGCTCGTTTCGTCTTCGAGACGTTTGAACACGTCCTGAAGTGTTTCAGGCAAGAGATCAGTCCGGCCGATTGCTTTGACTCGTACTTTCTGGGAGTGAAGTCTGCTGTCCCTTCCCAGTTTCTTGGTCTCTTCTTCGACGATCTTGAGAATCGAGTTTACCTCGTCGCTAGGTCTTGAAAAGTTCTCGGTGGAAAACGTGTAGAGCGTGAGTGTCTTGATGCCGTATTCTAGGCACCAGTCAAGAACTTCTTCGCCGACCTTCGCACCCGCCCAATGCCCGTCGGTCGAGTTGAGCGCTTTCTCTGTCGCCCATCTTCGGTTACCGTCGAGAATTATTCCGATGTGCTCCGGCATGGGACCATACTTGATCTGCTCGATCAGATACTTCTCGTAGGCCTTGTAGACCCCAGCGATTTTGAGGAAGCTGTTTATCATTAAGCGATTTCCTGGGTTTCCTCTTTCCTCAGTTGGGCGTGTGCGAGCGCGGTCCCGCAGGGACAGTCTTTCCTAGACTCGGGTATTTTTGCTATCGCTCCAGTTAGGATCTTATTGAGCACTTGGCTGGTCTCGTGGCCCTTCTCTTCTACTTCTCTTGCTGATAACGTTCTCTGAAGCCCCGCGGCCATGTTTGATACGAAGCTTATCGAAGCATAGCACATCTCAAGTTCGCGGGCGAGAAAAGCTTCGGGGGCTCCCGTCATTCCGACTATGTCGCATCCCATTGTCCGGAGCATCTTGATTTCAGCAGGAGTCTCGTAGCGGGGTCCCTCTGTGCAACCCATTACGACATCTTTAGGCCGGTTTCTGCCAGACGCTAGGCTTGATGTGGTCAAGATTTCTCGGACCTTGGGACAGTATGGCTGGGAGACATCGATATGTGTGACGGGAGAACTTTCGTAGAATGTTCCGATCCGGGATTTCGTCACGTCTACTATGTCAGATGGGATGACTATTTCGCCTGGTGTGAGTTGTTGATCAATTGCGCCGACCGCATTTGTCGCAATGATGCGTTCCACTCCTAGGCTCTTCAGTCCCCAGATATTTGCTCGATAATTCACTTTGTGAGGCGGGCTAGAATGATTTTCTCCGTGCCTCGGCAGGAAGACGGCAGGTCTCGAGTCTATTTCGCCGATCGTAAGGTTAGGTGTCGGTCCGTAGGGTGTTCCGAGGATTTTCTGGCTACCTTTGACGATGGATTTTACTCCTGAGCCGCCGATGATTGCGATAGGACGCTTCATTCCTCTGGGCCCTCGTAGAGTGCGCTGAGTTCTTGTAGCGTTAGCTTTCCGCCTTTGCTGAGCTTCTTCTGAGCCGTGTCCTTTAGAGCTTCCTTGAGTGCCTCTCCCTTCTGACGTTGTTCTCTCCGCTCATCATCGGTCAGAGTATTTCTTAGTTGTAGGAATTTCTGATTCGTGTCTGCTGTTCTCCGTTTTAGGTCGTCGAGTGTCTTCTGCTGTTCCTCACGTCTGAGTCTAAGTGTCTGGAAGGCTTCCGACAGTTGGACGATGTCTGAGTGATGTTTCTGGCTTTCAGCGGCCAGTTCCTGGATTCTAGCGTGCATCTGGTCAGCTTCTTCCCGTTGCTTCGTGATGTCATCTCTCAGCTTCAGGACTTTGTGGTAGCCCGTTACGCGGATCTCTAAGCTCCTAATTTTCGTCATCAAGCGTTTCTCGCCGTCCTTCTCGAGAGGTGATGTTTGGACTTGCCATTCCAATGCTGCTAGTTCCTTCTCGGCGATTGACGCGTGTGGTCGGTCACTCATTTTCTTGAGAAGTTCTCTAAGCGTTGCGAGTTTCTCGCGGGACGTGTCTCGGAGCCTGTCCCGGGTCTGCTTGAGAGCTCGGACGGTGTCGTTCAGACCATCCCGTGCCTTGCGTAGGTCTTGTAGTTCTTCCCGGACCTTCTGGAGTTTGGTCTTGGTCTCGTTGAGCTGGTCGAGGCTCTTTGACTGTTCGATTCTCAGTTGTTGTCGTTCGTCGTCGAGCTTGTCGATCTCGCTCACTTGTTGGGACCTCGCCGTGCCTGGATGACTGGAATGATGGAAAGGTAGATTGACCGCCTTATAGGGATTGAAGATGAGAAATCGGGGACGGTTACAGACTCGTCGGCTATTGAGAAGGTGGGTGATCGTCTCAGTCTGATTGGGACGATTCATGTGGACCCTAAGAGCGCCAGCTTTGTACGGGAAACGATTCTGCGATTGAGGCCGGCGGTGGTAGCGTTAGAGCTGGATGAGGGGAGGCTCATGGCACTAGAGAATCCTGGCAAATCCTCAGGCCGTGGTGGTGGCGGCTCGTTCTTGGCGATGATGTTGTTGGAGAGGTTTGCGGGGGAGATGACTGGTTCGCCTCCGGGGCAGGAGATGCTTCGGGCGGTTGAGGCTGCTAGAGTAGTAGGGGCGAGGGTGGCTTTTGTCGATCTTCCTATTGGAATGACGGTTGGATCCCTCAGGAAGCTTCCCTTACGCGAGAAAGTAAGGCTCGGGGTTGATTCTCTGGTTAGTATTGCACTCTTGCCTTTTGGCGGGTTCAACTTGTCGAAATTGACGGAGAATTTGGATGAACAGCTTGGGCTGTTTCGGTTGCGTTATCCCGAATTGAGTAGGCTTCTTCTGGATGTTAGGGAGGAGTTCATGGTGGCGAGGATTCGAGACATCATGTATTCCACGGTTGGACAGGTGGTTGCAGTCGTCGGCTACGGACACCTTCGCTCGCTCAGCAAGTCACTTGCCCACCTTCAGACCGCCACGGTCTATTCGACCCAAGTTACCTGGAATGTGTCTACGGGATGAAGAAAGCGGTCGAGTCCAGTCCATGGTTGGTGACGTGGCGCGAGTTTCTGATTTTCTAATTTTTTGGAAAAAGAATACTTGTTTTTTTTTCGCGATTTTGAAATTTTACCTACGATTTTTTGGATGGTGTCGTGGGCAAAGTAAAGAGAGCCTCCTTTTCCAGACGCTGGGGGTTAGGAGAAGAAGAGTCTCGTTTCACCCATTGTTCTGACGTCTAGCGCTTCGATGTCGACCATCAGGGGTAAATCATGGACGACGCTTCCCAGAAGCAGGCATCTTCTCGCGGGGGTCCCTCTGATAAGCGAGCGTATCGTCTCACTATCTGACTTTGCCACTTTGCCGATTGTTTCGATGTCATGTTCGTTGGTGAAGTTGAAGATGAATACGTTGTCGGCTTGCCGGTAGATCGTCTCTTGGACGGTGTCGGGTTGGTTGGTGATGAAGGTCGTGAAGAGGCCGATATGACGCATCCTCGTGATAATGTCGTCCCAGTACGTGTCTCTCAGGTAGAGGTGGGCTTCTTCGGCGAAGAGGAAGGCGGCTCGAAGCCAGTTGGACGAAAGGATCTTCGTCAATTCACCTAGGAAGATCTCGACGATTATCCGCCGGACGAGGTGGCTCTGGTTCTTCAGGTTTACAACGAGGATTCCTCCGCCGTCGATGGCGTGGAGGATCTTTTCCTCAGTCAGAGGGTTGGCCTCGTCGTAGAAGAGTCCAGATTCCAACAGCACTTGGAGTCTAGAGACGAGCGCTTCTCTGACGCTCTCGTGGCAGCTCCATGACTGAACGGTCTGAATCAGGTTGGGTAGAGTCAGGTCGCCCTTTGACTCTAGGTCCCGCCAGATAGTGCTGAACACCTTCGAGGAGGTTGCCGGAAGGTCCAGAGCGTTGCTTAGGACCCCTGCCATTGTTCGGAACCCGAGTTTGGCGAGGGCGAAGTTGATTCCGCTTCGAGGCGCAAGCACCGTGAGCCTCGACGTGGATAAGCGTCCATCCTTAGACTTGTGGAGGTTGACGTATTCGCCATTTACATCTAGAACGATGCAGGGTGCTCCGAGTCCGGCCATTGATAGGAGCAGAAGTTTTGCGAGGTGGGACTTACCCGTTCCTTTGCGCCCCGTGATGATGTTTAGGCCACCGTCAAGACCCCCAGCGTCGATTTGGACCGGATCCCCGTCGTTATGGCCGACAGTCAATGGCCTCTTTCCACCGTTCATAATCAGCCGGTTGATCGGATAGGCGCGTATACGGGATGAAGTTCGGGATGGAAGCCATGATGTGGTGGGTGAGAGGTCCTTTTCGCCCGTGATGGTTCCTCTGATCTTGCAGACTGCCAGCCGCGTATCTTTCAGCGCGTCTACTTCGCTGGAAATGTTGAGGGGATCCATATCCTCCCCGGATAGTTCGCCGTCCGTCATGACGTCTCGGAGGATGTCTTCCAGGATTCCCGGGACGTTGGCGTATTGTAGGTCGATTACTTGGACGAGTAGTCCCTTGGCCAATCCAGGATCTTCTATCAGTAAATAGTCTCCTCGCTGGACATGCTCGTCGGGAAAGGCGATCAACTGGACCTGATCGCCTTCCTTCCGGTAGATTCGCATGGTTAGGCCACGTACCTGCTGGTGCCGAATGGTCCGAAGAGTGATCGTCGTAGACTGGGACGGGATTGTAGCGTGATATGATGATTTGATGCTACGAATCGTTGGACGGCGAGAATCTCGTTGGCCGTGAAGGTGCTGAAAATGTGGGCGATTCTCAGAGTCTCTGGATAACCGTGAAAGATAACATCGAGGCCAGCTAGTCGTTCGAGCGCTTGTTGCGCTTGTTCTTGGCTCGATTCTCGATCTATGTCGGTTCTGAAGAGGAATCCATCGCTGGATAGTTTTGCTACGTATACTCTGCCAAGGAATCTTAAAGGGTAAGGGGGATACTCGCTCTCAACTAGAGAGCTGATGTCGATTAGGTGGGGGCCGTCTTTCTCGTTTGTGAGTCCGAGAATGTTTCTTCCTCCGACAGTCAGCTGTGTTGCTTTGGATATGCCGATTACAACGGAGTGATTCTGACGGGCTGTGGCTAGAATCTTGTTCACTCGGGCTGCGGGGTTATCTGGAGTGCCTGCGGTTAGAGATCCGTCGATCAATAGTATTCCGCCGTGTAGCGATTCCGACAGGACTTCCTGGGTCCAGCGTTCAACATGGTTTCGGAGTCGGGTGAGGACCCGTAGGGTCTTGAGTGATAATCCGCCGAAGGCTCGCGACTCATCTTCGCGATACTGGCTTACATCTTCAGAGTTTGGAACGTGAAAAAGTAGGGGCCCCCATCGGGTATAGAGAATCTTGCTCCTTTGTCTCCAAACACCAACTGCACGGATAGCGAAGATCATCCCGGTCTCGGTTTCGCCGATCTTGACGCTCGAGGCGTCGCAAGCAACTACGGGGACGAAATCTTTCGCGGGATTGATCGCACAGCGTTTCAGTCCTGACGAGTTTATGGAGCCTCCAATTTCGAGTCTCTCTTCAGAATCGGCGTCGTCGACCCCCATTTCCACGAGCGAGACTGGTCGCGGGTTGAATTTTGATCCTTGGAGTGATTGCATTGACCGGGTAGATAGTTCTACGAGGGATTCGGGGATGGCTGGTAGTCCGATGACCTCCGGTATGCTTTTTATTTGCTGAAGAGGCTCAGTAGTCTCTTGGGTGCGGTAGAGCAAGGTTAGATTCCCCCAGTTTCAGGCGGGAAAGCCCCCTTTCCCGTCTGTCCCCGCACCAGTTTCCATATCATCCTGATGCAGTCACCGTTTTCTGAGCTGGCGATGACGCAGCTCTTGCGGTGAGGCCCTTTGCAATCTCGTGGGCCTTCCGTATTCCTTGCATGCTGAGCTTGTAGGCTCCATCGCTCGTCCTGTCGATGAGTCCGGTTTTTGTCATCATTGCCAGAGTGTTCCGGACTGTCTTCACTGCTTTTCCGATTGCTCGGCTGATGGCTTCGGGGTCCATCTGTACATTTGGACGGGTGCCTACTGCATGGGCTACCCGAGCAGCGAGGAGTACCATGGCGATGGAGTTCTCTGCTGACATTTCGGGCTTCAATAGGACGGCTTCCCCTTCTGGGGTCAGCTGGACAGCGCTCGAAAGATCGTCAACCATAGACGAATAGTCCGGCGAGAAGGTTAGTTTGGAAGCTAGTGAATAGTTTGGTAGGACCTTGGCTGCGAATTGCATGACTTCACGAACAACTGTCTCTAGGTCTCCCTCTGCGGTGTGTTTGATGTCACCCCACTCAATCTGAACCTTGATCTTGGGTTGTTCTGGCATGTTTCTTACCTCTCGGGAAGCTGTGCGACTCGGGGCATCAGGTTCTTGATGATGACTCTGATGCCCATGGTTGTGAGTCGGTAGGAGCCTTTGCCGACTCGTTCGACGAGTTGTTCGTTGCAAAGTTCGCTTAGCCTGCCTGCTACGGTGCCTGTTGAGCGTCCAGTGGTCTTGGTGATCTCGTCTAGTGACAGTGTGTCGCTCTCTTTCTTGCCCATTTGATGCTGTAGACGTGACCCTGCGAGATGGATCATCATGAGTTCCTTGTCTTTCAGTTCCCTCAAGTCCTTTAGAACGACCAAGCCTTCTGGAGAAACTGCGAGCACTCCAGTGCAGCTCTGAAGGAATTCTACACTGTCAACAGAGAGCACGAGTTTGGAGACGAGATCAATGGAAGGGTAGATTTTCGAGAAGTAGATGAGGAGTTCTCGCAGAACCGTTTCTGGACTGCCGATGATTCGATTCTCTACGCCTGAATGTTTTAGGACGACTTCTATGGCTGCGGCTGTTTCCTCAGGCTTCGCCTTACGCTCCAGTACTTCTAACCCTGACATTATTCTTCTTACCCGTGCTGTTCTCAGAGTCGAGATATAACGCTTTTCGGTCCCGAAGATCGCATGACAAGGTGTTACTTTCAGAGTTGGGAATGAAAGTGAAAGTATTTCGGCTCGAGATAGAAGTCGGGCGGAACCACAAGGTGTTACTCGAAGCCGGATATCGAATCTGCTAAGATGACCAGTGATTCCGAGACCGAACCTTCTTCTATCGGCTCGAGGAGTCCTTCAACCGGTCTGCATTGGACTATAATGAGCTCAAGATAAGGGTCCTGAGTCTCTTTGAACCTTCAAACGATTTGGATAGTCAGAAGATCCGTGATCTACTCTCGGGCATGAAGGTCCAGCTGTCTGACAAAGCAGTCGAGATGGCTCTCCTACGATATTCAAGACAAGGCCTACTCGCCAGGACCCGACGATCCGGGAGATTCCATTACAAGATGACTGAGAAAGGATTAGCGCGCAAAATCTGGCTGTCTAAAACTAGGTAATCTTCTGGAGGCGGGGGAGGATGTCGTTCTGGATCCACTGGACTCCAGCTCCTGAGAGGACGTAGTTTCCTCGTTCTGTTATGACCTTGCCTTCCCGTCGCAACTCGCTGATTCGGGCCCTAACGATACTCTCACCTGTAGTCTTCCATGACGAACTCAGCAGAGAGCTGAGGTCATCGTCTCCCAACGGTTTGGGGTGCATGGAGAACATTACTAGCGATATGGCTTCCTTCGCCGAGAGTGTATCGACGGGAACCGTGAGGTGGGGTTTTCCTTCGGAAGTAAACTCGACGATGCCCGCGATACCGACTGACTGTTCCGGAGTTGGAGTTGGACTGGCGGAGAATTGTGGCGTAATGACGAAGCTACCTGTAGGCCCGAGGGACTTTTCCAGATCCTCAAACCGCTCTCTTACGTAATCGTGATCTCCTTCAAGCTCGACTTCAAAATCCCCCTTTCGGATTCTGAACCTCAGCTTCTTCTCCGAAGACAAGACCACCACGATTCCTTTTCACGGTTCTAATTAGGGTTTATCGAATCTTAGAGTAATAATGGGCAGAGGGAGTTGAAGACATTTGAATATGAGCGGCCTCAGGGCGCAGTAGTCGAGCTCTTTTGGTGGATAATGGACCAGTAATTTTCATTGCCGAATTAGCTACGGTTATCGCCGGGTCTTGGCTCGTTTCGGAATTACTGATCCGGCTCGTTACGAGGGGCGCCAAGAGAGCGGGTGCATCCGCGGACCTAATTAGGAATGTTCGCGAGGGGCTGAGTATTCTCTGGGTTGTCTTCGTGGCCGCGTGGCTTGTCATTGTTCTGGGATTGGGGTCAATATTTTCTTTCTTGACTCTCTCTGGAATAGTAGGATTAGCGATCTCGCTCGCGTTACAGAATACCCTGAGCAACATAATCTCAGGAATCCTAATACTGTCAGATGGGGTCCTACGACTCCACGATTCGGTCGAGTATAGCGGAGTGGAAGGAAGGGTCGTAAAGATAGGTTTGAGGGCGACCTGGGTCAAGACGGACAGCGGTGATATCGCGATAATAAGCAACAACTATCTCGCGAACGGTCCCTTGGTAAACTTCACTGCCAGCGAACGTCTTGAGAGGAAGTTGCGCCTATGATTTTGTCAGACTACTTCCATAGTGCCTAATTCCCACGCCCATACCCATCTTTGTCTGACGCGCTCTGGTCGGACATACAAGTTGTCCGAATATCTTACACGGAGAAAAACAAGGGAAGGGACAAACGACTCACCCAAGTCGCCCGTCCCATACTTTGGCTATAGGTGACTTACTAGTGGGCCTGCTGTCGGTTTCGTCCGTGGGTGGCGACGGCCTGGAGTTGGATTTGGCTCTGTGAAGGGTAGCGTCTGGAGGAACTGTGGCACCTGCCTTGCGTGTGTCACTGCTTCGAAGCCAGATGCTAGCTTGATCAAAGTTGGCTCACTGAAGGCTGTGCTGAAGAAAGATATTCCGACCGGGACGCCGAAGGTCATGCCCATCGGCACATTGATGTTAGGATAACCAACGATCGCCGGCGGCGACGAACTGCCGACCACAAAGTGGTCGCCGTTGATCAAGTCCGTCGGCCACGAAGGGTTATCCGTTGGGGCCACTATCGCGTCGAGATTGAATTCCTTCAAGAGCATGTCGATGCCCTCCGTGGCGCCAAACAGTATGTCCGCTGCGATTGCCTGATTGTACGACATCCCCAAGGGTTGTGTTGCGTTAGGGTCCGAGCTGAACGTCTCCGCGAGTTCGAAGATCTCTTGTCCAAAGAAGGGCATTTCTTGAACTGCATGAGCTGTGTTGAAGGCGATCAGATTCGCTAGTGTCCCGCTGGCCGTTGGCACGCCGGTCCTGGTTGCAAGATAGTTCTGTATGTCGATCTTGAAGTCAAAGAGAAGCACCGTGAATTCATTGAGCCCACTGAAAAGGTCCGAGAAGTGCGGGAAGAACACGTCCACTAGAGTCGCACCGGCGTTCGTCATAGCCGTTAATGACTGTTCGAACACTGCATCTAGCTTTGGACTGAACCCTTCAAAATCCCGGGAAACGCCGATTCTTGAGCCGTTTAGCCCGTTGGAGTTGACGAAGGCGGCATAGCTGGCCGGTAGCTTTTGTCGTTTTTGACCCTGCTTGCCTATCGGGCTTATGCTTGTCGCGGGGTCTCGTGGGTCGGGTGTTCGCTGAGCGATCGCGTCAAGAACAATCGCCGCATCCATTACGGTCCGAGCGTGTGGACCCGCTGTGTCTTGGGTGTGCGAGATGGGTATGATTCCTGCACGGCTGACCAGTCCGACGGTAGGCTTGATGCCCACTACGCCGTTGTGGTTCGCGGGACAGACGATGCTCCCGTCTGTCTCTGTTCCGATGGAGACTGTGGTGAGGTTGCCTGATGCTGCTGCTCCTGATCCCGAGCTGGATCCGCATGGGTTCCGGTCGAGGGCGTAGGGCATGTTGCATTGGCCTCCGCGTCCGGACCAGCCGCTGGACGAGAAGAACGAGCGGAAGTTGGCCCATTCGCTTAGGTTCGTCTTTCCGAGTATGATGGCTCCTGCTTTTCTCAGATTCGCCGCGACGGTCGAGTCTTGGAGTGCCGGTGTTCCGACTAGTGCGAGGGAGCCCGCCGCGGTCTGCATCTGATCATGGGTATCGACGTTGTCTTTCAAGAGGATCGGTATTCCCATCATCGGACCTAGGACAGTTCCTGATTGACGCATCTGGTCGATCTGACCTGCGATGCTGAGAGCGTCTGGGTTGACTTGAAGGATTGAGTTGAGTTGTGGGCCGTTCTGGTCGAGCGATGTTATGCGGGATAAGTAACTGTTGACTAATGACTTGGCTGTTAGGGTCCCGGCTGCAAACATTGACTGGATCTGGGCGATGGTTATCTCTTCGATACTCGAAGCGGGCCCAGTCTGAGGAAGCCTGGTAGGAGTAACGGTTTCTTGTCGGATTTCTGGGATTGACCCTAGGATTGTGGCAGAGCTGGCTGCGACGGCCGCTGCAACTGCGCCGTACTTTAGAAATTCTCTTCGCGAAACTTTCTTTTCTGGTTTCTCTGTTTCTTGGGTTGTCATATCTGACATTGACCCATTTCTCCGTGGAGAAGCTTCTACGCCGGTCGTTCAATTATTAACAGTTTCTATGGAATGCTCGAAGAAGCTTGAGACTGAAGTAACCATTTCGCTTGTGGATTGATAGCATCGCATGCCCAAATTTGTACATGGGATCTCAGCTAGGCAAAGCGTGAAGAATCTCTTTTGACTTGGAAAGCTCTGCGACCTTGTTCTCTACTTCGTCCCTAATCTTTCTCACTTCTTCCAACGGTTTGCCTTTCGGATCTTCCAAATGCCATTCGATTAGCTTCTTCTGCATCTGAGCAATGATCGGTTTTGGGCAAGCTTCTTCGATCGAGCACCCCATCGTTATCACAAGACTTGCGCGTTCGATCATTTCGGGCGTAAGGGTCTTCGGATTGTTGTTCGAGATGTCTATAGCGCGTTCTATCATCGATTGGACTATGATTGGGTTGATTTTCGAGGAAGGAATGGTCCCTGCGCTCTGGGCGTTCAGTCCATGCTTTCTGGCGAAGGCTTCGGCCATCTGGCTTCGTCCCGCGTTCTCAACACAGACAAACAGTACGGGACCCTTGACCAAGCTTGGATCGCTCTAAGAATCTGAAAGCGAGTCCGGCAATTAAACTCCCGGCTAACGGTCCTATCCAGTAAACGTAGAGATTGGTCAAAAATCCTGACACTAGCGCCGGACCGAGGCTTCGAACCGGATTCAGCGACGCATTCGTTAGCGGACCCAGCGCGATAATAATGACGAATAGAGTCGATCCGATGAGCGTAGCTTCTCCCGGCTTCTTGTGAACTCGTAATGAGGCTAGGAATCCTGACATTGCCAGCACGAATGTCCCCGCGGTTTCCAGTAACGCACCGACAGAAGGGCTCACGCCTCTGGCCAGTTTCGTGGTGCCGAGGTCGGCGGGGGATCCGAATTGGCCAAAGATGAATTTCAACGTGAACCCGCCTAGTATAGCGCCTAGCACTTGGAAGGAAATGTATGGAACAAGCATTTCCAGTCGAGTCTTTCCTGCGATGGTGTGGGCGAGTGTTATCGCTGGGTTGATGTGCGCTCCGGAAATCCTGCCGAGCAGAAGGACGACCAAGGCAGCTGTCGCTCCAAATGCGAATCCGATGATGAGGAGAGCCTCGAAAGTAGTGATGCCTTGAGCTAGCGAGACGGCTGCGACGGTCCCGGGTCCGATAAGGACGAGCAGGTAGGTGCCGAGAAGCTCTGAGAGACAGCGTGCCGTGCGGCTTGCGTGAGGGTGTATTGACAACACTGTAATGTCGCCAGTTTTCGGCTCGCGTCTAAACCCTTGTTCGGAAGGAAACCGTTCAAACACGGCTGGCTTCGAATCGTAAGATAGATGAACCCAGAGGTAGACGCGGGGGGCTCGTGCGGCCGTAGTCTAGCCTGGTCTAGGACATAGCAAGGGCGTCCAGTGGGCTTCCAACCCAACGACCCGGGAGACCATCAGTTCGATGGTCCGGGAATTCAAATCCCGGCGGCCGCACCAAAGCTTCCACACACACAGAAAATATTCACTAGCTCGTTTCGTCACGGTGGAAATGCACGCTACCATTCGGTCGAGCCTCTGGTGGAAGGCTGTGAACCGCTTCGTTTGCTCTTCACCTTAGCTGCAACTCTTCAGCAGCCGATGCGCAGTTTTTCGACCTTGTTGTATGATGAAGCCAGCGTAGAGAGCCCATAGACAAGTAGCTATCACGGCGACATCCGTGATTCCTAGTGTGAAAAGGATGAGAGCGCCTGAGGATCCGGCGATGACCTAATCTTCCGAAAGAGACGGGCTATCAAGCTAGCCAATTGGGAGGAACTCGACTCCATATTTCGTCGTGATCGCGTTGACCTTTCCTATGTCCAGTGGTCCCGGCGGCATCGCGCTGACATCCTCGAACACCTTCTCCATCCCACCTGGCACCAGAACGACGAGAGTCTTGCCTATGGTATTGCCGGTATTCTTGAAAGCGTGCGGTGCATCTCTTGGTAGAACGACAATCGCCCCTTTGGTTGCTTTGAACTTACGGTCGCCGCATTGGAATTCGTACTCTCCCTCTAGGACAATGAATGTCTCTAGTTCGCGACGATGTATGTGCGGTGGTGCGCCCTGTCCCGCGGGAGTGACATCCTCGGATATTGAATACGCGCCCCCGGTCATTTCACTCGGTACCTTAATCGTGATCGTATCCGCGAAAACGTTACACTTCTTTCCTTCATTAGGTGAGACAAAACTAGCATCCTGAGTTGTTATCAAGACGAGCCTAGATGGTTTATTCGTTATTTAATCGTTAAGAGCTGGGTTGGCGCAGATTCCTCTTTGGACAAGCCAACGGTGACTACTGAAGCGGTTATTGTTGGGTTATTCTTTGTGATTTCTTCAAACAACTCTTATTTGAGACGGTCTCGTTAGCCACCCCTAACATGAAGCGAGACCTCTCCATCGAAACCAAGCAACTGAGACGACTCTTCAAAGGAGTCCGGGGCCGGAGACGTTGTCGCACTGGAGAGTGTTGACCTTCAGATTGAGGAGGGAGAAGTTTCGGCCTCCTCGGCCCCAGCGGTGCAGGCAAGACAACGCTGATCAGATACTCGCAACTCTCCTACTGCCGACCAGCGGTGAAGCGTATGTGAAAGGGCTTGACACGTTAAAGAGGACCTCCCAGGAATCAGGAGGATAATTAACCTGGTATCGGGAGGGGAGACGCCTGGATAGGGGATTCTCAGAGTCCAGGAAAACTTCTGGTTCTTCTCGCAACCGTACCGGCCTGACCAGAGAATGGGGCTCGAGACCATCTCTATGCTAGAACCGGAAAGACCCTATAACTATGGCTCGCTCTGCGTGCGATTTGCACTTATTGTGCGGTGTCCGGCGGCCGCACCACAGACTTGCGACCTGATTTGAGTTGTCGACGTTCTATCCGAAATATCGGGCTCTCTATGTTGATCTTTCATTGACTAGTTTCGTTCGTCAACGCTCTGATTCACATTTTGGAGGGAGGATTCCAATTTGAGTAGGAACTGCTCGATGTGCTGTTTAGCAATTCCCCAGTCAGCGGGCTGAGCCAGGCCGATTCTGCCCAGGACGACTCTTGTCGAATTGTCGCCAGTCTTGATCAGATTCAAGTAGAATGTTTCTGTCCAAGTAATCATGTCCATGGTCACATGGATTTCCATTCCATCTGATGACTTGTTCTGATGAGTGATCTCCCAGCCTGCGTGGTCGAGGACCGATAAAGCTGTGTCCCAGACCTTTTCGATGGGATAGGGAAGGTCCAAACCTTCTTGCAATCTTCTTCACGAATATGTCCAGTGATGGTTTAGAATAATCTTGTCCCGTGGAGCCCCCGAATCACGCTCAGCGAAAATGCGTTTGGGGCGAAAACGCAGAGTGCCCCTGTACATTCGGTCTTGACTTATCCTCGAAGCTTGAACTATCCGACCGATTAGAATACCGATTTTATCATTCCGCCATCGATTGGGATCATTGCCCCGTTGATGTAGCTCGCTCTGTCGCTGGCCAAGAACGCTACTAGGTAGCCGATCTCATTGACAGTTCCGTATCTGCCGGCCGGTACGTCAAGGAGAGCTTGCTTCATCGCATCTTCGACACTCTTTCCCGTCCGTCTGGAGACGTCCTCTGCGATCTGTCTCTGCCTGTCAGTCAGAATATGCCCCTGCATTATCCCATTGGACGTTATTCCCTTTGGCCCGAACTCCGTTGCCAGGGATTTTGACAGTCCAGCCAAACTCAGCCTCACGGTGTTCGACAGCAACAGATTCGTGATTGGTTGTCTCAGGGTGGTTGAGGTTATGAATATCAAGCGACCCCACTGTCTCTTGACCATTTCTGGGACGACTCCTTTTGCCAGTCTTGTAGCGCTCATCAGGAGCAGTTTGACCCCGTAGTCCCAGTCCGACTCGGACAACTCGGTAAGCGTTCCGGGTTTAGGGGGTCCCGTATTGTACGCGAGTATGTCGATGCTTCCGATCTTTTGTCGGGCCGAAACGAGAAGTTGATCTACATCTTCTCTGGAGGTGAGGTCCGCTTTAAAGCCGTAGGTCTCACGATTTCCAGTTTCTCTTACGATCTGCTCCGTCGCCTTTCGGATGGAATCCTGATTCCTCGAGGAGATTACGACCTTGCAGCCCTCTGAGGCGAGGACCTTTGCGACGCCGAAGCCTATTCCTTTGCTCGCCGCGGGTACCAGCGCAACCCTACCCTTCAGCCCAAACTCCATGCTAGATCGTCCTGATCCGTCACCGTTTACCGTTGAAAAAGGTAATCTGGGCACAACCATATAATCACCAAGTGGAATCTGATCTAGTAGTCGTGTCCAATCCGCTGATTCTTCATCACGAAAGGCTCGGGGCTCAGCTGGACGCTAGCAAAACCCCCCTGAGCTATTCGGATCCCATCGAAGAGTACTGGGCGGTCAAGAAAGCCGCTGGCATCGCAGACATATCGAACGCTGGCCGTCTAAGAATCACCGGGAAAGATCGCGTCTCATTCCTGAACGGTCTCCTAACCAGCGATGTGGCACAGCTTCGAGAAGATGGAGGGCAACATTCAGCCCTGCTGAATCCCAAAGCCCGGATCCTAGCTGACCTGTATCTCTACGGGCAGCCAGACGGCATACTCGTCGACACTGGGGATTCGCCAGCATCCAAGGTGAAAGAAGCTCTCGACCGTTTCGTAATCACAGAGGATGTTCAGATTAGAGACGCCACTCAGGATCTCGTCCAGATAACGATTCAGGGACCAAGGTCCAGTCAGGCGATCGGAGAAGCCCTAGGAGTAGAATTGGAAGGTCTCAAACCATTAGGCCACAAGATTCTCGGACCAAGCACGATTGTTAGCAGAGACCGAAGTGGACTCGGCGGCTACGACATTATCTTGCCAAACGAAGAGGCCGAGGCAGTTTGGAATGGCTTTCTGTTGAAGACTGGAGACATGGGCGTCCGGCCGATTGGTAGCAAGGCGATGGAGATGCTTCGACTCGAAGCAGGATATCCAAGGTATGGTATTGACATTGACGACAATACGATTGTGCTGGAAGCAGGATTCAGAGATGCTATCAGCTTCACCAAAGGCTGCTATATGGGTCAGGAGGTTGTCGCGAGGGCTACTCACATAGGTAGAGTGAACAAGCAGCTCGTCAGGTTGGAGATTGAAGCCAGAGACCCTCCGTCGGCGCGGTCAAAGCTGAAGAGCAACGATGTTGAGGCGGGGTTCATCACAAGCGCGGCTTTCTCTCCAGGGCTGGGAAAGGTTGCCTGTCTCGCTTATGCCAACAGAGATTTTGCCAAAGAGGGAGCTAGACTGGCTGTTGAACAGGAGGATGGACCGATTTCTGCAGTAGTAACTAAAGTGCTCTAGTTCTTGGCCGTTGATTGGAAGCAGCCAAGATGCCAGGCTTCCAACCGAGAATCGGCAGATCGGCGAAACACGACCTTCTGTGTGTCGTAGGATATGGTTC
>DASPWZ010000006.1:0-11400 GCA_035637535.1 Candidatus Dormiibacterota bacterium
TCACGACTCACCGGCCCGTAACACTCGATGTACTTGCGCACCAGCTCAACCATGCAATCTTCTGGGTCCGGAACATTCCGCCCGGTAGCAAGGTAGTCGGCTGAGCTCATCCAGAGGCTCTCAGAACCCTTTCTTCCCGCATTGACCAGGAGTCCGAGATGGGACATCTCCGACACCCCTGTCCAGGCTGGCCCATAGGTGGGCTTGCTTGACCATCCGCGCTGAAGCTTCATTCTGGCCTTCAGACCTCGCTGGGTCAGCCTTTCAACCATGAACTGCTTGACCTCGTTTGACGTAACTGTTCGTCCCTTGATATGATCAAGCAGTGGCTGGTAGAGAAACCGGACTCTGAAATCCCGGTCGGGAATGCCACGTCTCTTCGCAGCATTATCGAACCAAGGTTGGAACCGTCTGCCCGGGCCGCCAAGCACGTGTACGTAGTAATCCTTGGCGGGAATGGTATGCATTGTGGATCGGACAGTCCAGGTTCTGACAAGCCCGCCTTTGGGTCTGAGTTCGGATGTAAGGTCTGAATCCTGGAATCCGTCTATTCGAGCCCAGAACGATGAGAAGCTCTCGAGAAAGTCTTGGGAGTTTATGCCGCAGCATGCTTCCGCGACCTTCACAGCCGCGTGAGGCCCTGAAGCTTTCCGGGAAAGATATTGTGAAGCCAAGAGCCTTTTGTTAAGAGCCTTCAAGACTCGCGAATCTAGCTGACTCGAGAAACTCACAAATGTGGAACACTAGAGCAGAGACTTATACATTCAGGCAGGTTGAGGCGCTAGGATAGGAAGATTCGCAGCCGAGGCGGACTAGTAACGATTGAGCCTGTCGAAAAACCTCTGAACATTCTCCGTTTAGCCGAGCCATTGGCTCGCAACTGTACGTGTTCATAGTACGTGTTGACAACCCGCTAGCCCTTTTAGTGAAAAACTGACTCTACTGTATCTACGACCCAACCGAAATGGGAAGAATCGGGACAACGCACTGAACGGAAGATAGATGACATTGTACGAGACGCAGATGAGTACTACCAATCCCTTAGTATTCTCATTTCCTCGCCATGCACCGATAGATTTGCGACGAAGTTCCGCTGGTCCAGCGACTACAAGTCCTCTCTTCGCGTGATCGCGTCTCCGGCCTTGTTGAGTAGCAGGTTGATTGACAGGCCAGTGAAGGCAATTGAGACCAACACTAAGCCGACAGCCAATATTGGAAGCACGGCGGGTCCCAGTATTGTTGCGAGCGCCTCCGAGACCAAGACCAGCAGAATAATCGGCGAGACCATGATCAAGTTGATGACTGTCTGAAAAAGGAACCGTCGGATGTCCGCCAGCTCCTGCGCCTGCGACGACAGAATGTCGTCCGCGCTACTCTGTCCGTATCGGGAGGCGAAGTACATTCCACCGGCCATTGTAATCCCCGCAATCTCCAACGCGCCGGGAAGCGCCAAGATCACGCCCAACAACAACGACGGCGTGGAAAGCTGACTCAGGACCAAGGGAACACCCACCGCTATGGTAACAGGGATCAGATAGATCAGCAAGGGTGCAACCCGCGCCCGATAGACTTCCTTCACGTATCTCCGCATACTGACGGGCGATGATTTCAGAATCCAGAGGCGCTCCTTCTCAATCCACCGAGACGCTGTCCCGGACCCGAAAGATCCGATAATGAAGAGGATGAAGAGAAACGAGGTCGGCGAAGACTGGAAAGACCCGGACAATGCATAGATGACCAGAAAGCCGGAGAGGAACATGGCGTTGATGAAGAGCGCTCGTGCCTCACGGGTCCGGCTGATCAGAATCTTCTCTTTCAGCCGCACTATCGACCAGATCGACTTCCCACGCGGGTCCAGCCGAGAAGTTTGGTTCGGGTGATCGAATTTTTCCCCGCCTGGCGTTGAGACTTCGAGAAGTTCGTAGAAATGTCCGCGTGACATCCTTACACCGAGAACCAGGAATCCTCCAAGCCAGGCAAACAGCAACAGAAGATCTACGAGATAGTCGAGCCCTCCCGGGGTCCCGCTCACCAGACCGACACTGACAATTGCAGCAAGCCCGTTCGGCAGGAGCCTAGCAACATCAGCAATCTCGACAGGGATTCCAGGAATCAGTAGAGTAATGGGAAGCAGACTCAGAACCAAGACGAGTACGATGAAGAGGTTTCTCCACAGTTTCTTCCGCTCTCCGATTCCGCGGCCTAGCGAGAGCGTGATGTCCGCGGCGAGCAGCAATCCGATTACGAGGAAGACGAGAGTTACGAGTCCGGCCAGAATGGCGGCAGTCATTGGAGTGTGATAGTATACCGAGAATCGCAAGTAGAGGACGATTATTGGGGGGAATCCGAAGAGCACAGTTGTGAGTGAATTGAGCAGGATCTTGGCTGCGAAGACCTCTCGCGGTGGCACTGGAGAGGTAAAGACGTAGTCGACATCGCTCGAACTAACGGGCAGCCCGCCTCCATTGAAGCCGCTCTGTATCAGCCCAACGAGATATAGTGCGAGGACGAGACTGCCGGCAACTTCCGAGAGGCCGGTTGTCAAGCCGACCCTGTTCGAGAACGAGAGGTACGTAGAACTGCCGAAGAGGATGAAGATTACAGAGAAAGCTTCGCCAATAATTAGGCCTAGTATCGTAGCCTTGGTGAAACGTCCCTTTACCCAGTATCGGACCAGGATTCCAACAGTTCCGAGTGGACTCGCAACGCTCATCGTCGAGCCGGGTCCTCGCCCTTCTCCTCAGTCAACCGCAAGAATACGTCTTCCAGTCTCGCATCGCTCGCAGTATTCGCCATATGCCGAAGACTCTCGATATCGCCCACCGCCACAATCTTCCCATGATCGATGATCGCAATCCTTCCAGCATGCGTCTGAGCCACATCCAGATCATGAGTAGACAATATCGTCGTTACGCCCCTCGTCGTCTGTCCACCAATCCAGTCTTTGACCGAAACGCGCGTCTTGGGATCTAATGCTGTCAACGGCTCATCCAACACGAGAACCTGGGGACTGTGCAGACTCGTAGCAATCAACGCCACTTTCTGCTTCATCCCTTTTGACAAGGTCCCGACCAGGCTGTTCCGTTTCTCCTCCAAGCCGAAGCTCTTTAGCGACTCGGAAATCTCCCGGTCGAGAAGATCATCCGCGACCCCTCGAATCTTCCCGACAAACTGTAGAAACTCCTGGGTGGTAAGCCCGGTGTAGAGACTGGGATTCTCTGGCAAGTATCCGATCATCTTCTTCGCCTTCTCCGGGTCCGTGACGATGTCTGTGGCGCCGATTCGGATCGTCCCGGTTGTTGGTCTGAGAATTCCGACTAGAGTCTTCAGAAGTGTGCTCTTGCCTGCTCCGTTCGGTCCGAGGAGCCCGAAGACTTCGCCTGAAGTTATCTTGAGGGAGACGTTGTCGAGAGCCACGAGGGTTCCGTAGTGTTTCGTTAGGTTCTCGATGGATATCTCGACCATGCTCGTCGACCCTTTCTAGAGGACGGATGAGCGAGGCATGTAGCGATACTTAACGACCAGCTCGGTTTTATCGAGAAACTCATCGTTGTCTTGAAAGGTGCGTGAGTATCGTGGTTGATACTGATTCTCCGATAAAATAGAGAAAGAAAAAGGAGAGTGTGATTCTTGATCCGTGCGATGGTTTAGTGGTGAATCAGTCCGTGACCAGTGCTCTGGCCGCTGAAGCTCTCATGGCCCCGGTGAAGCGCATCGTAGTGGACCCCGCACAAGGTCTTGCCGCAGCTGTTGCAGAACTCCGTCGCCCGCTCGGTGCAGCGGTTGCTCGTTGCCATTGTCTCGTCGAACGAGCCGAACCCACCAGTCTCCATCTCTTCGCAAGTCTTGGTCTTCAGGCTCTCATGAGCACCATGCTCATGGGTTGGACTCCCGAAAGTGGTCGGCTGATGTGCTGGGTTTGGACGAGTGCTCGTAGTAGTGTGCGGATTCGGATGGGGCGTACCAGTGTGATGCTCTGGATTGGTATGCGTGTTGTTCTTGGGCTTCGTCTTGGATTTCATGTCGACTCATCAACGAAAAATTCACGGCCGGTCATAGTCTATTTCTAACCCACACTCTTCGAGCCCAGTAACAACCGACCCCCTAGATGCTGATAGTGAGCAGTCTCCCGATCCTCACAAGTCTTAAATCGAAATGTTTCGCGAGCCGAGTTTCAGGCGCGTGAGTGGGGCCTCCCACCCGTTGCGCCTCGCAAGAAAAACCCCGGGAGTAGGGAGGCAGAATGATCAGACCAGAAAATAGAAGACCATGGGTTCCTAGAACAGCAGAACTGACACTCGCCAGTGGCCTAGCAGCCACTTACATTATCACAACTTTCATCCCGTTGACACCGTTCATCGGCGGCCCCGGCTTCATCACTCTCGAAATCGTCATGCTCCCAATAATCGCTGCCCTCTTACGACCCATCCCAGCACTCGCAACAGTATTCGTCGGCAGCCTAGGAATGGCTCTTGGACAGCCCAGCTTCTACCAGGTCTTCGGACTATCCGGACTCCTCATCCCCCTAGCCGCCGTCGGAGCTGGAAGCATAGCCTTCCACTACCGTCTAGGACCCATCGTCCCATGGACCTATGTCCTTGCAGGCGCAGTCTACTACATCGCCTTATCCAAAGGCGGCACACTCTTCTGGCTCGTCCCGTATCTTCTCGTCATCGTCTCCCTGCCCGTGGCGTTTCGACTGAAAAACAATCCACGAATCGGATTACTGACTTTCTACATCGCCATGACCGAGCAAGTCACGCTGAACATTCTCAGCGTAAGCATCCTAAGCCTCACGGGACCAGTCTGGTCAGTGATAACACCCCTGATGTACGTGGAGCGGACAATAGCCACGCTCGGAGGAGCGGCAGGAATCGTTGCCCTTAAATCGGGACTCGGAGGCAGACTCGACCTAATGGATCAGTCGCCAAGGGAGGTGAGACAGTAGAAATGTGTGTTACACCAGTCGTGAAATGCTGGCATTGTGGAGAATGGTTCGTCAAGAAATCTAACAGAGAGAGTTTCGAAGCATGCCCGAGCTGTGGAAAGGGCTTCGAGCAACTCAGCCCTGAGGCTCAACGGGCCGTGAAGGCTACGCTAGCGCCATTCTTCGAAGTACCTAGGCTGAAGGCAGAAAATATCGCAGCCTAGGTTGCCTCCATTTTCTTGACTAGCAAGACGGATGGCTTTCCCCCTTTTACGAGGCGCATCGGTGGGACTGTTACCAGATTTTCAAGGTATGGGTTAGGTATGGAATTTGACCACCCATGAGCCTTCTTACACTCGGTTTTAATGAAGTCGAAGAAGAAAGCTAAGACCCGTTCAAAATCTAAACCTCGTGCGAAATCGAAGTCCCACTCAAAGAGCAAGACTCAGGCGCGCACCGCGACAAAGACTCCTCATTCTGCTATCGTCGAATCGATTCCCAGCCAGAGTATCACTCTGAATCCTGCGCTGAAGACGTGTCAGGAGGTAGAGGTTGGCGACATTGGTGGATTCGGGAGTCCTGATGAGCTGGAGGAGCATGAGAAGCGGTGCAGCGAGCCAGCCACGGAATTCTGCACTAACTGTGGCAAGAACCTCTGCCGTAACCACTACGACCTGATTCATAGAGACCACGATACGAGCGGACACTCCACTAGCTCCAGTGTAGCCCAGCAATAGAAGACTCTGGGCCGAGACCCTGATAGTCCCCTGCAAAACGCCTAGAATCCGCTTAGGTTCAGAAACCTGACGATCATCATGTTAATCCTCCCAGATCAGTTACGACAAGACAGCCGTCCAGTCTAACATCTTCCCGTAAAATCTTGATGGTCGAGAACTCTAGAATATTTTTGAAATCGACCCATCTTCCCGCGACAGATCCGGCTGATCCTATTTCAGGTTCTAGGCTTACAGCAAGTCTCTTTCTTTTTCATTAGATCGGTAGCGGCAAGAAGCCAGCAATGATGTGGGTTTTCAGTTGTTTCTTGTCTTCGCCGCTGTCTGGACCGCGAGCTGCTTCAGGAATCTGGTCCCAACAGGGTCCGTCGCAGCCCGAGTCTTACTGGTAAACGGCGACTCTGGAACCCGGGCATACATCATCATATACGGCGCCATCGCCAGAACAATCTTGCTCTCCGCCTTACGAATATGCTCCTCCAGAGTGCTGCGTGGCGTTCCCAGCTTGCCAGCCAGCTCATCCGCAGTCGTCCGTTTCGGAATCTCATAATATCCTCCCTCGATCGCAACCAACAAAGCCTTCATCTGCTTCTCAGTCAAATTCCCAAACAGACTGCTCAGTGACAAGAGAAAAGCGTCGTCAGTCATGCCCTCGGCGGACCCCTTGTGCAACACCTCAGTCTTTCCCATCTTATCCAGGCCTTTGAGCAGGCCCCTGACGTCGTTGTCTTCGAAGCCTACCAGGCGGTGATACTCCCATCCTCCGAAGAATACTGGAGGAGGCATTTGGAGAAAATTGTTCGCGCGGACTATTGAGCCTACAGAGGTTCCCTGTCCCACACCGCAAATGCAGGTGCGGACCACCATCTGAAACTTGTCCTGGCAGAGAGTCTTCGCGATGATCTTGCTCTGATATTCTTTAGAATAGTAGACGAGCTCCTTCTGCATCTCCTGAAAAGAGTCCAAGCCGTCAGACTCGATCTCCAGAATATCGGTATGATCGTTGCACCACAACGCGATCCTCGCTCCCGGAAATTTCTTGCTCAGACGATTGTGAGGATCCTCGTTTCTCTCGTCAGGCTGAATCCTTAGGAAGAGCTCGAACATATCTTACACAAACGAAACTCCTCGCGACGATGATATAAGGGGAGTACCGGCGCACGCCAGCTAGATAGTACCGTACAGTGCCCCTCAAACTGATGCCGGCGCCCGCTTGCTCAAACATAATCCGATCCGACGAAACATTGTCTCTCGGTGAAAGATAAAATGGCAGCACGAGAAGATTGGGCAAGAATAACTCGAGGAGTCGCAGAAGCACTCTCGAGTCTCAGTAGCGCGATCGGATCCGTTCGCACAACGACAAAAGAGAAGAGAGTGAGAAGTCGAAGCATTCAGCTTGTTTCATGGGCAGGACGTGCCGACACTGATGCTTGGTTCCGAGCAGAGTTGGAACAGAGCAAGAATCGAGCCCTAATCTACTACACCAAGAATCAAATCAGGTAGACGCCCCCCGACCCCCTCCGCCCGCTCACGTCCGTTACAGCGACGTTTTGTGCGGGCAAGCCAGGAGTTCAATCCAACAGACGGACGAGCCCAAGTTGGCCTCTAAGCCAATAATGCTACTGGGAAACCTTACCAGTATACTCCTTACTGTAGTCGCTCTGCTTCAAGCGCTCTCCTGGACCATTGCTGGACTACTGATACTCGCCACTCTCTCGATCACAACCCTATTGCCTCTCGGCAATGCTCCTGGTGGAGCGAGCCGCTCACAGACTAAGAAGCCCTCAAACCATCTGGGACTATCAGAGTCAAAATATCCTCGTGAAAGAATCCAAGATAAACAGATTACAAAGCCCCATCAAGTGCCGGAAAGACCGGAACAGAAACCTCTTTCAAAACATGAGCCGTCAAAATCTCCGTCACAACTAAAGTCAGACTTTCAGAAAGCGATGATCCCGAAGATCACACCACCGAATACTATTCCCGGAGTTGTTAGCCCCTCCAAGTCCATTCCAGCGAAATCCAACACTCTAAACCAGGCTATGCTCAAACCGATTCCACCAAAAGCGGCCTCTCCTATTCTCAGCCCACCAACGCCAGTCCCGTCGGAACCAGTTCTCGGCAAACCGACAGTAATAGAGAAGGGCGACTATGTCAGCTTCGACGTGCAGTTAGATCAGGGCAAGTCGATTACGTGTGATGTGACGGCGAGCGGCCGAGTCAACTTCTACATTCTAGACGACGACAACTTGACTAGTCTAGATCTTGGAGAGGAATTCTGGAGCGAGACAGGCGAGGAAGATACTGAGAAGGCAACGCTCGAGTTCAAGGCTCCCCAGAACGGGAAATGGTTCCTAGTTGTTGAGAACACTGAGTCAAGAGAAGTGTCGGCTACGGCCAACATCAGGAAGACCCCGCCCAAGAATGAGCCTTTGACGCAGTAGGCCTCCAGAAGTATTCGCATCAATCATCGCGTCATCTGACCCAAACCACGATCTGTGCGCAAGGCGCTTTTCTGAGCAAAGCCTACATTCCTCAAGAAAAAGGCCGCGGCACAGTCTTGCCATCGTGTCTTTGGCGCAATTTGTCAGGAATGTTCGGGAAATCTGTGAGTCGCTCTCCGACCGACAGCAAGGTTCTGTTGCTATTATTCGTGCTCAGCTTGGCAGCCTCCCAATTAGCTGTCGAACAGGACACGGAGTCAGATAGAGCAACCCCTTGGACATTGAGTTCGGTTCCTATTCCAGACTTTACGGTTGGAGCCACTCAACCGAGTATTGTTTCAGCCGACGGAACTACTCACGCCACATCAATCATCCTCGTAAGTCCCCTCAACGGTTTCGCCGGGACCGTAGCTCTCTCAGATCTCCCCCTTCCGACAGACCTCTTATGCACAGCCATCCACCCGGCCGCAATCCCAAACAGTTCGGGTGAGGCGACGGTCTCATGCGGTTCCAGTGTTCCGGGAGCCTACGATGTAACAATCTTCGGAACTTCAGGTGGAATCAGACATAACGCCACGGCTACATTCACATTCACGACCTCGGCCGCTCCCGACTTTACAATCGCGGCCGTCAGTTCAGTGAGCTTGACCGCAGACACTACAGCAACCTCAAACGTAACCGTGACTCCTCAAGGAGGATTCCAATCCGAAGTGAACCTCACAGCAACCGTGTATCCAAGCACCGGGCTATCAGTATCCCTAATTCCTCGACGTCTGGTTCTCGGGTCAGGAACGACGACGGCCAGTTTCAGCGCCTCCGCGCCCGGAGACTACACCGTCACGATTATAGGAATAAGCAAATCCCATTCGCACACGATCACGATAGTTGTTGCTGTTACACTAGCCGGCCCGCCCGACTTCGAAATCTCGACATTCTCCGGCTCCATCAATATTGAAGCGGGCAATCCGGGCATGACCAGAATAATCGTTACTCCCAGCAGTGGATTCACAGGTGCCGTCACGCTGGCAGTCGCAGCCCCGGTGGGCATTTCATGCAGCCTCAGCCCCACAAGCATCCAATCCTCGGGCACAAGCACTCTGACATGCAACAGCGGCAGACCCGGCGAGTACACGATCACTATCCAGGCCACAGGTGGAACCAGTACGCATACCGCAACCGTCAGTGTGCACGTCGCTACCCTATCGCCGGCCGCACCCGCACCCTCCACGATTCTTGGACTTGCGTCTGCCTTCTTCTACGTAATCATCGCAGGAATAATCGTCGTTGTCGTGGCGGGAGCAGTTCTCTTCCTAAGACTGAGAGGTTCCTTGGCCGACGTGCATAAGGAGAGGGCTATTTTTTCCAGGTGCACATCTTCTGATCAATCATGTGAGCATGCATCGGGAAGGCGTTCTGTTCAAACATCTTCAGCTTGCACTGGACCCCGTGCTTGGGGCATAATGCCTCGCAGGGCCTCATATCCTTCTCGACCATCGCCACCGTCATAGTCGCAACACTATCGAAGCCTCTGTTATCTCCTTATCCTTGAACTAACCTGTCTGTACCCAACACTTCTGTCCTAGACTTGAACCCCCAACGCTTTCAGCTTGTAACGCAGATGCTTCTCCAGATTCTTAGTCATTAAGAGCCCGCTCTTCATGCTCTTGTAGACGAAGAGCCAGTAGTCTTCCTGAGACTTCTCCCTCCGGGCAGCATCTAGTGTGTACAGTTCGAGTTGGTCGAGTAGGTTCATCACGTCCCTATCCCTCAAGCCCTCGACCTTCCACTACAGGAAGCCCTGTTCTTTCATCCACGGGTCAGAGAAGATCTTGCTGAGGTAGTTCCGCCCGCTATCGGGAAGGAGAGTAACAACCGTCTGCTCTTTACTGAGACCCTCCGCGACCTTCAGAGCGGCGAAGACTGCTGCTCCCCCAGATCCGCCTACGAGTATTCCTTCCTCCCTAGCGAGTCGTCGGGTAAGCTCGAACGCGTCCTGGTCTGAAACCGTGATAACATCGTCTACTACTTTCATGTCCATGGTCTTGGGCATGAAATCTTCTCCGATCCCTTCCACTCGATACTGGTGGGGTTCTTCCTTTGTTCCGTGATAGCGCGAGTAGAATATTGAACCCTCAGGATCAACACCGACCACTCTGATTGTTTTCTTCTTCTCTTTCAAGAATCGTCCGGTCCCGCTGATGGTCCCGCCTGTCCCCATCCCACAGACGAAAACGTCTAGTCTACCGCCAGTCTGACGCCATATCTCCGGCCCAGTAGTCTGGTAGTGGGCCGTAGGGTTTGCTGTATTCACATACTGGTTGGGCATGAAGGAGTTCGGCGTTTCTTTGGCAAGTCGCTCGGCTACATTGATGTAGTGTTCAGGCGAACTCGGTGAGACGTTAGTTGGAGTTACCACTACGCGGGCTCCATAGGCTCGTAGGAGGCTTCGCTTCTCCTCGCTCATTTTGTCGGGCATCGTGAAGATCATCTTGTAGCCCTTGACACATGCTGCCATCGCGAGCCCGGTACCGGTGTTCCCGGATGTTGGCTCTATGATTGTCCCGCCTGGCTTGAGGAGACCTTTCTTCTCGGCCTCCTCTATCATGACTCTACCGATTCGATCCTTTACGCTGCCGCCAGGGTTCAAGTTCTCCAGTTTCGCGAGAATTGCGGGTTTTGTGCCTTGAGTTATCTTGGTCAGCCGAACTAGTGGAGTATTTCCGATAGTATCCAGGATCGTGTTGTGGACTTCCGTAAGAACAAACACTCCTTTCTGGACGAGACGGCGTTGGCGTGGTTTATCTGAATGATGGCCTCCCTGGCTAGCCGTCTTTGGGAAAGTGGATGTGCCACGCGGACCTATGATTCCATTCTGCGAAATGTCAATCTGGTTAGGGAATCTATAAATCGCGGGATTGGCGGCAGGCGGAGGACTCTGAAACGTTGAACCATCATGGCCCCTCTACTAGCATTTGTGGACATTTTCGTCGAGTCAGCCCACATGGACGAAGTAGTCCAGTCGCTGGCCAAACTGGACAATATTGAGGAGCTCTACGAGGTTACAGGCGAGTTCGACATCGTAACCCTCGTCTCAGCAGATGATATCGAAGAATTCAGGGATGTCCTGAAGAACAGGATCATGAAGATCAAGGGTGTCAAAAGCACCGTCAGCTCCATCGTCCTGAAAACTCACAAGGGAGCCCGGCTCACCGGCGAGTTTCTCAGTCCGACCGCTCACGCGTCGGTGGCCGTTAGCCAGAAAGACTAGTACCGAGCCAATCATGAAGCCGCTGCT
>DASPWZ010000007.1:0-6138 GCA_035637535.1 Candidatus Dormiibacterota bacterium
GCACCAGTTGATGCAGCTTCGACATCTGCGTCGTCCAGTACAATGAAAGGATCACTTCCGCCCAGTTCGAGGACGACCTTCTTGAGACGGCTGCTAGCCTGTTCTGCCACATCTTGGCCGGCTGGAACGCTGCCGGTGAAGGAGATCGCCGTCGTATTCGCTTCTATCAGGTACGATGCGACCTCCGAGCTTCCCAGTACCACGTTGAAGGTTCCCGGTGGGACGCCCGTTGAATCGAATACTTCCTGAAGCTGTAGACCGGATTGCGGGGTCACACTCGAAGGCTTGAAGACTGCTGTGTTTCCCACCATCAATGATGGTGCTGCAAAGCGGACGCACTGCCAGAGTGGAAAATTCCATGGCATGATGGACCCTATCACTCCCAGCGGCTCGAACGCCACGTAGCTGTCACTCGCGTCGGTCTTTGCCGCTTCCGGATTCAGAAACCGTGGTCCATTTTCGGCAAAATATTCCAGTGCCCAGGCACACTTCGCAACTTCGGGTACTGATTCTTTGATTGTCTTTCCCATTTCGAGAGTCATGGTCCTTCCCAGCTTTTCTTTTCGGGATCGAAGAATCTTCGCGGCTCTCTGGAGAAACTCCGCCCGCTTTGCGGGAGATAGTTCGCGCCATTTTTCGAACGCTTTCCGGGCTCTTTCGACTGACTTTTCCACTTCTGTCCGGGTTGAAGCTCGGAATCTTCTCAGTACCTTGCCGTTAGCCGGGTTAACTGTCTCAATCCATCGTTTGGCTTTTTTCGCAGCCAAGAAAAATCATCCTCAGAGCCACAAATCCATCACAGGACTCCTATAAGCTACATCGGAGGAGTACAGCTTTCCGATATTCCGAATTCAATCGACACAGCTCGGTCAAGGAACATGCAATAGAATCCGATTCCTGTATCCGGTTCCGAATCTTATGCTGGAATCGCTTCCTGAATCCAGTGCTTGAGCATTCTCCTGGAATCGCTCCTTGAAAGCGGTACCCCATTCGATTCCTGAAAACGGACATGAAATTCGCGAGCTGAAACAGTTTCCTAGAACGCTATCCGCGAGTTTTCTTGTCCAAGGGGGTCTATCCAAAACCCTGGACAGACACCTGTCGCATGGTGGACCGGGCGGGATTTGAACCCGCGGCCCTACGGAGCAGGGTTAGTGCCTTCCCGCAAACAGGGTCCGGTAGCCGGACCTGCCAAGCGGGCGATCTTCGGCCTGACACTGTCAGTATACCAGGCTGATCTACCGGCCCACAAGAAAACGCGGACAACATAGGCTATTAAATCGGTTTGCTCCCGGATGAATTCAGATCGACCGCGCGCTTAGCCAAGCTCTGTTGCTTGCGAAGCAACCAGGCAGACGTAAGACCCAGCCCTCCGAAGATGATTGCAGCCGAGTAGAAGACGGCTTGAACGCCTCCCAAGTCGTCGGAGATTCCCGCGAGAACAGTTCCTGTAGCTATCCCACCACTGAGCATCAAGCTGTAAAGCCCCATCGCCGATCCTCTGAATTCCTTTGCGGCCTTATCTCCAATATACGCGAGAATGGAGGGTATTAGTGCCGAGCCTAGAAAGAATAGTATTCCACCGACGATTATTATGGGCCCGACCATATAGTAAGAGTCGATCCAGGGAGTTCCTGGCGGAATTACTACCAGTCGTTGAAACAGATCTGGTAAGACGAGGAGAAACCCGAGCTCCCCCAAGGCTCCGATTAGCATCGTCTTCATCCTTCCGATCTTATCAGAGAGTCGTCCGAACATAACGGACCCGACTCCGAGCACAAGCAAGGCAAGCAGTATTAGGGGAGCGGATTGGGCGAGATCGGTGACTCCAGCATTCTTGACCAACCTAGGTAGGAACAGGAAAAATCCCAGAACGACGGTCAGGGAGAACCAGACAGGTAGGATTCCAATAACGTCGCCGGTAAAGGTTTCATAGATTCCTCTTAGACTCCCGTGTTCCATAGAAGAGTGCACTGGCTCATGGAGCGCAAAATAGACGAAAATGGCAGAAGCCCCCATTACGGCAGATACAACTAGAAAGCTGTATCCCAAGTTTGTGGCAAATACGTGTAGGAATGAAAGTCCAAGGAGAATTCCAGTGCCATAGCCTGCTAGGTTTGCAAGGTCAAAGCCACCCATACTGGCTCCTCTATTCTCCTTAACCGTGAGGTCTGTGATCATGGTGAGCGAGGCTACGGTCACCATGGCGGCCGCTAGTCCTTCTAGGGCATGAGCACCTCCCACTAAGACCAGGTTGTTGGAAAGGCCAATGATCAAGGTCAGGATCGAGATCATCGTCATTCCGGCTACGAAGGCCTTTCTTCTACCTCCCAAGTCGACAAATGTTCCGACGGGGAGAGCGCTGAAACCCTCTACTGCGGGATAGAGAGCGATGATGATTCCTGCTAGAGAGGAATTTGAGAGAGGGATGTTGAGATAATAAGGAAAAATTACGAGAATCGACCCGAAGCCGATCCTGGTTAAGAACACTGAGACATACAAGAGCGACAGTGTTCCGAGCTTTGCGAGCCAGGATGGACTTTTGACCAATGAGTTTCGGTGCTCTTCGAGATGAGCCCGTTTATTCGCTTTGTCTTACCGTCTTTCGAGACAATTTCTGCTGCGGTCTGAAGTGGAAAGCTTAATTCCATCATTCAGATTTTCGGAGAGTCGCCGAGGCTTGCCGAGGTAGCTCAGCCTGATCCTTGAACAAGGAGGCTCTGGAGAGCGCCCGGCTGAAGATTCAGCTGTCAGAGACCGGGTTGGCGATCAAGACTCGATCGGCCCATTCGCAGGTTCAAATCCTGCCCTCGGCACCACTCAAGCTCTAAAAGACAAGTATACTGCATCGAGGAACAAGTACAAGCCGAACAGAGTCAACGTGCTTCTGATAGCCGAGTCTCCTCCTTCATCAGGAGGATATTTCTATTCGGAGACGACGATCGGAAAAGACCACCTGTTCAGAGAGACTATGAAGGCGCTGGAGTTTTGGCCCATTGATCGTCCAATGAGGAAGGGTTGCGACAAGCAACCAATGCTCAGGCAGTTCCGTTCAATTGGCTTCTTCCTCATAGACACATGTGAACTTCCCGTCGACAAGTTGCAGCCCAGACAGAGGAGAATCTCCACTATTCAAGGAGCGTCGACTCTGCCGCATAGAGTGCGGGAGCTTGATCCTACACGGTTACTGATCGTGAAGAAGACGGTGTTCAAGCCCGCAAGACAATCCTTGATGGAGGCAGGTCTTGGAGACAGGATCCTAAACACGAAACCATTACCGTTCCCTAGTCATGGCAATCAGCGGAAATTTCGGACGATGATTCGACGACTAGTAGACAAGGATAGACTACGAAAAGTGGACTGACTATGGCTTGAAACCATCCCGGGTCATAACCTTCGACTGCTACGGAACCCTCATTGATTGGGAGACAGGGATCAGAAACGCGTTCAGATCTGCCATGTTGCGGACGGGGGCTAGTCGGGGTCTTGAGTCTAAGGCGTTTGAGCTCTACGAAGAAGAGGAGCGCAGGGTTGAGAGAGAAAGGCCGCATTTGCTGTATCGCAGCGTTCTATCAAAGACTAGTCTGAGTGTCGCTAGAAAAATTGGCTGGAAGCTTTCAGAGGCCGAGTCGACCTTTCTAGCGAAAGAGTTGCCCACTTGGGCTCCTTTTCCTGATACTAACCCTTCACTATTGAGGCTCTCGACAGAACACACTCTGGGGATCTTGTCCAACGTTGACAACGATCTATTAGCCGGCACCGTCAAGCATTTTACTAGTCCTTTCGAGATAAGAGTCACTGCGGAGAACGTCAGATCCTACAAGCCTGCTTTGGGCCATTTTGAAGAGGCTCGAAGAATCATAGGAGCCAGACCCTGGACCCATGTGGCCGCTAGCCAGTATCATGATATTGAGCCAGCCATGCAGCTCGGGATCAAAGCCGTATGGGTGAATAGACGGGGCGCTGATCCCGCGCATGACTATTCCAAGAGGAACGTCTCAGAGGTGAGGAATCTCAGCCAGTTAGTAGATCTACTCAGGTTAGACGAGTAGCTAGCTGATCATAGAGAGGGCTTGTTGAACTGGGACGAGAATCCACTCTTCCCATCCCTGCATGAATTCTCTCTCCAGCTTCTGGACCAGCGCCTCCTCTCCATATCTGCTCATGCTTCGTTTCTGAAACTTCACGTGCAGAATTTCGTGGATCATTGTCGAGACTGCACTCTCAGACATCTTGTAGAGAAGCCTCAGCTTTCTCTGAGAGAGACCCTCAAGCCCTGCGCGAAACAGATCTATCCCATCTCCGCGAATCCATTCTCTGGGAATTCTGAGAGGGTAGAGACTGATTTGGGATGCTGACTGGCTGTAGCTTCCATGCAGAACTCTGTTCTGTCTCCCGCGGAAGGTACGAGCTGGAAAGACCATCACGCGAATGTCGACCGGCTTATCGATCACTATTCTCTCCATAGAAATAACGCGATGAATTCTACCGGTCACATTCTCGTTTCGGATTAGGCGAACGACGAAGTTTGCGTAGTCGTAGAAGAACGCTTTCTCCTTCGCGGTGTATTTCTTCAGAAGGGCTGGTGGCGGATTGGCTACTCTAACGTCTATCTCGGGAGCCCAGGAAGTCTTGGACACCTGCGCAGTTTCATTGTCCATGAGGGAACTCTGCCAGGCGAGTCATTGGGTCTTTAAGTTTCAGACACAGTAATCGAGAGATCCTATGGCAACGTCTATGGCCAATCTCAACATCCAGTCGACTGTCAAGCTGAACAATGATGTGCGAATGCCAATCCTCGGCCTCGGAGTATACCAGAGTCCTCCTGGAAGAGTAACGCGAAACGCTGTGAATTTTGCCTTGAGGGTCGGTTATCGGCACGTTGACACAGCGCGCATCTATGGCAATGAGGCAGACGTGGGGGAGGCGGTTCGCGAGAGTGGCGTTCCTCGCGGAGACTTGTTTGTAACCACGAAACTCTGGAACTCAGATCAGGGCTACGATTCTACCCTTCGAGCATGTGAAGCTAGTCTGAAGAGACTAGGATTGGACTATCTGGACCTCTATCTCGTGCACTTCCCAGTCCCAGATCTTCGCAAAGAGACCTGGGGGGCGATGGAGACGCTGCTCGAGAAGGGGAGATGCCGAGCGATTGGAGTCAGCAACTTTACCCTCCGACATCTAGAAGAGTTGATCGAAGAGAGCCATGTCATACCGTCCGTAAACCAGGTCGAATTCCATCCCTTTCTATACCAGAAAGAGCTACTGAAATATTGTCAAAGGAAGGGAATCCAAGTCGAGGCCTATAGTCCGCTGGCTAGAGGAGAGAGATTGAAGCATCCGAGGATAACTTCCCTGGCGACAAAATACTCGAAGACCCCTGCCCAGCTGATGATACGCTGGGGCATACAGCACGGACTCGTCGTGATTCCAAAGTCGACGAGAGAGGAGCGTATTCGTGAGAACAGTCAAGTGTTCGACTTCGACATCTCAGACGATGACATGAGGTCTCTAGATTCTCTCAACGAGGATCTGAGACTTAACTGGGACCCGACGAATGTTCCCTGACGCAGTCCTGATTTGGGGCCGAACCGACGGGACCGTCGAGTCTAGAACCTTGAGCCGCAGGCACCGCAGAATCTTGAGCCCTGATTACTCATCTGTCCGCACTTAGAGCATCTCACGCCGACTGCGGCTGCGGGGACAGGGGTTGGCATGGCGGCGGTCGGGGCAATTCCGGCGTATCCAGTCGAGAAAGGAGTCTGGTATCGGGCGATGTTCGACCTGATAATCCCGTAGGCCTTCTCAGCATCAGAATTGGGAAGGTCATTCAAGCTCAGCGGGTCTCCGCCGAATCTTAGCTGACATCTCACAGTTGAGCGGAGCACGCCCTTGTCGAGAACCGCGTTAGCGACGTCGGTGTATGAGAAGTCCGTAAAGTCCTTTTTCAATCGTAGGTCGTGGGGATGTCTTAGAATGATTCGCTCGTTTGTGAGAACGACAGAGTCGACACTGATCTTGGGATGGTAAATCTTCTGCTGAATGAAAAGCTGTACCTGTTCACCCGGGCCAAGAATGCGAGCGACATCTTCAGGAACGTTACCCATCGAACTACACACCAGATTCGTCCAGAACGTT
>DASPWZ010000008.1:0-26467 GCA_035637535.1 Candidatus Dormiibacterota bacterium
GTCCCGTTCAAGATCGACACATTCGAACCGTTTCAGGAGATACTTTGTCCGGTCCACGCTCTCGTCACGGCTACGACGTTCCGCTACGCTAATGCGATAGTCAGGATAATTCGCATTATAGATCTCAACCAGCCTTTCGTAATTGCTGGGACGAAACTCTCTAAACCCAAGGGAGAGAGTCCTCTGCTCACTCATATCGCAGCTTGGCTCGTGGGAGGTATGTCAAGCTTCTCGGTTTCTCCTCACAAGCGATGAGTTTGGGCCGCGAGCGAAACCTCGTTAAGGTCCACTTAGCAAGCGGGGGGCATGTCTAATCCTCTACGGGGGTCGGGTAGTGAGGCGAGCCTGAGACGTCTCGTCAGAAATCGGACTTTGACGGGGGCGCTGGTCGTTTTGGCGGTCATAGTCGCCGGGGTTGCAGGTTATAGTCTGGGCCAGACTGGCGGATATGCTTCAGGCTACTCCACTGGGTACTCTGATGGGAACTCTGACAACAACAAGATTCAGGAGAGCATCAGGAGCACCGAGCTCAACTACTATGGCTATCTCCAAGTAGTGCTCAGCAAGCTCGCTGTTGATTCACAGAACAAGTCTGCGAATTCGCCTAATGCGGGTTTCAACTCTCTCTATTCAGTGTTCAAGGCAGCGAACGATTCCTCGACTGTCTTCGGCCAGAATCTGACCCTCTGCGCACCTGCGGCTAAAGGAGACTTCCAGGCGACGGCCACGTACACAGGTAACTCGAGTTTTGCGAGCGTCTACCAGACTATCTGTCTCTACTACCTCAAGGTCGCAAACGACTACACGGGTCCGCTAACCTCGTTTACTCTACAGAACCTAAGCAATGATTTCACACTCTTGGCCATCAACCTTCTGAAACTGGACGCTGTGATTCAGACCTATCCCTGAGAAGCAGATGCCCAGTTTTCTCCCATCCGAAAACGACAGGGCTTCTAGACCCGGTTCGACGAACGGTTTAATGCTCCGAAACAATATTCATGGGTTGATGTTCTATGGATGATGGCGAGTTTCTCCGCCTCTTCCACGATGGAAATCTTTCAGGCGAAGAGTTTCGTCACAAGGGTCATCTTCGTCTCGCTTGTCGAGTCCTCCAAACATTCGAGGATCGAGGCTGAGAATATAGTTGCTCGCGAGATTCGAAGGTTTGCTGTCGCCAATGGTGCTTCGAACAGTATCATGATACTCTGACGCGTTTCTGGGTGGGTCTGGTCGGTCACGCGATGGAGCATGCGCCGGAGGCGAGAAGCATAGATGAACTTCTTGATAGATTGCCGTTCTTGCTCGACAAGAGTCTTCCCTATCGTCACTGGCGAGCAGAGACTTTCAACTCGGACAAGGCTCGTGCAGGCTGGGTTGAGCAGGATCTGGTGCCAGTTCCCTGAACTGAACGAACGGTAGTATGATGCTGGATTGTTGCCTCAGGTTTAAGCGGGCGTTTCTAGTAGGAGTTTCTTCTCTTCGCGGAGGAAGGATAGGAGTGCTGTGTTTACTTCGTCCGCGTGGGTCCAGGTTATGCAGTGCGGTCCGTTCTTGACGGTGACTAATCGTGCGCCTTGGACGAGCTTTGCGGTGCGGTGGCCCGAGCTGGCGTAGGGTACGATCCGGTCCGCGTCGCCGTGAATGACGAGGGTTGGTGAGGTGATACGGGGTAGGTCTTTGCGGAAGTCTTCGTACCATGTTCGGACGCAGGCGACGCTGGCGACGGACCCTGCTAGGGCGGCTATGTTCCAGCTGTTCCGGACCACTTCTTCACTGACCCTTGTTCCAAGGTTCTGGTCTGTGTTGTAAAAGTTCTTGTAAAAGTCTGTGAAGAAAGCGTAGCGATCCGCGGCGACAGCCTTCTCGATGCCGTCGAAGACCGGCTTGTCGACACCTTCTGGATTGTCAGGTGCTTTGAGCAAGTAGGGTGGGATGCTGCTGATGAACACCGACTTTGAAACATTCTTCGACCCATACCGTCCCTGGTAGCGCGCGACTTCTCCACCTCCCATACTGAAGCCAACAAGGGCGACGTTCTTGAGGTCGAGCTTGTTGAGGAGCTGGTGAAGATCCTCGCTGAACGTGTCATAGCTGTACCCGGTTGTGGGCTTGCTTGACTGGCCAAAGCCGCGCCGTGAGTACGTGATTACTCTATAGCCCGCCTCTAGGAGGGGCGGAAGCTGTCTCTCCCAGCTGGCCCCGCTCAACGGGTATCCGTGGATCAGGACAACTGGTTTACCTGAACCATGATCTTCGTAGTGGAGATCAATATTCCCAGAATTCTCTTTCCCAACAGTAACAAATGGCAAAATGAGTCGCCATCCGGTTGGCTCGTTCTCAGTACTTATGATTATTGCTAGTTTGGGTTTGAAACGTTTGAAAAACGAAGGAGGCAGTCATAACTACGGAGCATAGTGCGATAGGGAGGCTGAACTATGGAAGACGCGAGAATAATTCTCTCAGCATCATGGATCGCCCTAATGCTGACCTATCTTCTGGGTGATGTGCTTCGAATTTATGCAGGCGACTTCAAGCCTGGCAAAATAGCGGGCAGACCAGTAACCCAGAATCTGTTGTTGGGAATCGCGATACTGATGACGGTTCCGATTGCCATGGTCTTTCTCTCCTTGACCTTGAGCTATCCGTTGAATCGCTGGGCAAACATCATCGCAGCCATAGTCTTCTTGGGCTTCAACCTCATCGGACTGCCAACGTATTCCTCAGCCTACGACAGATTCCTCATAATTGTAGGAGTCGTATTCAACGTCCTGACTATCTGGTACGCGTGGCAGTGGCAAAGCTAGCGCGTAAAATCTCATTCACCCTTGAAGAGTAGCTATTATTGAAAATGAAGGCGATCGTATGCACAAGATACGGGCCGCCGGAAGTTCTCCAACTCAGAGACGTGGAGAAACCTACCCCCAAGGCCAATGAAGTACTGATCAAGGTCCACGCGGCAACTGTAACAAAGGGAGATTGTGAACTGAGGAGCCTCAATCTACCATTATTGTGGAAGTTCGTTTTGCGGGTAGGATTCGGGATCCGGGCACCAAGAAAGAAGATTCTGGGACAGGAGCTTGCGGGGGAGATTGAAGCAGTAGGCAACGATGTGACATTGTTCAAGAAAGGAGACCAGGTCTTTGCAAATACTGGCCTTCATCTTGGTGCGTACGCCGAATACGACTGTCTGCCTGAGAAAGGGCTGATCGCAACAAAACCGGCCAACATGACCTATGAAGAGGCCGCCGCTGTTCCTGTGGGCGGTCTTCACGCGCTTCAATATCTAAGAAAAGCGAACATTCAGCGAGGACAGAGAGTTCTGATCAATGGTGCAGGCGGAAGCATAGGGACTGTCGCTGTGCAGCTCGCCAAATATTATGGGGCAGAAGTGACTGGTGTTGACAGTACTCGGAAATTGGATATGTTGCGCTCTATTGGCGCAGACCACGCGATTGATTACACGCGTGAAGACTTCACCAAGAATGGGGAGAAGTACGATGTTATCTTCGACACGGTCGGAAAGAGTTCCTACTCCCCTAGCCTCAGATCCCTGAAGGAGAAAGGGATCTACCTCTTGGGTAACCCTGGGCTGTCGCAGATGATTCGAGCACCGTGGACCTCGAGACGAGGCAGCAAGACTGTAATTGGCAGAATGGACCCGTATCGGGTTGAAGATCTGATCTTTCTCAAAGAGCTGATTGAAGATGGTAGGATGAGATCCGTAATAGATCGACGCTATCCGCTGGAACAGACTGCGGAGGCTCACAGGTATGTCGACACGGGGCAGAAAGCAGGAAACGTAGTCATCACAATCGGTACGTAATACCTACAATTTGTAGCCAAGGAACCAGTCAAGCAATTCCCGGTAAATGACTGGTGACTGTTTTCTTAAGTATCTGCAGAGATTGGTAGATGTCTCATGGTCGGCTGGGGTTTTGCGTTCGGCAGGGGAGTAGTCATATTTCTCTGGACCATCGTCTGGGCGATCGTCGCCGGGATTATCGCCGTACTGATCACGGGCGGGACTCTTGCCGCGGTGATCCGGGACCCGACTGCCGTAGCGGCGAATCCTATCGGTATCCTTGCCGCGTTTTCCCTCGGAATCTTCCTCGCCGTTTTCATCGCGACTATAGGAGTCTACGCTAGCATTGTGAAGGTGAGTGTGGATAGTGCCTTGTCGCAGCTGGAAAAGTCGGGACAATACAGCAGAGGATCCTATTCGATAGGATCACAGCCGACACTGGTGGCTCCCGCAATGAGGAAGTTCTGTGCGAACTGTGGCACCGCTCTACCAGGCGGGACGACCAAGTGTCCCAACTGCGGAGCAACCCTCTGAAATGGCCGGAGACGTTCTTAGCCCCGTACCCTCTTGGGTTCTTAGCTACGCTCTCATCTCAGCAATTCTTAAACCGGTGAGGGATGCCTGATAGAGCGCTATGCAATCTGTCACTAGCAAAGCAAACCCTACTCCTCAAAACTACGGAACCGTTACGCCATACTTGATTGTGGATGGTGTGCCGAGACTGATCGATTTCTTGAGAGAGACTTTCCACGCAGAAGAGAAGGCGCGTATTAACGACAAGGAGGACCACATAGGTCATGCCGAGATCAAGATCGGCAACTCCATTGTCATGATGGCCGATTCAACCCCTCAGTACAAACCGATACCAAGCCAGTTGTACGTCTACGTTCAGAATGTGGACGACACTCACAGACGAGGTTTGAAAGCTGACGGAATCTCTGAGCAGGAACCTACAACCCAGTTCTACGGCGACCGAACCGCCGCAGTGAAGGATCCGACTGGAAACATCTGGTGGATCGCCAGCCGCGTCGAAGAAGTATCTCCCGAAGAAATGGAGAGGCGCATAAAGGGCCGAGGCTTCACGGCCGACACTTCAACTTGAACTTAGAACTTTTGAGCAGCTATTCTCTTTCGGATAAGTTCCCTGCGACCGTCTGTCCTCTTGACAATGACCAAGAGGCCAAGATCGACTGGAGGACATTGCTGTAGTTCTAACTGAACATGCGTTTTATTTCAGATCAGTCATATCGACCTTATCTGTCCAGAGCGTCGCACAAGTATTCCCTGAATCTCAACTTTGGAGTCCCTGAAATTACGCACCCGCGCTGTCTCCCCCGTCAAGGTGTAGAGCCGACCAACACGGTTTTCCGAAAAGCTAAGATATGCCTGCCACGAGTACTGACGAGGAATGAATCCGAGACTTCCCCTGAGAAATCTTGCGATCATACTTACAGTCTCGATACTCGTATCGGCTGTAGGGCTGCCTGTCAAGACAAACGGAGCCTCCAATCCCCTCGCGGCCTTCACCTACGAATCGTGCGTTGCCTGCGTCCCACCTGGCGACGTCGTCTCCTTCAACGGCAACTGGAGTACGAGCGGCGCTTCGATCGTTTCGTACGTATGGGACTTTGGCGACGGCTCGCCCCCAGTTAAGACTAGTAGCCCGATGACGACCCACCTCTACGGGGGTGCACCGGCGAAATGGCAGGTAACTCTGACCGTCCAGGACTCGGCGGGCCTGACGGATACGACTAGCCAGTTGGTTCTCTTTGAGGCCGTCCCACGCTACACGTTCCAGCCGACGAATCCGGTCGTTGGCCAACGGGTAACGTTCAACGCCTCGGATAGCATATCCTACAATTCCACTAATCCGATCAAAGAGTACGAATGGAGCTTCGGAGACGGGACCAGCGGCACGGGAGCGATCATTACCCACTCGTACTCGGCAGAGTCCAGCTACAGGATCGTCCTCACGCTACTAACCTCATACGGCAATCCGTCTGTGTCCAAGACCCTCACAGTGGGACAGTCAAACTCGAACGTCGTCTATAATGTGATAACTGACAAGGACACGTATGTCCCGAGCGACACTGTCCATATCAAGCTTAATGCGACGAACCAAGGAAGCCAGCCTGCGACCTTTACATTCACGGACGCTTGCAGCGGCTTCCAGTTCCAGCTCACCGACTCCACCGGCAGCCTAGTCTACACAAACGTGCCACCTCCCTTCGCACCTTGTGCCCAGGTCATAACGGTCATCACCATTCAGCCCGGCCAGACGATGACCGTCGGAATGCTAGACTGGAAACAGGTCAACCAGCAAGGCCAGCCAGTCCCGGCAGGTTCGTATACTATCATAGGAGTCATCCACTACGAGAGCCCGTACCAGACGACGCCTCTCGCATCAAAGACCATCACGATACAGGCGCCTGACTTCCAGCTCACGGTCAACCCAGCGTCGGTCGTCATAGCCAAAGGTTCCGCGACTACTCTCACGATAACCGTAACGGCGGTGAATGGATTCACAGGCACCATCAACCTATCCGCAACAACCCAACCCGCCAACAAGCATCCACCAACACTCTCACCCATCAACAGCGTAACGCTAACAGCCACCAACCCGACTGGCACAACCAGCTTAACGATCTCCACAAGTCGGGCGACAAACAGCGGAACCTACACGGTCACGATAACGGGGACAGCCGGAACAACAACCCACAACATCACAGCAACAGTCACAGTAACCAGCAAGTAGCCCGCGCTGATAAGCCGATCACAGCCTGCCCCAAGCTCTACCTTCTAGTGGATCCTATTATCGACATAGACCCCTAGTTGATTTCTAGACGTTTTCCCTGGCACCCTCCGGCTGATCAGCATAAGCAACCTCGGCGGTAACGGCAGGTTGATGCGTCAAAACGGAGAGTTACCGAGACTGGCAAGGATTGAGCGAGATCGTCCGTGACCTGGTCCGTCAGATGCTTAGATTGCACTTCGACGACGCCACCATAGTCTTCCACCTCAAGTCGGCCAAAATTCGCAACGCCCAGAAGATCCTGGACAGTGTCCTGGAAGAGGCGAAGCGAGAAGCAATAGCTCGACTAAGCTCCAGAAGCCACTAGGTCAAGATGGAAGGCGTTTCTCTCACTGAGGTCCTTGTCTTCAGCCTTGAGCCTCTAGACGGTCTTCTTGTCCGACTGGACTTTCAACGTCTCAGCGACCACTTAGAACGTTAACTGTGCCTAGAATCAGGATTAAATTTTCGCGAGCTTTTCTAGGAGTTCGCGGTCTTTGCGTAGATTCTTCTCGGCGATGTTCCTGAACTTCTTATCGATACTACTATTTTCTTTGTCCTTCTTATTCCTAAGGTGCTTAGTCTGTTTAGGAGTAATAGCGCGGAGGCTTTCCCATCCTCGTTTCAGTTTCAGTCTCTTCTCGCACCTGAGACAGACTAATGCTCTGCCATAGTAAAGGACGGGTGCCCATGCTAGATCCATCCATTTGGTCTTCTCATGGCTGCACGATTCCTGCAGCTGTGAGAGCTTCTTCTCGTAGTCTGCTCTCAGAGTCTGGGCAGTGGTTTCGAGTTTGATCAAGACTCGCTGCTTCGCTTCTACCCCGGCTTCAACTTCCCCTATCTCGGCAAATCTTCCGTCGAGAATCTTCGCGTATCCCTCCAGCCACGCATGGCATTTTTCGCAGCTCATATGGACAGGAATCTTGCCATTGAAGACCAGCGGGGCATCGCTAAGGTACTCTTTGCTGGTCTGGAAAAGTGGAAATGGGCTGTCCCCATACTCTCTCTTACGCTCCTTCTCAGGTATTCTTTCCAGCTTGCGGTACTGGACGAAGTCGCCCCTCTCCCAATACTCTCCGAGCCGTTCGAGGTCTTTGGTCTGCCACTCGGTGACTTTGGTATGGCATTTCGGACACTCTGCGTCTTCGTCATGAAAGCTATCCACCATTCCCATAATTCAGAATCCCCGGAGAAGGTCTGTCGTCGCCGGCTGGTTGACTACTTAAGACTCGTCCATTGTTCTTGTGCCTGGGAAGAACAATTCCTCGCGTTGTTCTTAGTCTGGAGAGACGTACGAGAGTACCGACAGTTTCGTTCTCGTGTCTGAGCAATAGCGGAAAGACAGCTGAATTTAGCAGATGTCGAGTCAGCGGAGCGGCTGGCATGAACGCCTACACGCCAACTCCTCACAGATGGAACAAGAACTAGCAAACAACTTAGAACATGACCAAATTAGATATCTCACGCAAGTCCAGATTTTTGCAATGACTTAGGCTGGTACCGAAGCGGCAATTTGGGAATAGAATGTCCGCTCGTAGGCTTGCAGAATTCTCGAAGCGCGTAGCGGCGGGGAAAAACGTCCGCTGTGCATGCTTCTGCTGGGTCCGGGAAGATGTCAGAGGCCTTTGCCCGGTCCTGGTCTCTGGCGGCTAGAACACGTTTGTAATGAGCACTTATATGCTCCGATGAAGAATACATTAGCGCGGTATCGGGTGTCTCGTTGCCAAAGACGGGTCGTCCACTGACAGTTACTTTTGTCGGCATCATGCCAACACTATTCGCCCACTGTCAACACTGCATGCAGGTCATGCACGCGACGGGCATGTCCCCGTACTCGGAACAGCTGGAAGACTATCCGGAGGATGTCAAGAAACAGTATTTCCAGCTCTCAGAGATCGCGCAGAAGCTCATGGCAGAGTTCGGTGGTCTGGTACTGTTGGATCCTGTGGACTCGGCATCCCCTCATGGTGTGTGGTTGTCGATAAGGCATCGAATCCTGAGGACTCCGTGCGTGTTGATTCATGGGAATAAGGTCTTCAGCGGATTTCCGAGTTACGACGAGCTAAGAGCGAAGATATTGGAAGCGATAGAGCGCTACGGCCCGATAGCCACGACACGAGTCTCTCGTTAAATCGACCTTCCAACGAGAGAGATAAGATCGATCAGCTTAGGCAGATCGTCCATGCGCAGACTCGCTACGAGGTGGATCCTCGACGGTTCCTCCTCAAGCTCTAGAGAATCAACAGTGTCTAGATCTTTGAGTTTGGCGACTACGCCGCTCCTCTCGACGAGCCGGTTCGCAAAATCTGGACCCTTTGAATAGACCTTGTAGCCCAGCTCGCTGAGTTGGGAAATCTTGACTTCCTCAGTGCCGGCTGTCTCCCAGGTGAGTTTCGATTTCTTTCTCAGCCTCGTGATCTCAACTTGGAACTTGACTGGGTCAATCAGGGTAGCCCAGCAGTTTAGTTTGTCAGAGTCTCTCGCGACAAGTGCGTAGGGATAGTAGACTAGATTCTCTCTCGCACCGAGTGTTAGTGCGAACTCTAGCTCCTTGATCCCATCCGATGAATTGTTCAATTCACACTTTATTCTTAGGCCAGCGTGTCCGAACGATTTGTACTTCACTTTGGCCCTTCTGGAGAATTTCTCTTCGAACCAGAGGGCGTATCGTTTGAGGATCCTGTGCTTCCAATAGGTGCCGAGAAAATAGACGACGACGAGGACGGTGGCTAGAGCTGCGACGACTTCGATGTCTGAGAAGACGAAGGCCAAGACGAGTAACTAGGAGGTAGGAGGCTAGGGGTTGGCTATCTACGTTTCAGGGAGCTCGCTGGTGAATGTTCGTTGCGGGGTTTTGGTTTCAACAGGCTTTGCGAGCGTCGGTCCCATTGTCATTCCGGGGCCGCTTATTGCCCCGGCTCTTATCCGGCGATAGGCCTTGAAGCCATCATATGATAGCACTAGGCCGAGAATTGTCAGTATTACTGCGATTACTCCTGCGACCGCATTTCCATAGACCTTGAGCGTGGTGCTTGTCGTCATGGCGATGTCAAACGTGGCATAGGCGGTGTAGCCTAGCGCGACGATGGTTGTGCCCAGCATGAATATTGCCGGTATGCCTGTGAGGAACGCTGTTCTTCGGATTTTTGCAAGCCAGAGTGTTGTGACGAGGAGTGTTACACCAGCGAGCAGCTGGTTGGAGCCGCCAAAGAGGGTCCAGATGAAACCCCATGGAGCGCTAAACCTCGAGCTTGTTAGCAGGAATGTGATTATCGAGACTACGATCGAGGTGACGTAGATGTTCTTGAGAAAGCGTCGTCCAACCATCTCAGATATGGCTAGCCTAGCAAACCGGAGCGCAAGCTGGGTTAGAGTAAGCCCGAGTATCAATACCATGAGAGCCATGATAGCGGTTGATGCGGCTGACGGGATTAGCAGGTTGCTAAGATACTTGGCTCCACCGCTTACGTAGAGGGATAGCGCGCCGCCCTTTGTCGATGCGAGGGCACCTACCGCTACGACCGATGTTAGCCCGAGAATCCCCTCAAGCAGCATCCCGCCTCCACCTACGAAGTGGGCGTCCGCCTCATTGTCCAGTTGCTTGGATGAGAGCGAGGAACCGATCAGGCCGTGCCAACCTGAACATGCGCCGCAAGCTATAGTGACGAAGAGAAGCGGCCAGAGGGGAAATGAGATTGAGGTGATTGCTGAAGAGCCGGCTGTCGTGGCGCCTATAGCGACAGGGGCGAACCAGTTTGTGAAGAGAGGCTGAGCAAAGGTTTGCGGGGCGACGAACGAGCTTCCTATGATGGCCGCGATTACGAAGTAGGCCACGTAGAATCCCAGGTAGTTTATCGGCATAGCAAAACTCCACAGGGGTAGGACGGCTCCGAGAAAACTAAATCCTAACATGGAGAGCAGGAGGATATCTTCCTGCAGCTGTGCGTCTGGTACGGCGGAGACGAAGGCTGAGTTGATCGCGCTGCCGAAAACGACTTGGCTGAGATAGACGGACACTGCGACGGCTGCTAGAGAGATTGCGGTGACGGCTACAACGTTGATCTTTGCTTTGAATATTGAATAGCCGGACACTACTCCTATCGCGGCGATGAGAATGAACGAGAGCATGGCGGCTGCGCCTCCAGCACCTGTGCCCTTGACTACTGGGAGGAGGGCTCCGAGGAAGGCTGAGAAGATGAGTATCGAGTAGAATGCTAGAAAGGCGACGAGTACTTTTCGGGCCCTGGTTCCTATCAGCTGATATGTTAAGGGTCCCAGGGATGCGCCTTCGTTCCTCACTGATGAGACCATCGAATTGTAGTCGTGCAACCAACCTAGCAACGAGTTTCCGATTAGTATCCAGAGGAATCCGGGGAGCCATCCCCAGACTATTGCTAGGGCGGGACCGGTTACGGGTCCGAGTGCGGCGATGCTCTTCCAGTGCCAGCCCAACATAACATACTTGTTTGATGGGAAGAATTCGACACCGTCCATGTAGGTGTGCGCGGGTGTTGGACGCTTGGGGTCGGACTGGACGACACTCCTGTCGAACCATTTCACATAGAACTGGTAGACGATCCCATAGACGATAATTCCGCTCAGCATCACTATGAGCGATTCATACATGCAGGGTCCTGTAGCGCTGCTGGGAGCGAAAATATAAGAATGCCGGATGATTTGAGCCTTTATAAGATATAAAAGGCGAGAAACCGTTCAGATTCCCGATTCTGAGCCTGAAGACAGGCTTTGAGCCATCCGAGAGACCATATCCAGGCCGTTAACCTCTCTCTCGTACAGCGGTAGCACCGCCCGTATCATTCCTGGAAACTTCTGTTCAGCCAGTCTCAAGTAGCCTGCCTGTTCTTCCATCCGGTGGGCGACATAGGGCGACAATTTTTCCAAGTCAATCTTTGGAATGACTTCGTTGACGATGACTCCTCCGATGGGGATCTGGAAGGCTTGGACCCAGATGATGAACCGTTCAATCACCGCGATAGGGAGGGCGAGTGGCAAGGTGACGAAGAAGAATGCTGTCTTCTCCGAATCCGTAAGGATTTCTCTGGCCTCTTCCGTCTTCTTTTTGGTTCCGGCCAGCGAGATTAGCAGTGGATCCTTTTTCAACTCCTGGATTATTTTTTCTTTGCGGAAGGAAAGTTTTGTGCGTAGAGACATTGACTCTTGACGGCTCTTGATCATCTTGTTGAGCCAGAGGTTGTAGACCTTTGACATGCCCAGCAGTCTGTAGGTGTGGGCGACCGGTGCTGTGTCGAAAACGTAGGCGTCGTATTGTCCGCTGAGGATTAGATCAACCATATCGTCGAACATGGCAGATTCCTCGAATGAAGGATTCGTTGTAGCGATTTCGATGAAAGGCTCAACATCGACGGGGATGTCCGCGAACTTTAGAAACTGGACGAGCCGATCCTTGATCTCACCCTTGTACCTCTGTATTGTTGAGGAAATGTCTATTTCGTCTGCGTAGAGGTTTTTGGTTCCCTCAATCTTCCTTGTCCCCTTCTTCCATAGATCTTGGCCGAAGAGGCTTGAGAGGCTATGGACAGGATTTGTGGAGGAGATCAGCGTCTTTTTTCCGAGCATCTCTGAGAGATAGTAGGCTGTTGCGCCTGCTAGTGCTGTCTTTCCAACTCCTCCCTTCCCGCCGAAGAAGAGATACTTCAATCCCTTCTTTGCTGACACGAAAGACGGGAACGACTGGCCCGGGTTCGCTGTCTCCATGGTCGGTTAGGCTCCGTAGAGTATGTCTGCTACCTTCGATATCATCTGAAGACCTTTCGGCTCTCGGTCAAGCATCGGCACAATGCCTCTGATGAGGCTCCCGAACTCAGTCTGGATCTGGTGAACGTATTCTTGTTGCGATGATATCTTGTTCTTCAGGAAGCTCGGAACATCCGTCTGGTCCTTCAACTCTTTCGGATATACCTGATTCACAACTACCCCGCTCACTGTGACGTTGAACTCTCTGAACATCTCCAGTGCTTTTCGAGTGTCTAGAATAGGCATGAGTTCTGGAATGAGCACGTAGAAGAACGCGGTATGCCTTCGATCCCGGACCATGGTGCTGACGAAGTCTAGGCGTCCTCTGATGTACTCTAGCTCTTTCAGGACAAGATCTTCCTGGGCGAGGCCTCCCTTGCTGCCCATCACGGTCGCAGCCTCTCCATACTCTCCAGCCTTCTTCCTCACGCTGACAATCTTCTCGACCCACTGGTCTAGGATGTCGGCCATGCCTAGGAATCTTATCGCGTGTCCGTGGGGCATCATGTCGAACACGTAATAGTCGAACTTGCCTGCGGTCATCAGCTCAACCATGGCATCGAATGTGGCTGACTCGGCCATCGCTGGTTCCGCGGCGGACGAGTTGATGTAATCCTCCACTTCCTCGGGAATGGTCTCCATCTTGTACATGTCCTTGATCTTATTTCTAATCTCCTCCTGATACTCAGCGATTCTCCGATCGGCGTCGATCTCAACAGCATAGAGGTTCGCTGCGAGTTCGACCTCTCCCTGGCCGAAGATCTTCCTCTCGAAAATGTCCGAGAGGCTCGCCTGAGGATCGGTCGAAAAAACGCAAACCCTCTTTCCTCTGCTCGCGAGCCAGTGGGCGGTCGCGGCGGAGAGGGTTGTCTTGCCTAGCCCGCCTTTACCACCGAAGAGAATGTATTTGATGTCAGGATTGGATGCAAAGTACTCGGCCATGCCTGCGCTGACTGGAGCGCTCGTGGCCGTCTGTTGACAGCTCCTTAGTACAGTGAGTCGGTAATGTCTCGATCCCGGAGCAGTGTCTGCTTCCACGTCTTGAGAGACGGGACCGCGTAGGGTAGGAGCCTGAGGCTGTAGTAGGGCGGTAGTACAGGTATCCCGAGCATGTCGCCCATGGTGATGAGCATGAACAGGTTCTCCATGTGCATTCTCAGCCTCAACGCGTAGGTTACCATTCCATGCAGAGCCATACCATAGAAGAATCCCTTGGCAGCCTTCGAAACCTCACTCTGCTTCTTCGGCTCCTTCGGCTCTTGCTTCTTTCCCATCTCTATCTAGCGGAACATCGGCCTACGTTGCTAAAATAGATGCCTACACGACGCGCTAAAGGTATCATTCCAGAGATTGTTTTCCCGGGGAGAAGTGGATTGGGCCTAACATCAGCCCGTAACAGCGGTGAACGCGGAGGCTGGAAAACGCAATTGCCAGCCTTCACGGCTAGCTCTCCAAGACGCTTCCTAAATGACTGCGCAAGCGACTAGAACGAGATTACTTGATACCCCTGCGAGACCAATTTTCTGAGGCTAGGATGACCGTGGCATTCATCCAGCAGAGGAACGCCAGCATCCTGGATTCCTTTCGTAGCACCGAAAGACGCGGCGCAGTACTTGCAGGCTAGAGCTCTATCCTTCAACCCCGTGTAGAGTTCATTGTACTTGTTATCTGACTTCGAGATTTCTGGAATCCATTTTGTACCCGCGCCATCAAAGATCAGTTTGACATCGTCTCCCGCATCCTTGAATTCCTTTGCAGTCTCCAGAGCATTTCTGATCCGACCTCGATCCTCATGGGTCTCCGTGTCAGCCAAGACTAGGACGACAGCTTTCATTCTCCGGCCTCTCAACTTAGCTTTCCGAGGGGTCCGCTTATAGCGGTACCTTCGATTATCACCCGCCCATGAACAGTGTGTGCTCGTAAAAAATCTTCAAGAGCTAGGAAGGAGGCTGACGACCTCTTCGATCACCGACCAGTTGTTCACTGCGGGTCTTACACCCTCCATGGCTCCCCGGATGAAGCGTTGTTGCTCTTACTCTGGAGAGCCGGCTGACAATGAACCAGCTGGGTCCATCAAACCAGTTTCGTCCTCGTGTTTGAGCAATAGCCGAGAGACAGCTCAACTCTGCAGATGTCGGGTCAGCGGAGCGACTGGCGCGAACGACTATACGCCAATCCTCTCACGAATGGAACAAGAACTAGCAGTAAGGCTACAAGACGATCGAAAGGAAAAGAGACCAACTACTGTAGGAAATCCTGAACAGGTTAGGAGGGTGTCGATGTGTTCGAGATTAGTCTTCTCACGGCTTCGATGAATTCTCTGCATTGAGCTATTGCATGGTCGGCCTGGTCCTTCGTCACTGATGTTTCCAGTCCATAGATCGCCTCGTGTCGGTCGGTCCGCATTCGGTCGAGACTGTTCACGAATCCTTCGCTCATCAAACCTTTCCTCGAGTATTCTTGTCGCAGATACTCGACCAGGCAGACATGGCTCTTCTCGACTATGCCGTCTCTGAACAGAATCGAGCGCGCAGCATGAAACATTGACGTCTATGCTAGGACAAGAGAAGCATCGTAGATCTGGTGGCTGTGAGATCTCTGTGCTTGCTCGAGTTTTGAGGCTGAGACTTGAAGTGATCTCTCAGCCTTCTGCGGGTGTGGCTTGTCCCTTCTCAGGAGTCGCCGCCGGAAGCATTCTTCGAGATTCAAGTGACGACGACTGGAAGGGATCCGCTTATCGCGATGCCGTCGATTATCACCCGCTCATAGAACGGCTTGTTCTCGCGCGCCTTGTTCTCCCATTCTTCCGGAGTGTACTTCAACAATTGAGCGGTTCTATGTGTTCGTCTTGAGAGCTCGTCCAGCTGGCTTGGTGATGGGTCTTGATCGTGTCTCGTGATGAGGAGTAGGTCTAGGTCGCTTCCCGGTGCGTCTGTGCCTGTTGCGCAGCTTCCGTAGAGTGTAAGGCTCGAGTCCGGGTACTGGCTCGCGAATTGTCTCAAGTGTCTCTCATTCTTCAACAGGAAGAGGCTTGTCTTCCAGAGTCGAAAACTCGTCTTGTCGAGGTTGGCTTTGAAGAGGTGGAGGTTCGCCCTCTGGGTCTCGGTCAATAGTCCGAGCCGAGTGTATTCGTCGAGGAACCGTTTTGCCGTGCTGGGGCTGACCTGGGCCTGGGCGGCGGCTTGGCGGAGGTGGACTTCCCTGTACGGGTCCTGGAAGAAGACGTTGAGGATTCTCAGCCCTGGATAGTCGAGTGTTCGGTGCATGGAACATCCGTTCTATATGTCGAACGATTGTTCTATAAAAGGAACGCCTTGCGGCCAGTATGTTGCCTGTGCGGCTTGATTCAGCCGGTCCGGTATGAATCACGGCGTCTCCGAGTGTACTCTCATCTTCGAACCAGGCCGCTCTTCAAATGGTCTCGCGTTCTCTGAATTCTCTCCATGCTCGAGGTTGAGCCAAGAATGGGACCAACATCGAGAGGTTGAGGAGGAGGCTGACGACCTCTTCCACTACGGACCAGTTCGAACTGTAGGTCTCACAAGCTCAGCGAGATTCCGATGATGGCGTAGCTGCTCTTACTCTAGAAGGCCCCCGGCGTAGTTCAGAGGCCATGGTTTTCTATCCATTCTCACAGCCTGTTGAGGACATGAAAGCCGAGGGCTCCGAAATGCGCGTCGTAGGAGAAAATGTCAGAAATGAAATGTTTCTTCGCCAAGAATGCAATTGTTGAATCGGTGAAACTGAGGGCCACGTCTGATCTCTGCTTGTAGAGATCCCAGGACCCCATTAGCGCTTCGTCGTCTGTTTTGAGGAGGATTATTGTTTTCGAGGTGAGGATGTCTGTTCCGAGTTGTACTGAGAGCTTGTGGTTTCGGGTTCTCGCTCTCAAGAGTGTGACGGCCTCGTCCAGCACGTAGTCTGACGTGTAGAGGCTTCGGTATGATGTGTCTCGTTTCGCGATCTTCCGGAAGGTCTCGACCGCTGATGGATGGTCTCTATCTCGCTTGTTGTAGAACGCTGAGAGTGGCCCAGTGTCGATGAAGAGCCTCAGATAGGGCTCACTTGTATAGTGTCTCGTCTACTTCTTTGGACGCGTTTTCTGTCCCCTTGCCCCAGTCCTTCGCCTTTCGCCTTCCCAACGCGATGTCGAAAATGGGGTCGTTGGGATCTATTCCAGATTCTTCATGAACCCACAACCGCGCCGCCTGCCTCAGAGCCTCCTTAATGGTCAACCCTTTCTTTTCAGCCATCTTGGCAAGAGTATGATACTCAGCTGGCTCCAGCTCCGTCTGGGCAACCTTGCGTTCCATGCTCCTCACATGTAACAGTGCATGTAACGTACATGTAAAGCTTCCGAAAGGCTCGGGACAAGCATCGATATCTCCGAATGTAAACGAACGGGTAGATGGTTAGGCTGACGACCTCTTCCACTACGGACCAGTTCTTCACTGCGGGTCTTGCAGCCTCCATGAGACTCAGATTGTCCTGTAGTTGCTCTTGGTCTGGAGAGCTGGCCGACAATGAAAGAAATGGACCGGCGAAAGCAGTTTCGTTCTCGTGTCTGAGCAATAGCTGAACGATAGCTCAACCTTACAGTTGTCGGGTCAGCGGAGCGACGGGCGCGAACGACTACAAGCCAACCCCTCACGAATGGAACAAGAACTAGCAATCAAGCTACAAGACAATGGAATACACTATCAGACACAGGTCGAGATACCAGTAACCACAGCCGACTTCTACTTCTCGCTGGAGTCTAGACCGTTGCTCGTGTTTGTCGACGGCCGGGTCCACCTCGGGAAAGCCCAGACAACGAAGGACGAGGAGCTACGATCACTATTACGGAAGAGAGGATACAGAGTCCTCGAACTAAGCTACATCAGTTACTCGGACAAGAAAAGAAACGAGCTGTACGAAGAGATCCGGAACAGTCTGTCCAAGATAGCCTACTAGACTTGGGGTCAAAACCTACCCGTGTGCCGTGAGAGGTAATTGAAAGCTCGATTTAACATCTCGACAGACCCCAAAGCCCTAACTAGTCCAGGCCGCCCAAGATCTTCCGCTATGGAGCCGGAGAACTTCACATTTGTTGGGTTTGCCATGCTCTTACTCGGCTTTGCTCTGGTTGTGCTCGGGGGCTTTCTGTTCGGGCAGGTCTATTTCTGTGCGCTCAATTCCTCGACGTGCCCGCTCTCGGCTTCGGAGGCGGCAGCTCGGATAGGATATTCCGTACCACTCTTGTTGTTCGGTAGCACGCTGATTGTCCCCGGCGCTATCTTCACAGCAGCAGGACACCTCAGCGAACACCTTCGACCCTCTCAAATCCCCGAAGAAGAGTCCGAGGTTGAATTAGCTAGACCGCTGAGGGTATGCGTGAAGTGTGGTCGCCAGGTCGATCCTTCAGCAAGCTACTGTCAGAACTGCGGAAATCAGCTATCCAAGTCATGATTGACTAGTTGCCTTCATGGCTAGAACACCATTTCCTATCGAGAAGCAAAACGAGCTTGAGGGGTCCTCGCATGCGTCTGCGTGTGGTTTTGGCGCTCGAGAATCAGAATCCTTGAGGGAGAACCGATGAGACCCATTTTCCACCGGCAGACCCTTCATCTCATTCTCGTTATGCTGACCTGTCCAGAGAAACTTGTCGGGCAGTTTGAGGGATAGGTAGTTGGAATACAGTATGACGAGATCGCGAGATTTGAATCTCCTCCATGAGTGATCGTGTAGGTCTGGATGTTCGGCGGATTCCCGTATGATACATCGTTGCTAACGCCGTAGCATGATGCGAAGTTGGGACAGACCGTCAAACTATCAGAGGTTAACACCTTTACTTCTATGACCCATCCGTAATTCAATACAAAACTGAAGGATACGGTCGGCCAGCTTTGTGGGCATGAGTCAGGATTTGAAGTCACATAGGAATAGCACGTGAAGCTTTCATTCAGAATCGGGGTCGAAATTGTTGCTACTGGCTGTCGGTACGCGAGGTATTGCACAGACACAAAACCAACGACCGCAATAATCCCAACTGTGATACCTATGATGGCAACTATCCTCGTCACATTTCTATTCGGCCTTTGTTGACCTTCCATTAGACCTCCACCTTTCTTCTGATGTCTTCTTCGTAGAGTCTAACTAATCTTGCGGGGCGAAAGCCGGGGGACTCATGAGGAATAGAGTGAAGAAAGCTTATTCGCGCATCTTCTAGTCAACGCGAATGGGAAATTGTCCGACGAAACGCTTGCTGTGAAAATGGTGGCTGGGAATTGCGCCCCGCTACTAAAAGTGCAAATTATTTCGGCATAAGCCGGTCTGTCCGAGAATACAAACCTGGGAGAGGGAGGGGAATCGTCGCAGAAACTATTGCCGGCTGGACCCAGTTTCAGATTGGCGTGCAGTCTTTCGCGTCAGTCTCTCCGCTGACTAGACATCCGTAGGGTCGAGAGGTCTTTCGACTATAGCTCATACACGAGAATGAAACTGGTGGCGCATCATTAAGCATCAGGCTGTGAGCGTGGTCGTGGTTGAGATTGCATAGGCTACGTATGCCGGATATCCACCGTTCGGGTCTTGTTCTTGAAATGCGATGTACCATTGCCCGACGGCTAGGGTTGGAGAGCGCGAGTATGCAAGTGATGTTGAGTAGGGGATTGACCAGGTTGAGGAGGTGTAGTTGCCGTTTGTGAATTGTGTGTATTGGTTTGGAGTGAGAAGATAGAGTGCGACGCTTGCAGGGTAGTATGAATCAGTACTTGCAGCGGTGAACGTGACGTTCACGTAGGATGGTGCAGTCGTAATGATGAAAGGTATGTAGGATATTCCGTTGAACGCAACCATGAGTGTACCACTGGCAATCTGTGTCGTGTTAGTTGGGGGATGGGAGGTGAGCGCGGTTATTTTGGTGGTCAGTGTTGTGACTTGACCAGTGAGGTTGGTGAGTTGTGCTTGCATTAGTTGAAGCTGGGTGTTCAGTTGATAGTCTTGAGTTTGTAGTAGGGTCAGTTGCGATTGTAGTTGAGTGACTTGGGACTGCAATTGCTGAATCTGAGTTAGCATGTCTGAATTGTAGGCACCTAGTTGGCTGTTGAGTGTTTGTTCTTGAGCGATTTGGGCGTTGAGAGAGTCCATTTGTTTGTTGAGGGAGGATATCTCATTCTGGAGTGTTGTTGTCTGAGTGTTGAGGTCTGATGCTTGGGAGATCTTGAGGTTTTGTGATTGGTAGTAGTAAGTGGCGGTCGCGGAGGAGCCTATGGTTGCAGCTAGAAGGATGATGACGACGAGTTTGTACGATAATGAGGTTGCCATGAGAGAGTCTGCTGTAATGAGGTTAATGGACGTATCTGACAAGGCAAGGGAGCGGATAGTCCTGTTGTGTGTGGTCGTGGTCTAGATCGTCTGATCGTGATCTGGGTGATTGATTTTATCGCTCACCTTGTCTTAATAAGACTCGGCGATTGATAGTTGTTGTTTTGTCGCGGTCTGAGCTCATTGCGTTGTCGAACGCTGCAGTGTTCGCGATTGTTCTGATGTTGGTGGGACTTGCTCTTGTTTTAGGGGGATTGGCGTTGCCGGGTGTTGCGGGAGTGCAAGAGGTGTGTGGTTGTAGAACCATAACCATACCAAGTGGTAGAATTGATCCGAATCCTTTACAGTTACCCTTGTTGGTGGTGGGTGGTGCGGTGTTAGCTAGCGGCTTCGGTCTTCTTGCTTTACAGTTTTTCAGACGTTAGGGGAGACTGTAGGATCGATTAGACGTTGCGCTCCGACTAAAGCTATTGTTCAATTGGTTCAGACACAAAGAACGAAACTGCTTCTGTTAGACTAGGTAGTAGTATGGCCACGACTTTGGTGTGTAATACCAGATAGGTCTTAGATTACAGCCACAAGAAAGAGCATTCCAATCAAGCCGTAAAAGAAGTACTCCTCTCCTCTGCTTCCTGTCCTTATTGGCCCATGCAACTTGAGGTCCTTCCATGGTGTGAGCCATTTCACTCCTGTGGGATTTAGTGAATCTAGTATCAGGTGGGAGGAATATCCAATGAACATTGCAATGCCCGTTGCAAGGCTCACGACGATCGGGTTTCCACCCCACGCTGCCAAACCAGCAGTTAGGAGGGAGAACAGGATTCCTACCCAAATTGTATGCGTGGGTCCTCTGTGAGGGATGATTGTGCTGATTGGGTGTTTGAGGAACTGTGGTAGGTCCATCATCTGCCGGATGGTCCCATTAGGATGATCAATGTCAGGTAGCAGCGATCCCAAGACCACTGCAATGATTCCTAGAGGCGGAGAAACGTTGGCCTTTACCATTGCGAACCAGATCACAAACCCAGCCATCGCATGGGTTGATCCCATCATTTCCTAGTAGCTCCATTCCTCCGACGACCGTTCTAACCTGATAGGATTATGCGGAGTGGAAGTTGGGCGCAAGTTCCCGAGTAGGCTGTACTCAATCGGAAAGATCGAGAGTGGGATGAAAGAGACTACTGCCTAACGTCTCTTCTTGTTCTTCTTCTTGGGTGGTGGCTCATCGAATAGTTCCTTCTGTAGCTTGTTAACTCCTCTGGCAACGGTCATCATCCCTGACCCAAACTTGGAAACCCCTGAGGGTTCGTTAGGGTTTTGCATCACTGTGTCAGGTAGCTTGTCAACTAGGCTTCTCACATCTCCTATGTGTGTTGGCATTATGTTGTTGTGGACCTTAATCTCAGATTCAGTCATGACTCCTCGACCAATACACTGCGCACAGGTGTAGCGAATTACTGTCTCCCCTCTAACCACCGTCGGGGCATTTTTCTCAGAGCGAAGTATTCCCATCTATCCTATCACCACCTTACCCTTCATTTTTGATCACAGAAAGCGTTCTATTAGACGAAAAGAAGAAATGCTGTCTGAAAAGGGTATCGTACACAAGTGTCGGCCCTCGCGACGCAAAAGTGCTTTTTCTTGTGAGAAAAGTTCGAACGGGTAATCATTCGTCTGTTAGGTTTTGTATTCTTTCGGTTATGTTGGTTGCGAGCCGTAGGCGTAGGGTCCCGGCCGTTTTCTTCTCTCTCTGCGTTCTCGCTGTTGACAGCCCGACTGTTACCGTTTACGGTTACCATACCCGTTACCAGTCGAGAATTGTCAATTGCAGTTGAGTCTTGTGACGTAAACCTCGTGTTTGGGAAGATCTCATGAAGAGTAGCTGCAAAAGTCTCGATCTGTGTCCCTTGATTGCAGATGGTACGGGGTCATCGACCTGATTCTGCCTAGGAATCGCCTTGGGAACGGCTGAGGGTCCATGACAATGTTAAAGTCAGCGGGAGGTTTCGGGTCGGTGATACGGACAGGTTGATGGGTTTGCGTTAAGATCTCGTCGGCAAAAGACCCTCTAGAAAATTAGGGTATGTTGACTAGTCTCGCGACGCAGAACTGGGAAGATCCTGTTTCCGGTTCTAGGCTAATAAGCGTCCGAGAGATCTCAGGGGCCCGGCCGGAGATTCTAGATCCCGTTCTGGTCAAAAACTGGGCTCAAACATGCACAGAACAGACAGTTTGCCCAAGGAAAGTGATACTTCCTTCGTGAGATTCGTTCGGGGAGAGGGGTAGGGGTATACCCGTTACAAGCGGAAAAAAAGCCGCGAAGTTCCAGAAGCCGTGAGGCGCCTAGGAGTCCCCGACAACGGTCTGCGCCTGTTCGTGCATGAACTGGAGTAGATAGTAGGGTCCGCCTGCGCCCTTCCCTGTAGCGCCGCTGCCCTTCCAGCCGCCGAACGGCTGCGCGCCGGGCCATGCTCCGGTTGTTGCTCCGCCTTTCCGGTTCGCGTAGACCACGCCAAACCGTATCTTCTCGAAGAACTCGTTCTGCTCTCCCTTATCCTTCGTAAACACTCCCGCCGTCAATCCAAACTCTGTCCTGTTCGCCTTCTCTAACGCCTCGTCCAGAGACGAGACCTCGTCAACAGCCACAAGCGGCACAAACAATTCCTCCTTCATCAAACGGTGATCCGGAGGAAGACCATACACGACAGTAGGCGTAACATAGTAGCCCTTCGGAAGCGACATCTTCGGCGCCTCCCCGCCAACCAGGATCTTACCCTCCTTCTTCGCTTGTTCAACTGCCCGCTGATACTTCCTGAACGCAGTCTCATCAATCACCGGACCGACAAACGTCGACTTCTGCCGCGGATCACCGACAACCGCAACCTTCTCAACCTTCGATTTGAGAATCTTCAAGAAATCCTCCCGTACGCCACGTTCAACATAGACCCTCGACGTCGCGCTGCACTTCTGACCATCATAGCCGAACGCCGACCTAACCACGCCCTCTGCCGCCTTGTCGAGATCCGCCTTCGAAGTCACGATCGCCGGATTCTTACTGCCCATCTCAGCAATGAACGGTTTTGGGTACGGCTGCTTCATGACAAAATCTCTGTAGAGCTGCATGCCTACACCCCTCGAGCCGGTGAATGCTATTCCAGCCACCATCGGATTACTAGCGAACTCAGCCCCGAAAGAGCTACCTGGACCAGTAACGTAGTTGATGACGCCCGCAGGAATACCAGCCTCGACAAGAGCCTCATACAATTTCAGACCGGTGAACGGAGCCTCACTAGTCGGCTTGAAGACCACCGTATTACCCGCGATCAAAGCGCCAGCGATCATCGTCGTCGCTAGCGACAATGGAAAGTTGAATGGCGAAATGACCGCCCAGGCACCGTAAGGCCGCAGAACGCTCTTGCTATCCTCTCCAGGAACAATGCGCTCCATCGGCCTAACATAGCCCTCATTCTCCTCCATCAAGCGTGCATAGTAGTTGAGGAAGTCAACGGCCTCGTTGGCCTCGGCGATTGCCTCGTACCGGTTCTTCGCAACCTCGTACGTCATGAGCGCCGCGAGATGGAACTGGCGTTTCTCTAGCACGTCCGCCGCTTTACGAATAAGCTGGACACGTTCCTTCCACGGTCTACTACTCCAAGCCGCAAAATGCTCGTTAGCCGCTTCTAGAGCCTTCCGGGCAAACTCCGCGTTGCCTTTCTGGAAATACCCCAACAGAATGCTCGAATCTACAGGGCTGTGGACTTCGAACTCGCCACCGGCAAGGACTTGGCGTCCGTTGATGAACATTGGATGATGTTTGCCAAATTCACGCTCAACATGCTTCAGCGCCTCCTCGTATCGAGGATGAATCGTCTCGTCAGCCAGGAGGGTGACAAAGGTTACTTTCTTGGGTTGAGAAGTCACTTGCAATCCGAACAGTCCCTTCCTTGAGGTTCCATTTAGAAGAAGATAAGATTGCGCTTCCCGGATATGGACAACACGCAGAACGAAGACTCGGCAACTAGTCGAGCTGGCTGAGACAGAACTGCGAGGTAGGCCTTCAGAGAGGCAGAATTCGGGAATCTGGGGAGTTGGGTATCGCTGGTAACCCTAGGCTGTCACGGTGGCTCTCGTCCTTCTGAGCCTGCGGACGTCTTTCCTGATAGCTCTTCCTGAGCTCGGATGAGAGGCGCCGGCTTTGCGCATCCAGTCCGGGACGATCACGGCTCTAATCAGTTCCTGCATAGTAATGCCTCGGTCTTTCGCCATCTTTCTAAGCTGGGCGTATATTTCCGGGTCCAGAGACTGCATGAACTTAGTTGCCGTTATTCATCCACGTATCCATTAGCGTGCTACCCTAGGATATAATCCCGTCGAGTACAGTCGAATCAGATTTCTATTGTCGCCATCTATTGTAGCACAAACTAAGAATGCGGCTGTTTGCCCACTGGCAACAGCTCCATCAACGACCTCACGGGGACCCCCTCGATGTTGTCCTTTCCGCTCTTGTTAGCGAGAACAGTCACGCCTACTGGCTTCGACTTCACACTCTGGAGGGTTTCAATGGCGGCCCTAATGGTTTCGCCCATTCTGAGAATAGTATCAACAATCAGCACCTTCTTACCCTCGACAGCGGAGAAACTTGGGTTTACCGCCCCGGCAACTTTCTTCTCCCCCAGCCGTTGGGGTCTTACGGAAGCCACAGGTTTCCCCAGTGATCTTGCCACTATGAGACCAAGCGCCATGCCGCCCGCTTCAATTCCAGCAACCACCTCCGGCTCCTCCATTAGGTTCTGTTCAACTGCTTCTCGTACCATATCGGCCATCGCTCTCCCGACAAGGGTCAATCGGCGGACGCTGGAGCCTATTGGATTCCAGTTAACATACACATCGTACGCATCGCGAGTCTTGACTCCGTCCTTGCCATGAAGCAAGAGCCAGACAACCGTGTCAGCCTGAACCTTCAGCTCGTCGGCAATCTCATAAGTAGACATGCCTCGCTCTTTGAGCTCAAGAGCCTTCTTTGCAAGCTCCTCCAGAGATCTCATAACGTATCTCCCTTGAACGAATCTAAGCATCATATCCTAGATATAACTTGTCGAAACGCGTTCTAAGTCAGCGTTGCAACACAAACAGTAGAGCATATCTTCTGAACAAGTTAGAAACCTCTAGAGAAGGATCAGAATGGACACGCGAAAATTCCACACTGCCACCGAAGAAGAGATCAAAAAAGCAGAAACGAGCGACGTATACTTCGAGCGAACCAAGGAGATCCTAGAAAAGGAAGGGCTCTCAAATATTCACGTAACCGCCGAGATCACAACTGGCTCCCTTCCCAAGAATTGGGAATATGGAATTCTTGCAGGCGTCGAAGAAGCTGCACACTTGCTAGAGGGACTCAACATTCGCGTAAGGTCGTTTCCGGAAGGCACTCTGTTCCGCCCGGCTGATTCTTCAGGGATCCGCGAACCAGTCATGGTCATAGAGGGCAGGTACCTGGACTTCTGTCTGTACGAGACTCCGCTCCTCGGGCTGCTCTGCCAGGCCTCCGGCATAGCCACAATGGCGAGTAGAGTGCGCAGAGCCGCGGGCACAAAGACCGTTTTCTCGTTTGGAATCCGCCGCGCTCATCCAGCACTCGCCCCAATGATTGATCGAGCGTGTTACATCGGAGGATTCGACGCAGTCTCCAGTATGCTAGGAGCGAAGCTATTGAACAAGAATCCGACAGGCACAATGCCTCACTCCCTAATCATCGCCATCGGCGATCAGGTCCGCGCATGGAAGAGCTTCGACAAGTACATGCCGAAAGAAGTTCCACGAATCGCGTTAGTCGACACGTATTACGACGAGAAGACAGAGTCAATCATGGCCGCTCAGGCGTTGGGAAAGTCATTGTACGGAGTAAGATTGGACACTCCCAGTTCTCGAAGAGGCAACTTCCAAGAGATAATCGGAGAAGTTCGCTGGGAGCTGGACTCAAGGGGGTTCAAAGACGTTAAGATCTTCGTCTCAGGAGGACTAGACGACGAGTCGGTTAGGACCCTTTCAGAAGCCGGAGCCGATGGGTTCGGAGTCGGCACATCCGTGAGCAATGCACCCGTCGTAGATTTTGCTTTGGATATTGTAGAAAAAGAAGGAAAACCGGTCGCGAAGAGAGGAAAACTTGGCGGGAAGAAAGAGGTCTGGAGATGCGACAAGTGTCTCCTTGACTATGTCCTCCTCGAAGGTGAACATTCTCCATCGTGCTCAAGATGCGGAAGCATGACGAAGCCGTTGCTAGTCAAGTTGTTGGAAGGTGGACAGCCGTCTGGTCTTCTTCCTACACCGGACAACATTCGGGGACGAGTGATTGACCAACTAAGGAGATGGAACACGACTAGCGTTGAGTTGCCTTCTTCCTAGAAAGGACCTTTCTTCTCAGATCCGTCCCGCAGACTCTGCATTTCTTTTCGGGCGGCCTGTACCGCCTATAGCAAGCAGGGCAATACATGATCCAGTCAAACCGATGAACTATTCCAAAGTTTGCAAGAGAACTGTGGCCTATCTGAAGATGCTCGGCAAGATTCTGAATAGCATAGTCGTCGCTTACAATGACAGGCTCGTGACCATCAAGTTTCAGATCCAGAGCTAGTGCCAATACTTCTCTGTCAGCTTTGGACAAATATCCTGATTCTCCCGCTTTCCTGCTTGCCTCTTCTACCATTCCCTCGGCTCTCAGTGAAGGAGCCTGAACTTTCAGTTCGCCTTTCTCGCTGAACATTCGAAATCGAAGTTGAGGCATTGTCCCCGCG
>DASPWZ010000009.1:0-129179 GCA_035637535.1 Candidatus Dormiibacterota bacterium
GCAGGAGCGATTCTCTCTTTCATATTGACCTTTGCAGCACTGTCTATTGTTCTGGGGTCTCTTTCGGTTGTATCGCTCCTTCTGCTTACTCGACAAATCATTTCCTTATCGCAACAAGCCGAAGCATCCAAGCAGCAACAAGACCGCCTAGCTAGTGCTCAACTGCTCGTCTCTTGGGAGAATGAGTTAGGAGAGGTGAAGAAAGACCGCGATGTTGCAGACGCGACGATCAGACAAGGGTCCAGCCAGATTCTGCAGGTCCTAGCCTCCATCGAATCATACTCTAGCTACCTGCAAGGTCTGACTGATCCTAGAGAGGTCGTGGAACAAGCCTCATCGATCTACAATCAAGACAAACAATCACTCAGCGCAGTAACAGAACGAGTCAACATGCTCCAGAAACGACTGGGAGAAGAGCCCGAGCTGAAACGACAGCTCGCCCAAGCCCAGCTCGACATCGCCATGGTCGAGAAGAAACTCAAGAAAACACTTCTTCCTTCTCTTCCTGATGGAGTTGAATTCTCGGCGGAGCTGCTTGACGAGGCGAGCCAGATGCGTGACAGTCTCAACGAATCAGTGTCTCGTGTGAAGACTCAGATCGAAGAGTCGATGACGCGCATCATCGAGCTGAAACAGTTCCTAGAAGAAAACAAAGATCTAGAGGAGCAGGTCGACGAGCAGAAGCGGAAAGTACTGCTCTTACAGAAACAGCTGGCAGTGGTCAAGTATTCTATCAAAGGACTCGAGCAGGCTTCAGAATCGTTGAGGAACCGGGTCAAGCCCCAGGTCGAGAGGTACATGAGCCAGATTCTGCCAGTGATCACATCTGGCCGATACAAAGCAGTCCAGCTAGAGGACGATTACACTGTCAGGGTCTTTGATCCGGAGGCGGGAGAGTTTCGGCCGAAAGAAGTATTCTCGGGCGGCACCGAAGACCAGCTGTTACTAGCTATGAGGCTGGCTTTCGCGCTAGCACTGATCCCTCAAGCTAAGGGTCGTAATCCGGAATTTCTATTCCTCGACGAGCCTCTCGGTAGCTCAGACAAGGTCCGGCGAGAAGGAATACTCGCACTGATGCACGGGGAATTGTCCCAGAACTTCAAGCAGATCTTCCTCATCAGCCACGTCGGGGACCTAGAGGTTGAGGCGGACACGGTTATCGAGATGGAGAATGGAGCTGTCCGGGAAGTGGTGACTCGCAAATCCTCATTACCACAGCCAATAGAGATTCCTGCCTGACACGTCTTGAGCCTCGACTGGCTTTACAGCTTCGACGAGCTAAGCGCGTACAGGCTAGAGACGAAGAAGGGAAAGGAGCGTCTTGACGCTCAGATCAAGAATCTTCCCGGGCTAATGAGTCTTGCCGGAATAGAGCTTCCGAGAAAGCCGAGGATTCTCTGCTTGATGGCTGGGTCTTGCATTGAAGGAATAGCATTCGCGAAAATCTACGATGCCGACGTGACCTGTGTTGACCTGCAAGAACGACTATTGTCTAAGGGTCTGAGAGAGGCCAAGAGGAGGAGGCTGAAACTTCACGTGATCCGCGGTGACGTCCGAGAGCCATCAAAGCTGGTTAGTGGCAAGTTTGATCTAGTGACGGTCCTGGGACAGCCGCTTCCACACATTGGGATTTTCGACTTCGACCAGACAATAGGCGGAGTAAAGAAACTCCTTCCGAAGAACGGGACGTTCCTGATTGACCAGTCGGATCTGATCTTTAGAATCCTCCCTCAATACAAGGACGCTATGACGCATAACCTGGAACCGCCAGTGTTCAGCATTCACCGTAACCTCAACGCTAGACACGGATACTTCGAACGACTCTACTACAGCCGAACAAGACACGACTCCTACAAGACCTACCTATGGGCACCATGGATCATCGAGTACATGCTCAAGAAAAACGGATTCACCAAGGTTGAAGTCAGACCATACGTAGACCCGTACAACATGGCTCAAACCTACTTGCATACTGCAAGAAGCCCGATTCACTAGATCTGGTGGGCTTCTTACCGAATCTCGCGAGCTATTTGATCCTGCCAGTAGCTTGGTAGCTCTTCTTCAGGAAAGGCAGAATAGTCAGCAGGTTGTCTCGCGTCTTCAGTTCCCAGACTGGCTTCCAGATAGTCTTGCCACCCATCTTGAACGATACCTTCTTGCTCAATTTCGATAGATCCGTCTGGTCTTGTTCAGAGAGCTTCGATATCACAATCCCGTCTGTTACGAGAAACGCGATCATTTTCTTTCCGCGTAGGTAGCAGAAGCATCCCATCATCTCCCTACTCGAGACCCCCGGCCACTGCAGAATCTCTTTTTCCAGTTCGTCTCGAATCTGTCCCATCTTCTCTTTATCGAAGTACTTCATGCAAGCAGCTCAATCATCAACCCGCCTATGTTAGATTGATCCGAGAGATGATTCCAGAGGTGCTAGCCGGGAAGAGCGCAGAATGAACCCTGATCTGGGATCTGGGAGGGGCATTTCATATGAAGCCCACTTCAAGCATGCATTGATACAGATGGAGACCGGTCGAAAAACGGCTGATTCGCTTGTTCGCGGGACAAACCAATAGTCTCGCCCAGAAACGTTTCAGACAGCGAATGAACCCTTTCCAGAATTTAGAAAAAAATATTTCCCGCGACACAAAACTCGACTCGGAGGGAATTAACAAACGGTAACCTTCTCTTCAGCTTCCGAGGAGGCAATTCGCAGACTGTACCATTTGAAACGTGACAGGCGCAGAACAAGCCCTAATCAGGAATCAGGGAAGGGTGATTTTGATCTGCGAGATCTTCACGCTGAATCATGCGGATAACTCCCATGTGGCAGAACTGTTGACTGGCTCATTCTAAACCGTAAATCAGGAGACTCGCCCGGAACAGTTTCGACTGGGCGAGACCCCTCTGAAAAAAAGGGGGTCAACAATATGATTCTCGAGACGCAAGAGTGTTCTTTGGACAATCTCTTATCTTGGCGGGAAAACTATTCCTCAGACATTGTTTAGTCATATCTACCCCTTTTTTCTTGACTTGCAAGTATTCGGCTATGTCGAGTTCGAGGAAGACTTCTCCAATGTCTCCCATAGTCTGCTTGAAATGATGCCTTTCGTACAACTGCTTTGCGCGCACATGTATCGTTGAGGTCTCCACACCAACTGCGCTCCTCGCGAGCGAGTCACTAATCGCCTTCTCAAGTAGAAGTGTTCCTATTCCTTTTCCTCTCTCTGCTTCCGAGACGTAGAAAGCGGATATGAACGCGTTCGGGCCTCCGTCGATGATATCTTCATGCAGGACGTAATGGATGAAACCGACGACTCTAGAGCTGGCTTTTGCAACAAGTAGCTCCTTTTTTCTGACTGCTCTTTGGACCGAGTTTAGCCGTCCTGAGATAGGTTTCCAGTCAAACCACTCAGATAGAAGATTGTCCACACCGGGGGCATCTGTCATCAACGCTCTCCTTACAACGAGGGTTCTGGACAAGTCTCATTGTGGCCCCTCCGGCAGAGAAGAGGATGGTCTTCGCCAGACGGATAAAGCCTCCGACTAGGTGGTCTGATTCCTAGCCGATGTAGCTTGGGACAGTTGAAGCTTGGAAGGATTTGAGAACTCTCAGCAAGGTCTCCTCAGCCTTGCTCCGATCGGAGTAGTGTTCCTTTAGAGCTGAGGTCCATAGATGGTAGACCATTCCTCCCTGCTCTGCAGCCTGGAAGAAACCCAGCTCCTCGAGAGACCTTGTCAATGATAGGAGCCGATCAGAGAGGACTGAAAGACCCGCAGTTATCGTCCAGTCACCTGTCTGGTCAAGCATGACATGTACGATTCCATCGGAGAAAGTCAGCGATATGCTTCCCCCCGGCCTGAGTGAGGAGTCTAGGAGGCCTGCCATTGACATCGGATCGTAGGTCTCCTGGCGCTGGACGGGCGCGTTCGCTGTCATGATAACCGCCCACCGGTGAGAACAGGCTTAACACTCGTGTAACCTAATCCCGCGAAGGCGCGGAACTTGTGAGCGAATTCTGGACGTTTATATCGAACAGAAGCCTCTCCAAAGCCTCCCTCAGGCTTAACCATGTCCATTTATGATCTGGAGGAGGATAGGCTCGTAGCGGAGATAACGGGTAGAGGTGCCCGAAGGTTACTCATTCAACTGCCCGACGGACTCAAGAGCGAAGGACCCCGACTCGCCAGCCTCGTCCGAGAGAAAACTGGTGCGGAGGTGTTTGTTTCAGCGTCCTCCGCTTGGGGCGCTTGCGATCTATCCCTCGACGCGGCCGTGCGTCTGAAAGCTGACCTTCTGGTTCATTACGGTCATAACGAATTTCTGCGCGACGGGTCCAACGGCATACCTGTCGTCTATATTCCCGCCAAGAGCAGACACGAAATAATCCCAGTCGTGGATAAGGCGCTACCGCTCCTACAGGGACCACGCATAGGATTGGCCACGGTCGTCCAACACCTTCACAATCTTCCAGACACTGTCAAGTTCCTAGAAGAGAAAGGGTTCAAGGTCCAGCTTCCTGGACGCGGACCCTGGTCGCACGAAACGGGCCAGGTTCTAGGCTGCGACTATTTCGGACTCAAACGGATCGAGCCTGAAGTAGACTCGTTCCTGATAGTAGGAAGCTACTTCCATGGCCTAGGCGCAGCACTATCACTAGAAAAGCCGACAATCCTCGCGGACCCCTACGATAAGACTGTTCAATCGCTCGACCAGGATCGGGCAAGAATCATACGCCAACGATACGCAATGGTCGAGAAAGCTCGACAAGCCAACAATTTCGGAATAATAATCTCCACCAAACCCGGCCAGTCCAACCCAACGATAGCACTAAGCATCCAACGACAACTTGAGGAGAACGGCAAGAAAGCAGTCCTCCTCTACGCCGACGAAATAAGACCCGAAAAACTGTTAGACTTCACAGATGTCGACGCTTTTGTCGACACCGCATGTCCAAGACTCGCTCTAGATGATCCCGAGAGATTTCCGAAACCCATCGTGACGCGGGACGAGATCATGGTCGTAATGGGCGCGTGGACCTGGGAACAGCTTCTGGAGCGCGGCCTGGTCCGCCTCTAAAATGGCCGACAAAAAGCATCTCTCAAAACGCCAGCTAGAAATCTTGCTCGGCAAACTGAAAATTCTCGATAAACCCAATCTAGAGCTCGAACAGTATCCTGTCTCCGCTGAGGCTGCAAGCGAACTCCTCTACATGGCAGGATTCGAACACGACGACCTAGGCGGTCGAATCATCGACCTCGGCACTGGGACAGGACGCCTCGCGATTGGCGCCGCGCTTATGGGTGCGCGAGAAACTGTCGGAGTAGACATGGATGAGAGAGCGCTGGCACTAGCCAAAGAAAACGTCGAGACGGCAGGAGTGATTGTAGAATGGGTCCATTCTGATATAGAAAAGTTCAACGGGAGATTCGACACGGTGATAATGAATCCTCCTTATGGGACCCGGACTTCTCACGCAGACACAAGATTTCTGGAGAAAGCCTTCCTATTAGCCCCCGTCGCCTATTCCATCCATAAATCAGCAACTAGAGATTTCCTGCTCCAGTTTGTGAAAAGGTCGGATTGGCAGGTTGACCAGGTGCGATCCATGAGGATGGAGATTCCCCATCTCTTCGAATTCCACCAGAAAAAGCGGAAGAGAGTTGAGGTTGACCTCTACAGGATTATCCGAACACCTTGAACGGGTGTTTGAAGTGGGGGTTTTTGTTACATCGTTCCTTGGAAGACGGCGAATGTGTTGCCGTTGGGGTCTGTGAGTATTGCGAAGTGTCCTTTTCCCGTTTCCTGTTTTGGAGTGACGACTGTGGCGCCCAGGCTTGATGCTTGTTTCAGGGATTCGTCTATGGATTTGACGCTGAAGTAGTTGAGGATTCCTTGCTGGGACATTCCTTGCTCAGCCTTGTAGAGTCCCCCTAGTGTCTCGTAGGGTGACTTGGCATCTTTGTGGCTGATGAGCCAGTAGTCCATGTTTCCGCCTTCTATCTTGGTGAATTTCCAGCCGAAGAGTTGTTCGTAGAACCGGGCTATTTTTGATGGTTCCTTGGCGGGGATTTCGAAGTGGACGAGGGTGTTGTACCTGGGAGGGGCTTTGGTAACGTTTTTGGTGGAGTCCATCTTTGTATCAGCGTTTCTTATCGCTTAGCAAGTATCTCTTAAACATCCTCCAAGCCCGCAAACGCGAGACAGAGCTACGGCTCATTCTCGTGCGACAGAACTGGCGTTCCTATTCCTTCTTAGGAGGAACCAGTGTGGCTGTCTCTTCGACTATGGTCCCCGGCGTTCCCTGGGCCGGAGTGGCCGGTATTGGCTCCATAGATGGCAATCCAGGAATTATTCCAGATACAGTAGGAACTATCTTGCTGATTTTTCGTGGCCGAATACGCATCTTTCCAGCCCACTGGCGGAGCCGATTCGCTGCGCCTCCTGCACTCTTTGGCTTTGATCTGTCTTGCAACAGGAAGTAGGTAGCGAGAAATGATGTAACCCCCAGGATGACGCCTGTCCAGACATTGATACCTGAAAGTATGGCCGTGGCAGTTCTGCCAACATAGTTCTGCAGATACGCATTGTTGGAATAATCGAGGTACAGCGCTGACAAGAGTCCAATGATTGCACTAGTTTCCACTATCACTCCAAACTTCGTCTTCAACGGAATCGGTGGGATCAGCTTCTCTTCCGGCCGAACCGGGACCCTGCGTAGCCGACCCGGCGCCCACCAGTTCAGCCGCTTCATCATCATCATGATCGAGGGCACAAGATAGATCCGAGTAAGAGTCGCATCCAGCAAAACCACAATGAAGATCGCCAATCCCAGCTGCTGAAGCATCGGAATCTGGGACAGCATCATCGTTCCATACGCGCCGGCGGTGACGAGACCTGTCACAGTGATGATCCCACCCGTACGTTCAACCGCTGTCTCAATCGCCTCCTCGTCCTTCGCACCCCCCGCAACATACTCGCGGATCCTAGTCACCAGGAAAATATCATAGTCGAGTCCAAGCCCAACCATAATCACCAACAGCATGATAGGCAGTATCCAGATCAGTTCAGTGGAGAAGTATGTCTTGAAGAAATAGACTGTTGCGGCCATTGCCCACGATATGCTGAGGAGGATTGTGAAGATCAACCGTAGAGGGGTAAAGACAGAGCCCAAAGCGACTAGTAGAACGATGAAGACTCCTACGAGCACTAATGCTGTGAGGTTGAAGTAATCAGAACCGCTCGAAGTGGCTAGATCACTGACCGACGCAGTCGCTCCACCTACAAACATAGTGGATGAAGCCAACAGCGGGTCCTGGCTCTTCAGGACATTCACATTAGCACGAATCTGAGCAACTGTTGCGATGGCTTGATCAGAGTAGGGCTCACTATCGAATGCAGCCCAGACCATAGCTGACTTCCCGTCGCTACCTAGGAACGGCTTCATGCTTCGGAGCACCGCCTGTTGCTCGGCTGAGTTCAGCTGGTTGAAACTCGTGAAGGGAATAGGATTCCCCGAAGGATGAGTCAGTCCATACACCTTGGAGACTCCTGGAATCATGGACGTCGAGTTTTCTGCTAGGGATATTGCTTTCAATGCCGTGATGTTGATCCAACCGCCGGAGACTAGCATGACCGGCGTCTGGACGATCGTGTAGGTTGGCGTGACTGTTCCAGCACCAAAGCCTTGGCTCATGATATTGTATCCGTTCTTGCTCTCTAGGGAAGATGGAATCTGTCCAATCAGGTCATGACTTGTCTGGGACGACAGAACAGTGCTAGCTGCGGGGAGTGAGATGACTAACGCTAGCAGAAGAACGAATTTCGAATGTTTCGCAGTGAACTGTGCCGCTCGAGCATAGTAGCTCGCGCCGACAAGCTTCTTCTTCCTCCACAAACCCAAGCCACGAGGCCAGAAGATCCGATCGCCGAAGAGCGAGAGAGCAGCGGGGACCAGTGTTAGAGCAACAAGCAAGGCAATCGAGATTCCCAACATGACCGCAATACCCACAGAACGCAGAAGACCAAAACTGGCGAAAGCTAAAGTGCCGAATGCGATGACTACAGTTGCACCGCTGGTTGCTATGCTCTCGCCAGCCCAGGTTACAGATCTCTCAACTGCGTCCTTCTTTCCCCTACCTAGCCTACGTTCTTCCGCGTAGCGGCTGACGAGGAAGATGCAGTAGTCGGATCCCGCGCCGAGCATTGAGACCGGAAGTAGAGTCAGAACGAGATAGTGGACGTTAGTAACGTAAGAGCCAACAAGGTAGACGAGGCCGAAGGCTATTCCTATCGATAGACCGATAGCGGCGATCGGAATCAGGGGCGCGACGAGAGAAGCAAAGAATACTCCAACAATCACAAGGATCAACGTGATCGTTATCGGGTCAATACGTTCGATGTCGGTTACAGTCTGTGTCTGAATGTCGTAGTTGAAGGCCGGAGCTCCAGTGACATAAACCACCAAACTCTCGTTGCTGATGATGTTGGCAATCCCTACATCATGCCTGATCTCTGGCACACTATTCATCGGGTCAGGACCGATCGTCCTGAAATCGAGAATCACCAGCATAGTATCGTTCTTGGCCGAAGCAAACTGGGAATACACATCCCTGCTCGGCTGCACAGGATATGTCAGCATGTTGTAGTTACGGAGGATCTGCAGCCCTAGATTAGATAGGTCAGAACTGGTGGCTGAGTCGCCGAGGTCATAGATCTCGCCCATTATCGTAAGCTGGACCGAGTTGGCCATTGCGCCTTGGGCAACAGTGTTTATGGTGAACGATCTTATTGCGTTCTGATCATTCCAACAATTGTTATTGGAACATCCAATTCCCGAGCCGGCGCCGTAAATATTGAAGAATCTGGCCGCGGAGACGAAGAGGCTCAGAGTCTCAGCGTCAAAAGGAAGAGATTCAACGAACGGCAGGGTGATGTTGTAGTAGGAAGGCTGCGTAGCCAAAAGGGGGCTACCCTTTGTGACGTTCTGTGCGCGGGCGAACGCTCCCACGAATAGCTGTAGCGGTGTGTAGGTTGTGTTTGTGAATGTCTGGTTCCAAGACTTATAGAAGAGTGTCAGATAGTTGAAGGCGATCGTCTGATAAGCTGCGGGGGTCTGAGACGAGACGATAGGCCAACTAGAGTTGTACGCTTGGTTGTTGTATGCCCCAAGCTGAGCCTGGTTGACGGTTCCCGATCCCGAATTCACCAGCGATATCCACTGGCTCACGAAAGTGCTCGGAATACCGAACTCGATATTTGAGGCGAGGGTTGTCGCGTTTTTTGTCTGGTATAGTTCTAGGTGCACTACGCTGGTGTAGCCCAGAAGTAGTTGGCCGTAGATGTCGTAGATGCTTGTGATGTTGTTGATGTTCGAGAGCTTTCCATCATTATGCAGGGTTCTGTTTAGGGCGAGTGTGAAATCCCGAACATCGTTGCCCCTGATATCGCTAGCCGTGATGACGACGATGACGCTGCTGCCTTGATCGATGCTGAACTCTCTGCTCACAATGTCCTGAGCTTTGCTCGACTCGGAGTTTTTCGGATTGAAAGCAGTCTCATTATAGACAATGACGCTCTGAACTTGCAGAATCGCTGGAATACTGAGGACTAGAGCTACTAGCCAGATCACGAAAACGGCCCTGTTATGCCGGATTATGAGGCGAGCTAGTTTCGTGAATAGCACAGTTGGCCCTCTTTAGGATTGAAACGATTGAAAACCGGGACGGCGGCCATAAAGTCGTGGTGTAACCCGGAAACGTTCGAGAACGGCTAATACCCGACTCTAGGCACATCTATAAGACGAAAAAGGGACAGTTTCAAACAAGGGACCAAGTCACGAAGCCGATAACTCTCCTTCTAGCCCAAACCAGCCCTAAACTAGCAAAGAAGGAGGAGAACCTGAAGACAATCGCCACGCAGGCAAATGCGGCGAGGAAGAAAGGCGTCGATCTTCTAGTATTTCCCGAACTACACCTCACCGGCTACACGATGCAAGACGAAGTGTACAATCTGGCTGAGCCGATTCCAGGACCCAGCGTCAAGAAGGTCGAGAAGCTTGCTAAGGAACATGGATTACACATTGTGTTTGGGATGCCTGAAGAGAGCGCTGTCAAGGGGGTGATCCACAACACGGCCGTACTCGTGGGGCCTAGCGGAATCGTCGGTAAATATCGAAAGATCCACCTTCCGACTCACACGGTCTTTGAAGAAAGGCGCTACTATCGTCCGGGGCAAGAGGCTCCAGTCTTCTCGACTCCTCTCGGAACAATCGGGTTGACTATCTGTTACGACCTCTACTTTCCCGAACTGACACGGCTCCAAGCACTAGCTGGAGCACAGCTCGTAGTCTGCATCTCAGCCAGCCCAGGTCTGAGACGCCGATTCTTCGAAGGATTCTGCCTAAGCAGAGCGATGGAAAACGCGATCTATCTCGCCTACGTCAACCGGGTCGGAATTGAGGATGGAAACCAGTTCTGGGGCGGCAGCAGAGTCGTCGCTCCAAATGGGTCAGTCATAGTCCAGTGCAAGTATGATGTTGAGGATTACCAGCCTTGCAAGGTTGACTTGGACGAGGTCTCGCGGGCCCGAGCTTTCATACCTACGATAAAGGATCTTGAGCCTCAGCTGTTCGATCAGCTGCGGACTAAGAGCAGAGAAGCCTGAAAGTTGTCTAGGCACTTTCGCAGGCTAAGCCTGGCTCAGGGCTCGTCTCTCTGCACCGTGGGAGTGTTAGTGGGTCTTGCTCTGCTCGTTGTAGTTCCGCATATCAGATCGATTCCGGTCGATGTGTTGTTCCTGCTTGCTGCTTGGTTCTGTCTCTGGTTCTTCTCGCACGATCTTGCGCATCATGTGATCGGAAGAATTGTTGGAGTTGGCTTCCGCTACTATTTCCTGGGACGATCGTCGATAACGAAACTGAGCCTGCCAATCGTGTCCAATTTGTTGAGAATGTTCCCGGTGCTAGGATTGAAGATCGACAAGTCAAGTTTGAAATCCGCTTCTCCGAACAAGGCACGCGCGATGTACGCTTCAGGGGTCATCTCCTCCATGTTTCTACCATGGCTCGTGATCCCTACCGGATTCTCAATTGGTCTTCCAGTCGGAATCTTGCTAACAATACTGACAATAGCAAACATTGTCTTTACTCTCTACTTCAGCCTCCAAGTAGGCGACCTTCACCATGCTCGAATGGTCAGAAGATAGGTCGAATCGCTTATCACGATACATTCTGAAGCCGATTGCTTAGCTTCTATCTAGAAATCCATCCCGAGAATACTATAGTATATTAGCCGGAAGGACTGTAGGTTTCAAAGGCATCTCACTTGAAAGGCAGAAACTATCGCTCTCCCTCAGGTCAGGCTTACACCCGTTTGAAGTACATTCATGGATCCCCGACCCCGAAAGTCTCGAAGTTCAACATGGGGGATCTCTCGACTCATTTTGCCCGAAGGGTCCATCTTGTGTCCAGAGAGAATGTCCAGATTCGCCATAACGCCCTCGAGTCGGCGCGTGTTTCTGCTAACAAGGTTCTCTTCGACAAGTACGGCGAGACAGGTTACAGGTTGCAGTTGTGCGTTTATCCTCACATTATTCTCAGAGAGAACAAGATGATAGCCACTGCGGGGGCTGACCGTCTCCAAGAAGGAATGAGGCGGGCCTTCGGAAAACCCACCGGAAGGGCTGCGCGGGTCCATGATGGGCAGTCGATACTCATCGTCTACGTTCCAGAAGATGGTGTAGATACTGCTCGAAAAGCGTTAGACACCGCGTCGACGAAATTCCCGATGAGGAGCCGCATAACCGTTGAAGAGATTCCTGTGGAAGAGCAAGCTCAAGTTCCCATTCAAGCTCCGGTCCCTCCAGAAGAAGTCGAGCCTACCGAGGCCGCGGAAGAAGTTACTCCGATTGTAACCGTGGGAGCCTAGTCTGAATGGTCAGCTCCGACGCCATCGTCGTCTGGCTTGAAAATGTAAGAAAAGACGACATTCATATCGTCGGCGGAAAATGCGCCAATCTCGGAGAGCTGACAGCTAAAGGCGTCACTGTTCCACCCGGCTTTGCAGTCACCGCGGACGCGTTCCGTCGCTTTTTGGAAGAGACGAAGATCGGAGAGGTCATCCAGAAAACCCTCACAAGCTCTAATGGTCCACGAGATCCGAAACAGTATGAAGAAGCGTCGCAAGAGATCCGGAAGATCATCGAGTCAGCCCCAATGCCGTCCGACATCGCCAACGAGGTTCGAAGCGCATATCGTGATCTAGAACGGAAAACGAATAGTCCTCAGGTCAAAGTGGCAGTACGATCCTCAGCCACTAGCGAGGATCTTCCGGACGCGTCCTTTGCTGGACAACAGGATACGTATCTTAACGTGAAGGGAGAGGACGCGCTTGTCCACTACGTCCAGAAGTGTTGGTCTAGTCTCTACACTCCCCGCGCGATATTCTATCGTGAAGAGAAGGGATTCCCGCACGAGAAGGTGCTCATCAGCGTCGGGGTCCAGAAGATGGTTGAATCAGAAGTCTCGGGAGTCATCTTTACTCTCGACCCTGTTAATGGGGACCCGTCGAAGATTATCATTGAATCAAGCTGGGGCCTAGGCGAGGCGCTTGTGGCCGGGGTCGTCCGGCCGGACCGGTTTATTGTCGACAAGGGAACGCTTCAGATTGTTCACAAGGAGATTGTTCCGAAGATGGTTGAGCATGTTCCGAATCATGAGACTGGGCTTACGATGGAACGGGAAGTTCCGGCGGAGCGTCGGAATGCTGCGAGTCTTGGGGATGAGCAGGTTGTTGAGCTTGCGCGGTTGGCTCGGGATATTGAGGATCATTATCAGACTCCGCAGGATGTCGAGTTCGCAGTCGAGCGTTCAAAGTCTGGTCAGAAGGTGTACGTGGTTCAGACTCGGCCCGAGACTTTCTGGGCGCGGATGAAGTCGCCCTCAGAGTCGGGAAAAAGTCCTGTGCTTGATCGTGTTGTCGTGGTTCAAGGTCTTGCGGCTAGTCCAGGTCTTCACGCGGGACGGGCCAAGATTGTGGTAGGTTTGCAGGATGCTGGGAGGATGATGAAAGACAAGGATATTCTCGTTACTAGGATGACGAACCCGGACTGGGTTCCCTACATGAAGATCGCCGGCGCGATCGTTACAGAAGATGGGGGGACGACGTGTCATGCGGCGATTGTTTCTCGTGAGATGGGGATCCCGTGTATTGTTGGGGCGAGGAACGCTACGAAGGTTTTGCAGACCGGCAAGGAGTATACTGTTGATGCAAAGGCGGGAGTTGTCTATCAGGGACTCGTCGAAGACGTTCTCAAACCCGCCGCTGCTGTGGGCCAGCAAATTCCTACTGTAATTCCTGTTACCTCGACCAGAATCTACGTCAACATCTCGCTGCCCGAGCTGGCTGAGAAGGTTGCACGGGAGACGCACGCGGATGGTGTGGGGTTGTTGAGGGCGGAGCACATGATGTTGTCCGTGGGGAAGCATCCTCGGCTGTTGATCGAGGAAGGTGGCGGGCAGAAGATGGTCGATGCTTTTGCGGAGGGTGTGCGGAAAGTGGCTACTCCTTTTGCGCCGAAGCCAGTGGTCTATCGTTGTCTAGATTTCAAGCCTGACGAGTTTCTCGGACTGCCTGGTGGTGAGAAGTATGAGCGGGAGGCGGGTCATGTCGGGCCCAATCCGTTGTTGGGTTTCCGGGGAGCGTTTCGGTATGTGAAGGAGCCGGATGTGTTCCGGTTGGAGTGTCGGGCGATACGGAAGGTGCGGGAGGAGTTCAAGTTGACGAATGTGCATGTGATGTTGCCGTTCGTCCGGACCTTGGAGGATTTCCGGAATGCGAAGAAGATTATGGAAGAGGAGGGGTTGAAGAGGAGTCCGGATTTCAAGCTCTGGATAATGTGCGAGGTTCCCGCGACTGTCTTGTTGATTGACAAGTTTGTTCTGGAGGGGATTGATGGGATCTCGTTCGGGACGAACGATCTGACCATGCTGATTCTCGGGATCGACCGGGACGATGCGTCTATACAGGAGATCTATGATGAGCGGAATCTTGCTGTGCTAAGAGCGATGAGTCATGTTATACGGATCTGCAGCGAGGCGGGTGTCACGACCTCTATCTGTGGCCAGGCGCCTTCGAACTATCCGGAAGTCGTCGAGTTCCTTGTACGTGAGGGAGCTGTTAGCATGAGTGTCAATCCTGACAAGGTCATAGAGACGAAGCAGCTTGTCGCGGGGATCGAGCAGAAACTCATTCTCGAAGGTATGCGAAAGATGCGACAGAATAACGGTGATTCGGGAGCTCTCCAGCCCCGCTGGCCGAAGTAGTTCTGCTAGTCATAGATGTTTGATGATCTAGTCGATTATGTCCGCGAGAACTATTCTCGAGCCTCAAAGATTGTAGAGCTGGGAGTAGGCAGCCGGATAGATGTGGCGGAGAGGATCAAGAAACATCTTCCACTAACCGAGATTTTGGTCACGGACAAGGATGAAGCATGGGTCCGGAAGCATATCACGAGTCATGTTCGGGCTGTTGCTGATGACGTGATGTTTCCGCAGACCCGGATCTATGAGAATGCCTCGCTAGTCTACTCGATTCATCCGCCCTTCGAGATCGTGGCACCCATGGTTGTTCTCGCGGGATCGGTAGAAGCTGATCTGCTGGTTGTGCCTAGGTCGGATGAGCAAGAAATGTTTCATGATGGCTGGAAGAAGCTTGTCAGGAATGGAAGGACGCTCGGCTGGCTCCGAGACTTCAGAAAGGAACAACATTAGCCTAGAACGGGATATAGAATCATCCGGTTTCTGCGTCGCGAGACCGGCCTTCATACCTGTTTTTTCTGGATGTCCTATTGCTAGCTGGATCTTAACAGGGACCGAGCAAGAACCCCGTTCGCATCTTCTCAAGCGTCATGCGGATTTTATCATCGACTTGGACCCTCAGGCGTTTTCCAGGCGACTTCCTTGGCACCCTCAGGACCCTACTGGTCTCGCCGTGGCTGCTCCCGAGCTTGGGATGGAACATCCGCCTGGTAGCTCAGAATCTTCCGAAAATGGTCCTTGCTCGAGGACGGGAATCTTGAAATATCGAGTAGCACATAAAATAACACTAAGTGTGATACTATTGGCCCTGGCGAGAGTCAGAAAAGTCGGCGGAAGCCTCGTAGTAACAATTCCCCGAGAGGTCGCCGAGGAAGAGGGAGTCAAGGCCGGAGAGCTTGTCAATGTAGAGATTCGTAAAACCCGGAAAAGCTTCTTCGGAGCGGCTAGGGGAATCGGACCCTTCACCGTCGAGGATGAGATGAAAGACCACGACTAGATATGTCGTGGACGCTTATGCTTGGATAGAGTATCTCGACGGTAGCCCTAGAGGAGCCAGAGTCAGAGACCATATCGAGAATCCAGCGAATACGATACTCACTTCAGCAGTCACGCTTGCGGAGCTTGTTAGCAGGTCTCTCAGAACGAAGCGGGACCCTAAAGTTGCGATCACGGCAGTCGAGAGCAACTCAACCTTGCACACGATCACTCCCGGGCTAGCGACGCTAGCAGGGGAAGTGCACGCTGAAGAGAGGAAGCGCAAACAAGACTTTGGCCTAGCAGACGCCTTCGTCCTAGCCACCGCTAGGAGCAGATCCTCTAAGGTTCTGACAGGAGATCCTCACTTCAAAGACGTCCCCGAAGCAGTCATGATCTGACTCAACACAATCTGGGCTCCGTCTCGTAGCCTGGAAACTCTAGAGGCTCGGTAGACGATACTTCCGAGCACCCGTGCTGCCCTGGGGATTCTGCTGAGACTCTCGGTCCGCTAAACGATAGAGCTATGGTTCTTGTTGTTGATCTCTGCCGCTGAACCTTTCCAAGTGTTCTCAACCAGCTCCACAACATCGGCCAGATGAGCGCCCAACTCTCCAAGCCGTTTCCCCGTCTCTGGGTCTTCCTCGCCGAAGAATGAGCTTAGCCTGCCGAGAATAACCATGCACTTTCTGATCGTTGCTACTTCGTATCGTATCTGTTCGCCGACCGCCATGTCCCAGAGGATGGCCCTCCGCTTTACGACAACGTCCGAAGCTTCAGCCTCAGAATCTGTTTCGGTCTCTAACATGCTCGCTGAATCGGAGCCGGTCCGTGTTTAGAATCCGTGTAACTCTATCGTGGATTCCAAAGTGACAACGCGGTATCTACGCTAGATCCCCAGTTCTAACCGGAGAAAATCCTTGACGCCATCCCTTCCAGTTGCCCTGAGCCAGATAGGCCCTTGATCACGCTCCAATTCTAAGGTGAGTGTAAGGAAGGGACAGTAGAGCTGTTCCAGAGTAGCCCACTCCGATAATGCTGTGAAAAGCGAGCGGTTGTTCGGGAAGCGAAACCCATAGCCGTCGGGTAGTTCTCTTACTTCAAGATGCTTCGGGAACAGGTCTTGGCTAAGTTGTCGTGCCGTTTTCTCTGTTCTTGGTCGAGGGCTGATAGGTTGCAAGAAAAGGCGTCCACTTCACTTCAGACAATCAACTATACTTTTCCGAGTAGATAAACAACGGAGTTCCTGCACAGTAACTTGCTTTCGCTATAGTTAGTCACCTTCGCAATAGTTTCATTCTAGAATTTGTCCCACTCTCCCACCTTTCTACTTCGAACCACACACCAAGCTCTATGCAAAGCGTCGACTGCAAGGTCTTCTGCCGAACCTGCCAGGAACCCACATACCGCGAACTCCGATACCGATCCGACTTCCAGTTCGTAGGCCGACTACTAGTATGCCAGAAGTGTGGCGAGACAATCTTCGAACCAGTAGGGTCCGGGACGGTGTGTCAAGACTGTTGACAAGCCTACAAGCAATGTGGCTACTAGACTTACGCGAACGTCCCGACGAGACCCGTAATGAGCGCAAGCCGGACGGTCGGGTCAAGAAAGTCTCTAGGAGTTATCACAAGGGTCTCAGCCGCCAGGCTCGATAGGTCTCAGACCAGAATATCGCCACAGTGAATCCTCCGAAGATGAACGCTACGATATTATGAGTTGAGAAATCGGGAGGGTAGAGAATAGGGTAGAGAGCGAGCATTACCGTGAACATTGCGGAGTAGAAGAGATGCCTAGGCAGTAGAAAGCCCAATACACCGACAAAGTTCTGTAAGACCCCCACCTCTACCTGTTCGGCGAGATGGTACTCGCCTGTCGGGTCCTTATCCACCAACCCTAGTGATCGCAGCTTCTCCAGATGATGTAGCGCGACGCTGGGACTGCTCATTCCCAGAGCACGTTGTACAGACCTCACTCCGATCGGTTCTCTCCTCGTCTTGAGAAGGTGCCAGTAGACGCGTAGAGTGAGTCCCTTCAGCTCAGACTCTATGATCCTGTCCCGGTCTTCCGTCAAAAGCCGTCTTCGAGAAAGAGAATAGCGTCAGACCAATACAAGCTTGCTTGTTTGCAGAAGTGTTTTGATCTGTGAACACCCCGTTCTAAACCGTGGCCTTAAGGTCCTCCGCCTCGTACATCAAGTCCATGCAGCTACCGGTAGAGCAGAGACTGAATCAGAATCTACATTCTGGTCGCCGAATTATTCGAGACGAAGAGAACTGGGACGAGAGGAGGATACGGCTGTGAAGGTTGGCTCCAAAACCCGGACTGTCTTTGGGCTCACACTGGGAATCATCGCCGGACTCGCGCTAATACTCCTTCCCGGAATAATGGTCATGTACACTCACCTACCCAATCCCAACGCTACTGACCAGCATGTCATGGTCCCCTTCACATCCTATCAGGAGTTGCACAGCTTCATTTTCACAAAGAGCTGCAACAGCACCGAAGTTCGCAACCTCTACAATCCCACTCCCGCTCCGGTAATCCTGAACACGAACACGAACGGTCTCAACCCTGGCGGGTTCACCGGCACTGTTTCCACCATTGCCACAAGTGGAACCTCCACGGTTTCAATCTCAACGAGCGCTACTCCCAGCCACTCTGAGACAAACGCTCAGGTGGCCGGCGTCGACGAGCTTGACACCGTAAAGAACGACGGCAGCTACATCTACACGGTAACGAATAACACTGTCGGGGTCGTCCTTGCTTACCCTATCACAGACGCAAAATTGCTTGCCCATGTATCGGTGAACGGTTCTCTCCAGGGGATTTTCGTCGACGGCAATAGGCTAGTTGTTGTCAGTCAGCAGTACCAGCAGTACCCTTCACCATTTACCGCTACCTTGCAACCTGCGGGTTCTTCTATCGCTGTCTATCCAATATTCCTCAACTATCCCCAGACCACTTCTCTATCGATCTTCGACATTTCTAACCATGCCGGTCCAGTGCTGACAACTACTCTCGTAGTAAATGGAACTCTCGCCGGGGCCCGGCTAATTGGAGACTACGCTTACCTGGTAGCGACACAACCAGTCTACTGCACAGGCCCGATTCTGCTTCCGGTCAATGTGGTAGACGGGCGGGCGTTGACAATGGGGATTGCATCAGTCTATCATTCTGATATCGCTGATGTGGCTCATAGCTTCACTACGGTTGTTGGTATCAACGTAACCCAAGACAACCCGACTCCAGCGGCTAAGATCTTCCTCATCGGCACGAGCAGTAACATCTACGTCTCACTTCACCAGATCTATCTCACTCAGCCAATCTGGAGTCAGGTCGAACAGACTGCTGTGCACCGGATCAGTATTGATGGTGCAAGCATTAGCTATCAGGCGACGGGTACTGTGTCGGGACATGTTCTGAACCAGTTCTCCATGGACGAGTACAATGGCAACTTCCGCATTGCCACAACCGGCTACAGCTTCAACCAAGTAGCCTCGACGGGAGGCGTATCGTCTTCCTACGTGCAGCAAACCAATCTGTATGTCTTGGACAGCGGCCTGCATATCATCGGAAAGCTCGAAGGACTGTCGCCTGGTGAAATGTTCTACGCGGCCAGGTTCATGGGGGACAGAGCCTACCTAGTCACTTTTCAGAGAATGGACCCGTTGTTCGTCATCGGTCTGCAAGACCCCACCCAGCCAAAGGTCTTGGGCCAGCTCAACATCCCTGGAGTCTCTGACTATCTGCAGCCCTACGATGAGACTCACTTGATTGGTTTCGGAAAATCTTCGACGAACGTTACCTGGGAGAACGCTGCACTGTTCCAGGGTCTCAAGCTCAGCCTCTTCGATGTCACGGATCCGAGTAACCCTATTGATACGAGCAACTTTTTGGTCGGAGATCGGGGTAGTGACTCTCCAGCTCTGACGGATCACAAGTCGGTGCTTTTCGACAGGTCTCTCAACCTGCTGGTAATACCTCTGACGATTGCGCAGGCTCAACCGAACGCAACTTGCACATGGTGCTACAATCCTCCTGTCTGGCAGGGAGCCTACGTGTTCAACATCACCGTTCAAGACGGAATCGTCCTCCGCGGCAGAATAACACACCTCGCCACAGGCCAGCTTCCCAGCTGGTATAACAGCAGCTTCTTCGTCACTCGCGCTCTCTACATCGGCAGCGTACTCTACACAATCAGCAACAACATGGTCAAGATGAACAGTCTCTCCGATCTCACAGAACTCAACTCTGTAAGCCTAGCCTAAGAACTTCGCCGGTCCCGACTACCCCGTCTTGTGTCGCTGGAAATATTTTTTGTAAATCCTAGGCAGAAGAGGAATCTCCCAAAGATAACTCACGCGTCGCGAGGAAAATATTGCTGGCCCCCTTTTTTCTAGGGGGCTCTCGCCAGCTGAAACCGGTCTGGGCAAATCTTGCGATTCAGGCGCAGAATAGAACGGTCTACCGTTTTCCCAGATGGGAATTATCCGCATGATCAAGCGTGAATATCTCAGTGATCAAAAATCGCCTGCCCCGATTCCGGATCAGGGCTGATTCCAAGCGATTTTCATGGATGGATGTTTCTCAAAAGAACTGTTTTGTGTCGCGGGAAATATTTTTTTTGTAAATTCCAGGAACGGTCCAGTCGCTGGCTGAACCGTTTCTGGGGGAGATTGCTGGTTTGTCCCGCACAACAGGCGAGTCAGCGATCTTTCGACCAGTATCCATCTGTATCAACGCATGCTTGAAGTGGGCTTCATATGAAAAGCCCCTCCCAGATCCCAGATCAGGGTTCATTCTGAACGATTCTGACGACTAAATCATCGAACCAGTTAGGTCCGGGACAGCGTGCAAAGACTGGAACTTGACATGCCTACAAGCAATGTGGCTACTAGACATACGAGAAGGTCCCGACGAGAGCAACCATAGGCGCAGCCGAGACGATCAAGTGAAGAAACTCTCTGCTAAACCGAGCATCATACACAAGCATCGGACCGTTAGATCCTCGAACATGAAGACCCGCTGATTTCGGGAGCAGACTAACTTCCGTCATACGAACAATGATAGTCGTACAGCCGTGAGACAACGAATGCCCTACACAGCATCGATGCACGCGAAGCTCCTGGAGAAGCTGGACCTCGCCAAGCGCCCGTTCACAGATCAGAGCGGGCAGAGCCGGAAGTCCGGGTTCCGCCCAGTGTTATGACTTTCGAAATTATTTTCGCTCACCTCGCTTGAGGCCTATAGATTGCCGATGATTACTGAAGCGAGATGAGCGAGAGTTCATCAGTGGTACGACCTACTCCCTCGCCGGCGGCCACCTCAGATACTGACAGACCCATCGTAGGCCTTTAGTAACTTTCACATCAGAGACAGGTGTAGACAATGCGAGGTAGTATTGCCCCAAAGTGGAACGAGCTCGACCGGATCGCCAAACTCTCCTCCATGACAGGAATTGTTCTTGGAACCTGGGGCTTCCCTCTGTTTGCGCTGGTTCTTGCGCAGGCTCAAACCGGAATCTTTGGGGAGGGAGAATATGGAATAGGTGAAATGTTTCTTGCCCTCGTTCCGGCTTCAATCCTGCTGGTCGCGAGTGGGCTGAACTTGTGGTTTTTCGCCTCGACCAGAAGGAGAAGGTTGAGCATTACAATCCTAGTCTTGCTCGGGGCATTCGTTCCTATATTCATGACTGTTGGGTATGTCATCCATCTTCGATATCCGTGTTGGCCCCACCATCCCATCGACTATTGTCCTTAGAAGTTGGGTTTTGGTATTTGCCGAATCATCTTGATCTCTGGTGGTTGTGAACCTGTTATCAAGGAAAAGGGATTGGCCGAGAACCTAATTCAGATGTCTAACTATATGACGCCAAGGCTTTCTACCTTTATTATGAGAGAAGGTAGATTCGTGTTATGTACAACATCAAATCTCCCCACAAGTAATTGCAAGCAATTAAGATAACTCCAACCGTCCGCGACAGAATTCTACTGCATTTGGCAAGATATTCCCTATATGAGAAAGACTACAACGTGCCTTTCGACGTTACGCAGCAAGGAATTGCTGAAAATGTATCTATCAGACAGAGTCATGTGCCCCAATATGTTCGACCTATGATCAAGGATGGTCTAGTACTTGAAAAGTCGTCCGTTGCGAAAGGAGGCAGGCGGCATAGAAAAGTATACTTCCTGACTTCCCAAGGCCGGACAGCTCATGCTTGGCTCCACGATAATAATCCTGAAGAGAGCCAAGCCCGATTCTAACGACATCGGACCCTACAACAAACCCTCGAAGCTGTTGCGGGTTCCCTAGAGAAAGCAACCGTCTTAAATTTCTCAGAGTCGGTAATAGTCATTTGTAACCGTATATCCGTAGGTATACCTACGGATTATCTGAGGTCACGTTATAACGCATTCTTGCGTTCTATGCTTGACCGTAATGAAGGCCTTCATGAGGCGACATGGGATTCTCGGTGTTGAGAATTCAGAATGAAAAAACTCAGCTTATTGATTCTCGTTTTGACCTTGTCTATCCTCGGCTCGGCAGTATTATTCTCGGCTCACAACCTCATTGCTCGGAACATTTCCGAGCAGGGGAAAACGACCGAAGCCGCTCGCCAAGTCAGTTCTCAGACAATCGGTGTGAGCCCGCTTACCTTGACTCCTCAAACGGGCAGTTCTCCACAAGAAGCGACCTCTTTGATGGCTGCGGGCCCGCCAGGCACGACGCCAACGCATCACGGCATCTCCCCCCAAGATACCGTCTGCTGCCCGATTGCGGGAGGAACCGCTCAACCATGGAGCGCGGGTTATATGGATCAAAGCGCGACCCTAGCTTCCGAAGTCAGAGTTCAGGTATCATTCCTGAACACCGTTCAAAATTCTATCCCAACGGGTAACTATATTCGAGTAGGAATGATGGCTCAATCACAATCAAATGGTGCCAGTAACTGCATTCAGACCTGCGGCACTCTTGATTGGGCAAACTTTGCCTGGGTCCAAATTTCCAATGCTGGAAATCCCACGATCGTATCAGAGGTAGACACGTCACCTGGATATTTCGAGAGTTCGATCAACGTGTTCACTTCGAACTGGAATTGTTATTGCTACACTGCTTCCGACTTCGCCACCTTAACGATGCGGTGGAACAATGGAGTCCTAGAATGGCTGGCAGCAATTAATGGAGTCGACCAAGGGGTCATCGCCACTTACACTCCTTACAGCTATCAGCAACAAGTATTTCACGTAGGAGCCGAAAGCTTCTCACTATGCGCTAACCTGTTTCCTTGTACGGTGAAGTATTTCCAGTTCGGAATATTCGGACAATCGCCCGTGTCCAACCCCGGATTCCAAGTGTTCATCCAGTCCCCGCAGTACATGCCAAACGGTAGCAGCACTTGGAACGATGTGACAAAGTCTACTTCTACCGACGGATCAGACGCTCTGGTTGACAAACAGTACGCGGTAGGGGGAGAGGCCTACGTTCAGGCGCAGGCAAACTATTGCAAGAATGATGGAACGAAGCCATTCGGCCAGATCTTGTTTACGGAGTCGCCTAATTTTCTTCAAAGCGGAGTCTTGCTATGGGATTCCGGCTGTACAAAGGCCAACTTCTCATTCAGCGCTAGTCCCTCGTCCATCAACATCAATCCTGGCCAAACGCTTTGCTGCACACTGTCAGCGTCCCTAGGCACTCTTAACAGCTACACTGGCGGAATCACTGTCTCGATGACAGGCCTTCCTAATTGCGTGACAAGCTCAATACCTAATCCCACGCTTCTAACTTCCGAACCGCCCATATCGGGCTCTGGAGCTGGTTTCAGTATTAGCCTGTCTGCCTCGACCAGCTGTCCATCAGCGTCAACCTTTACCGGAACCCTGACCGCGAATGACGCTATAATTAGCCACACAGCAAGCTTCACGCTCCAGATTTCAGACTTCGCCATCTCAGCCAGCCCGTCCACTGTCTCTCTGACACTCGCAGGATCTTCGGCTTCTTCTACTGTCACCGTGGCCAGTAATGCAGGTTTCTCATCCGCAGTGTCCCTCGCTGCTTCTGCTTCTCCCAGCGGCCCGGTCGTATCCGTCTGGCCGACAAGTGTCACCCCGTCTCTAGGTGGTTCATCCATCTCGACACTTGACATTAGCGCTGGAGGTGCCGCCCCTGGTACCTACGCAGTCACAGTAACGGGCACCAGCGGCTCGCTGGTTCACTCGACTACAGTAACTGTGACGGTAGCCGGTGATTTCAGTGTCGCAGCGAGTCCGACCACGCTGACTCTTCCGGCCGGCTCCTCAGGAGCCTCCACAATCACGCTGGCGAGCCTAAACGGCTTCTCGGGTACAATATCACTGGCATCATCAGCCAACGTAACGATCAGTGCCGTGGACATTGATGATGGTAATTACCGGGCCTTCGGCCTAACTATAGACCAGGCTCTGTACACTCCCGATTTCTGGAACCAGCAGCCAGGCTCTATAATCGGGGATGCCAGTAGCATCTTTACCTACTCCCATACTTTCCCGCTCCCCACAGGCTCACATTTCATAGAGTTCGGTGTCAGCGCCTGGGTGGGCCACTGGCACGCCAAGATCTGGGTCAACGGCGTGCTCATGGCGGATGTCGATACAAACGTCGTCACCCACGTGCACGTACCATTCCAGGTCACGGGAGTCTCCGTCTCACCATCAGTGACTAATGGGCCGACAGGCTCGTTGAGCGCTACGAGCACTACTCTGTCGGCGGCGGGATCCTCGGCTATCACGCTCAGTATCGCTACAACGTCGTCAACGCCAGCGCAGAACTATGTCTTCACTCTGATCGCTAGTAGCGGTGGGGTCTTCCACGCATCAACTGTAACAGTCAAGGTTCTGGATTTCAGCCTCACAACGAATCCATCCAGCCAGTCTCTTATTCTGGCAGGCTCGTCGACCACGTCCACTGTCACCGTTGCTAGCCTCAACGGCTTCTCGGGGACCGTGTCCCTCACCGCTTCTACCTCTTCTTCTGGACTGGTGGTTTCTCTCTGGCCAAACAGCCTAACTATTTCGAGCGGTGGCTCGGCGACTTCAACCCTTTCCATTAGTGCCGGAGGGGCTACGCCGAGCACCTACACTGTAACCGTCGGCGGGACGGGTGGCGGGCTTAGCCATTCAGCCACGGTGACCGTTAGTGTTGGTGGCGACTTTGGAATTTCAGCCAGCCCGACTAGTCTGAGCATTAGCCATGGGAGCTCAGGTACTTCCACGCTTACTCTGACGAGCCTGAATGGCTTCGCTGGAACGAGCTTCGCTGGGACGATAACGCTCCCAAGTCAGGCTTCGATCTCGATTACGGCAACTAGCACAGACGATCATTACCAGAGGTCCTTTGGGCTACTGTTTGATCAGACGCTGAATCCTGATTTCTGGAATTCTCAACCGGGCTCGGTGATAGGAGTGAGCTTCAGTCCGTTTACCTTCTCCCACACCTACTCTCTCTCCCGCGGAAGCCACTTCCTAGAGTTCGGAGTCAGTGCTTTCGTTGGCCACTGGCACGTGCAGATTACGGTCAATGGCGTGGTAGTGGCTAGTGTTGATACCGACGTGAGCCACCATGTTCACTCCTCGTTCAGCATTGGAGGAACCTCCGTCTCACCCTTGGTCAGTAATGGTCCAACTGTCTCGTTGAGCTCAAACAGCGTTACGCTCTCCTCCGGAGGCTCAGGCACAATTACGATGACGATATCAACAACACACAAGACTCCCACGGGCAACTACACGGTTACGGCGATAGCGACCAGCGGCGGACTTTCCCATTCAATAACGATTACTATCACTGTTACATAGGTCGATTCGCAGCAACGAACCCCTGCTTCTTTCCTTCAGCTTTTCTTCATCCCAGCAGATAAGCAGCGGTCTTCTCCAGCAAGACAAGGGACCGGCTATACGGTGAAATTATTAGAAAGCCTAGGCAAAGAGTAGTCTGAGGGATCTGAGCTTTGCGAATAGTCTCTCGGTCAACCTAGGATCAGTGTGTCAGTTAGGCCGGGTCCGAAGAAAGCCAGTCTCCTCGCTTTGTGAAGAAACCAGTCTCAGGCGCAGTGAAGTTCGGAAGGCTGAACCTGGAAGGCGACCGTCAAGCCGACCTGACAGTTCACGGTGGAGTAGACAAGGCCGTCTACGCCGATCCATCTGAACACTACCCGTACTGGGTCGCGAAATATCCGAATATGGAAGTCCCGTGGGGAACATTCGGGGAAAACTTGACCACAGAAGGGTTACTTGAGAGCGAAGCTCACGTGGGCGACCAACTCGGCGTCGGGTCGGCAGAATTTGCGGTGACCCAGCCTCGCTTTCCCTGTTACAAGTTAGGTCTGAGATTCGGAACCCAAGCCATCCTCAAAACTTTTCTCGACTTTGAAAGATCCGGATACTATCTCAAGGTCCTGCGAGAAGGAAAAGTCAAAGCCGACGACCCGATAAAAACTATCCAAGCAAACGAGAACTCCCTGACCATCACCTCGATGGTCCCGATGGTTAGGAGAAGCGGCTGAGACTACGTCCAGTCACACTCTTTCCCTTCTCGCGCAGCCTTGGCGCCTCGGAACGATCGATGGGTAATGAGGGTATTGGTGACGGGCTTCGGTGGATTATCGTTGGACGTTCGCGGCTGTTAGCTGTGTCGGATGAACCTCAAGCCGGGCAGAACCGAACCTTTCGAGAATTCTTTGATTCTCCTTTTCGCCTATGCGATAGCTATGGTGGTGCTACCGGAACTGCTGAGATGATCCGTATCTCCGGTATACGTTGCGGTGATTTGTTGAATGGTTGCTCTGCCTGTGCTTGGCGTATAGGTGACGGTGCAAGTTGCTGTCGGTCCGTTGCCGGAGATGATGCAACTGGTTGGGCTGAAGGTCCCGGTTCCGCTACTGCTCCAGCTAGCGAATCCTGTCGGTGTTATCGGTGTTCCAGGTGATGTGTCTGTCACACTGGCCTGGCATGTTGTTGAATGTTTAGGCCGGAGGGCGCTGGGCGAGCAACTGACGCTGGTCGACGAGGCACGTTTTGTTACTTGCAGGCTGGTTGAGCCTGAGCTTCCCTGATGAGTCGAGTCGCCGCCATAGGTTCCGATTACGGTCTGTGTCCCTTCCGTGCCTGGACTCGGCGTATAGCTCAGAGAGCAACTGCTGGTCGAGGAGCTGGTGGGGCCTAGTGTGCAGGTTGGCGAGGGGGCGAATGAACCGGGGCTACTGCTGGAAAAAGATACACTGCCAGTTGGTGAGGTCGGGGTGGCTGAGGTGTCTGTGACGGTCGCTGAGCATTGAGCGGCTTGGTTTACGGCTATCGTGGCTGGGGTACAGTTGATGGTGGAGCTTGTGCTGGACAATGTCGTTCCACCACTCTTGTTAATGGTGGCAGTGAAAGCGTCTTGGTCAACACAGCCGTACGGCGGAATATTTGTGTCGCATGCATTCCTGTTGTCGCTCCATATTGGCTGAGCTGTGGCGGGCGATGCTGCTATCTGGATATAGTCTCCCATGAAAGCACAGAATGTGCAAGGAGGGTCGGTTCTCAGAACAATGTTGGGGTTGAAGCTAGTCGAGGTCACTCGTAGGTTGGGCGAGAAGGTGCTGCCGGCATCGAGCGATTGGGCATAGAAAACGTCAACGGCAGTCATCGACGTGCCAACGTTGAGACGGCTGTCGTACCAGGCTACACTGATGATACCCCCGGAGGCAGCTATTGTTGGAAAGAAGTGCTGTCCAGTCATGACATCATTGACCATCAATGGAGCAATCCATGTGATGCCGCCGTCAATCGAACGGGTGAAGAAAACGTTGGAGTTTCCAGTTCGGAAATCATCCCATACAAGATAGACTCCATTCTGATCAGCGGCCATTTGAGGAATAGTGAATGCCCGGAAGTTTCCTCCGGGAAGAGGCGAAGGTATCAGAAAAGCAGGATTAACAGCCCTCGTCGTCCCTGCGACCGTTGTCCCACCGTTCGTTATCTTCGTCACTTCAATATAGCCTAGAAAATTCTCGGTCACAGCATCAAACGCGTCAGCTGAGACGTAGACATTGCCGGACGAATCGATCGCCATTCCTGCCAACTCTCCGGTTTCATCGGCTGGAGTGTAGAACGGCGCCGACCAAGTATTACCCCCATCAGTCGAGCGGGTGAAGAGAGTTCCAAAATAGGACGTGGCGGTCAGGTTAGCGTCGTAGGCGACGTACACGTTTCCGTCGAAAGGTCCACCAGTCGTATCCGCTACGATCCAAGGTTTGTCTGGAAAGATGCCCGCAGAGATGAGGTTCGCGTTGGAGTACGTGGCTCCGTCATTCGTGAACTTCGCCACGAAAAGACCGGTGTTGATGAAAGGGCTGTTGACCGGGATGCTGAGAACGAGGCCTACGTAGTACAGATTTCCGTTCCGGTCGAATGTGAGCACAGGGTCGGATGTCGCATTCCAAGCATGTAGGGGTGAGGCGAGTCCTTCAGGTGAAGTGTCGCCCGGGAAGCCTGGGAGGAGAATATTCGTCCAGGTTTGGCCGCCGTCTGTTGACCGGTAGAATCCATGCCAACGATGCTCTCCAACAGATACGAGTCTCAGATCCTGGGCGCCGGCAACGATAATGCTCGGGTTGCGAGGGTCTATGGCGATGGTCGGTTCAACCTGCTGACGGTCGGGAGGCGCATCGCCAACGATTCCCACGTTGGATCCCGTCGATAACTCCGGAAGAATAGTTGTATTCGGCGTCGAATTAGTCAGTGCTACTCTCTGCAGAGCAGAGCTCGACATCGCTGCTGGATCAGTTGTTAGGAACAGACCAACCATGATCAAGGCGACAACGATAATCATCGGCCTGCTTGACAAGAATGATCGAAGGAAAATCGTCTCGAATCTTGTATAAAAACGTACATGACTCTAAAAAGAATAATCGTTCGAGCTGAAGCCGTTCAAGAATATCCAGATATACCAAACTATCTACTCTTCTCATCACGACTGCTTCCAACAGGTCTAAGCATACGAAACGTGTCTGAGTCGGCCTGGTCACGACTCCAACAAAACATAAACGAAAGAACAGGATCCACTCGCTAGCTGAAACGCCTCTCGGCGAGAATATCGGTTTGTTGCGCAGAACAGCCGAATCATCATTTTTCCAATAGCGGACTGATGGGATCATGCAAGAGTGAACTGCGCATCATATGGAACCCTTCTCCCAGATTACGGATCTAGGCTTATTCTGGGCACTTCCATGAGAGGGATCTCCCCAAGGAGCACTCGCGCGTCGCGAGGAATTTGTGACCTCCCTCCCCACTTTTTTCCGGAGGGGTCCTGCCAGATGGAACGTTTCCATGGGACGATTCGAGTTCCGGGCGCAGAATTCACTTGGATGCCTGTTCTCCGATAGACTAAACCGGGCCGGCCACAAAGAGCACTGATGGGAGGCGGCCTTGGAGATGAAACTGGCTTCTTCCGTGGTGCACAACTGGGGCGAGCTGGATCTGCCTCTTAGAATATCAGCAGCAATGGGTCTGCTGTCCGGAGCGAGTCTGCCCATAGTCTACGAGTTCATTCTGCCCTCACTCGGCGGTGCACCGTCCATCATTGGACTAGCCCTCACCATAATCTACCCGCCCCTAGCACTCTTCGTAACTCCGTCGATAGCAGGGTTCGTCGGCACGATTGCGTTGCTTCTCCGTCCTATGAGCGTTGAACAGCGTGGAATCGTAGGCTTCATAGTCTTCATCGCTTCGGTCCCAAGCGTCTTCTTCATGCTTCTCTACGCCGTGTATCTCTGGGGACCGCACACATAGGCTGGGGGCTTCGATCAGTTCCGATTGTACCCTTCACTCCAGAAGTGGATTAATGCCACAGAACTGTGGGAAGAAGAACGATTTTTCCAGCATGAACGTCTTCCCCAAAGAGCAGCTTCTGGTATCTTGAGGATTAAGCGCAATTAGGTCCGTTGGGTTCTACAGCCCAGAGATTGCTGCCGCAGATGCAGGCGCGGCTGACGGCGACGAGTGCATCGGTCGGCTGGATCAGGCGGGCGTTGGACACGTTCTCGATGCAACCGTCCTTTGGCGCCGTATCGGATGCTCGCGCGCATCTCGGACTACTTCGGGCTTCCGGCGGGCGTGGGCTAGTCGAGAGAGAGCGACGTGGACAGTTGGTGGTAGGCGTCGATCTGCGCCTTGAGATCGGCGATCTTCTGCTCGGCGAGGGCGATGGCATCGGTGCCGGCGATGAAGCGGCGCGGCGGCGACTGCTCGGCAGCGACCCTGACGAGCGCTCGCGCGAGCTTGGCTGGATCGCCGGGTTGCTGCCCGTTCTGCGCCTCCCACCACTTGAGTTGCTCCGCTCTGCGGTCGGCGTAGTCCTCAATGGAGCGGTCGGCAAATGTCATCGACTCCTTCGTGAGGAGCTTGGTGCGGAAGAACCCCGGGTTGACGATGGTGGTGTGGATGCCGAACGGCTCGACTTCGGGCCGCAGCGACTCCATCCAGCCCTCGAGACCGAACTTCGACGCGGCATAGGCGGAACAGAACTCGAAGCCGACGAGGCCCGCGCCCGACGAGATCGAGATGATGTGGCCCGAGCGCTGCTTGCGCATGATGGGCAGGACCGCGCGGGTGACATTCATCGGGCCGAGGAGGCTCGTCGCCAGCTGCCGCTCGACCTGCTCCGGCGTCAGCTCCTCGAAGTAGCCCGCATCAAAGGTACCGGCGTTGTTGACCAGCACGTCGATGCGACCGAACCGGTCGACCGCCTCCCGCACCGCGGCCTCAGCATCGGCGCGGCTAGTAACGTCCAGCTTAACGACCCGCAGGTCATCCAAATCACCCACGGCCTTAGCCACGGCATCAGGGTCCCGACCGGTGCCCACCACCGCGTGGCCGGCGGCCAGAGCGGCTTTGACGAAATCGACGCCCATGCCACGGCCGGCTCCAGTAATAAACCAGATCTTCCTGTTAGTCATGGTATCATTGACACTCAACCCAATCTCCATCATTTGACCAAGGCTCAATCAACTCTAGCATATATCTACACAAACGTGGTCCAACCAGCCAGGTAATTTTAGCGAATTCGCAAGGATTCCGAACCGGGAAAATGGATTAGCTTAAAATTTCAAGTGAATCCGGAATGCATCAACTGTCTCGGAAGAAAGACCTCCCACGCCCGACGAACTCAGGACGGTACTTCAGGCTGCTGACCTCAGGCTAAGGCATCTGTTGCACTGATGGCGTTCTGCGGTATCACTATCGGAACCGGGTCCTATTACATGTGTGATACGCGAATTAGCCAACTTAATGGAACTGAGTTTTGGTACTTGATGAACACAATCTTTAGTGAAGAGCAAGTCTACTGGATTTCGAGAGAAATCGAGGGAGCGGGCTCGTAGCCCTTACAAAAAAGAGGGTTTCAGCTGAAGAACCCTTCGAGCTGCCATACGTTCAACGTTAGGAATCCGGGCGGGATTGGTTGTGAACCTAGTTGCAGTTCAAATCCCACCGGCTCTGAACCCACAATCCGAGACACTGCCAAAAATCATAACTACCCATCCACAACGACTTCGTCCGACGCCGACGGCGGGTGATAGGAACTCTCCTGCTTGGCAGCAGGATATACTATATTGAAAACAACACTAGGGCATGAGGGGAGGATTCGGTCGTCCAGACTCGGGGCACTATTCGGAGTAATGGGTTCGGTCTTATACATTACCAGATTCTTCCTACCTATCAGCGCTGAGAATCCGGCAGAGAGTCTCGCCAACTACGATGGTAGATTGGCTATCGTCTTCGGGCTGGTGAGTACCTTTTCCGGGATTTTCCTCATCTTGTTCGTCCTATCACTCCGCGCTGCCCTTCCAAAAAGGGACAGTGTGCTAACCACGGCCGCAGTGGTTTTTTCAATAGTTGCGTCTATCGTCCCTGTCGTCGTGAACTTGATCGTCTTGGATGCGAGGGCCACCCTAGCAGGTATTTACAACAACTCGACAGTAACCGGGGTTGACAAGGCAGCCGCTCTCGTCTCCGAGCAAGTGTTAGAGGCGGAGGAGGAGGCGATCTTTGCTGTATATGTTGGCGCACCGCTCGCTATCGGGCTTTTTAGCGGGTCGATGTGGAAGAGCAAGGTCTTCCCGAACTGGCTCACGTACGTAGGACTTGCATTCGTCACCGTGACCGGTGTCGGGCTACTCCTTGTCGCGATTGGAGCAGTCGTTCCCGGCTTGGGTTTCGCCTACCTTGGGCTCTTCGTTCTGTGGATCTTGGCAAGTTCGGCGTACCTCTACCGTTCCGGTCGCAAGACTGCAACCACGGACCCACGATAAGCACGTTCCACGTAAGGCGCGGTCATAGGGACGCGAAGTAGCGGTTTCCTAGGCGAGATGAAATTCAACCGTGAAGATTTCGGTCCCGCAGCCAAAGGTGCAGCGTAGCCGACCTTCTGAAGCCAGCTAAGGAGCGCTAGTTGTTTTCGACTCGTTGCTTCCAGACGAGATTGCTGTCGCCAAACTCGTGCAAGAGGTAGCAATGCCTGACTGACCCTGCCTCCACAAGCATGATCTTCTTGCTAGTCATGGTATCTCATTCCCTCCTTGATGCCATTCACATTGTGTATCCCCGTTTCTTGTATAACTTCTCCGAGTTGTTGACGACGTCGGATTGATGGACGTTCTCAGCCCAGTCCCGTGGTTTGACTTCTTCGATGGCTACCGAAACTGATTCTTCTGCCCGAGAACCGTCAGGATTTCTTGGATGTATTCCGTCGTTTTGGAGTTTGAATGCGATTTCTTGTTCCATACGGAATGGGTTGGCGCGTAGTCGTTCGCGCCAGTCGCTCCGCTGACCAGACATCTGTAGAATTCATCTGTCTTTCGGCTATTGCTCAGACACGAGAACGAAACTGCCTAGTTCTCTAGTTCTTGCCTTTGACCGATGAACCATAGCTGTCTATGGTCTTCATGACTTCGTCTATGCTAGCCAACCCTTCTTCAACGTCGCCTTTTCCAATATGGGCGGGGTCATGTACCGCCATGTTCCGAAGTTTCACAAGTCTCTTCATTCGTTCACTAATGCTTGGGTAAATCTCGCTCAATCCCTTGGCCAGCGATAAGGGATCCGCAGTAGGCTGAGCGATTTTCCTCGCCCATAGGAGAATGCTAACTTTCTCTTCGAGATTACGGAAACGATCAAGGAACTCCCGTAACTTAGGGGTCAATCTCTCGTGGTCAGGCATATGCCATCGAATAAGGGCATCAGGCTTCAATATGTTGAACTGAAATGAAACTTCAACCTTCAGGTCACCTCCAGGATCCAACGCAATTCTTAGCCTAGACCCTATTGTATCGCCCGGCATTGCAATCCACTCAGCAAAGATGGGATCGAGAATCATAGCCTGGTCAAATGGAGAGAACTTGTTGGACCAATGTAGCGACAGTCGGGTGAGTGTATCTAATGTTAGAATATCGAACTTGGGGCCGAACTCGATATTGTGCCCACTATCCTTGCACCACTTGAAGAATTCGGCATAATTTTCGACTGGGAGAAAGAGGACTTGCGGCCTAAAGCCTCTAAGCCTAAGCGTGTTCGCTGCAGTGAAAATCACTTCAAACTGCTCCCCCTTCATGGGTTCGTATTTTTCTCCGCAGGACGTTAACTTGGAAATCAAGTACCCCTCTTCACGAATTGCGAGTGAACGTCCGGCCTCGTAGAAGACCATGTCAGCCGATACGTTGGGGTCTGAAAACCATTCTCTTTTAGTAGTGAGTTGGAGTGCTAGCTTTTCGAATTTCTTGTCCCAATCAACATTCTCTATGTACCATCGAGTTCCAACCGTATCAGGAATTATGCTTGCTTTTTCGTAGGACGATCTCAACGTGGACTCAAATTGGGCCCTCCTATCCTCGATGAGTAAACCCAGCTAGACTCGCCTCCTTGCTCCCGCTAAGGCATCGACGAACGATGGTATTTGCCGGAAACTCGCTGCTGGTCTTCTATGATCAAACCTGAACCATTGAAGGTCCATATAATCTAAGATATGTGGAATTGGCGCATCATCTGCAACAAAGGGCAGAACAGGTACCTGCTTTCTGTAAATATAGCTCATTTCATCTCGCCATCTCCTCGATCTAAAGGTCCACCTAGTTACGATCATGATTGCCACGTCAGAATTACGTATCTCTTCAATAATTTCCGGGAGTTCGGCAAGACCCGGAGTTATTCTCCTAGCGACGAAACAACGATACCGTCTTATGCTCTCGAGAAACTTGTTGAGTTCAAGGGCTATCGAGACACCGGCGGATCCTCCCCATCCCATGAATACATTGAGGATGACCACGCCTCTTGGCAACGAAACGCATGATGTTCAAAGAATATTAGAGCGTTCTTCATCTATTCTCGTCGCCGGCGTCGGCGTGAAGTCGCGAGCTTGCATCAACGCTTAAGGGCGAGTTGAGGCTGCTAGAGAGCAGAAATGTGTTTGTTTTGGCTGTGATTTGTGGTTTTAGGTTTGAGGTTCGGCCCGAGGATGAGGTTGTTGTGTTGGAGGCTGAGCATCATACTGTTCATGTCTGTGTGGACTGTCTCACTCTCTTGACGGTTCATCGTCGTATTCATCATATGAAGGTGGAGAAGGTTATTGTTGAGATGGCTGAGCGTAGACCCGTGCTGGCTGAAGCGTGAAGAGCAGAGTTCGAGGCTACGTTGGGTCGTAGAGGAACCGGTCGATCTCAGACGACTTAATCTTCTGTTTGAACCTGACAGGTTTGAGCCGGAATAGAGGATCATTCTTCAAATCCATCCTCGACGTACTCCAATCTAGGAGTGCCCGACGAGCAGCCTCCTTGATGGTCAAGCCCTTCTTCTTCGCCACCTCGGAGAGGAGATCATACTCACGTTCTTCCAGCTCCGTCTGGACTACCTTCTTAGTCGCCAAGACCCCTTTGATCATCCGGACTGTGATCGCCGGCTGTTCCATCTAAATCTTGAATGCAAATGAGACATATAACTCGACGCGGCTGAACTGAATCTAGATCTTCAACGCTTAAGGGCAGGCCGAAGCCCCTTAGAAGCGCGGTGAGTCTGCGTTGACCGTGACGTACAACCTTAGACCCCTTGTGACTGAAGTGTGAAGAACAAAGTCAGATTCGGATGCCGAATCTTTCTAGCGGCCAACGAACCCTTCCAGCAGATAATCAAGAGAGCACAATTCTGCGAAAAACATGGATTCGACTCCGTCCTCATCGACGACCATCTGCTCTACGGGACAGAAGCCGCAGCCGCACCCGAACCCTTCACCACTCTCGCCGCAATAGCCGCCGGGACCCATAGGATCAGGGTCGGAATCGCCGTAACAGACCTCGTCCGGAGACACCCGGCCATCCTAGCCCAGACCCTCGCAACACTCTCCAACCAGTATCCAAAACGAGTCTTCCTCGGAGTAGGCGCCGGCGATCCCATGAACCAGTCACCCTTCGGCTTGTTCTCGGAACATCGCGTCGGCAGGCTAAGCGAGGGTCTGAAGATCATCCTGCAGCTCTGGAACTCCAGCATAGACAAGCCTCAGAGCTTCAAGGGCCGCTTCTTCACACTGAACAACGCATACCTGCAAGCCGGCCAGGAGAAACAGCCAGTCCCGCCAATCTATCTGGCAGCCTTCGGTCCCAGAATGCTGAGACTCGCAGGGGAGGCAGCGGACGGATGGATACCGCACTGTCACACACCTTCAACATACAAGATGGATCTTGATACCATCATCGGGTCAGCCCATAATGCGGGTCGAGATTTCGGTGTGTTCCGCTCTGCATACTACACGCTCTCCTCCATCTCCACCAACCGCGCAGAAGCAGACAGGAACGTGCTGGGCCCAGCGAGATACTTCCTAGCCTTGATCCCCGAGGCGTTGAAGAAGATCAATCCTTTAGCAAACCATCCGGGCAGGATCTGGGAGAAGATTTCAAACCCCAAAGAGCAGCGAGAGATAATCCGCAAGATCGCCGCAGAGATTCCGGAATCAGACGCCTACAACACCGTCATACATGGAACAGCTGATGATTGCATCGAGCAGATCGAAGGCTATCAGAAGGCTGGTTGCAAAGAGTTCATGCTGACCCTCGTCTCGAAAGGAGGACTATGGTCCACAACAGACTTGCTTGAACAGATGCGACTCTTCTCAGACAAGGTCATGAGCAACTGGGTAAAGGTCAAATGAAGAGTGGAGTCTCAGTGCGCGTCCCGCGCGAACGGGCCGCTGAGTGTGTGAGTGGGGTTCTGATAAGCGACTGTTCAGTTCTTGTCGAAAAGCGACGAGTCGATGATGATGCGGACCCAGGGCTAGTTTTGCTTCCAGGGGGCCACGTAGAGGTGGGCGAATCGCTGAATCGGGCTCTGAAGAGAGAGATGCGAGAAGAACTAGGGATCAGAGTGGAAAAGATCACATCGATTCGCGTCCGATATTATACAGCGTCGAATGGAGAGAGACAGAGAATACACTATTTTCGTGTCAAAGACTGGAAAGGGAAAATCAGATCAAACGAAGCCGAGACTGTACACTGGGAATCAGACATCAGCCATCTAAGCGATACCATAGAGAGAAAAATTGTACTCAAACTATTGAGTCAACGCTCTAGCGTCTAGACATTAGCCAACGCGTGGGCAAGGTATGATACAGCTCCAATTTGGGTCCACGCTCGAACACCATTACCCCTAAAAGCCGGAACACACTAGACCCAAAACGAGTCGTTTCTTAAATGGTATCAAAAACAAGGTTATCCGGAATAGTCCTACTGCCTCTGATTGCGCTCCTTGTCTACGCGACGCCGGTCAATGCTGCTCCACCCAGCATGAGCCTGGACGGCGTGGCGATTGGCAACTCATACAGTTGTGACACATCATCCTGCTCTAGCCTTTGTTCCAGTCACCTCAATTGTTCGGCGTCTGCAACGCTGACAACGACGAGTAGCAATGATGTGATCGTTGTGATCGCCCAGTGTGGGATCTTTGGAAATTGCGGATCATGCTGCCCTTCACCTTCCTCTGTTGATAATGTAACATCAATTGTCGATGATGCTGGTCACACGTGGACCTTGAGAGCGGCGTACACGCCCCCGCACGGTCGTCCCATATGGGAATATTACACCGTAGCCGACTCGCCTCTATCTTCAGACGGAATAAATGTCACATGGTCCGGCTCCAACGCGTTTGTCGGCTTCATCGCCATAGGCGTCAGTGGAGCAAATACTCAACACCCTTGGGACCCATCTCGGAATCTGCCTGCGAAACAGGCGCTCTCTTCAGGTTGCACCGATCCCAGAACGTGTACGATTAATTTTTCACCGGACGGAGCGCAAGACTTCGTTATAGTCAGTACAGCCATAAACGATGACCAGATCTGTCAGGGCATTTCACCATTTCATAACTTGGCTAACGCGATTTTCGGCCAGGCCGAAACAGACTATTTGGTAACTCGAGTCGGAGGCTCAAACAGCATTTCGTTTACCTGTAGCGATAGCAGCCCCATGACAATCCTAGGCGATGCTCTGCAAGGTCCCGGCCGAAACTAAGTGCGGCAACGATAACCTGCTAAAATCCTACTTCGAAACTAGTCTTCGAGCAGCCCATTCTCACTCGACTTTTAAAGAAGACGAAGTCTGGCCGGAGCCTATCGTGCAAGGGATGGAGTAGTCTAGGTCATGCACAAGTCAGAACTCAGCCGAGTCCGAAAAGCGTGGCCTTGGCTGATTGTTCTAGCTCTAGTTCTGGCCGGGATGGCCTATCTCATTCTCTCGCATATTGGATCATATGTTTCCTCATCTGCGGTGATCGAGCTTGACAAGGACCTGATTTCGACGAACGGGCTGATGATAGCTTTCACTGGCATAATATTCACAGGCATGCTAGCTGAGATACGGTTCAGAACTGAACGCGCGATTCAAGCATCAGATCAGCAGCGTGCCAACAGGCTGGAAAGAACGTCGAAAGCTCTCCGAAAGACTGCTTTAGCGAGCTTTCTGTTCTTCGCACTATCCCTGTCAGATGCAATTGGGAATCTGCCCGATCCGCTATCCTCCCCATCGTCAACCTTCTCCCTAGCAACCACCTTTGTGCTTCCTGTAGCGTTAATGGTAGGAGGTCTGACCCGTCTAATGACTGCGCTGATAATGATAGCTTCGGAGTGAAAACCAAAACTACATTCGAACGATCGTCATCACAACCCTCCGTACTCAGTCGACCCGCGGAACCAGTCGAACGAAGACTTCCGGAAGGCAGGGTGCAAAGAGATCATGCTCGCCTTTGTGCCAAAGGGAGGACTCTGATCTTCAACAAGCCCTATCACAAATACGACTCTTCTCCAGAAAGGCGCTGAGTCACCTCGACCAATCATTGAACCGTTCTGACACAGACTAACGAGTGGCCTCGGTTATCCACTGCCACTGGTTGGAGGTATGCCACCGTACGGAGCCATGGGCTGCGGTGTGATGGGTGAGGGGATTTCTCGCCTGACGATGCGCTGTCTTGCCAAGTAGTACGCTCCTGCGTAGAGCAGAGCTGGTATGATTCCTAGGAAAGAGGTGAGAAAAATGGCGGGAAACACGAATCCGGTTCCGCTGAAGAAAGGAAGGATGAACAGGAAGTTTGCGATACTGATTGCGATTGAAGCTGCATAGGCGGTCCATAATAGTATCCGGCCGTTGCTCAGCTGAAGCGCATAGGTCAGCAGGACCTCGGAGATGCCTGTGACTCCGCCACCGATAATGGTGATAACACCAAGCCATGCGAATGACGGCTGAACAAGAGTGCCAGGACCAGCTCGATAAGAAAACGCCGCGAAAAACAGGACGACGAATCCAACAATTGTAACGCCGATGCCTACGAAGAAGACTATGAGTGCCAGTATTGCGTTTCGGGCATGCTCGCGTCCAAAAGCCTCACGTCCAAGAATAACCAGCAGGGCACCGATGAGCGCTACGAGTCCACCTATCGCGCCGATGAATGGAATCCAGCTGATTGCCAGGCCGATGATCAGGAGTAGTAGACCGGTTCTTGTGTTGTCTATCTTGCCCGCTAGATGGTGTTCCCAATAGCCAGCTGCTGACCCGTAGTACGGGTATGGTGGCGGCTGAGGCCCACTGAAGGCTGGGGGCATTGTTGGAGGCGCAGCTACTAGTGGGGTGCCGCAGGTCAGACAGTATCTCGCCGTTGCCACGTTGCTGGCTCCGCATCGCGGGCAAGCTATGGATGACGTTCAGAATCCTCTCGTATCATGACAAGGGAGAGGAGAGAATTAACCCTTGAGGGTTGGACAGTTGCGCTAGATAGAACACGATCTCACTATAACGGGGCCGCTCGCCTCTTTTCCAACGAAGCGCTGAGTATTCGGAACTAGGCGACCTGCCTCTCAGTTTAGCCTAACGGGAACTACGTCAAGCAACCTTTTTTGTCTTGAAGTCTCCCGTTCCTATTATCGATGCGTAAGCCGGACCGGATTGGTGCAATCGTGTTAGCTTTCACACTGTTTGTGGCCTACTGGGGATGGGCAGGCCTCTTGTATTTTCAAGGGGTGATTTCCCTACCGCTCGGTGCACTTGGAAGTGAAGGTCTCCTACTCGTGTTGGTTGACGTGGTTATCGTGAATCTCTACGCTTTTCGTCAGAGAAGGCGTGCCCGGACAAGTCCAAGTCCCGGGTCAGTGAGACATAGGAAAGGTAATCAAAGCAACGGCTAGCGGTATCCATCTCCGACAAGGACTGATCACATATTGAAACTGGCCCGCACACGACCGCTCGGGGGCCGAGGGTCCAGACCGTTGAAGATGATCGTTCAGATTATTTCGCGCGGGCCGCGGCAGCTTTGGCGGCGAGTGCAGCGAATTCTTGACGGCCGAATGCTGCGCCTGAGAGTCCCCAACCGCCCTCTGCTGCCTCAGTCAGTATTACCCAGGTGCGACTGGCTTGGTTCGGATCGCCTGAGATCCGTGAAACAATCTCGGTGATTTCCTTGACGAGTTGCTTCTGACCATCACGGGTCAGAGCGGCTGGAGGAGTGATGACCTGAACTCGGACAGTACGGGCGGAGTCGGTGGCTGCGGTATGAACCGCGTGTGGATCCATCCGGTGGATGAAAGCCGCAGTATTGTTGAGATGAAACGGGCCAGGTGTCGACACACCCTCAGCACGTAGAACAGCCATAGTCAGCTCATGGCCAAGCCGGCCATCGGAACCTGGCGGGAATAGATCTGCTGGCGCGTAGACATCAATCATTGGCATTGTAAACGATCGGCGCTGGCAAAATGACAGCTAAATAGCTTGTTGGCTCACGAGCCACCAGGAGACATTATGCCAGTTAGCAGAAGAAAACGAACAATTTCTGATTACATGTCGACCCGGAAGAATGATTACGTGACCTGCGCAGCGGTCGAGTCAGCGCGAAAGATCGGCAACCAGTGGCGGCTGATAGTGGTCAGATATCTCTTGGAACGGCCAATGAGGTTCAACGAGCTGCTCAGAGTTGCGTGCGAGATCGACCCAAAGACACTCTCTCGAGTCCTCAAATATCTTGCCTCGGAGAAGATCATCCGAAGAGAAGTTCTCGACACACAACCCTTCACTGTCCGATATGCGTTGACTGACAAGGGTGAGCAGATACGACCCATAATGCAATCATTGAAGGCGTGGGGGGAGAACTGGATTCTCGGCGACACTGCCTTGAAAATTACTCAAAAATCTTAGCCAGTCACGACCCAACGTAATGGTTGCGTGGTCCTAATTGGTATGCGATTTTACGTGGTTGCTGGCAGTGATTTCAGTTGACAGCCCCAGCCTTGGGGTGAGCTGTTACAGTCGAGTGTGCCGAGAGGGCTCGTCCTAGTGTCTGTCCAGTCTCCAGCGGGCCACCAGACCCAGTTGATTCTCGCGGGCGTATTTGCATCATACAGGTCTGTGAGTGTCTGGATGAAGCTGAGGGTTACGGTAGTGTAGCCTGCACTGCCGGATAGTTCCGTGTCAGGCGGGGGAGTAGCGCAAGGATTGCATAGTGGATCTGCTCCGCCCTCAGTGTTGAGGGCTGGCCAGCCGTACTTCGTTGAGGCTGACAGTACCGCCTGGTAGTAGCCGTTCGCTACGGCGGTGGCAGTCGTCGTGTTCCAGCTGTTCGAATAGTACGAGTAGCTCATGTAGCTGTGAATGCTGAGAAATATACGGCCCGCCGGATCGGTGACTATTGGATAGCCGTCGACCGCAGCTGGGCAGTCTCCGGTCCCGTCAGGACAGAGACCGCAACCATAGCTGCATATGCTCTGCACGACTATCCAATGGGTATCGCCCGTTGACCGTGTCTGGTTAATCCACTGCTGATACGCACTGCCAAGATATGTTACGCACGAGCTGTCGCTTGAGCAGGGAGCGCTCGGACAGGACGACGGACTATTCGAACAGTCAGTCGTGGGCTCGTTCTCAGGCTCCCAGATGATCCGGGAATACATCGGTCCGATATTCTGTACTATTGGCTTCCAGTAGCTGAGCCAGCAGCTGGTGTTCCGGAAAATATCCGAGTATCCGTGGTAGTCTATTATTATCCAGAAGCCGTAGTGCTGCGCTATCAGGACGGCCTTCTGGGCGTTCGTCTGAGAATAGACACTCATGGAGTTGTAGTCTGCCATGTCGGTACAGTACGGGTCAAAGTCAACCCTAACGGTATTGAACCCTCGAGCCCGGAGAACCTGCACTACATATTCGAGATCGCTCGCCGTCTCACCGGGAAAGACGCTGCTGACAGGATTGCCCGAAGCCGTCCGAGACACCTCGTTTAGAGCTACGCCTCCCCATCCCACCAACGAAGGTCTCGGGCTCGGAACGGTTGGGTGATGGCCATCTAGCAGCGAATACAGAAAGGCAAACGACACGGCGAGGGCGATGATGAAAACGGTCACCATTATGATACGCCGCGACCGAAATCGCCTTATCCACCTTTTTTCGATGCTTCTATCGCTCTCCATCAAGACCTTCTTGACCTTCTGCCATCCAACAGGAAGCACTAGCTCCAGTTTAACAAGCGATTGTCACTTTCGCCTAATCAGTCGGATTCAGTCCATCGGATCGCTTCCTCTTCAGCCTGAAACTACAACGAGTGTGACGTCTTCAAGAGAAGTTACGGCATAACTCCTGTTGCAGATACGACTTTTCTCCACAGGATCCTCGCAGATGTCAGGACTAGTCGGATAGCTTAAGTTAGCATGGGGTTGGATATCACCAGCATGCCTGGTGAATCCGAGCAGACATGACCGGCTCGGCTCCAACCCGCAATCAGAGGCTGACAGAGAGTGTTCTCTGGGGACTGGTAATAGCGTATGCTATCGGAAGCCGCATAATCCCGGGCCTCATCACGCCCCTGCTGTTTCCCTTCGCGTTGATCCACGGGGGGAGGAGGTATGGATGGAAGACTATTGCTATCTTCATGGTCGTCACGGCAATCGTCAGCAACATCCTGGAAAACAGTAGCATCCTCATCGGCTTTCCGTTCGGCAACTACTACTACACCGACTCGCTGGGACCCAAGATAGCTCTCGTACCCTTCTTCATCTCTCTATCCTACATCTCGTTCGGCTATCTCGCCTGGGTCTTCTCAACCCTCCTCGTAAGCGAAGTCCGCAAGGGGTCTGCCCTCCTCATCTCGGTCGCGGTTCCAGCAGTCGCATCTTTCGTAATGGTAGCATGGGATTTCTGCCTCGACCCGATAGCCTCCACTATCAATCACGCCTGGATATGGAAGGACGGAGGAGGATACTTTGGCGTACCATTCTCTAACTATCTCGGCTGGTCATTCACTGTCTACATCTTCTTCCAGCTTTTCGCGCTGTACCAGCGGAAGCGTGGATCGGAAGACCTGAGTCGAGCGCTACCAGCAACCCACTATCTCCAGGCGATCATACTCTACCTGTGGACGGGAGTTGGGTTTGTCCTCGGCTACTTGTTCATGTCCCCCAGCACTTACGTGATAGATGCAGCTGGACATTCTTGGACGACAAGGGACATCTTTGAGTCGATGGCGATCTCGGCAATATACACTATGATCTTCATCTCGATCCTAGCCCTTGCAATACTCTACAGAGACCAGTTAGTGCAGAAAAGAGCTGTAGCCTGAGAAGCGATAAGCAATTCTCAGGCATATCATGGAACGAGCGTCAGACGCTCGTCAACGAAAGAGGAATCGTTCGGGTCATAAACAGAAGTCCCTTCAGCGACACTTTCAACGGCCCGAGCGTCATATCTAGCCGTATAGGCGACAAAAAAAAGAGAAGTTGGATGTTTGACGATCGCTTGATTACTTTTTGGCGTAGACTTTTGCGGTGAACGTCTGGTCGGCCTGGCTGGCGGTTCCCTCGATCCAGCCCTTGGTATTGTTGAGCCAGGATAGGCTCGGCGATTGCGTCATGTACTTCTGCTCTCCTTCGAACCAGATGGTTCCGTCAGCGTTGTTGCGTCCCTTGCCATGGCTTGTTGCGACGACCATGTCCTTGCCGGCCATCTGGATGCTTTTGCCTTCCCATTCGCTCGTACCGTCGGTCTTCATGTGAATACTGACCGTCTCCATGAAGTTGGCCTGGTACTTGCCTGTGATCTGGCCTACGTCGTTGTTCTCGATCTTGATGCCGTTAGCGCCGATGTCTTTGATGCTGAAGCTGTCGGTCTTACCGCGCAGCTCGGCGATTACCTCGCCTTTGGTTTGCTGTTGAGATTGCATACTACTCATCTTCGACTGCGGGAGAGGCCTCTATTTGAACGGTTGTATCCACGGAACAGAATCCGTCTCCAATCGCAGGATAGCCGAGGCATTAGTCAACGATTGTCCCCAGATGACATTGTGTTTGATTCGAAGATAGCGGTAGACCAGCGAGACAGGCATTAGCTGCTATTCAAAGAGAGAATCTTTTAGCACGATTCTCGACGAGAGAAGAAAATTAGCCGGGCAAACCAGACGATGGCCGCTGAGACCAAGCCGACAACGGTTCTAGGTTTCCGGAAGATCTGGTACTTGGGCATTGTAAGCATCTTCATCGATATCTGGTCTGAGATGATTCTCAGAGGCAGGACCCCGCTAGGATAGGGTCCGCTGGAATTGTCTGGATGATTTCTTTGGGCTTATGCTGGTGCGGCGAGTTCTATTTTCTTGGCCTGGGTTTTGGCTCAGATCCTTCACTTCCTCAGGCCGTGTTGGAGCCATGGATTTCTCTTTGCAAAACATCGTAGGCGAGGGGTCCGTCCTTGTCGTCGACGACCATTATGATGTCGCCGTAGCCAAGAAACGCGTCAAGAATATTGACCCCGTTTCTGAACAGTAGCTCAGTGATGAAGGATGCTATTCCTGGGGTCATCTCGGCGCGGGGCGATAGGTTGAGAATCAGCTTAGACACGTTCGCCTGTGTCGCCGCCTCTCTAAGATGGTCCCATTTCCCTCGGACAATGGTGTAATCCTCCTCTGGCAGGATCAGTTTGATCGAGTTTGAGAGGGGGAAGATGTGAGGGAACTCTGAAAGCTGGGCTGCAATGTCTGATAGTTCTTTGACTATAGCTGAAAACTGAATTCTTGGGGCTCTGATCGTCACGTCTACTATGCCGCTTGAAAGGGAGATCCTCGCGTCCTTGAGGACTATTGACGCGTCCGGGCTTTTGCTATTGGATAGTGTGTCGGAGAATCTCTTGATGGCTACTACCAGGGTGTTGATGCTGGCCTCTTTACCACTCAATTGTTGAACTTGAGGCTGGATGAATTCTGCGAGGGAGTGGAAGTTCATGAGTTTCATCTTCAAGCATTGGTAGACGGGATAGTTTCTGGTCAGGATCTCTCGTACGGCTTCTGGGACGCTGGCGCTGTTTCGGTGGATTGTCAAGTCCTTTCTCGCCCTACTCTCATGTAATAGATAGTGGGTTCTGGAATAAAAGCCTTAAATGCAAGTAACAAGTGTTACTATACTGCAATAAAATGCAGTAGAAAAAAACAACAATGCAAACCAATATGAATTTCCCGACCTACGTATTCGCGACCGTTAATTCGGGCCGCGCTACGAAAGTGGTCGAGGAGCTAAAGCGCAACAGCCAGATCGACATCATCGCACCGGTCACAGGCAGATACGACCTAGTTCTACGCCTGAAACCGAACACTCCACAAAACATCTACCAGACAGTCAAAGAAATCCGCGAGATCAGCGACGTACGCACAACCGACACTCACACCGGCTTCGACGGTATGCAGCCGACCAAGAAGCTCGAGAGCCAGATGGCCCTCGGCGTCTCCGTATTGACATGTGAGCACAACACCAGCGAGAACGTCATCAAGCAGCTCAGCAACATCCCAGGCTTCATCGAAGCAACCACAGTACCCGGACAGTTCGACATCGTAGCACTCTGGCAAGCAAAGACCTCTGAAGAAATCGTGAAGAATTCCGTAGAGAGAGTTACAACTCTCCCAGGCGTCTTCAAGAGCGAGACACTTCTCGCTTATGCACCATTCTTCAAAGCGTAATTATCCAATATAGCTCCGTCGACCTTCCCCCCTTTTTTGTGGGTCCGAAAGGATTCTGGATAGACCGATTCTAGTCTATAGTTGACGATTACTCGGAAAGCGAATTCGGTTTCACCAATCGGCTGAACCAAGGCAAAGCGCGGTTCCCCAAGGACTTTTTTCGGAACACTTGGGCGGACCCGCGATGTGGTTTGTAATGAGGTCAGATATTGCATGTCCCTACACGGAATGTCCTCTTCCAGCGGGGTTGTAAATTTTTTTTGGTTTTGCGTAATCAGCTAGGGAAAACGCGCGATTAGACCACGATGTCCTTGAGTCGCTTTCGCACTACCAGATACCAGTCGGCGTCCTGGTGTGTGCTGAAGCCGTTCTTGAGGTACATTGACAATGGGCCGGGAAAGTTGTAGGCAGCTGACTCTGGCTTCTTGACCGGATACGCTTCAGCATACTCCAGTCCTTTCTGGGAGAACTTGTTGCATGCAGCGTTCAATAGCTGAGACGCGACTCCCTGGTTGCGATGCGTGGAGGCTATTACGAAGCAGACGATTGAACCGACCCGCTCATACTTGTCTGGCCCGGGACCCATGAGCCACTGGACTCCAGGGTAGCTGCTGCGAGGAGCCGCATTACACCAGCCGACGGGCTTTCCACCGTCGTAGGCGAGGAATCCGTGCATTCTATCCTCCTCGATGAGGCTTGAGGCCTCGCGACGACTCTCGGCTTTTCCCTTGTTGTTTGCGAAATGATAGGCCGAGCAGTAGCAGTCAGACCAGTCAGGATTGTCCGCGAATGCAACATTGTCGAAGAAGTGTAGGAAGTCGTCTCTCAGAGACGGCGTCAGTTCTTTGACGACCAGTTCTCCCATGGGACGACTATGATAATGTGATCTTCGATATCTGCCTTCTGCCAGCGAAAGTTTTCGTTTCGAATGTGCTAATTCCTTACTGTTCAGTAATTGAGTTGGCTCATGCTGGTGATACTTTCGTTGGAGGCCGCTTATTCAGAGAATCCATGTATTCGGGGAGCGAGATTACTCTGCCCGATTTTCCGGTGTAGGTCGATAGCCAGTTTGTAAGGCAATTCTTCTTGTCGAAAATATGGCTCGAGTCACATTTGATGCTCATGCGTCCCGGCCCCACCTGGATCTCGACGACGTGAAGCGTTGGGTCCTTGGGGGCAAGATCCTCGATTCGTCGATTATCAATGTGGAAACGAGTTACCGTCCCGCACAAGGGGCATCGAGCTTCGGCCCTGAGGTCCGTCTTCAATCCGTTGATGAGTATGTCCGCTCCACATTTGACGTAGACATCTCCTCTTTCGGGCAGAATCATTCGGTATAATGTTGGCGTGTCGGAGAACCCGACTAGTCTTACGGAACCATAAAACGACGTATCTTTCAGACCTCGGCCTCTACTCCGCGCAGCAACTAAGCTCGTCAATGTCCTTCCGGAAAGACGTCGCGGCCAGCTTGATCGATTCAGTCATCGTCGGAAAAACATGCACGGTGTCGACGATGTCGTCGATCGTCAGCCTATACTTAACCGCCAGAACTGCCTCGTGGATAATATCAGCAGCGCCGTCTGCGAGGATGTGAACTCCCAATATCCTTCCAGTCGAAGCCTCAGCAACCATTTTGATCAATCCTCTAGTCTCTCTGATGACGATGGCCTTTGGCACCTTTGACATTGGTATCGTTCTGCAGGCGCAATTGTAGCCCCGTTCATGAGCCCCTTTCTCAGTGAGACCAACTGAGGCTACTTGTGGCGACGTGAATATCGCTCTGGGAACGGGGAGGAAATCTATCTTCTTATGCGTCCCCGACAAGGCGTTCTCGGCGGCCGTAGCTCCCTCTTTTGCCGCAATCGTTTCTAGCATCGGTTCGCCTATGACGTCTCCGGCAGCCCACACGTGAGGGGCGGTCGTATGCATTTCTCGGTCAACTTTTACAGCGCCATCCTTTCTGACGCTTGCTCGCACAGTCTCCAAGCCTAGTTGGTCCGTGTTGGGGGCTCTCCCGGTCGCCAAGAGAAGTTCTTCTCCTCTGGCTTCGAACTCTCTCCCGTTGATTGTGCCGGCTACGATCTTCTCGCCTTGGTTTTGGTAGATGCGTTTGATCCGTACTCCCGTCTTGATCTTGATTCCCTCCTCCTCTAGGTACTGGCGTAGTGCGTCAGAGATTGCAGGCTCTTCTTCAGGAATTATCCTATCGCTCCTCTGTAGAAGAGTCACTCTGGTCCCCATGTGCGAGTACATCTGGGCGAACTCGAGCCCCAGGGCTCGGCCACCGAGCACAACCATCGGGGCGGGTCTGTTCCTCAGGCTGAGAGCCTCCACGTTCGTCAAGTAGTCCACCTTCTCAATGCCAGGAATGCTGGGTATCCGGGGTGAGGATCCCGTCGCGATCACGAACTTTTTACCGTCAACATTGATGCCGTCCACTTTTACTCGCGTCCGCGAAACGAATCTCGCGTTTCCGCGAAAGAGTTTGGTTGAGGGTAGTGACTTTAGAACGTCGGCGTACTTCTCTTTCCTGAGTCCCCTAACGATCTGGTTCTTCTGTTCTATGATTCTATTGAATTCGAGTGTTGTGGCTCCGGGCTTTATCCCGGGGAATTCGCGATGACTGTCATAGTATCGAAGCTCCCCTGCTCGGAGGAGGTTCTTGCTTGGGACGCAACCAACATTTACGCATGTTCCACCTATGGTGCTTCTCTCTATCATGGCCGTTTTTGCTCCATGGTCGGCGGCTTTGATTGCAGCGGCAAACGCTGCTGAGCCCGACCCTAGAATTACTAAGTCAAACATAAGATTCGACTGTCATATGACGCTGTTGTCATATAAGCTTGCTACAGGCTGGGGATGGCTCGATTAGTTTAATTGTAGAAGCGCCCATATGGAGTGTGGGCTAATCATGAGCCAACAGCTCATCCTCGGAAAGACCGGTGTGACAGCAGCTTCGCTGCTCTTTACTGCGCTCTCGAACGATTGTCGGGTAGGCATTCTGAACCTGCTCAGAAACGGTCCAAAGAATGTGGGAGAGATTGCCGGAGCTCTCAAAATAGAGCAAACCATGGCCTCCCACAACCTCAAATGCCTAGCATTCTGCGGACTAGTAACAAGCCAGAGACTTGGAAAAACAATAGAGTACACCCTCAACCGAGAAACAGTTGAACCGATTCTTCGCCTAGCAGACAAGCACATCTCAAAATACGCCATCAACCTTCGAACATGCAAAACCCTAGAACGCTAAGGCAAACTTGTCCGAGTTTACATTGCGGGGCTTCAAGGGTCCGTTGCTCCAGGCCTAGATTGCTGTGGAGCACGTAGTGGGCGACTGGTTCTTGTTCACCGCTTCGACATTCTTCACAAGCAGACGGGGCCTTCGACCGGAGAGAGTGCGGAAAAGGTTGCTAGCATTCCTTTGTCGCTGTTAAGGGTCCTGTGAAGACAGCGAGTGTGTCGGCCAAGTAGGAGATGCCATCCTTGACTGCTCCAATATCTGAGTTCGAGACTTTCACCGAGGCCGTGCTATTTGTGTCTGATCCGTTCTTGACATCGCTGCAGCCTGCGATGTTGCCGTTCGGGTCTGTCTTTACAAGCCAGAGCGAACCATACCCGTCGTTATACTGGTTGGTGACGCCTGCTGCGATGAATCCGCCATCGCTCGTCTGCTGGAAGGACAGGAATTTTCTATCAGAATACTCAACATCCGCGCCATAGATCTTGTCCCACTGCACTTTGCCAGCGGAGTCGGTCTTGACCAACCATGCTCTCTCGTCGTAGACGGTGTTCTGGAAGTAGTACCCCGCGAACGCGTATCCTCCATCAGCTGTCTGTTGTGCGCCCGTGATTGCTAGGTCGCTGATGCTGCCAGATGGAGCATAGGTCTTGGCAAATTGGGTGTTGCCTGTTGAGTCGAGCTTCAGAAGTAGAACACTACTGCTGTATGATGTCGCAGTGCTTATGGACACTAGCCCGCCGAGGATGAAGCCACCGTCAGACGTCAGCGCCAGGGTCTCAGCGTAGCTGTCAGTTCCGATGGCGTAGACATGTTGCCAGACTAGTGCACCGGTTGAGTCGAGTTTGAAGACGAGTATCTGATTGTATTATACCTCTCCGGCGACCACATAGCCTCCGTCCGCCATCTGTCGGACCGCGTAGGCTGCCGAGTACTGACTGCTCGGATCTACGAAGATATGTTGCCATTGTATCTGCCCGGTTGAGCTGAGTTTCACGACGAACGGGTTGTAGCTCGACGCGGGGGCGAAGGTATAGCCTGCTACGACGTATCCACCGTCGGTCGTTTGTTGGAGGTCGAGAGGCCATGTGAGGGGGCCGTAGGTGGAGCTAGTAGCGATTTGAAGGTCATTTGCCCATTGAACGTTCCCGTTCGAGTCCACTTTGACGATCGTGCCACAGCTGGTCTGTCCGGTTGTGGGACAGCCGAACTGCGCGTTGCCTGCGAAGATGGCGCCTCCGTCCGCGGTCGATCGGATGAGATTCAATGGTGTAGAGTATGGATATTTCACGTAGTTGTATTGGATCTGCGATTGAATATTTCCGCTTGAGTCGACCCTCATGACCATTGCAGTTGGCTCTGAGAGTGTGTTGCAGTTGGGAGTGGTTACCGCAGCTGCGGTACACGAGGCTCCCACGACATAACCACCACTGGACGTCTGAGCAACGCTTTCGGCCAGCGAGTAACTGTATGGGATATTGTATGCCCTGGACCATGTCGCGGAGGTTGATGATGGTGGTTGAGGCTTTGTTGCGGCTACGGTATGAATAGGAGAAAATTGGGTAAACACGGGAATTATTGTGAGCATCAGAACCGCTAGGGTAATCGCGAAGGTGGCTTTCCTACCCTGGTACATTAAAAGTCAACTATTTCATAGGAAGTATATAAAAGGTACTATCATGATAGCAACCGAATTGATCTCTAGGTGAGAGATTGGGCCGCTCAAGGGTTTTCACCAATGCAAAGCTTTTCTAAGCTACTATACATGTAAAAGCTTTTAAGTCCTAGCCTTCGACCTGGAGACCATGGTTACTTGGGGTCCTCGAAACACAGTAATCGCTGCAGTATTATTGTCGGCACTTGTTGGAGGCGTCACCGGGTTTAGTGCAGGCTATCTTTCTCGCGCCGGTCCGAGTGCTCAGACACGGGATTTCTATCTCTTCGGAGTGGACCAATCGTTCAACTCTACTCTCGCCTCGGGACTCAGAGGTGATTACGCCTTCTCTTCGAGCGTAATCAACGTAAACAAAGGTGACACCCTAGTAGTTCGCTTCTACAACCCGACTGACACAAATCATACCTTTACGATTGGTTCGCCTTATGGAAACGATGTGGTCGTGGCGGGACGCCCAACTGATACCAGTCCAATCCATAACGCAACCATCACCATAGGTGCAAGCCAGGCTGGAATATTTCCGTTCTACTGCAGGTTCCACATGCCATCCATGTCGGGAAGTATCGTCGTCCAGGGATAATCTGGTCCCCTCCTCGTGGCCATACCCTGGACAACCTTCTGTTCGATTGTTGGAGCAACAGTGTCGCTTTAGTTTCCCAAAAAGAGCTTAGTGAGATTCACCACTAGCGCACGGTGCGCTGGTGCGTTCTTGAAAAATGGGAGGGTTGAGGGGGTTGTCTAGATCGGTCTGGCTGTCAGTCTCGCAGTCTGCCTACTGCTTGGAGAATGTGCTCTCGGCTGCTGACTTGCTGGTATGGCCGGATCTTCTCTGCGTTTCCGTTACTGTTTTGTTTGGCTGGGGGGTTAATCTTGACCCAGTCCGGGATGATGACAGCCCTGATCAATTCTTGGACCGTTATGCCGCGGTCCTCGGCTTCGTTTGTTAGGAGTTTGAAGTTCTCGTCGCGGAGGGAGAGCATGAATTTTGCCAAAGAGTCACCTAATTGGAAGGGAGTTGTTCCCTGTCAGCAGTTCATATAAACATTCCGAAAAAAAGTACAGAAGATTTTCCTCTCAAGAGAGTAAAAACGCGCGAAGGAATACCTATCAATCCGTACTCCCTTCTCCTATTTCGAGGATAGAGCGTCCCGTTCGACCGCGTCTGCCATGCGAGAGCCAATAGAACTTCACCTCAACGAAGCTCCCAAACTCCACAGTCCAATCCTCATCGCCGGACTCCCAGACAGTGGGCGCGTTGCGAAGATTGTTCTCGATCACCTTGTCAAGACCCTCAAAGCCGCTCCACTAGGTTACCTTCACTCCGATTATCTTCCACCTCGCGTCCTGCTGAAGCCTGACGGGACGCCGGAGTTGATGAAGCATGAATTCTACTACTGGGTCAACAGCGATGAAGCTGGCAACGATCTAGTTCTCTACACGGGAGACGCTCAGCCGATACTTCCTGAAGGAGCTTTCCGACTTTCAGAGGCCGTCGTTGATCTTGCAGAACGACTAGGCGTTGGCACTCTTATCACTGTGGGGGCTTTCATAACTGGTAGAATTTCTGACAACCCCAAGGTCTACGGGGCAGCCAGTGAATCCGATCTCGTCCAAGAACTCAAAGCTCTAGACGTTCAGATCATAGACAGCGGCGCAGTAACCTGGATGAACGGGCTAATCCCAGGCCTGGCCAAAGTCCGAAACCTCAAGGGGCTATTCCTCTCTGGCGAGACCTCTGGTTTTATGGTGGATCCGAGAGCGGCTACGATTATCCTACGTGTCCTCATACGTAAGCTCGGGTTGCAGATTGAGATGAAGGAGTTGGAGGAGCAGGCGAAGGAGATTGATGATGCTCTCAAGAAGGGCGGCGACAAAGAATCCCAGGCGGCTCAGCCGGGCAAAGCGAAGTACGTAGGCTAGTCCGTGGTCATGGACTAGGCTTGTCGTCTCAATTCAAGTAAACAGCCGCAGATCAGAGCATAGGCAGTGACCCAATGTCCCGCTGACAAGTGTTGAGCTAAGAACATGAAAAGGAACACGATCGAGACTGGACTGGCCTTTGTCGGACTGGGAATGATCTATTACGGCGCTAGTGTCAAACAGTGTCTGCACGCGGCTGGACAGCCGGCTCCAAATTGCCACTTCACACCTCTGGGAGACACGTTCTTTCTCGTAGGGATGGTAGTGGCCTGGATTGGGATTGCGCCGTGGAAAATTTATGCAAGAAACTATCTCTGTCAGGTCTGCGGGGCAGCGTTCGGGGGAGGCAAGGAAGGTAAGCTCTCACAATCCTCGCACCTCCAAAGTACCCACCCAGACTTCTACAAGTGGGATGTCAGATGGATTCGTTGGACTAACGTCTTTGCCATTTTCTGCTTCGTCTATATCATTGGGACGGGCGAGCTAGTCGGCGCCATGCCTTCCTTGAGCGCGTTCAATGATTTGTGGTTGCTCGGCTTCGTCGGAGTCATGGCAGCCCTAGTTTTCGATCTAGCCGACTTGCATTTTGTTACTAAGAAATTCAAGAACAAATGGCTACTACTTCACCCTGAAGAGAAGAACGCTGAGACATTACGGATCGAACCGGAAAAATTGGTGGCAGGAGTCGCAGCTTGGAACAAATTCACTCGTGGACAAGAACAATACTCCGGTGGGCTGATGAGTGGGGGATTGAAGAAAAAAGGCAACTTTGCAGGAGGGTACGGAGTCTACTTTACTTCTCAGAGAATCATTGGAGTCAAGACCAGCAGATGGTTCGTGGTCATTCTTGTCGTTGCCGCGTTGGCCGGAATCGCAGGGGCCTCAGCTGTTGCCATCATTGTCGGAACTTCAGCAGCCTATTCCTACTTCATAGCGGCTCCGATAATTCTGGCTCTCATTGCCTGGGGGCAAAACAGATTGAGATTCCAAGATCCCATGACATTAGAGGAATTAGACCGCAGGAAAGACTTTGAAATTCGGCGGGAGAATATCTCCGGTGTAGACCTCAAGAAGCCCGGCATTGTGCGACGAGGACACCTGATAATCACATCCAAGAGAGGGAAGGATCTCACAGTCATGATCAACCAAGAACCCGGTGTCTTTGAAAGGTTGAAGGGATTAGTCTCAGGATTTGCCTTCGTACCGTCTGAAACTTGGATCAAAGAAAGATCTCACACAATCAACTACCCGACGCCTATCTACACATATCCGGGGAAATTGGACAGTATCCAGGACGACTCTGCTGAGATTCAGCGCATCGTTGACGAGAAACACGTTGAGCAAAGAGATTTTGAATTATGCCCACATTGTGCAGCCATGGTCCCGCGCGGTACTGGCGTCTGTCCGAGTTGTGGGAAAACCATAGAGAGTTAAAGCATGAGCATGATCTGCTCACACTCCCTCAGCGAGGCAAGGCAAAGTACGCCAAATAGAATCTATTCCTAGCGTTACAGTCTACAAGAAAGCTCCGTTAGTGACTCAAGAGATACTGCTTTCGAGCTGGATCGGAATATGAGGAATCGCATCATCGTTGCTGGAGGCAGTGGCTTCATTGGCCGCTTGCTCACTGACAGACTTGTCTCTGGAGATAACGATGTCGTTGTCCTGACTCGATCCCCACAAACGGCCGGGCAGTCGATTCGTCTAGTCGGATGGGATGGGCGTACGCTGGGAGACTGGGCGAGAGAACTCAAAGGTGCGCGGGCACTAATCAATCTCGCCGGGCGATCAGTGAATTGCCGATACAACGAGCGCAACAGGCGGGAGATTCTGGAGTCGCGAGTCGATTCGACGCGCGTGCTGGGCGAGGCAATCGCTCGTTGCAGCAAACCTCCTCCGGTCTGGCTTAACGCCAGCACGGCCACTATCTACAAACACACATTCGACCGGCAGATGGATGAGGCCACCGGCGAAATTGGTGCGACTCCGGAGGCCAAGGATGCATTCTCGGTCGAGGTCGCCCGTGCTTGGGAAGAAGCGCTCTTCAACGCCTCTACGCCTGCGACACGGAAGGTCGCACTGCGTACCGCTATGGTCTTCGCCGCGAGCAAAGGTGGTGTCTACCGGGTCCTGCGAGGGCTCACGCGATGGGGGTTGGGAAGCGCCATTGCCGGCGGGCATCAATATATTTCCTGGATTCACGAAGCTGATTTTTGCCGCGCTGTCGAATGGTTGATCGACCGGGACGATTTCAGCGGGCCAGTCAACCTGGCCTCGCCGAACCAGATTCCGCAACGCGAAATGATGAGAATCATACGTCGGGAGCTTGGTGTGCCCTTTGGATTGCCCGCGACGCGCAGGATGCTCGAGGTCGCGGCCTTCGTTCACAGGACCGAGGCCGAACTGATAATCAAGAGCCGCCGAGTTGCGCCCGGCCGGCTGCTGGCATCCGACTTCCAGTTTCTTTTCCCGAGAATGGAAGACGCCGTGCGAGAGATTGAAAGCCGCCTATGACTTAGGACTTGAACGATCGAGCTGAATGATACGATTAGCCCGTATTCCTAAAACCTAGTTCCGCCCACGAGGGAGTTACGCCTATTTTGACCGCAAGATTTGGAGTCAAACTCTTTATTTTTGATTACTCTCCCATGATCGAGCAATGCTTTCAACTCAAGCGGCTGTAGTCGCAAATCGGCTAGGATCTGTGATTGACGGGAAGCTTGTTCGTACCAAGATTAGCACCCCTCTCGGGTCGATGATCGCCGTCGCGGATGACGCAGCATTATTCCTACTCGAATTTGAGAATCGTGTGGCATTAACAGGCGAACTTCGTCGTCTAGAGCGAAACTTTGGACTGATCGGTTCAGGCACCAACACTGTTCTAAAAATGCTCATCGCTCAGCTCGACGATTATTTCGCCGGCGAGTCTGCAGATTTCCAAATCCCTACGACCCAGCACGGCACAGCGTTCGAAGAAGCCGTCTGGCAGGCCTTGAGACAGATTCCTACTGGACAGACACGAAGCTATGGTGACATTGCTGAAGCGCTCGGACAGCCTGAGAAATCCCGCGAGGTTGGAAAGGCAAACGGTGCCAACAAAATATCGCTCGTTGTGCCATGCCATAGAGTGATTGGTTCGGATGGCTCGCTTGTCGGATACGGAGGAGGAATATGGCGGAAAAAATGGCTTCTAGATCACGAACGACGGTACGCGTGGACCTCGTTCGAACACGGTTAGATAGCACTCAGTCGGCCCGCGTGACTGTCCTCAAATGATGTTTCGAAGTCATCAATCCCAATCTAAGATCTCCGAGAAAACCATTGGCGGAATCTGCTGCTGTTCCCATCTATCACCAAGGTAGGCCCAGTGCCCCTGCTAGGAACTTGTTGAGCGGGTCAAGTTTCTTACCTGCTTGGACGAAATCCTTCATGAATCTTGGGCCCGTAACTTGTGCATTGCTGAATTGGACCCCTGCGGTAATGTCCTTCAGTTTCAAATCTCCGACGAAAGGATGTTTAGCGTCAAACCCGGTCGGTGGTCGTTTCAAAGATTCACCCTCCATCTTCAACCCGCTCTCCTTGACCCGCTTCCAAGCCTCGGGTTGGGACACGATCGCCCTACGGACCCTGTTTAGGGTCGGAGGGTCAGGGTGCCATATGCCTGCACCGGCAAAACTGTCTCCCGGTGCCAGGTGAAGGTATAGCCCGGTGTAAGACTTCTTTCCTCCTCGACGGTGCCAGAACTCCATGGCCACATTGGTCTTGTAGGGACTCTTGTCCTTGGAGAAGCGTATGTCTCGGTAGATCCGGAAGAGTGACCCGCCAAAGGGCCGAGGGTCTGCCACAAGGTATGGGCTAACCGCTCTAAGCTCGGCACCAGCGTCTTTAATGAACCGGAGGCTGGGTGCGAGGACATACCTCTCATAACGTTGCTTGTTCTTCTGAAACCATACTCTGTTATTGCTTCTAGCCAAGCTCCTCAGAAACTTGAAGAATTCAGGAGAGAAGTAAGACCCGCTGGACTTCGAGCTCAAATCCATCAGTATTTACTCGCGGATTTCGTATTGTTAAGCTCTGCTCACTCAGATCCAAGTTCTTTCATCATCGGCCGAATTTCCGTCCGGGTTAGCTCTCAAGAGAAAACATAGAGAACCCTCAAGAGAGAAACATAGAAAACGCTCACGAAGGAGTGACTCTGCATGAAAGGTCCTGCCCTTAGCTGGCTCCTTGACCCCAAGGACCCGTCGGTTAGACATCAGGCTCTCATCGATCTGCTGCACAGGCCAAAGGATGGAAAAGATGTCTTGGCGACACGGGAGAAGATTCCAAGCTACCGGCCGGTCAAGAAGATCATCGCCACCCAGACAAGCAAAGGTATCTGGTCTCCCAAGGAGACCTGTTATCGTCCAAAATGGACATCCGCTGTCTGGCCTCTAGCACTACTCGGAGAAATGGACGCTCCGCCCGATCATAGGATCAGTTCTGAATGCGAGAGATTTCTCGATCTTCACCAGACAGAGACCGGTGCCTTCGCCTGCCCGAGCAAGGTCGAGGAGAGCAAGAGATGGGACGAGCCGTGTCTCACAGGAAATATGATTCGGACTCTGATCAAGTTCGACTACTCTAATGACCCGCGGGTTCGAAGGGCGATCGACTGGCTGCCGAAGGATCAGCTAGAGGATGGTGGCTGGAACTGCGACCATCCTGAGAAGAAAGTGAAGCATAGTAGCTTCATGTCCACCATCGAGCCGTTATGGGCCTACTCTGAGATTCCAAGACAGAAATGGACCCGGAAAATGAAACAGTCCATCAATGATGGGGCCGAGTTTCTCCTCATGCACCACCTCTACAAGTCAGACAACCACCACTGGCAGGAAACCTACCCATTCTTCACCAAACTCCACTTTCCAATGTACTACTTCTACGACATCCTCCACGCGCTGCGAGTATTGACGAAGCTTGGATATGGAGACGATGAGCGAATCAGAAGTGCCGTTCACCTGTTGCTGTCAAAACGTAGACCTGATGGCGCTTGGAATCTCGAGGGCGACTGGTATCGAGAAGGCGACTTCTTCTATCCTAGCGGGAAAGGCCGAAAGGCACCCGTAGAGGTTGAAGAGATCGGAAAACCCAGCAAGTGGATCACTCTGAACGCCTACAGGGTCCTGACCCATACCGGCGACATTGACCTGAACCAAGACTCGTAACAGACAACCAAGACTCCGAGCCCCGCATTAGTCGCTTCGGGTCGCAGGGTTTCTTGGTGAGGGCGGTGAGGTGGGTGAGCACGCACGGCGTTTCTTGTCCATCAAGTTAGTTTTCCAATGAGAACTTCCCAAGGATAGATTTCGAGGGGGCGAAGCACTCCAGTGCGCATCCAAGGATCTTCAGCGAGCCTCTTTCGAAGGACCCCCTCGTTAGGCGCACTAAGGACGAGCATCGCCCTATGCTTCGAGTATTTCAATGGCCCACCAAGAATTACAAAATGTTCGTCAGCGAGAGCGTCCATGAACACGGCGTGTTCAGTCCACCCTTTCTGATCCCGCATCGACCGCTTCTCATCCCACGCTGGTCCTTGCTCGTTGATCACAACGAAGTATGGCAATTCCCTGCCCATGCCTCATAGATTGGCACGAATTGGTTTCACATAATCGTAACGATCCAAAACCCGTTTTCACCGACTGAATGCTGTACGTTCAAGAAGGAGTGATTCAGCAAACATTTTTGACTACTCGCTACACAGCCGTTGTAGCAGACTTTCGATGATGACATTGAAGAGTCGCATGGTCGAATTCAAAACAGAAGATGGCTTTGGAAAGGGATACCTGGCATCGCCCGAAAACCCGCGCAGCGGAGTTCTCGTTCTGCACGCCTGGTGGGGACTCAATGATTTCTTCAAGGGCTTTGCTAACAGGCTAGCCTCTCAGGGATTTCTCGCACTAGCGCCGGACCTTCATGACGGTGCTGTAGCAACGTCCGTAGAGGGGGCGAAGGAGCTCCGGTCAAGAATCGCTGACGAGAGAATAAAGCAAATAGTTCTAGCAGGAACCGACTACCTACGAGCAGATCCATCAATATCCGGACACAAAATCGGCGTCGTGGGCTTCTCCATGGGGGCAGCATGGTCTCTATTATTGAGCACGTTGAAGCCCGAAACGGTTGGAGCAGTTGTTGTCTTCTACGGAAGCTACACTATGGATTTCTCAAAAGCTGAAGCATCCTTTCTGGGTCATTTCTCACCCGAGGATGAATGGGAACCGCTTGGGGACGTGCGGGCTACAGAGGAGAAGATTCGCGGGGCCGGAAGGGAGGTTTCGTTTCACTTCTATCCTGGAACGAAACACTGGTTCGTCGAAGAGAATCGGCCCGTAGAGTACAACCGGGCCGCCTCAGACCTGGCTTGGAAGAGGACGCTAGAGTTCCTCGACACAAAACTACGATAATCGTTGGATCGGCTCAGTCGCAAGCACCGACCTATTATACGCAATGTACAATTCGCCCAGGTCAGATGAGCCCTGATTACCGAGTAATCATCGGCGACAGTCGTCGAATGAGCGAAGTCACCGACGAATCGGTCCACCTTACCGTGACCTCGCCCCCATATCCTATGGTATCGATCTGGGACGACTCTTTCGCGGAAGCTTCAGCTCCATCCTACGATGATATGCACGAGTATCTCAACGAGGCTTGGCGTGAAATCAGAAGAGCGCTTGTTCCTGGCGGCATTGTCTGCATCAACATTGGAGATGCGACCCGGACCTCGAATGGAATATTCCACCTCTACCCCAACCATTCCAGAACAATCGAGAACTTTGAGAAGCTCGGCTTCGTAACTCTGCCCTACGTGCTCTGGAAGAAGCCCACCAACCGGCCCCATTACAAGGGCAAAGGAGCGTTCTTGGGATCAGGATTCCTTCCACCAAACGCGTACGTAACGCTCGACATGGAATACGTGCTCATCTTCCGCAAAGGCTCACCACGTAGCTTCCCGCCAAAAGACCCCAGACGGTATGACAGCAAGTTCACCAAGAAAGAACGGGACGAATGGTTCTCACAAGTCTGGAAGGTCCCTGGTGCGAGACAGGATATTGAAGGTCTTGAGCGGCGAGTAGCAGCTTTTCCGGAAGAGATTCCTAAGAGGTTGATTAAGATGTTCTCGATTCTAGGAGACACGGTCCTCGACCCGTTCCTTGGGTCCGGGACAACACTCAAGGTTGCCATGGACCTCGACCGCAAGTTCGTGGGCTACGAAAAACTCCCACAAATGGCTGAGATCATCAAACGGAGAGTCGGGTCCAACCGAAGACTAGTAGAGTTTCTTGAGCAGGGCCGCGTCGTCAACGAACTCGTTGGATAGATATGATGAGTTAGCTACTCGTCCTCGAAGACCATCACATCTTTTGTCTTCTTCACCATGTCGCCGAAGACTCCCTTGTACCGGGTGGCCCGGATCGGAGTGTCGTCAATGTAATGGTACTCGTCTCCTTCATAGCGCCTAGGCTTGCCGAGGATCAGCTGGTGATACCTCACTCCATGTTTCTGAAGCCAGGTCAGAGTAGCTTCTCTATGTTCTTCTGTTCTAGCCGTGAAGAAGCAGATGAAGTGGCCCTGGTCATGCCATTGGTTGATCTTTGTGATCGAGTCAGGATATGGTTGCGCGGATGACATCAGCTCAGAATGCTCATTGTCCACATGTTCGCAGATGCACCCGTCAATGTCGATAATGAAGATCTTCCTCAACGAGACTCGCACGCTGAATGTCTTATGGAATGCTTAGAACGTTTCCCATTTTCGCCCGTTCTATTCGCGCCAGTAACGGTCGATTTACTTTCGAGTGCGACCCCCTATTGTTGACACGGATTCTCTGCGATACTTGAACGGTGACAAAGTTCCAACTACAGCTTACAGCTGCTGGGCATGATCGTATACGGGCGCTCTGAGAATCTGAATGCGATGCAAGGATCTGCAGGTCGGAGAATACATGAGAAACAAGCACATAGCAATATTCGTGATCGCTCTAGTCGCTGTTGCAGTTCTCGCATGGTACCAGAGTCTACCCCGGCCTCATGGCCCGGCGAGCCCGACCGCGCACTGGACAGAGTACGTGTTGACCAAAAATGGTAACCATACTCAGGTTCAAGCCTCGTACAGTGATGGACAAGTGACCACGGATCAGATAATCTGGCTGAATTTCGACAATAGGACCGCGGTCTACAACTATTTCGGCTGCACCCCCTCGATGCCCGGCTGCACACTCGACGGCTGCGCCTTCACAGTCCTCAACGATACTGCGACGGAATACCGGGTGAAAGTCTACTGCACACCTGGAGCCTGAGCCCTTACCCGAGCATCTATCATCGCTCTCGTTGGAGAGCTTTGACCAGCCCAGGTAGCGCGCGTAGATTAGGAACCCTATAATCCGGGTCGCCTCCCCGGTTTCCTCTGCGATCAACGATCACAGAGATCATTCCGACAGCTTTGGCCCCCTCGATATCGGTCCTAGGATTATCGCCGATATAGATGCTGGATTTCGGCTGCACTCTGAGTTTTCTCGCGATGAGACTAAATGACTCATGACCAGGCTTGACCCTAGGCGTGTCCTCACCCGCGACCACAATAGCATCGAATAGGTTGTGGAAAGGGACCTGTCGTATCCTCTTCCTCTTCATCCCCGGTGTCCCGTCACTGTCTGAGACGATACCAAGCTTGTATCCGACGCGTTTCAATTTGCGGACGGTCGGCTCTGCGTCCTTGAAAGGGGGGCTGTTCGCCGCATAGACTCTCCAGTACTGAAGCGTTAGATCGCGGATCCATTTTGGGTCCATCCGCTTCAGCCCCAGTTCCTTGAACAGTGTCTTCCACCATACATCTCTATTGTATCGGAATTTTCGCCCCAACATTTCATGATCGATACGCCGCAGATGTTCGAATAATCGGACATGGCCCATGGAGTAGCCGTTTTTCTTCAGCTGCTTGGAAACAAGCTTCGCGACAGCGAGCAGTGAGAGTCTGGCCCCGATCGGCGATCTGAGCAAGGTGTTGTCTAGGTCGAAGACGACCGCTTCGATCTCTCGCGCCGGAATGGCTACTGCCCTTCTAGTCGTAGGTCTCTGGTCTTCGATCGGCGAACCGTTCTCTACGGAGACGGTTATGGAATGAGAGGTCGATCTCTTGGATCACAATTCCCTCTCCCATTCTGGAAACTGACGCGATTTTTGGATGAGAGATCTTTGTTCTACGGTCCTCTCTCAAGCTAATGATCATGCTGTGGCCATTAAACCGCGGCGGCGCATACACGTTCGGAGCGACTATCGGCATACGATTCTCCAAGCAGCGAACGGTAACGTACTGTTGCCAGGGCGTGATTCCCGGTTTCACTATTCTCGACGGGCAGAGTATCAATTCGACTCCGTTCAGTGCGTAGATGCGTGATGGTTCGGGAAAATCAACATCGTAGCAGACCAGTATGCCGATCTTGTACCCCTTCACCTGAAAGACGGGATAGGAGCTCCCAGGCTTAGCGTACTTCCTTTCAAAACGGAACAAGTGGACCTTGAACTGTCGCCCAATAATTTCCCCATCTTCTCCAATAACCGGACTGCTTAGCCGCACCCTTCCCTTGACCTTTTCATAGAACGCTCCTCCAACAACAGCCACTCCATACTCCTCAGCCAGCGACTGCAGGCCTGGCAGAGGGCTCATGGGCGCGGGAATCACTTTCTCCGGCAACCAATGCTCAGGCAGACAGATGATATCTACTTCTCTCTCTGCAGCTTTCTTCGCGAGCTTCACCGCGTGAAAGATCGTATCCTCCACGGATGTCTCGATTGGTTTGACCTGCACTGCCGCGGCTCGGATTATCTTCTTCGCCACTAAAAGAACAGTCCCAAGTTAGTCTCGCATTCTCTTGACGGCCAGGTCGACTAGCAGTCGCGCAACCTCCCGCTTCTCAGCCAGAGGAATGTGCACAACTTTCTTTCTAACATCGACAACATACAGCTCGTTCGTATCCACCTGGAACCCTACGCCCTCGTGTCCCACATCATTCGCTGCCACTAGGTCAGCATTCTTCTCGTGTATTATCTTGAACGCTTCATCAATCAGCTCTTCATTCGACACATTGTGTTCGGTCTTGAAGGCAACTAGGAATGTTTTCGGGCTTGCTCTCCGGATCTCCTCCAATATCTTGGGAGTTGCGCGAAGTTCCAAGTTGATCTGCGGTTTCTCGCGGGTCTTGATCTTCTTAGGAGCGACGGTTACGGGTCTGTAATCGGTCGGGGCGCCTGCGGCGAAGACTAGATCCGGTGCAGTCTTCTTGAGTTCGCCGAGAACCGCTTCCAGTAGTTCGGTCGTACTCTCAACCCTGAGCGTCTTAATCCCGAAGGGCGGATTTACCGTCCCGGGACCCAGAATCAGCGTCGTGCTCGCGCCACGAGAAGCAACCTCCTCTGCGATGGCTACGCCCATCTTCCCGGAACTCCGATTAGTTACAACGCGGACAGGATCGATGTGTTCGATTGTTGGACCTGCGGTCACGAGAACTCGTCGACCCTCCAAGTCCCTACTTTGACTACTTGACAAGCGTGCGATAACTGAACGAACTATATTCTCTGTGGAAGCGATCTTCGCCTTTCCCTCTGAGACTTCTGGCTCGATGAATTCTACACCAATCTTCTTGAGCCGTGAGATGTTCTCTTGGACGATCGGATGGTCGTACAAGGGCTCGTGCATCGCAGGCGCAATCATTACCGGTATTCGTGAGCCGATAGCGGTCGCGGCGACTGTGGTGAGAGGTGTGTCATCAATTCCCGTGGCCAACTTTCCTATTGTGTTTGCAGTAGCTGGTGCCACCAGAACTAGGTCTGTGTGGCCCTCGCTCTTCCCACCGAGCGCGATATGCTCTAGCTTACCCGTGAGATGTGTGACTACGGGGTTTCCTGTTGCCCATTCGAGAAGATCCGCGCCAATCATCTTCTCCGTGGAGGGAGAAATGACCGCGTAGACATCTGCTCCGTGGCGCATAAGCTCGCGAGCAATTTCCGGCGCCTTGAACGAAGCAACACTACTCGTCACGAGGAGTGCGATCTTCCTTCCAGCCAGTTCTCGACCCTTGGAGGAGATGATGTCTTTGGACGGATGGCTCATGTTTCGATGTGTCCCCTACCTCTTCAGTTTCCCTGTTTCGTATGCCGAATCCAATAGTTCGATTAACTCGTTGAGAGTGTACTTTCCAGCGCTAGCTGGTATTCTGCGCAGAATATCAGGCAGTGCGGGGAGCATGGGTCGAATGAATGCCGGGATCTTTTCGTACATTACCTGGACGCCCGCTATTATCTCGTCTGCATCCTTTCCTTGGATGCTGGTCCCCTTCGGTTTTGCCCTAGTCTTCGCACTCAATATCGTCACAGCTTGACTGGCGCTCATAGCCTTACCATATAATGGGTTCTCGTTACAATCAAGTTGTTCATTCGGCCGTTTGAGCTAGGTCTCCATGCTGTACGAACGTCTCTAAAGATTCCGTGGAAGTTCAGCAGTCCCTTAGTCACGGGAACAGTGGAGCAGGCGATTCTCCAAAGCCCGGAAGACCGGTCTGTATCGCAGAACTATGAATCAGAGTCCATTGATGCCATTTCCTCCAGAGCCGACGCGAGAAGAGGACGAAGAATAGATCAGCGACAACTATCAGCAAGTTGCCAGTCCCAATGCTTGCTATGAAACCAAAGACGACAATTGGGAAGAGTAGGCCAATGCCAAACCCTACTTTCTGCTCTTGGTTGTTTGTTGATCCCATCGATTTGAAGGCTCGGGTCAGTATGAGTATTGCGAAGATTATGTCGAGTATCATGGGGATTATTGGAGGAATGCTTGCTCCGGCAGCAATGCCTCCAGTCAGCAAGGTCGCCGGAAACAATAATGCGCCTACTACCGCGAACTTTCGGGGACCCCAATCTGGCTCAGACGGTTTAATCTTCAGGAAATTTCCCGGAAGTTTTCGGGCCGTGATTATTAGGATCGCTATGACGAGCGCGGAGAAAAGCAACAATCCCCCACCGGGAGTATAGTTGGGATAGATAACAGACTCTAGAACGAATAGGGCAAAGCAGTCGATCGTAAGACCGAAAATGCTGAACGTTAATCCCGCCCCAGAGACTAGGCTCTTCGATTTTAGTTCTGGAAAGACTAGGCCGAAAAGGAAGATTGGGAGGCCGATACTGTATACCGAATGGAATATCAAAAGGCCAACCGTCCAGACCCAGTTTACGCCTAGCCAGTGACCGTAGAAGCCGAGATTGCCGACCGGTTGCGCTAAAGGATTGAACAGGGTCCACAGTGCTATTCCTTCCTCGACGATTCCATAAGCGACTCCAAGGAGGAAGACTGAAGCCCAGCCTTTTTTCCAGCGGATCATTGCCTCTCGTATCAATATGACACCCGAGCCGTAGAGTCCAAGATTTGCCGCTAGTAATCCGAAGAAGACTAGAGGGCTAATCACCAGCAACGTAAGCTGACTGGAGGCCGAGAGATACTCAGGAATACCGGGCGTTAGGAGAAGCAGGAATAATAATGGATGAGACTTGAGAAACCGGACTAGTCTGGAAACCAGATTCATGGACTGCGGGCTCGGACTCATTGAAGGGGGCAACGACAAAGACTTGGACCTCACGGAGGCGAGTACACGTCTGGGGCTATCTCAGAATTCAATATACCGTTCCCAGCGCTGGAAAGCGCCTTGAACAAGAAAAATGTCGACTGGCCCCAGCAGCTATTCATCAAACACGGAAACCTATTCCTAAAGCTGTTGGAGAATAGGACTGACTCAAAGAAGCTCGAAGTCGATGGACTTGTCCGAATCTTTGAAGAGTTCAATGTCCCAAAGCATGCTAGGATCCTTGACGTTTCTTGTGGAATTGGCCGCCACTCGATCCCACTAGCTGAAAGAGGGTATGATGTTCTCGGTCTGGACCTTTCTCCTCTCTTCATTGCCAAGGCGAATGCGACATCGGAGGCGCGAAAGCTCAGCTCCCGAGCAAAGTTTCGTGTTGCAGATGTGAGAGAGATCGCGAGCGTCCTCCATCGTGAGGATTTTTTCAATGTGGTTCTGAACCTCTGGAGTTCACACGGATACTATGGCGAAGAAGAGGATGTTCGAATGTTCACTGCTCTTAGAAACCGGACAGTTCGAAATGGGTTGCTAGTCGACGATACAGTCAACCGAGACTATCTGATCATCAATCCGCAACCAACAACGGTCGATATGGTTGGAGATATGGAACTACGTGAGTGTAGGAGGTTCGACCCAGAAACTTCGTGGCATGAGAGCAACTGGTCTTTCTCCATGAAAAGGGGACAGGATTTCAAACTAAAGGCAAAGCTGAGGATTCATCATCGAGTCTACTCATTGCATGAATTGAGGGCACTGCTCCAAAGAGCAGGATGGCAATACGTAAAGAGCTATGGCGAATTCGACCTCGCGCCTTTCAAATCTAACTCTAAACGAATAATTGCTTGTTGTCGAGCTTAACAGTGACGGAAGTCTGGCTTTGTCGAATCTCGGGATTCAAGATCTGCGTTCCTCTAGGCTCTGAAACCATGCCCGAGTCTTCTCAGCCTGAACGGCGTTAAGACCGGGCTACCCCTAGATACCCATTCTCGGTTACAGGACCGCTTTAGCGAGCGCGAAACGGAGTGGAACTTGACGGATCAGGCAGAAAAGAGACAAGTGGGTGCGTTGTCCCATTCTCGAAGTGCAGTTGTTCTATTCTCCGTATTGGTAATCATATCCGTCACTCTGCAGACCTCGACAGTTCATGCACCACCACCACCGCCACCACCATTGACCTACACCCTCACATTATCGACCAGTCGTATACAGGAATTGAACACTCCTGGAGTAACAATGACTTTCAATGTCAGCAACACTGTTCCCAGCACGTTTTACGCTTACACGTGGAACGTGACGGATCCGGCCGGAACCCTAACCTCCATCATCAACGGAGGACTAGCGAGCAGCCAGACTCTAACTCTCACCGCCGTCTACCCTCGAGACTTCTCAGGTGCCTCGATCAAATACAATGGAACCTACAGGGTCAACATATTCCAGGTCAACCCCGGCCCGACCACCCTAGTGGCGACGAGCAAGTTCTATGCTGGTCTGACCGACAGTCTGAGCTACCAACGAACAGCACAGGTCTCCATCCTAGCCCAAGGATATGCCTCCAACGAAAACATAACGATACGAATATCCCACGTGGGGATTCCGGTTGCTGGCTTTCCGAGATCTCAGTTAGCAAACGGAAACGGAATATTCTCCTATCTGTGGCCAATACCGGTCTCGACACCGCTCGGACCCTGCAACGTGTCACTAACGGGGCAGGTGACTTCGAAGAAGCCGCCCGACTCTCAAACCTTCACCGTTCTGCCGACCAGCGTCTCCATATCGCGATTAGTGGCTAACGTGACTCTGCTTCAAGCGTCTCAGATCGCAGCCTTCTCTTTCGCCGCAGTCTATCCCGATGGGAGCCAAGCGAAGATCGGCGCGATGACAATTCGTGTAGTTGAACCCGACGGGATCACCATCCACCTCGTCAGCATGTCCTTCAACACTACGGTCAACGCGTTCGAGGGAACCTACCGGATAGCCTCCAGTGGTCCGTCAGGTGGCTGGGCCGCCATCATTGATGCGAACAGCTTTGATGATGGATACGGAAATCTGGGACCGTCCACAAGCGTGGTGAGAGGGTTCGTCGTAGAGCCCGCAGCTTCTCAGAATCCTCAGACTTCAACGGTCACCTACCTACTTCTCATAGCAGTTATCCTCTTGGCGGTAGCCCTGACGGTCCTTGTTTCCTGGGTCTTGTTCTTCGCGAGAAAGAAGGTTCAGAGGAACGTGTTGAAGGTTGACTTCCAATCGATTGAGCGAGAAGCCGCAAGAGTCGAGAACCGCGACTTCTTCGCGAAAGTCCACGACCAACTGAAGCAGCAGCAGACTAAACCAGAGGCGGACAGGAAAGATGGTTAGGAGCATAGCAATTCACTCCTTCAAGGGAGGCACGGGAAAGAGCACCATATCGGCCAATCTGGCGGCTACCCTGGCATTGAAGGGCAGGAAGGTTGGAGTCATGGACATGGACCTGGAGGGACCCGGTCTACACGTAATCTTCGGTCTCGACCCATACGAGCTACCCTTCACGTTGAACGATGTTCTAACGAATGGTGCCCAGCCCGAGCAAGCCACGGTGAACATGAACGAGAGGCTCCACCTGGACAGAGGAGGGATCTACTTCGCGCCGGCAAGCGTCAAGGTGGAAGAGATCCTGAAAAGCCTGCGGTCCGGCTTCGAGCTCGACTCGTTCTCCAACGCCATCAAGAAACTTACAGAAAAATTCGGCTTAGACTATCTCCTCGTGGACACTCATCCGGGTCTTGAGGATGACACGCTACTGGCGATGGGCGTCTGCAACAACCTCGTGGTTGTCTCACGGTTAGACCAGCAGGACATGTTTGGCACCGGGGTTCTAGCTGAAGTCGCTAGGACCCTGGAAAAGCCGGTCCACCTAGTCCTGAACATGATTCCCTCCGCGATGAGTCCTTCCGAAGCCTCGAGAGTCATCGACAAGATCGGTGCCAACTTCAAGATTCAGGTGCTCGGATGGCTTCCCTTCTCCGAAGAAATTATCAACTCTCTCAGTAAATCAGTCTTCATCCTAGGCAACCCCAGACATCCAATAACCAAGCGGTTCAACGAACTCGCAACGAAGCTGGAGAGTCTGAGCGGGCTGAACTAGTATTATGAGTTCACAAGGAAGATACTCTCCCAATCGCATCCGACGACTGATCAGCTCATTCAGCCCGATACGATTCAGAGACGAAGCCGGGCAGGTTGAATATTTAGGCCAACCAGTTGTAATGTTGAGGAGGGACGCGATTATACTAATCCGAGACGAACTCGTGCGCCTGGGAGGAGCAGGAGGCCGGGTCATCTTGGACACAGCGGGGTACGTCTCTGGCAGAGAGGAGGGAAATGCACTACTAGCCCAAGCAAAAGCTCACGGGGTCAGGTCGCCCGAATCGCTACCTGCAACAATTCTCACGGCGGTGGAAGAGACTAACATGGGTTACGGGAAGATCATGATTGACGATATCAACTTCGGAACTTGGACTTTCAAAATATCTGTTGCCAACAGCTTCGAGGTAGATTCCACCGGAAGGTCTGGAAGCACCACATGCGTTTTCATACTCAGCTACCTGAAAGGCCTTTTTTCGCAACTCGTCCACAAAGACCTCGGAGGGAAGGAGGTAGAGTGTCGGAGTAAGGGGGATCAGAGCTGCAAGTTCTGGTTGGCAGTCGCACCCCAATCGGATTCAGTTAAGGGTAAAGCATTGGATCGCCAGAACTTGGATTCGCGGCAATCGCGTTCGATACAAGTCGACTAATCTCTCATATGATCACACTAGCAGTGCGAGTTCCTTTCTTTTGAGTCGCGATTTCACAGCCCGTGCTTTTCGAGTGGTTCTCCGAGGAGCGTTCGGAATCGCGGTTGTTTCGCCTTCTCTCCGAACTCGACTCTGATCATGCGCAGGGTCTCCTTGCAAAGTCTCAATGCCGATCGGTAAACCTTCGAGGTATCTGATGTCCCTTTTATTCCCAGAGCTAAGGGATAGTCAGTTCTTAGATGTCGGGGTCTCTTACCGGCCTTCAGTACCTGATGCCAAAGGTAGTTCTCGCTGATAATCGAAATGTCATTCAACACGATGAGGGTCCTCTCTACACAATGAGCGATGATCCGAGCCGAATGTCTCGTCATGTAATCGTCTTGTTTCCGCCAACCGTTCCTCATCTTGCCCGAATACTCGATCATGTAGTAGTACGTGTCCCAGAGAGATTTTTCCACGACCTTGTGCGGAGGCTTCGCTCCTTTCCAGCGTAGCAGAACCCTCCGAATGAGGCCTTTGGGGTCGTAGATGACCTTGGTTGCTAGTGCGCTGCCACGAGCCCAGAAGAAAGCCTTCGGATCAGTGAACTCCTTTTCCAACTCCGCAATCTTGAGAAATCCTATTCCAACATGGATGTCTCCGTCGAAATATGAGAAGTCTGACGGCTTCTTTCCACCGTTTATCACGGCTAACATGTCAATATCGCTGAAGGGTCCAGGCTCCCCCCTTGCGACGCTTCCATGAACCAGAACGCCGATCACACTCGGATATTCTCGCTTCACAAAGGACGCAGCACGTTTCGCCGTCTCATCAAAAAGCCTCTTCAGCTCACTTCGCGTTAAGCCCTCCAGCGGGGTCAAGACTTCCTCACTTGAAGAATAGGTGCTAGGGTTGTCGCCACCTAGCTACACGCGAGGTTACTGCCAGCGCTATCGCGAGTGAGACCACGATCAGGAACCAGCCCGTCAGGGGAGACCAGTAAGGCAGGGTCGGGGTGTTGCCCATGGCGTCTCGTATGAGAAGGGCAGCGTTGGTTGTCGGAATTGCATAGGTCACTAGTAGAATGTTTCGGGGTAGAATCTCGGCGGGGTAGAAGACGGGCGGTAGGATTCCGACGAGGACGCTTAGGAGGAGTCCTGACTGCCATCCATTTCGCAAGTTCGAAGTGAACGTTGAGACGAGATATCCGATCGCGGATGAGAAGAGCCAGACTCCCACGAGCGACAACAGCACGAGGGGGAGAGTGATTAGCGGAAGTCCAATGTAGACTAGTAGCGGTAATAGCACTACTAACGCGGGGGAAGCGAAGAATAGTCCGGCGAATGCGATACCCAGTAAATAGCCAAGCTGGTTGACCGGGCTCGCGACGAAAAAGTCCTGAAGCTTCGTCTCCAGTCGATACCAGGTAGCGTCTCCTGCGAGCCCTGTGCCGACAGTCGATAGGACCAGCAGGAGGGAGCCAACTACTCCCAGCGCGAAAGATCGACCGCCCGTAGTGACTGTTATGATGAACAGTAGGCTGAAGGGGGTTGCGAATAGCCAGACAAGGCTCAGCAAATTCCGTCGGAGCCATGTTATCGATAGCATGTAGCCTATGACGACCGCAGCCCGGAACTGTTTTGCGCCACTCATTCCTCGGCCCTCCCGACGAGGTCTACGAACAGATCCTCCAGTGACACTCTTGCTAGAGCTACATCTGAACCGCGCTTCATTCCTTCATCTGCAAGCTCCCTCCCTCGCTGGTCGTCGGTTAGGACTCTGAATCTCTCAGCCAGTCTCACAACTCGACCGTACCCGTTCAGCTCTTCTTCGGAAAAGGCTGAACCTACTATATCGACGCGGACCCGCTCCTTCACATTCCGTAGAAGCTCTGCTGGGCTCCCCGACAGAACCATTTTCCCATGGTCAATTATCGTAACGTTGTTCGACAATATCTCAGCTTCGTCAATGTAATGGGTCGTCAATAGTATGCTTCGTCCCTCCTTCTGGATCTCGTTGAGAACGCCCCATATTTGGCGGCGGCTGACCGCGTCAAGTCCGAGCGTAGGCTCGTCGAGAAAGATGAGGTCTGCGTCCGTGGCCACGGCCATTGCGACGCGGACCCGTTGTCGGAGTCCACCGGACAGGGAGTCAGCCGGCTGGTTCCTGTATTCTTTCAGTTCCAACTGCTCTATCGTTTTCTCTGCCCGCTGGCGAGCCTCGTTGCGAGACATGCCTCGGGCTAGGAGTGTCAAATAGACGTGGTCCCACGGGGTTAGAGGTCCTATCGTGCTTCCTTCTTGAGGTACTACCGCGATCTTACTTCTGATCTCTAACGGCTCATCTCTCGCATCATGTCCCAGCACGGAAATCCTGCCCTTAGTGGGCATGAGCTGTGTCGCAGCGATTCTCAGAAAGGTGGTCTTGCCCGCACCGTTGCGGCCGAGGAGGGTGAAAATCTCGCCGCCACCAATTGTTAAGGTGATATCTGAGAGAGCTTGTGTCCTAGAACGGTGGTAGATCTTTGATAACGAGACGGCTTCTATTGCATTCAACGCTATGCCCTTCCATCCAATCCACCGCTATCCGCGGACCCTACTACCCTCACTTGAAAGCGAAAACCAGTCTGGATTTCAGCTTTTCGCCTAACGCCTAGACCTTGGTCCCTTGGATTGAGCGCTAGAGTGATCTGTACTCAAGCTCGCTGATTTTTTCTTTAATAGACAAAGTGGCTTTCGACGCTTCTGTGGATGTTAGTGGAAACTGGCTATGCTGAAGTAGACGGTGGAAGATTGTACTATGAGACGAGCGGAAAGGGTCCGGCGATGGTCTTGATACATGCTGGATTCTTGGACAGCCGAATGTGGGACACGCAGTTCCAGCTATTTTCAAAGAACTACATGGTCATCCGGTATGATGTTCGTGGTTTCGGCAGGTCTGATATCGCCCGGACGAAATTTTCTGATTACAAAGACCTCCGCGGAATTCTAGATCACCTGAGAGTGAAAACGGCCTCTCTTATCGGAGTGTCGAACGGGGGGAGGATAGCCTCGGACTTCGCCGTCGAATACCCATCAATGGTAGACCATCTAGTACTGGTTTCTCCAGGAGTGAGCGGCTACAAGGCTTCCGGTCCGGAAGAGGAGAAGCTGTGGGAAGAGTTTGACAAACAGATGAAACCTCAGGAAGACGCGGACAGAGAGGGTAGGGCAGCAGACGCTGTCGAGATGGACGTAAATGCATGGGCGTCCGCCCAGACGCCAGCAAACCGAGAACGCATTACAAAGATCGCAATGGACAACTTCCATGTCCATGTCGAGAATCCATGGAAGCTCCAAGTTCCTCCCGAGCCACGAACCTGGCAACGCCTGTCCCAGATTCGGGTCCCGACACTCCTCATTATCGGCGATAGAGACGTCCCCCCGCAGATACTCATTGTGGACAACATTCACTCTCACATTCCCGGTTCCAAGAAAGTGCTGATCCAAGGGGCGGATCACATTGTCAACATGTCAAAGTCTGACGAGTTCAACAGAACAGTTCTTGAATTCTTAAGAGAGCAGACCCAAGAGATACAAGCATAGGTTTACTGCAGAGTGATAGGCTCCCCACTGAGTGAATCGACTCTTGGAAACCAGCAACGTCGACATGACGGGCAAAGTATGCCTAATCACGGGAGGTAATTCGGGAATAGGCAAAGCCACAGCCTTGGGTCTGGCTAGGCTGAACGCTTCAGTTGTGATAGTTTCCCGGGATAAGGACAAAGGAGAAGCAGCGCTTATTGAGATCAGAGCCAAGAGTGGTAATCGAAACCTCGACGCGATGACAGGGGACCTGTCCTCTCAAGACTCTGTCCGTGAACTAGCGCACGACTTTACTGGTAGGTACAAGAAGCTGCACGTTCTCATCAACAACGCCGGCATCTTCTTGCCAAGGCGAGTCCAGACTGTCGATGGACTCGAGGCAACATTTGCAACAAACCACCTAGGACACTTTCTATTGACCAATCTGCTCTTGGACTTGTTGAAGGCCAGTGCACCGTCGCGAATCATCAACCTAACATCCTCAGCCCATTATGGAACCGAGATGGATTTCGAGGATCTACAGGCCGAGAAGAAGTACAGTGGATACCACGCCTACAGCCAGTCGAAACTAGCCAACGTTCTCTTCACGTATCAGCTGGCAAGACAGTTGGAGAGCACAGGGGTCACTGTCAACAGTCTCCACCCTGGGGTTGTTAGAACCGGTTTTGGAAAAGATCAGGGCGGCCTCATGTCGATTCTTGTCACGGTTGGTCGTCCTTTCATGATTAGTCCAGACAGGGCTGCTAGAGCTGCAATTTATCTCGCTACGTCGCCTGAATTGGAAGGCGTTACTGGAAAATTCTTCTCAAGAGGGAAAGAAAAGAGATCATCTAGAGAATCCTACGACGAGACCTCCGCTGAGAGACTATGGAAGGTAAGCGAAGAACTCACCAAACTCGATGGTCTAAACCAGTTCTGACCCTAGTCCAGAATCACTCGCAACACATAGGCCACCTTTGAGGATAGATAGAAGGGTCGAAGGATGGAAGACAAATCTTCCCCTTACGAGGCTTTGAAGGCGTGGATACTCCGGCTACCCAGAGTGACTGAGGCACCCCACAGGCTCGGAGGGACAGAATTCCAAGTGAACGGGGCCGAATTCATGCACTTCCACGGACTCTCATGGCTCGACATTCGGCTCTCGAAAGAGGACCAGGCATCAGTATTGAAGACGGGACAGGCTCTTCCCCACCGGGCACAGGTGCACGCCCAAGATGGATGGGTTAGCTCCCGAATCGAGAACTCGCAAGATCTCGCGAACGCAAAGAATGTCATACAGCTGGCTTACAAGAACGCAAAGAAGAATCCGGGAGATCTCAAGTCTAGCTGAAAGCAAGAGGGTCTCGGCGGCAAATACTGTAGTGAATATCTCTGCGAAGTCCAATTAATTCAATAGCACTGAGTTTCAGAACCTAGTCGAGTTAGAGTTTGAATTAATTGAAAGCTATTCCTCCTACCTATACTCCACCTCGTCCACCGCCAGGTGGAAAACCACTTACCAACCACCAGAAAGTAGAGCTTGCGGCTACGATCTTAATCACGATCTTGATCGTCGTGTTGATAGGATTATTCTTACAACATCGTATCTAGCCTCGATCTTCTAGACAGTGGTAAGCTTGGCGTTGAGAGAATCCTACTCTCTTCGCATTTGGGCAGCCTTTGCGATTTTGTCGAGTGCTTCTCTGGTACCTTCTTCGAGGCGAGATCTCACAAAGCCTTGAGCAAAAACAGGGATTGCTGAGAATTGAATATCCCATGAAACATCAATCTTCGTCCTCTTCGCTCCCAACGGAATCAGCTTGATCTCTCTTGACCCTCTTAACGGACCGTCGATCATAGTTAGTTGTATGGAATGTTTCGCGACTAATTCGATTCTTTGTGTCCCCTTTCTTCCCATAAATCCGACGACGACTTCCCGTTCGATCAGATTTCCCTCCTTCCGAATGTTACGAATCGAGGTCAGTCCGCTCCAGTATTCCGGGTCCTTGTCCACGTCAGACACTATGTCCCATACTTCGTCCGATGAAGCGTCCACTTCACGGACCTCTGCGATTGTTACCATAGAGTTTTCTCCACTTCCGAAACGGGTGAGAAACATGGGATAGGGTGGACCATAGAGGGCGACTCAATCCTGGACAGCCTTTGAAACTAAGATACTGGCTTGCCAGCTCACGAAACTACTTTGTGACGTTTGTTCCTAAGCAAATCCCCAACGACTCCCGCGTTTTTGGACAGTTTATAGGAAGGAGAGGAGGAACAGAAACAGGTATTCTCTGAGGGGAATATTTTGTCGCTCCGGGACAAGGCTTACTCGGATCTCATGAGAGAGCTCTGGGGCTCACCGGACATCTGGAACACGAAGAAATCATACATTGAAATTGCTGCGAAGCTAGGCGTCGACGAGGAGACAGTAAGGAACAGGGTCAAGCATCTAAGAGACGTCGGATTCCTACTCGGGTATCGCGTCGTTCCCAATCCTACGTTGCTGGGACGCGTGTTTGCTTCTCTTCGCATCGAGTTCCGAGACAGAGAGTCGAAGCAGGCGGCAATCCCACGACTCGCCCAGATGGACGGTGTCATTAACATCGGCAGCGCCTACGACACGAGCCTGCTGGTCACGGTGCTAGCTGATCAAGATCAGGACTTCCCGAAGCTGATAGTTGGACTAGGAGTTGATGGTGAAGTATCATTAGTTCCAGGACTCGGCCTTAGGACGACTAGCTTTCGCATGACCAAACTTGACTGGGAAATAGTCAGACTCCTATTGAGAGACGCTGAACGGAAGCTGAATGAAATCGCCAAGCAACTCAAGGTCTCGACAAGGACGGTCAAACGGAGACTCAACATGATGATGAAGGAAGGCGCAATCTTCACCATGCCAGTGGTCGATCTGAGAAAGACAGAGGGCATATCCTACCAGCTAAGGGTGCAGATCGAACAGGGCAAGAAATTGGAAGTCGAGAAATCTGTCGTCGCGAAAATAGGTAACGTAGTCTTCAGAGCCTCCGACTCGGAGAACGGCTCCGTTTTCGGTTTTACGGGAGCCAATGTTGCCGAGGGAAGCGATATTCTCGAATGGGTCAAACAGCAACCGGGCGTAAAATCTGCCAGCATGACCATCGCAGAGAGAGTAGTGCAGGTCTTCGACTGGATCGAAAGTGAAGTCGAGAGACGCCCGAAGACGATGCCAGTCCGCGAGCCGAGCCCCGAGAGGAAGATGCAGGAGACAATAGGGATACGTAGATGAGAGGCTAGGTGTGAGGCCCAACGCTCGGAACAGATTGCTCTCTTGAGCGATAGTCCAGCCTCATTGACATGAAGGTTCCCGCAATCGCCATCCCGTAAATGGCCATAGCGACCAACAGATGCACCCAAGCAATCACATCATTGCTAGTTGCTAGAGTAGCGAATCCTAGAATAATCTGCACTACGATCAGCAAGACCAATCCGACGGAGAGACCCTGGAGCGGTCTGAACGGCGGCTTCAACGTCTGAGCCATCACTAGGGTAGCTATTGCGAAGGCGAGCACCACGAACCCAGTAATGATGTGCGGCAAAGCCGTGATGAAGCTGAACGTTAACAGTCCTCCGAGTGCGATCTGTAGAAACACCAGAAGCGAGGTTACGCGAAACCAGAGTTGAATCTTCACTTCCACGAACCCCTTCAGCATGTTGAGTAGCTCTTCTGATTCTTAACAAATCCCCCAATCTTGTTCGCGTTCTTGGACAGAACCCTCATTATAGATTGTCCGAAACCGCGACAAGTCTTAGGAGCGCTCTTAGATAATCCGAGCCAAGATTAACTCCACGGGAACAGAAATGGAGACAAGCGAATATCGAAGGAATGGGCAAAGATCGGCCCTCATCTGGGTCACCGTCTTTCTCGGCGTCATCGGAATAATAGTGTCCGCCAATCTAGTATTCCCCCCCTCAGGATACTATCCCTGGTATCCGTTCGGCTTCGGCTGGATCTGGATACCCTTCGGATTCCTCTTCCTCTTCTTTGTGCTCCGATGGTTCTTCTGGCCCTGGGGATGGGGCTACAAGCGTGGATACTGGGCCGGTGATAATGCCTACTACGTACTGAGGGAGAGGTTCGCCCAGGGGGAGATCACCAAGGAGCAGTTCGAACAGATGTCACGCAACTTACAGGAGCACAAACGGATATGAGCGCAAATCGCAGTATCAGGGTATTACTCCTAACAGTCCTAGAATTCATTGTTGGCGGAGTCGTTGTACTCGGTGGTGCGGCGCTGGTCTACTTTTCGACTGACGCGACAGGCATGTCACTAGGTATCGTCCACGCGATCCTCGGACTAATGGCCTTTTCCGCAGGCTACTTGATTTTGACGGGCAAGGCTGGAGCACGGAAACTAACTCTCGGTGCCGACGCGGCAATAATCACATTTAGCCTAGTATCAGAAATCATCCTATCTACCACAGGTTCTCTTCCGAGCGGACCCTTGGCTGATTCTATTGTTGGAACAGCTGTGGCAGTTCTGATCGCCGCCATGATCGTGTATCAACTGATGAGTCCAGGCCTTAGGCCATTACGAGCTACTCAGATTCAATCTGCTGGATAAGGCATTCAGAGTTTCTACTAGTCCCTAGTGATGGATTCTAGACGGCCCTAGCTTCGGCTTGACGTCTTCTTGGGGCCTGGAGCCTCTCTTGTCGGCTCTTCGGGGAAGAGATCTTTGGGCATCCCCGACATTACATCAGCGAACGAGTCTCTGCCAGGTCCCGGAATACCTGGATTGTGAGTCCTGATTCTGTTGAAGAGGTCGTCAATCTTATCGCCTATCTTGCTCTTCTCCTTGATCGTCTCATCAAGCTCCTGGCCATCACTCTCTAGTCGTTGCAGTCTAGCGGCTAGGCCCTCAATTCCTTTCGAGACTTCCAGCATTCCGTTGACGGTTGCAAGAGAAGACTTCAAGATGGAGAGTTCTTTCTGGAGGGCCTCGCGATAGCTGCGCAATCTGTCGAGTATGGGCTGGTAGAGTCTCAAGAAGTCAGTCATGAGATTCTCAAACTGCCTTATCGCCAGCGTGTACCTTTCTTCCTTCTTCTTCTCAGCAAATCCTTTCGCCGTCTGAATAAGCTTCTCGCGAAGAGTTACTCTCTCTATCACATCATCAAGAACTTCACGTATGTTGTAGGACTCGTCGAACATCGTTTCGCGCATTAGGAACCGAGTAATCCGCATTCGAGCGGGAGCCTTAAGAAATCCGTCACCATCGGCCCAGCTTCCCGGTATCTTCGCGGACCTCAGGTTGGAGCCGCTTAAATTTGTCCGACGACTAGTCCTCTTTTCAACGTGTCAAGGGGTGACGACTATTTCTCCTCTCATCCAGAGTGGGTGAAAAATACAGTGGTACTTGTAGACTCCGGGGGTTGTGAGCTGCACGAAGAAAGTATTACCGCTATCCAGTTCTCCCGAATCAAACTTGGCAGCGCCAGGAGGTACCGCTGTAGCGGTAACAGTGTGGGGTGAGTCGTCATGGTTCTTCCACTGGACAAAAGTTCCGGCCTTGATGGTCACGTTCGAAGGTGCGAAGTTCAGCTTGCTGCTAATCGAGACATCAGGCGGGATGTCTACGCAAGTGGCCGTAGGGCTTGGACAGACGATGGGCTTGGGTTTTGCAGGGAAGACTAGCACGTAGAACATGGAGCCGCCGAGGACAAGCCCGACAAGGAGGAGGGCAGACAGGACGACTGTGTCCGGCTTGTACTCAGCGGTTGCCAGGTCACTCACCTAGTGTCCTATCGAGCCCAACGCAAGAACCACGGCAAGTACAGCGAAGAAGAGAGAAGCAGCGGCAAGTCCGACGATTCCACGGGGCTCATACTTGAGGCGCAGGAATACCATAGCTACGGCAAGGATCTGGCTCGCAGCGAGTGCGGCTATGACTATGTTCGTATAGATTGTAGTTGGGCTCAGAAAGTTCTTCGCCAAGGCCCATTCAAAGAGAGTTGCAACAACCAGGTAGGACCAGACTGCTATGGGGGTTGTGTTGTTCATCTTTCTCACAACAAATAGAAGAGGGGAAAGACGACGAGCCAGACACAGTTCACGAATGACCAGTACAGATTGAAGTTCTCTACCGTTCCGTAGCGCTCGGCGGAGAAGCCGCCAGTTGCAGCCCTTTTCATGAGATAGATCACGATCAAGAGTCCAGCGAGAACATGAGCGCCGTGTATCCCCGTCGTGACGAGGTAGCTGCTCACAGGCAGCCCAATTGGGGAGCCGGGCACCAAGTTCGTTATGAGACCATACCACTCGGTTCCCTTTACCCCTAGAGAAATGATCCCGAGCAGAAGAGTCGCTCCCAGCCAGCCGATCAGGCCTCGCCTGTTACCGGCTTTTATCGACTGAAGCCCGAGATAGGCCGTCAGGCTGCTTGTAATGACGATGAGGGTGTCGATAGTCCCAAAATTGATGTCGTGAAGAACACCTGGGGTTGGCCAGTAGGGGAAGTTGACTCGTATGAACGCGTAGCTTCCCAAGAGGACGCCGAAAAGCACCGCTTCAGACCCCAGGAAGGTCCACATGGCCAGCTTGTCCTTCTGTACCTTGCTGAAGGGCCAGCGCTCGCCCTCCTCTTCTTCAGGAAGTCTGAATCTACCTCTGTAGTCGTCCCAGGCCCAGCCGAAGACTCCCCCGGCGAGAATGACAAGACCGACGATAATTACCGGTAGGCCGAAGGCTAGCCCTGCCATGCTCACCGCGAAGCCGAGGCAGAGAATTATCGGCCTCGTACTGAGAGGACTTGCCTCATGAGCGGATTCGGACATTGCGTGAGAAACCCCATTTCCAAGACCATTCCCGATACCATGACTTGAAGCTCCGAAAGGATGGGGCATACTTGTGCCGCTAACCCATTCCCTATCTGTCGAATTCCAAGGATTCATAGGGGCACGCGGACCTCGCAGGGTCATTCCCATATTATAGACGAGGAGAAGCTGAGATGGGATGAAGATGAATGCCCCAACGGTTGCGACAAAGTTGGCCGGGCCCCACCCCGTCGACGCGACATAGGTGACGATGCGCCTCGGCATATCTTCGAGGAAGAACATTGGGAAAAAGATGAGGTTGAATCCGACGAAGGAGAGTATAAAATGGGTCTTTCCAAGGGTCTCGTTGTACATCCTCCCAGTCATCTTGGGCAGCCAGTAGTATATTCCCGCGAACAGCCCGAACTCCGAGGCTCCAACCATCACGTAGTGAAAGTGCGCCACAACAAAATATGTGCCTCTTAGGGCGATGTCAAGAGCCAGTGACGAGTTGAAGACGCCTGACAGTCCACCGATCACAAAGATGACGACGGAGCCCAGCGCGAAGAGCATAGGAGTAGTGAGCTTGACCGCTCCTTTGTACATGGTTCCTATGAAAGATAGCATCAGAACCCCGAAGGGAATTGAGATCATCTCTGTGTTGATCGTAAACACCTCACGCTCCGTCAAACTGATCCCCGTCAAGAACATGTGATGACCGTACACCATGTAGCTCAGCAGAACGACAATTCCGACCGCGGCGAACAGCGGCTTCCTTGCATAGACTGGTCTCCCAGAGAAAGTCGCGATTATTCCGGCTACGATTCCGAACGCGGGCAATAAGACGATGTAGACTTCAGGGTGACCGAAGAACCACCAGACATGATCCCAGAGGATAGAACCACCGGCAGAGGAGGTGAAGAAGGAGGTCCCGAGAAGCCTGTCAGCCTCGAGCATAATGAGACCTGCGATGAGAGAGGGGAAGGCCCATAGAAACTGGAGCATTGTCCAGAAAGTGAACATCGTAAACATGGGCAGCTTGACAAAGCTGACACCCCGTGCTCTATGCCAGAGGATCGTGACGAGTATGTTTACGGTGCCGACGGTGTTCGAGGCGGCTAGAACGATGAGGGCTGCAGCCCCCAACGTCTCGCCGGAGCCAGGGCTAAACTGGAGCGACGTAAGTGGAGAATAGTTCGTCCACCCCGATGCGGGAGAACCTCCCGGAACGAAGAAACTTGCGAAAGCGGTTATTCCACTGAAAACGTACATCCAGTAGCTCGTGGCGTTGAGCCTGGCAAACGCCACGTCGGCGGCTCCTATCTGGAGGGGAACGAAATAGTTTGCAAAAGCGATTCCCAGCGGCGAGAGGAACCAGAGTACCATGATCAGACCATGCATCGTAACCGCCTCGTTGTACTGTGGAGGCTGAAGGAATGTCTCAGAGGGGAATGCGAGCTGTGTACGCATGAGAAATGCGAGAATCCCAGCCAAGAAGGCGAAGTAGAACGATGTTACCAGATAGAGAATACCGACCTCCTTATGGTTGGTTGTAAACAACCACCTCTTCAGCCATGCAGTATTCACGCATACCCACTCCTAGGTGACCACGAGCTTTGCTCTCATGAAAGCGTGCCCAGCCCCACACAATTCGTAACATAAGATCGGGAATGTCCCTGTGGTGGATACTTGGAACCATATCAGGTTGTATTTGCCCGGGATCGCGTCTGCCTTTACTCGAAGGTCCGGGATGCCGAACGAATGAAACACATCTATCGAGGTAATGTTCAGAATCACAATTTTGTTGTGGGGCACGGTCAATATAGCGGGAACACCGCAGCCGCTTGTACAGTTGAAGCTCCACGAGAAGCGCTGGCCAGTGACATTGACATGTAACGCGTTTGGATCATTCCAGCCATTCGGCGGGTTGTTATAGACGCCTATGGCATGGAAGCTAGCATAGCCCGCGCCTGCAAGCACGGAGGCCATGACTATCACGATTATGAGAACGGTCCGGATCGGAATCTTCCCATCCTCCCCGTGCTGCGCTGGACCGGAACCAGGTCTAGCCCGGAACTTTGTTACGAAAAACACGAGGGATCCTATCGTGATTGTACCGGCCGCGACAGCCAAAACCCAGTACAGGTTGTATAGAGACTGCCAAGTATCCGCTGTGGGTGCTGAGATCGCCAGCAGACCGGCCTCAGAAGAGACGTCCGTCCCATCCGATCGAGATTTAAGCTTAGTGGACACACCGGGACCCGAGCGCAAGCGCTAGTTTGAGTGGTCAGTGCCAGACTCTAGGCTCTTCAATAGTGCATTCTTCATGTGTCAGAGTACGCATGCCGTCTTCTATGACGGTCTTATGGGGTTGGGTAAATCATGCTGACCAGCAGGACCCTGGCGACTCTCGCAATATCAATTACTGCCTTCTCCGGATTCATCACCATCCAATACTTCCATTTGCCTAGCGCGGCCTTCAACGTGTCCCTTGCTCAGAGCTGTGAAAGACCCCCAGGCTACATCCTCGTGACTCTAGACGACAACGGATTCAATGACAGCATCCACAGAGGTCAGCCAACCATCGAGTTTCAACGAGGCGACACTGTCAACATTCTAGTTTGCAACCTCGACCCAATTCAGTCCCACGGCCTCGCAATCGACCACTATTTTCCCGCCGGCGTCACTTTGAGACCGGGAGAAGCATACAGGCTATCCTTTGTCGCTAATGAACCCGGTAGCTTCACGATCTACTGCAACGTCTTTTGCACAGTCCACACATTCATGAAAGGCACGCTGAGGGTGAGCTAAACTCCAAATTGGGAGTAGTTCGATCAGAGCTAGCACGCAAGCATAAACGACTAGATAACTCGTCAGGAATCCGGCTCTCAAACATGTGCCGTTACTTTGTCGCCTTAAACTATCATTAAATACTTAACCCGGGTTTCAGAGAAGGGAAATGTCACAATCGTCAGGAGCTTCTTCGGCCTCGGCGGGACGCATGGCCTTGGCAGTAGGGATAATCGCGCTCGTTCTAGGAGCATCAGCGCTGGGCTACGCAGTATATCTTGGGCAGAGCCAGCTTCCATCCCAAATATCAGCGATCTCAGTGAACGTAAAGCCTTCAGACAAAACAATAAGAATTGACTGGACCCTGGATGATACCGGTCAAGATAGGTTCAACCCGCAATACGTCACCGTAGCTCAAGGCGACAACCTGACCATCGTGTTAATCACAAACGACACCGGTGACGCCCATACGTTCACCATCGGGCTAGAGCTCCGAGGCTTTTCAAGTGCCAAATTCCAGCTAAACGACAGTGCTTCGGGACTCCTAAGTGGCCAATTCACTAACCCACCCGACCAAATATTCACCGGACCACCGGGCGACAGCTGCTTCGACAATACCGGAACACAGTACACCTGCACGGTCGATGAGATGGGAACGCCCAACTGCAACCCAGCACCATGCTTCGGCCTCAGCTCTACGGGGTGGCTGGGTCCGGTAACTGTACCGGGAGTCTACAAGTTCTTCTGCTTCTACCACCAAAAGGGCGGCATGTTCGGATACCTAGTCGTCCTTCCCAACACATTCAAAGGCTGACACCCTCCCCCTCTCCTTTTTTCTGGATTTTCGAAGATAAGAGATCTGCGAGATTCATCTTGCTGACTCCTTCCTGCTGGATGAGTAATCGCTAGGGTCTTAGGCATCTCGCTATAATTTTCACTGGAACGCATTCTGGGTGTGCGGGCCAAAACTGGCATTTCGTTCCGCACAAAGCTAAGAAGATCGACCACTCGGGAACAGGTCGACGGGCGACGGTCCAAGGGGATGGACTATCTCCTATGTTCCGGCCCGAATCTTTGGGGCGTGCCGGGCATCGGACTCAGCCATCAAAGGTCCGATTTCGACGGAGGGAAGAAAAGTATAGCGAGTATTTATTAGACCGATTTCTCGGCCGCGCTTTCACGGTGCAGAATGTGCATCATACTAGGGTCGTACACTTTGAGATACCGGCCGACAACGAGGAACGCGCAAAGACCTTCTACCAGAAAGCCTTCGGATGGGATATCAGCAAGTACCCGGGAATGGAGTACCATATTGTTGGAACCACAGAGGTTGACCAGAAGACACAGCAGCCTACAGCGCCCGGAGCCATCAACGGTGGGTTGACGAAACGCAACAACGAAGTCAAGAACACTGTCATCACAGTCGACGTTGCTGACATTGAGGCTACATTGAAGAACGTGGAGAAACTGGGCGGCAAGACGGTGCGGAAGAAAGAGCCAGTTGCTGACATGGGCTTCACAGCCTACTTCAAGGACACCGAAGGAAACATCGTAGGTCTCTGGCAGAGCGCCCGCCGAATGTAAGAAACGTTCCACGCGTCGGACCGGACCCTTCTTTTTCAAACGGTCCGAGCTAACTACTGCTCATTTTCTAGTTCATTTCGAAACTTGATGTGGGCAATTCAGTGCCGCTATCTTAGTCCTGCGGACGAGAGCAAATAGTACATTACCCCGGCTATAGCAGCGGCAGCGGGTATAGTCAGGACCCAAGCATAGACGATTCGTCTAGCAACGCCCCATCTTACTGCGGACAAACGGCGTGTGGAACCCACTCCCATTATCGCGCCAGCGATAGTGTGTGTCGTGCTTACGGGTATTCCGAGTGACGCGGTTGCGAAAAGGGTCGTGGCAGCAGCGGTCTCTGCGCTGAATCCCCCGAACGGTTGTAGCTTGGTTATTTTCATGCCCATGGTTCGAACTATCCTCCAACCTCCGAAGTATGTTCCGAGACCCATGGCTGTTCCAGCCATCAGGATAACGTAGAATGGAACGAAGAAGACCGCTCCGAGCAACCCTTGTGCGAATAGTAGAGCAGCGATTATTCCCATCGTCTTCTGAGCATCATTAGTGCCGTGACCAAGACTGTAGAGGGCCGCTGATACTAGTTGCAGTCGACGGAAACTGTGGTCGGCGGTTGAGCGTGAAAACCTAGCCCCGAGTCTGATCGTCAACAGGACGAGACCAATTGCTAGTAGTAATCCTATCAATGGCGATAGCGCGATAAAGAGAATTATCTTGCTAACCCCCGCGACTTGAACAACTCCCCATCCCCCTTTGACTACGCCTGCGCCGATCAATCCGCCTACCAGTGCATGCGACGAGCTGGTGGGCAGACCGAACCACCAAGTAATGATATCCCATACAATCGCTCCGATTAGAGTCGATAGGAGAAGCCAAGCGGTTACGATCGCTGGGTCTATCGTTCCCTTACCAATAGTGGACGCGACATTTACTCCGAATACAAACGCTGCTACAAAGTTGAAGAAGGCAGCCCATAGAACCGCGATTCGCGGCGACAGGACCCGAGTAGACACAACGGTAGCTACTGAGTTGGCTGCGTCATGGAAACCGTTCAAGAAGTCAAAGAATAACGCGACAAGAATTACAAGGATGACTATCCCAACGGGGACGATAACCGTTGCCATACGAGCTCTTTACCTAAGAGTATTCGAGAATGATGTCTCGAATCACTTGGACCACATCCTCACACTTGTCCGTAATGGTCTCCATCAATTCGTAAATCTCCTTAAGCTTGATTATTGAAATCGCATCATTCGTCTTGAACAGAGCCGCTACAGCCTCGTTGAGAACAACATCCGCCTCGTTTTCTAACCGGTCAACTTCGATAATCCGACTCTCGATCTCGGGTGCCTTGATTTTGTGGATACTTGCAAACGCAAAATCGATCTCCTGAACAGACTTGACCACGAGTTCGGTGAATCTCCTCATGGGCTCAGTGGGAGACCTGATCTCGTAAAGGTAGAGACGATTTACTGCGGCATTGATGTAGTCTAAGACATCATCGTAAAGGGATGCTAGTTTGCTGATATCTTCCCGATCGATGGGCGTAATGAAGGTCTTAATGAGGCGGTCGTAAATTGAATGGACAATGTTATCGCCCTGATGTTCGATATCCTTGATCTTGTTCCTCTTATCGGCCAATTGGTCGAAATTCTGCACGAGGTCGTCGAGCGCGAGAGCGCCAGCGAGAACGTTCTTAGACTCTTGCTCTAGTAGTTCAAAGAATATCTTCTCTTGAGGGATCAGAAGCTCCCTAAGACCCAAGGAAAATCGATGCACGCATCATTTGCTCAAACATAAACCGTTCCGTCCCGTCAACCAAGCTATTCAGTTCAAGGGTTCGCCTTTGATTCTGATTCCCGGCTTCCTTTCGACGCACCCTATCCGTGTTGCGTCCTGTCGATGCTTGCGGAATGCACGAATTACTCGTTCCAGTTGAGTCTTTGGGCAGATCACGACGAAGCCTACTCCCATGTTGAATGTTCGGTACATTTCCGTGTCCTGTACACGTCCGGTTCGTTTTATGAGTTGGAATATTTCCGGGGGCGTCGGCAACTCATCAAGTTCTCCGCCGAGTCCAGCTTGTCCGATCACTCTTCCCAGCTTCAGGAAGGCTCCACCACCTGTGATGTGGGCGAGGCCATGGACCTCCACCTTTTCGATTATTTCTTGCACTGCTTTTACGTAGATTCTTGTAGGCTCTAGAAGCTCCCTTCCAAGGCCTCTACCTAGCCCTGGCGGCGTCTCGTTGAGCTTGTATCTCTTTAGGAGTACTTTCCTTGCTAGGCTAAGTCCGTTTGAGTGAATTCCCGAACTAGTAACTCCAACCAACACGTCACCTTCCCGAACACGGTCCCCGAGAATGAGATCCCTCTTCCTGCAAAATCCTGTTGCGAACCCGACGAGATCGAATCCTCCATCTTCTGACAGGAGCTCTGGGACGATTGCGGTCTCTCCTCCGACAATTGCCATTCCTGCCTCCTTTGCGCCTTTCACGAGGCCTATCGCGACCTCCTCAACGATAGCACGGTTAGGTCTGCTCATGGCTATGTAGTCGAGGAAGCTCGTAGGTTCCGCGCCTGTGCAGATCAGATCGTTTGCGCACATCGCCACGCAGTCTATCCCAATCGTGTCGTACTTCCTCATCATCTGAGCAACGAGGACCTTGGTCCCGACACTATCGGTGTGAAGGCTCAACACTCTTCCTTGACCAAGGTCGACAAGACCCGCGTAGTGGCCAATCGGAAATATTGGCCATCCAACCTTGCCCCTTCGAGTCTCAAAAGTAGACTCGAGCCTACGAGCCAACAGCTTGTGTGTGTCGTGTATGTGCCTCGCGTCGACCCCGGCCTTGGCATAGGTCATGCGGGGCCGAGGCAAATCTACAGCTTCAATCCAGTCAAACGCTCATACGCGATAATGTACCGCCGACTCGTCTCTTGGATAAGATCTGTCGGAAGGTCTGGTGGGCGAGGCGTGGGCCGTCCCTCTTTCCTCGCTTCGTCAAGCGTCTTCTTGTAGCCGACTTTTCCAAGCCAGTCCCTGACTGGCTGCTTGTCATAACTCTCCTGCGTCTTCCCAGGCGCGTAGTCCGACTTTGGCCACAATCTGAACTCATCAGGTCCAATCGAATCAGCCAGCACAATGTTCTCTTGCTTGTCGAAACCGAATTCGAGTTTGAGATCAGCAAGTATGAAACCAGCCTTCTCAGCACTCACAGACATTTTGTTGTAGATCTCGACCGTCTTCTTCCTGACTGCCTCCAATTGTTCCGGGTCCAACCAGCCCTCCTCATCAATCTGTTCCATCGTCACGGGCTCATCCTTCACATCAGACTTTGTCGTAGGGTCAAAATATGGCTCTGGAAGTTTCGCAGCCAAGATTGGTTCTACAGGAATCGAGATTTCGCCCTTCGTCAACCTCTCGTAGAGGCTTCCGTAAAGATAGCCACGGACCACGGCCTCCACAGGAATCATTTTCAGCTTCCTAACAACCATCCGGTTCGTATCTTCGAGCCGGACCATGTGGTGTGGTGTGTCGAGGTTGTTGAACCAGAAGGCCGCTAGCTTTGCGAGAACTTCGCCCTTCCTTGGAATAGTGGACGGCAGGACCACGTCATAGGCTGAGACCCGGTCAGTAAAGATGAAGAGTAGTTGGTCGTCTCCCAGGTCATAGACGTCCTTGACTTTTCCCCGTTTGAACGGGGCTGATAGATTCTCCATGGACTCTTGCATCTTACAGCTGTCCGCTCCGATACTGTGTGAGCTTCTTCGAGATTTCCAGATCAGACAAGGCTAGTATCTGTGCTGCTAGTAATCCGGCGTTTGTGCCGTTGTCGAGACCGACAGTCCCAACCGGAACGCCTGAGGGTAATTGGACGATCGCAAGGATTGAGTCGAGATTGAGCTTTCCCGAAACCGGAACGCCGATAACAGGTTTCGTCGACAATGATGCCACGAATCCCGGTAGAGCCGCGGAGAGACCGGCGATCGTGATAAACACATCAGCTTTCGAAGTCTCAACATACTTGTCAAGTTCCTTATGATTCCGATGACTAGACAGAACCTTCGTCTCATACGGGACTCCGAGTCTGTCCAGAATGGTCTCAGCTTTCTTAGCTATCTCTCGGTCGCTCTCGGATCCCATGAGAATGCTGACGCTTTTTGTCAATGGTGACACCGTATCACGCGGGACTCCGTGACGACCATGTCTACTGGTACATCAAATTGATCCCGCGGCACCTTGCCGATGAGTTGCATGTTGAAAGCCAAACCGGCGGAACGGACGTGTGGGGGCAGGTTCTTGATGACTCGGTCAAAGTATCCTCGCCCCCAGCCCAGCCTGTAGCCTTCACGGTCCCAGACGATGCCTGGAACGAAGATCACGTCCACAGTATCAAGACTGACCGGATGGACATTCTCAGGTTTAGGCTCAAGAATGCCGAACGTGCCAGGCGCCAGTTCGCTTCCCAAGTCTTTGATCTCAGAGAAGAATAGTTCTATGTCTCCCTTCTTCACGACTGGAACAAGCACGCGTTTTTCCTGGTTAAGAGCCGCTCGGATCAAGGGTCTAGTGTTGACCTCGCTGTCCTTGCTCACATAGCAGGCTATTCCTCTGGCCCGAACAAATTCGTGGAGATGCAATACTTGATCGATAATGTCTTGGCTCTTCTGCTCAATCTCTCCGATTGACTGGCGATCTCTCAAACGAAGCATGTACCGTCTGAGATTCTCTTTCTCGACAGCGATCTGAGCCTCGGTCAAACCATCACACCAGTTCACTGAACAGCAAAGCTACAAAACAGGAATAGTCTCGCGTATGATCATGCCCGTTGCATCTGAAGATACTCGCTATCGATCATACCGCCGGACTTGATGTACAACAAGGCTCCCGGTGCAAGACTGTCCAAGTATGAGAAGGTGTACACGGTCATCTTTTGCTGACCCAGCGTCTTCGCCCAGTTTGAGACTTCGTTCATGAGTATTCGACCGTAACCTTTTCCCCGATATTCAGGAAGCACGTATGTTCCTCGAAAACGCGCATCCCCTGTCTTGTAATAGTCAGGTATGAGACCTGTAAATCCGACAAGCTCCTCCCCAACATGACCGGATAGCCATCGCTCTCCTCTCTTCAGACCATCTCTGAAATTGTGAGCGACAGCTTCCTCGCCTCCCTGTTCCTCCGTTCGCCAGTCCCAGTAGGGACGGATAGACTCAACAAATCTCTCCTCAATTTCTCGAGCCGTCTTTTCAGCCACTTCGTTAATCTTGACACGTTTACTCAGCCAGTGTGAAGCGTCTCTCAGGTCCCAAGTGATTCGGAAATCCCTTCGCAAAGGCTTGAACCCGAAGCCCTTGTAAACATCAACATAGGGTTGAATCGCCGGCGTCGTGGCTCTCAAGAACTCGGCCCGTCTCGACTCTACATATTCGAGGGCTCTGCCGAGCAGCTTCTCTACCACATCAATTCTCGACATCGCATGTTTCGCAGCAAGATATCTGATGACGAGCCAATTTTTCCGGGGCAGACTTGTAACAGCTACACATCCAACATCTGAGCCCTTCTCTCTGGCGAGAAAACAGCCATCCGGATCGAACGCGTCCGAAGAGATGAGGTTCTTTGTTCCGGGTTGGTCTAGAAATTGGCCGAGAGATTCGCCGAGAATATTGAGAAGAACATCATGTTCGTCCGATCCTATGGATCTCAGAGTCATATCCGACAATGATTGTTGTCTCCTATCCGCCCTTTGTCTGGAGGGTGGCTGCTTGGACTGTGTTCTCTAGCAAGCATGCGACTGTCATGGGCCCTACTCCTCCAGGGACGGGGGTAATGAACCCCGCTAGTTTGCTGACAGCTTCAAAATCCACATCGCCGCGGAGTTTCCCTTCGACTCGCGTCAGACCCACATCCACAATAGCCGCTTTGGGGTTAACGTGTTCTGGTTTGATCTGGAAGTTCTCTCGTCCGACAGCGCTGACAAGGATGTCAGCTGTCTTTGTTATCTGAGCGAGATTTGGGGTTTTCGAGTGACATATCGTTATGGTCGCGTCTCTGTTGAGAAGTAGGTTCGCGAGGGGCCTGCCAATCAGTGTTGTTCGATTGATGATGACTGTTCGCTGCCCTGCAATAAGCACCTTGTAATGGGACAATAGTTTGATGATTCCTTTAGGTGTGCATGGCACGAGTTCTTCCTTCCCAGCTGCCAACTTTCCCTGATTGATCGGGTGGAGTCCATCTACGTCCTTGTAGGGGATTATTCTCTCAATGATTCTATCGTCGTCAAAGCCGCTTGGTAGTGGAAGCTGGACAAGGATTCCGTGGACTCTGGGATTCGTGTTCAGCTGGCCGAGCAGAGCTTCAAGCTTGTCTTGAGGAGTGTTGGCGGGCAGATGTTGGTTTTCGGATTGGATTCCAACTTCTTCGGCGGCCTTATGTTTCCCTCGTAGATAGCTAGAGCTGGCAGGGTCGTCGCCGACCTGAATGGTCGCGAGGAACGGCTTGATTCCCCGCTTCGCTAGCTGTCCAACTTGGAGTGTGACCTGTTTCTTGACCTCGGAGGCAACCAGTCTGCCGTCAAGAATTACTGCAGTCAAGTTTTGAGCACGACTCTTCTCCCTTCGATCTTCAACTGATGTTCAGTGAAGAGCCGGATAGCTTCCGGGTAGAGCCGATGCTCCTGTCGCAGGATTCTTTCTGATAGAGTTTCAATTGTATCATCGTCTCGGACTGGGACGTGGGCTTGGAGGATTATTGGCCCTGCATCCACTTCCTTTGCGACGAAATGGACGGTGGCTCCTGAGACCTTCACTCCATGTTCCAACGCGCGTTTCTGCGCTTCGAGGCCGGGGAAAGCGGGAAGCAGTGCGGGGTGCACATTCATGATTCGATTAAGATAGTGGTCGACGAATTGTGGGCTGAGGATTCGAAAGTAGCCTGCAAGAGCGACGAGACCGTCTTTGGAAGTAACACCGCGAGCTTCCAAAGCGGCGATAGTCTTCCGGTCGTACTCAGAGTCCATCTTTGGCAGGCCCTTATCGTCAAGGACAACCGTCGGCACGTCGTGTTTCCTGGCTATTTCAAGCGCTCCGACGCTGGGTTTGTTACTGACGACGACACTCACCCGACCCTTCGTGATGTACTTTCCATCAACGGCGTCCAAGATCGATTCTAGATTGGAGCCGCGTCCCGAAACCAGGACACCAATAGGAACCAAGACTATCTCCCGGTTCCTGTCCGGCTCTTTCTAAGATATGCGGTCTTTTGTCGACGAGAATCTAGTGCGATGTCGAAAGCAATCACTCGGATAGACGCGAAGCCAAGAAACTTCCGCGCATCTTTCTTGAGTATCGTGCGGTCTTTCTTATCTCCAATTCCCTTGTACCTTTTGATGGCTGACTCGATAACCCGTTTCCAGCGCGATGGGAGTCTCTTCAAAGCCCACCTAGCCGCGCCCAACTTCGACACAACGATACCTCCTATCTTGAAATCGTAGACGAGCTTACAGAGACTGAGGACTGACCACCAGGGATCACTGTCAATGGTCTTCCTCGCGTAGATCAGTTGTCGATAAAGTGCGCTTCTGATTTCTGGCCAGCTTGCTCGTGAGAAGATTCTGTTAGCCCTGGGCCCGTAGAGTCGAATGTATGCCGAGCGAGCGAAATATTCTCGGTGGATGGCCCATGCAACATCGGAGCCTCCGCGATGGATTCTGCCGTGGGATCCGTAGACAAGATTTTTCGGACTCTCCTGCTTTCGTGCCGTGGCGTATGGAATGTAGAATCCGTCCAGCTTACTTCCGAACTCGAACCTGGCAGCCAAAGCCCGATGTAGACGATCTAAGCCCTTGATCTCTCTCGCATGGAGAGATCGACGAGTTACAACGTAGAAGTCTATGTCTTCAGCCCTAGGTTCGAATTCTGGAAATGCTATGGAACCGTGCAGGTACGCGCCCGTGAGGTTGCTACCAAGACTCGTCAGCAGCCCCTCTCGATAACCCTCGACAAGTTGCTTGATGTCTGGTGGGAGACTGTCGAGTCGGGAGGTCGAGAGTCAGCACTCCATTCCATTTTACTCGGCTTTCGGTCCATGGAAGCCGTTTCTGATTTTGTCTGCAATTCTCCTCATCTCTTCTGTGGGTATGTCTTTGACGTTCTGCGCGCTCACGAATTCTCCATGACCATCTCCTGGAAACCTCGGGATCACATGGACGTGCGCGTGTGGCACGCCCATTCCTCCAATATCAGCGACTACCCACTCCGTGTTCATCGACTTCTGAAGAGTCTTCGCGATCATGCGAACTGTCTCGAAATATCTTCCAGCTTCCGGGACATCCCAGACCCAGCGATGATGCTTCTTCGGCGAGACCAGCGTGTGTCCGGGGTTTAGCGGTCGAATGTCGAGGAAGGCGATGAAATTCTCGTCCTCAAAGATCAAGTAAGAGGGCAGTTCTTTTAGTACAATCTTACAGAAGATGCAGTCTTGCATTCTGTCTCACGTTTTGATGGGTTCTAATTGTCTACGACGTATCTGACCGCTTCCGATATCAGTTCGGTAGTGCATTCCTCGAAAGTGGACCGACTTGCCTATGACCGAATAGGCGTCTTTGCGTGCTGACTCTACGCTTGGTCCTGTTGCGGTCACATTGATGACCCGTCCGCCCGCGGTTACGAGTTCCCCGTTTGAGTTTCTGGCAGTTCCTGCGTGAAATACGACAATGTTGCTACTGGCTGAGGGTCGAAGCGTAACTGGGTCTCCCGTTGAGGGATTTTCTGGATATCCTCTGGATGCGAGGACAACTACTACGGACGCGGATTTGGAAGATTCTGGTATCGGCGGTCTGTCCGAGTTGGCTGCAACGGCACTAAGGTGTGCGAATAGTCCGCCCTTTACTAGTGGCATTATTCCCTGAGCTTCAGGATCTCCGAAGCGGGCGTTGATCTCCAATACGTACGGGTCTTCGGTCCCGTGCTTGACGATGACATTCAGGTATAGAACCCCCTGGAACGGAGCACCCTCCTTCGCCAGTGCCGCGACCGCGGGGTCCAGAATCTTCTTCCTGACCCTCTCGACGAGCGACTGGGTCACTGAGAGGACTGGAGTATAGACGCCCATGCCTCCGGTGTTAGGTCCAGAGTCGCCGTCGAAGGCTGGCTTGTAGTCCTGAAAGACGGGCGCTAACCATTGGACCCGATCTGCCGAAACGGTTGCGGTGAAGCTGGCCTCCCATCCGTCGATGAATTCCTCCATCACGATTCGCTTGGGCTCTCGTACTAGTTCCCGTTGAACCGCGGCTTCAGCCTCGCGCCTATCTCTCGTGACAGTCGTTCCTTTGCCCGCTGCAAGTCCGTCTGCTTTGATCACCCACGGAGGGCCGAGATCGTCGAGGGCTCTGTTCGCTTTGTTCTTGTCTATGAAAGTCTCCCAGTGCGGTGTTGGTAGGGCATATCTGGTGCAGAGGTCTTTGGCGAAGCTCTTTGAGGTCTCAATACGAGCAGCTTGCCTGTCGGGTCCGAAAATAGCAAGATTCTGTTTTCTGAATGTGTCGACTATTCCCCCGCCCAACGGAGCCTCCGGTCCGACGACAGTTAGGTCGATTGCGTGTGTGGTCGCGAACGAGGCGAGCTCATCAATATTGGTCGAGTTAATTGGGACGCAGGTGGCGATTTCGGCGATGCCTGGATTGCCTGGGGCCGCGTAAACCTCCTTTACGTCCCGATCCTTCGAGAGCACCCAAGTAAGAGCGTGCTCGCGGCCGCCGCTTCCGACGATGAGGATCTTCATACAGCTACAAGTCGGATCGAGTGTCAGGCCTTCATTTCTTCTCGGGTCCGAAGCACAGGGTTCTTTTTCAATCCAAGATACTCGCCTGTCACACAGGCGAAGCACATTTCGCCCTGCTTGAGCCCGATTCCCTTGCTCAGTCCTTCGATATCATTGTAGCCGAGACCATCGACGCCGATCTCATTCCCAACCTTCGTGTTCAATTCTGGAATCGACAATACGTCGCCATCCACCTTGGTTGCCAGTAGTTCGCCGTGTGTTGGAAAGTCGATGCCCATGTAGCATGGGTGTCGTATGGGTGGAAAGGTCACGACCATGTAGACCTTCTTGGCGCCTGCGTCGCGCAGAGCTCGTACGATGTTCTTGCTGCTGGTCCCCCGTACTATGCTGTCGTCGACCACGATGACGTTCTTCCCGTCGACTACGGGTCTGATGGTTATGATCTCCCTGACGATCTCTTCCCGACTCTCATCAGTAGGTTCGATGAAGCTCCTTAGGCTTCCCTTCCTCCGATACCGGTCTTTCATCAAGCCCTCTTCCATTGGTATACCACTCTCCTCCGAGTACCCGAGAGCGGCCGGTCGAGCGGAGTCGGGGACTGGTATCACCACGTCTGCCTTGAACGGATACTTCCGAGCCAGGACTCGCCCTAGTTGTCTTCGTGCTTCGTAGACGTAGTGGTCCTCGATCCTGCTACTTGGATGCGCGAAGTACGTGTATTCAAACGCACAGTGATGGTGAGGAGATTCTGCAAACTTCGTGACTGTCAAACCGTCCTGGTTGAAACGGACAAGTTCTCCCGGCTGAACGTCCCGGACAAGCTCGGCGTGCAGAGCCGTCAGGGCGCAGCTCTCTGAGGCCACAATGTTCGTCCTAGTTTCTTCGTCCCAACCCAAGCACAGTGGTCGAAAGCCTGACTCGTCCCTGGCGGCGAGCACCTCGCCCTCGTGTGTGACAATGACGAAGCTGTAGGACCCGCTGATCTCTTTGGCGAGCCGGGTAAAGGCTCGTGTCCAGTCATGTTCTCGACGATAGTGCTGGAGTAACCTATATCCCGCCAGCTTGGTATCCGAGTTTGAGTCTACGATCGGAAACTCGCCCTTGACGAGGGGCTCCATATCCTCCGTGTTGGCGATGGTCCCGTTCTGGGCAATGGCAAACTCTCCATGAATATCCAACGGGTGAGCATTCTCGAGGTTCGTTCGTCCCCGAGTGGAATACCGAATGTGGCCGATGCCTCGGTTACTCTCCAAACGCAGGATTTTCCGAGCATTGGCCGCGGCTCCTACGCCGATCAGTCCGAGGCCTTTGATGATGGGCTCGTTAGGAGTGGCCAGCCCCCAGGATTCCTGGCCTCTGTGCTGAAGAGCCGCTAGTCCTTTGACGATTCGCTCGGCGACGGGTTCATTCTTTAACGAATAGATTCCGATGACTCCGCAATGTTCCCTTACTGAGCGACTTCCATCTTCGACGTCGATTTGTGGAGTCTGGATTCGCTCCGGGCGAGCGAGGACACGATCCTTCGCCCTGACAATGGGATCGGTATCGAAGCCCCTCAGGTTCAATTACAATCCTGTATCAATTTCAGGCCTCGTATAGGTCTTTCTTGACACGATCATCTAAATGGGGGTTCAGCCGCCTATCTTTCGGAAAATCTCGGCAACTCTTTCTATTTCTAAAAGTCTTCTGATTTTGGCTCTCGTTTCTTTCGATTTGGTCGGTTTTCAATATTCACGTGGCAGAGTCCATTGTCTTGGATAGAGTCTTGGACCAGGCTTCGGCCGCGACTGACAATGGGATTGTAATAAAAGGGTCTTCGTAGGACTCTAGTTCGATTTTGCTGCCTTGAACTCTACCTATCTTGGCGGCCTTAATCCTAGCGGCCCTCAGTCTGCGCACTATGCGGGGAGTGTTTCTCGGCCGTGACTCCAAGATGAATCTAGGCTTCGATTCTGAAAACAATAACTGAGCAATATTTGTCGTCTTGGTTGGGACCTTGTCCAGATTTACCGTGAATCCTTTCTGGCCTTGAATGGCCATTTCTGCCAGACTTACGGCCAGTCCCCCTTTGGATATGTCGTGAGCGGCTTCGATCACTCCGCTTTCAATCACCTTCGTGACGGTTCGGAGAAGCTGTCTCTCTATTTTCAGATTGATCCTCGGGACCCGTCCACCTACTAGTCGCTGAACGCTCTCATAGTACTCGCTTCCGCCAAGTTCTGGGAAGGTCGTTCCGGCGATCAGTAGGTCATCTCCTTCCTTGGCAAGAGCCGACTCAATCTTAGGGGCTCTGGCATTCCGGAGTCCTAACGCCGCAATTACGGGCGAAGGTTTGATGGCAGTTCTTGTCTGAGTGTCTTCGTTGTAGAAACTGACCTTTCCTCCAACACACGGGACCCGTGTAGCCTTGAGATAGTCTCGGATAGCCCGTATTGCTTCTTTGAAGGTCCAGAAGACTTCTGGGTTGCTAGGGTCGCCGTATTGAAGGTGGTCGACAACGGCGATTGGCTCGGCCCCTGTAGCGACGAGGTTGGAGAAAGCCTCGCTGAGAATTCCGACCGTTCCCCAATATGGGTCCAGGTAGACTTGTTTGCTATTGCCATCGGTCGTAACTGCGAGTGTTCGGCTGTTGGGAAGTCTTAGGATGGCGCTGTCTGATTGTCCGGGTTTGATGATTGTTCGTAGTCCTACTTCGAAATCGTACTGGCGGTAGATCCATGCTCGACTGCAAATGTTCGGACTGCCAAGGAGCGCTAACAGGGTAGCGTTGAGGTCCTCGGGAATCGTAGGCTCAGGAGCGTCGGCTAAATCGTCAATGTAGGAGGGCTTTCTACTGGACCGTGGAGACAAAGGTGCTTCTGCGACAAACTTGGCAGGGGCCTCCGCAACCACATGGTTTTGATGCCTGATGCGGAGTATTCCGTCCTTCGTGAGATGGCCTATGCGTGAGTAGCCTAGTTCCCACTTGTCCAGGATCCGAGCGAGCTTCTCTTCATTCTTCGGCTTAACAACAACTATCATGCGTTCCTGGGACTCACTGATCATGATCTCAGCCGGGCGCATGCCGGGCTCGCGGGTCCGAACATTGTCGAGGTTGATCTCCATACCCATCCCAGCCTTCGAAGCCATCTCCGAGAGTCCACAAGCCAGACCTCCACCTCCGAGGTCTTTCATTCCCTGAACAGCGCCTTCATCCACCGCTTCTAGTAGCGCTTCGATGGTCAGTTTCTTGGTGAACGGGTCAGGGACTTGGACAGCAGATCTCTCACTATCCGATCTTTCTGTTAGAGTTCTGCTAGCGAAACTGGCACCTTGAATCCCATCACGTCCGGTGCTTCCTCCTACGACATACACTAGGTCTCCCGGACGGATGCGTCCGCCGAGAACGATCTTGTCCCTTCGGCCGAGGCCGAGACATACAACGTCCACGAGACAGTTTCTCTCGAAGGATGTGTCAAACTCTACTTCGCCTCCGACCGTAGGTACTCCGATGCAGTTCCCGTACGAGCCTATTCCACGGACTACGTTGTCGAAGAGCCAGCGACTGTGGCTGGTTTCTAGGTTGCCAAATCGAAGGGGATCGAGTAGCGCGATGGGACGCGTCCCTAGTGAGAGGATGTCCCGGACGACACCTCCGACGCCGGTGGCCGCACCGCCGTACGGGTCGATGGCGCTCGGATGATTGTGAGACTCAATGTGAAGAGTAACCACCCAACCATTTCCGACATCGATGACTCCGGCATCAGACCCGGGTCCAAGGATTACTCGGGGTCCTTTGCTGGGCAGGAGCCTCAGAAGTGGCTTGCTGGACTTGTAGCTACAATGCTCACTCCACTGCGCCTCAAGCATCGCCAATTCGACTTCGTTGGGCTCGCGACCGAGCTTCTTAACCGCGTAGTGAATCTCTTCATCAGTCAGGTTTGGTTTCTGAACTTGGACCGTTGTCATTTGTCCTGTTCTCTTGCCCTGTTCATCAGGAGAACAGTTCGTGAGCCCACTATTGCTCCGGCGATGAACCCGATTATCAGCCCCAAGACGCTGTTTATGACATAGTAGCTGACGAGTCCCGCGGCAATTCCTGCAATCAGACCAGCCAGGACCGCGCGCGGAACCGGACTCGGCCTCCTACCCTCACCTGTCGAGCCACTCATCAGGTAACCGCCTCCTTCTTTGCTATCAGAGCTACACCGAGTGCTATCATAACTGCGCCATATGCTCCCCCGAAGATTCCTAGGCCAAAGTAGTAGCTGGTGCTTGACAACCCAACCAACGATACACATCCCATCATTATTGCGAAGACCCCGAGCGCGATTCTACGCCAAGAGCGGGCCTGTTCGTTCATCTTGCTGCTCGGCTCTTTTGAGATGTGTAAAAGTAGAGACCTGCCGTTATCAACGCTCCTCCCGCGAAACCTAGGAAGAAACCCTGCATGGTGAAATTTGGGCCCGACAGCAACCCAACAACAAGTCCAGCTAGTAGTCCGACGACGATAATCCCAAACACGGACGGCGGAGGAACACCGGTATATGATCCAGTTGATGAATCTCTATTTTCTTCGGACGAAGCGTTGAACCTTGAACTGAGAAAGCTCATTTCAAGCTCCAGTCCCACGGAGCGCTCTAATCATAGAGTCGAAGATGACTCGACCGTCTGCTTGGTTATCTGCCGACAGCACTTCTAATGAAGCCCTTTCGGGATGCGGCATTAGACCCATCACATTACCAGTCTGGTTGCAGATACCTGCGATATTATCGATAGACCCATTGGGATTGGCATCGTCCGTGGGTTCTCTCTCCTCATTCACATACCTGAAGACGATCTGCTGGTTTCTCTCCAGATTAGGAATTTGGTCTTTGTCGAGATAATAGCGTCCCTCATTGTGCGCTATTGGAATTACCAATAACTGTCCTCTCTCGACTCTATTCGTGAACGGCGTACGCGTGGTTTCGACTCTCAATCTAGTCCATGTGCAGACGAAGCGAAGCGTGCTATTGCGCAACACTGCTCCTGGCAGAAGTCCAGCCTCTACCAATATTTGGAATCCATTGCATATTCCTAGAACCGGCTTGCCACCCTCAGCCGCCTCCTTGACGACTCTGAGGCTGGGACTGGTAGCTGCAATCGCGCCGGCTCGGAGATAGTCGCCATAGCTGAATCCGCCGGGAAGGACGTACGCATCATAATTGTCATGTGTCAGATCCTTGTGCCAGACAAGATCTGTCCTTGCCTTGACAACGTCCCGGAGAATTTCTAGGGTGTCTAGGTCGCAGTTGCTTCCCGGGTATTGGATTACTGCGACCTCTCCCATTACTGGGTTATCCTACTACTCTGACTTGGATTGTGTGGGCTGCTGGGTTGTAGATTCGAAGGTCATCAGAAAGCTTGCGTACGATCGCACGTGCGTCTTCCGGACTGTTGGCTTCCACGTTCATCAGTAAGAGTTTGCCTGCGCGAACACTGGTTACCTGGTTGTAGCCGCCTTTCAGAATGAGATTCTGATGTATCGTCTCCCCTTCAGGGTCTCGGGCTAGGGGTTTGTTCTCGACGATGACTTCAACCATATAGCTGCCGGGAGTCATTACAAGTTTGCATTAATTTCCGCGGCTATTTACCCCTTCTTTGGCATGTTCATGCTAGCGTCGGTCGTTGGCTTATCCTTCTTTCCTGAAGATTAAGCAGTATTGGTGATGCCTATTCCCTACCCAGGCGTTGAAAACTCCCAGCGGGAGGAGCGTCTTGTCATCCTGACACCACACCTTCTCATCCTTTGGAGTCCAAGCAAAGGGTTCCTGAGAGAGCGTTGAGACTGTATCAAATGCTAGCGGGTACATTCTTCCATCACTGAAGACATTGTTCGTGATGATCGTTAGGTAGCCTTTCGGTTTCATCACCTTGTAGATCTCATCGAAGCCACGTTTCAGCGCACGCAGGAAATCATGATAATCTCCGATATTACCGATCTCATCAGGATTATCACTATAAGTCGTATCTAGTCCTTTTTCCGCGCGACTCTTTTGCCGCATATGGCTCCTTCTCAATTGGTTCCAGTAGGGCGGCGAGGTGATGCAATAATCGGCTGGAGGGAAACCGTTCGTTTTCCAAATCTTCGATAGTCTTGCTGAATCAGCAGTAATGATCCTGGCCCAGGACGATTTACTTTCTGTCGCTTCCTTGCGTGCCCTTCTCTGAGCTAGCGCGTCTCCGACTCGCTCCTTCGATATGTCGGCGTACTTCTTGACAATCTCAAATCCTATTCCCGAACGCTCCGTTTCAAGTGCTGCCACCAAGGTGCTCCCGGTTCCAACAAAAGGGTCGACGACTATCTCCCCCTTCTTGGTGAAGAAAGAAACAAATTCCCTGACCAAGGATTCCGGAAAAGAGGCAGGATGTCGAATCTTCCGGTCTCCCCTGGGATCAGGCCTATGGACGAACCACGACTTTGTGAACTTGATCCAGTCCCTTCCAGAAAGCTCGTTCAGCTTGTTCCTGCGAGTCGCTTGCGCCGATGCTTGGCGATGAACAGTCTCAGTCTCCATCATAGTTCACTTTGCAGAGAATAGTCAGGGTAAAGAAGAACCGTACTTATGAAAGCACGCCGAACACGCATCTGGCAGGAAGAATTGATCAGTCTTGGTCCCTAAACTACGAGAGTTCAATCATGAAGGTCGGTTGAGGGTCGCACACCAAATTTCAGACCGCATTGTCGAAAAATATGGGAGCGATATTTTGGCCGCTTATGTCTGCGGCTCAACATCAAAGAAACTTGACCGTCCCTTATCCGACTTGGAGCTGATCGTTATAGTCCGTGATCAAGTTGAGATTCCGATGAGATACTACCTTCACCGAGGACTCATCATACAGATCGAATATCTCAAGTCTTCGGACACGCTAGCTGCCGCAGAGCGGCTCACCGACAACTGGCCTTGGGAGGCTGACCAATACCGAAACAGAATTGCGCTTTACGAGCGAGATGGATGGTTCAGAAAGCTCGATGAAGCGGTTGAGAGGAACGACAAGGCGGCTACTGTTGAAGCGGTTCGAAAGTCGTTCATGATGATGACCGAGTCTATGGCCGTTATGAAGAACGCGATTCTGACAAACGACATGATCGGAGTATTGTCGAGAGGACGGGTGCTTGCGGAGGATGCTGCAAGAATAGTCCTTCTCTTGAATCGAAGATATGTAACGACGACCAGCTGGCTCTGGAAGATCGTCTTCGATTTACGAACTAAACCTAAGGATTTCAAGGAGCTTGTCGAGAAGATGTCAGGGTTCGTCCCGACTACTCGGGAAGAAATTGTTGCTTCGTCTGAGAGACTGTACAAAGAGATGAGCGAGCTTGTCACTCAGGCTGGTGTCAAAATAGAATGCGATGATTTGTGGGTTTGAGCCGAGGTTACGACTCGTAAAGCATCGTAACAGAGTCTAGACGCTAAGCCACTCAGGTTCTATTGATTCCCATGCTTTGTTGAGATGGGTTACATCACTCCATTATCCGGCCGAGATTCCATGCGACAAGAGATTCCAGCGTTGGCCACTAGGAGACGCGCTCATCCAGCTAGAACGGTCCATTCAATGGTGGATGATGAGTTACGAGTCTCCACGCACAAGAGCATCATCAAGACCCTGGGACGCCAGTACACCGACGCGGCGCAATTCTTCGTAGAGCTCGTGGTCAATTCCTGGATGTGGGGCGAAGCGACCAAGGTCGAAATCAGGATTCCCGAGAGTGGGTCTACCATCGAGTATGAGGAATGGGGGAACGGCATGGACCTCACGGGGTTGCGAGAATTTCTCACAAAGGGAAAGTTAACTGAAGAGGGTTTCTCCCCCAAGTACAAGCGTCCAATACGAGAATCGTATGGTATGGGCAGTCTCGCTTGGCTAACCGTCGGTAAGGATTTGGAGCTTCAAGTCCACAGGGGCCGGTTCGATCGCACGATTACTCTTACCGAGAACCTCATCGACAAACACTGGGACGCGACAGACCAATCGACCTGGAGACCCCTACGACTCATTCAAGCGCCTCTAGATCACGATGGTTTGAGAATTCGGATACGCTCACTCACCAAGAAACCGGATCCAGTAGACGTCCGGAGAGCTCTACTAGCCAGGGCCAATGTTCTGGCCCTCCGAGGATACGGACCATTCGAAGTCTCCGTCAACGGAGAACAAGTGAAACCCGAGGAGTTGCGGGGCTCGACAATGCTCCCAGTCAACATCGCAACGGAATACGGAAGGATAACAGGGGAGATCATGATAATGCCCATATCAAAGGTCAGAGCCGGAATATCCGAGGCGGGAATAAGCGTCCAACAGAAACACATCACCTGTCTTCAGCACCAGTTCTTCGGTCTAGACCAGTACCGGACCCACGGACTGTCCCGCATCCAGGGATGGGTCAACGCTGACTTCCTTCGCCGCCTCCCCGGAGGAAACGACTTCGAACATGACAGTGTCCAATGGCACGTTTTCGAGAAAGCAATGCGAGGCTTCGTGAAAAACAAGGTCTACAAGTTTCTGAAACAGACAGCCAGCAGAAGGGAACTAAGAAGCATCCAGTATCTCAACCGAGAGATCGCCGAGAGGCTTCGTAGAAGCCTTCGAAGAAACGTTCAGATCCTCTCCAAGGCAATACTGAATCCAAAAGTGGCTCCGAAGGTCAACGTGGTGCCGGGTAAGACAAGGAAGGAGATCGTTCTTGGAGAGAGGAAGCACAGGAGGGGAAAGAGACATAGTCGAGAAGCTACCCGGAGTATTATTCACCTCAAAGACCAGATCCTAGCCTTCGATGTTGCTCACGGTGGAGACCGGGGGCAGGCATATGTTGAAACTGACAAGAGTGGCGTCCGGACCGTCTATGTGAACATGGATCATCCCATGTGGCATGTTGAAGCCGGTATGACTCCGACGAAGCTCCGCTACTGCATCAGACAGATACTTGAGAGGTCTATTACGGAAGAGATTCTCCCCGTGAGCCCTTCCACACCTGAAGAGACATTCTCTACTCTCGACGCATTGTACAACGATGCTCTAGCATAGAACATCAAAGGTGTCAACATCGATGCAAGTTTTTCATTCAAGTCAATTACAGTCGACTCAGAGGCATCGTGGCGCGCACTCGTCTACCTAGGGGCTTTACCTCCGATCTTCGTCGACTGAGGAGCTGGCCTTCCATGGTGGGAAGCGCTTGGAGACAGCCCTACCTTGCAGAGCTGACTTTTGGGGAGATGTTCCGTCTAGTTAACAGCCATGTCTCAGGCCATAAACTAAGGATACTCGAGGTGGGCTGTGGAAGAGGGTACCTCAGCCTAGAACTAGCGCGGAGAGGCCACGACTTGCTTGGCATCGATGTCAATGGAGAAACGATCAAGATTGCAAAGCAAACGATGAACACTGATCCTTACAGTTTGGAACGTGGAAGACTGGAGTACCAAGTTTCAGATTTTGATGCCTGGAATGGCGCAGACAGGAAGTTTGACCTCGTAATCTTCAACCGCTCTCTTCATCATATTCCGCAACCTGCTAAGGTTATCGAAAAGGTGCAGAGCCTTCTCGGTCCCAAGGGGCAAGTAATCTGTGTCGAGTACGCTTACGATCAGTTCGACCGTCGGTCAGCCACTTGGTTCTACCATATTCGAAGAATCTTAGAACAGGGAAGCTGGTTCAAATCCGACAAGAAGCTTTCCGGTAATCTTGGGGTCTCAGTAGCTCAAATCAAGGAAGAATGGCAAGCATCAGGAAGAAAGCAGCATCTCAACCGATTCAAGCAAATGTATGGACCTCTGAGAACCCTGTTCGAAGAGAAACACTTGTCGTGGGAGCCCTATATTTTCTGGGACATCATAACGGACATGCGAATTCCATCTACCGATACCGAGATGGCTTTCGCGCGCTGTCTGATGGCTATGGAGAAGGCCCTTATCGAGAGAGGTGCTATAAATCCGGTCTTGTTCTGTTTCAGCGGCGAAAACGCACAGAACTTCTGAGTCTAAGGTCGGTTTTTCGGCGAAGCATCTCTCATGACGAAGAGGTTTCCTTGAGAGTAGTCAATATATCCGGAGACCTGAAGTCAAACAGGAAGTAGAAGGGCTGGTCTATGTTCTCTGAAGCTGAAACTCAATACTTGAAGTCTCAACCTTTGGCCAGAATAGCAACGGTCTCCAGTAAGGGTCAGCCTGACGTTGTTCCCGTCGGGTTTGAATTCGATGGAAAATACTTCTGGGTAGGAAGCCACAGCCAGGATATTTTCCACCGGACGCTGAAATATCATAACGTGAAGAACGGCAACAAGCTTGTTGCTCTGACAATTGATGACCTGGAGTCAATCGATCCTTGGAAGCCAAGGGCGATCAAAGTATACGGTACCGCAGATGTCCTAGATCATCAAGGTAGATTCGGTCAGGGTAAGTATCTTCGAGTTACTCCGAAAATTTCTTGGAGCTTTGGAATCGCAGGTCTCAAGTCTGAAGGACCTGGTTGGGGACGAGTCAAGACAGTCCACCACTAGCCCAGTTAAGTAATTGAGTCGGGACAGATCACCGGTTCACAGATCTCAAGCCATTCTTGATTCTGAAGATTTACAAAAAAATGGGGGTTTGATCGAGTCGGGTCATTTTCCTAGACTCCAGTGAAGGGTACGACCAACACTCGGAGACAGGTTGTTGTTGACGAGAGGCTGCCTGAGCCTATCACACGGACGCTGACGGTTGTTGGGCTGCTCCAACCTGCTGAGATCGTGTTGCTGCCGCTGAGCCCTGGAGCCGCGACGACAATTGTTGCTGCCGGAGTGGTTCCTGTTCCCTGGTACGATAGGGTCACTGTGATGTGGCTGCTGTCAACGATAGTGAAGCCTGTGACTGTTACATTGGCGATGGTGCTTGCAGCTCTGAAAGAAGTGAACGTCCCATTATTGCGTGCCTCCCAGCTGAGTGGCCCGGCCCCCCTCAAGCCGAGCCACTGCCCATTGTAAGTGGTGAGACCGTTCTGGTTCGATGATGTGCTAGGGGCCGCTGAGGCGCTGGCAAGAACGTATGCTGCTGTGCCGGCACCGAACCCGACGAGTAGTATGACCAGTACTAGGGAACGTGTAGAGAAGCTCTTTCTTGTTGGTAGTTGTGTTGCTACTTGTGACATTTTCCTCGACCTATGGACGTTTTGGGATGAAGATGGCTGTTCTCCTAGGAATCCGCTTAAATCCTCAAAGACCCGAAGTTCTCTATTGGTTTCTTTCGTAAGGAGACCGAGTCAAGAAACATGTCTTCTATCGACGATCCGATCCTGAAGGAACTACTTACCGCGCTAAAGGAGGACACTCAACGAATGGCAGCGGATCTTCTCAGTATCATAACGACAAATGCTCTCATCGCCATCTTTGCCCTCTTCCTTGCTGTTGTTTCGCTCGTGAGGATAATCTTCTACCCTCCCAGGTTTGGCCCAGGACCGGCTCCCGGTCTCTTCGAGTCGGCTCTAACCCTCGTCCTCTTTGCCCTCTCGGTAGTCTCCATCTACAACTTACTTAGACTACGCGAGAGATACGCCCGACTTCAAGCTCTGGCTGAAAAGCTCGGCCGATAGCCGTTGCCGCTGTCTCCCGACACCAAGAAGGAAGCGGAGAAGAGACTTACCGTATTGAAAATGATAGAGGTCTTCGCGGACAAATGCGCGAAGAGCACACTGCTCAACGGACCATTCGGTGGAGACGATAGAGCCTTCGACCGGTTGCTCGGACCCGCGGGGATCCTGACACGAACATCCCTAGTCACTGCAACGATGGACGGCAGGGTCACTCATTATGGGAGGACCGAAGCTGGCAGGGTCTACCAGCAGGTCTTGGATACAGAGTTGAACTTTCTGGACCCCTACACTGGAGGAGAGGTCTGGAAGAAATGATGCTCCGAGCCCAGTGTCTCGGATTTTCAGATTCGTGCTGTTCTTGACGGAGCGAAACCAACCAGCCCATTTTCCAGATTTTTCCGTCTCTCTCACTCTCGCGTCGCAGACCCTCACTAGCCCCCCCCAGTTTTTCCGAGGGGCCCGGCCAGACGGAACTATATTCTCGGCGAGGATTCCGGGCTATCGCGCGGAATGGGCTTGGAGCCGGATCTTGAAAGTTTGGCTAAGCCTATGCCTTGATAGCGAAAAAGCCGCGTATCAATCGCTTGCTTGGATTCGGGAATCGGGCGTGTTTCAGAACGAGTTCCGGAAAAAGAACTTGGAATGGTACGTGGGCCCGATGCAGCACTCGGCGTGTTGGCAGCCCTCTAGGTAGCTACAGATACCTACTAGGAGAGACAAAGAAATCTCGGTCGAGAACGTTCTTATAGCCTCGACAAGGGTCGCAGGTTAGAAGAACCACTATGCAAGCTCAAGCACAAAAGATGAAGGGCGAACTTCTATTCGAGTTCAAGGCCAAGAACAACAGCACCACCATCAAAGACATCGGCCCCAACGGGGTACAGTTAGAGATGAATGATCACGGAGAGGTCAGCGGCAAATACCACGGTGGACACATCGACACAGTCAGCGTCAGCCTCAAGACAGACGGAACCAATGACTGGCAGCTAAAATCCATCCACAACACCGAAGACGGTGACATGGTCGTAGTCTGGGGAGGCGGCAAAGGCCGCATGAGCGGTCCACAGACCGGCACCTGGGAAGGAGAACTACACTTCATGACCCCAGTCACCCACCCAAACTAGCCTGGCTTAACAACTCAACCGGCTGGGTCGAAGGCCAAGGCAACATGTCTACCGGCGAAAGCAGCGGCAAGATATACGCCAAGAAGTAACACGTATACAAGTCAAACTTCCAATACCGTTTTTATTCGGCTGACCCCAGCGTAGCATCCAATCATTGCTAGCTTCAAGAATCGCTTCTTACGGAGCCTCCGTCAAAGGCGAAGACCACAAGGAAAACGAGGACACTATTCTGGTTGAGGACAAGTTAGGACTTTATGCTGTCGCTGACGGAGTAACGATGCCCTACGGTGGCGGACCCGCAAGCCGACTGGCCATAACTAGCCTTAGATCCTTGTTTAAAGGTGACTTAGCAGAGACGATTTCGCAAATCAATAGGACAGTTTTAGAAGAAAAGAAGAAGGACCCTGGAATCGGCTCCAGCACCCTCACCGTTGCACAATTGACCGACCGAAGTGTCAGGATCGCACACGCGGGAGATAGCTCCGCCTTCCTAATCCGGGAGAGCTCGATAATCTTGAAAACAACACCCCAGAACCGAGACGGCTTCCAAACCAACACGATCGGAGAATACTTTGAAGGAGCAACAATCTACAACAAAGAAACCAAGTCAGGCGACTATCTAATTCTAGCAACCGATGGAGTGACCGCAGTGCTGAACCACGACGAGATAGTGGATATAGTAACTAGGCAAAAAGAACCCAAGAAAATCGTTGAGTATTCTCTCCGAGAGATCGGGAGACGATCCCGACAGTACCGTGACGACCGGAGCATGGTCGTTGTGGGAGTATGACAATGGCCCAAAGAGGAATAGCCGTCAAAACAAGAGTCAGGAAATTCAAGATCAATGATCTTGACCAGGTCGTAGCAATAGCGGAAAGATACGCCTCATGGGACGTAACAGCGACAAAGGCGGACATAGAGGGATTTCATTCCGCAAGCCCAGAATTCTTCTTTGTAGCCGAGGCAGAAAACAAAATTCTCGGGTTCGTATACGGAAGAGAATCGAATTCTCCCGCGGAAGCCCTCGACAAATGGAAATCTAGAAAGGCGGCGTCAATTGAGACGCTCGCGGTAGACGAGGATTACAGGCGACAGGGAATCGCCACATCATTGCTGACAGCATTATTCGAAGAGTTCAAACAAAAAGAGATAGATCTAGTCACCCTATCCGTTCCGACCGTTGAGGTGGCGGCGATGAAGCTGTACGGAAAACTGGGTTTTGAACCTAGGGCCCAGTTTCTCTGGAAGAGACTATCCGCGTAGCTATTGAGCCGGTGTAGTCTGTACCGCAGCTTCGGGATGCTGTCCTTGAGAGAACATTGCCATAGCCTGCTTCTGCTTCTCATCTCTCTCTGCCTTGCTCATTTTGATCTGCTCTGACAGTGACCAGTGGTGACCAAACGGGTCAGTAAGTTGACCGTAGCGTTCGCCCCAGAACATGTTGTCTAACGGCATAGTTATCTTGGCGCCGGCGTCGACGGCTTGTTGCCACAACTTGTCAACATTTTTCACATAGACCTGCAGAGTTACTGAACTGTTGCCCAGAACATCCGGCGATTGTGAGCTAGCACCTGGAAACACGTCCGACATCATCAAGATAGAATCTCCGATCCGAATCTGAGCATGCATGAGCTTCCCATCAGGGGTAGGTTCGCGCACGATCTCCTTCGCTCCAAAGGCTTTCTTGTACCAGTCGATAGCCGCAGCGGCTCCATTAATCGATAGGTAAGGAGTTACAGTTCGTAAGCCTTTCGGAATCGGATCAACTTTAGCTTTCTTCGGTTTAAACTTCTTGGCTTGTTTGGATTTCTTAGCCATTTGATAATCCTCGATACGGGTCGCCCAGATGCCGCCCATAAAAGAAGTTCGGTCGATTGAATGGAAATGAGCTCAATTTAGCCCGCTTGGCGTTCGAAAAACCGGGCGGCAAGATGATCGAGGTTGCGGATGCGAACTTTTCCCCGCGGGTGGCTATTCTGTTGTCCGGACGCTCTTCATGATTCACGCTTCTTTAGTGATCGATTACAGATTTCTTGCGAACTAGCCGGTCACGGTTGAGCAGTCAGGATTAGTGTCCAGTTTATTGCGATAGGCATCTGTGGATATCTCCGGTCGACGAGCTGCTATAGCTGGATTGAGAGAGCGGGGCTATGCTTAATGCGAGCGCGGAGGGTTAGCATGCGCGGACGTAACGGATGAGCAAGCCTCTCGACAACCCGCTCTCGGATCAAGGAATGAGCCCATCATCGGATCCGTCGGGAGAGGCAAGCGTGATTGAGGAAGGTGTGTTGCCCGAGGTTCTCCGAGGTCGGATGTTCTGCACGGTCCATGGGCGGCAATGCTATCGTAGCACTACCGTCACTGGAGAATCGATCTGGATCTGCCCTGATGAGCGGCACATGATACCTTTGCGAGGATAGAAAAACTCCACTGGGAGTTTCGTCCAGCTTTTTACCGGGTTACTGTGAATGAGAATTGGTTGTTTCTGGTAGTCGTCAGGATTACTGTGTATGATTGCCCAATGGTGAATTGGAAGAATAATCCAGGAATTCCACCATAGACGCAACCAGGGCAATTGGCACCGATTAGAATGATCGGCGTGCCGAAGCCATTTGGAGTCATCACGGGTCCCGCGAAGTTTGAAAGACTCCACGTGTTTCCGGATGAGTCACGTACCACGTAAGACTGGATTGTCACGGACGTGGTTCCAGTGTTCTGGAGAACGAGCGATAAGCTTGTGCCATTGATGAATTGATACCCGGTTAGCTTGAGGGATTCGATTATAGGGGGCGGTACGATTGGGTCGATGACTGTGAGGCTAATGACCGTTGAATGGGTCCGTGAGCCAGCGGTTCCGGTTACGGTGATATTGTAGGTTCCGGGGTTCGTGCTGAGACTGGTGGTTATGTTCAGAGCGCTAGAGGCTGTCCCACCAGCAGATAGTATCAAGGGGTTTTCGCTGCCCATCACGGTGATGTACCCGAAGGGCGCCGTAACTGTGAGACTAACGGTTCCCGTGTAGCCATTCAGGCTTGTAACCGTGATAGTCGTAGTATTGCTCGACCCGAAAGTGTTGACGATGCTCGACGGAGAGGAAGTGATTGTGAAGTCTTGGTTGGAGACCACTTGGACTGATAACTCAGTTGATGCGTAGTTGGTCTTTCCATGACTGCTTGCGATACCAACGATAACCACGTTGAAACTTCCAATGGTATTTGTCGCGGTAACAGTCACTGTGGACTTCGCTGTGCCGTTGACAGGGACATTCACGCTCCCTGGGCTCAACGATGCGGGAAGTTTTGAGTCCGTAAAGAACAAGGACAAAGATACAGTTCCGGAGAAACCTCTGACGCTGATGACGTTTACCGTAGATGTAAGAGATGCGTTCTGCTCGAGAGACAACGTTGAAGGATTAACCGCGAGAAGAAACGAAGGACCCGCTTTACCATCGCTCACGTACGAGCTGAGCATTGTACCACCAGCAACGGTTCCGACGGCGGCGGTGAGAACCATTAGGAGCCCCTTCAGATGAACCAGATTGCTGAATAGCATTGTCCTGCAATCCCCTAATCCTAAGGCCAACTGCGCTGTCAGGAGGCTTACGGGTCGCGTAACTAGCGGGGGTTACTAATCGGTCGAGTGTGGACGCAGGGCATGCCACTCCATAACTCGAAAACCTGTGTTGGTCCAAATGATAGGTAAAAGGCTGTACTAATTGTTTAACGATGAAATACGCACAATAACGGCTGTCACGAACGTTTTTCACCGCCACGTTTCGCCGTCTGCCTTCGAAGCTGCAAGCTAGAAACTTGGGTGAAGCTCAGATTCTGAGAAATCGAATCGATTCCTAGTTGACGTCATTTAAGTGAATTCCTAGGAGAATGGTCATCGTCCTCGCCTAACGCATTACGTTCGTGGAGGTGAGAGATGAAAAATGTCGCTTCAAGAAACTCGACCGGTAAAATCTCGCGGATTCTCGTTACGATCAATGTTGCTCTTGGTGCTTTTAGTTGGAGTCGGCGCGGGCGCGACCGCTTACGTTCTGGGCAGTGCTTTCGCCGCTATCACAGGCACGCCCAGTACTGGTGCAAATCAGCAGAGCGCAACGACTACGTCCGCGAGCACTTCTACGGCCGCACACAACTGCACTCTAACATCAGCGTAGAGTTTGTCGACGATGGTCAGTTCAAACCCCACTTTTCTTTGGAACTACACCGGGCGCTCCTTGGATACTCCGGACCTGTATTGCGGTCTTTCCACGCAATTGCTAAGGACGGTCTTTCCACTTCTCAAGTTAGACACTTCTGAAATACCTCTAATCCATCTCTTCTCTCTCCGAGCTCCTTAGTCCATGCGTGTAAACTGGTTCCTGATGCTGGCTTGCGTCCTGGCAAGCCTCTATGCCTGGCAGCAGGACCCGAACTGGACTGACCAGAATCTAGTCTTTAGCCTTAACAATCTCTATGCTGGACGCGTCTGGACCCTCGTAACGGCCCTGTTCGTTCATGCGGGCTGGGAGCATCTCCTCGGCAACCTTCCGTTTCTCTTCGTCTTCGGCAATACGTTGGAAAAGATGATCGGCCGAAACAATCATCTTCTGGTCTTCTTTCTGGGCGGATTCACCAGCTTCCTACTGCCACCTATCATCGGAATCTACAGCCCCGACACGGGCATGCTAGGAGCGAGTGCAGCAATCTTCACGCTCGCAGCGGTCGTCATGCTCATGTCCCCGCTCAAGTTTAGTTGGCTCTTCCTCGCGCCACAAGGACTCGTAGCAATCATCTACTTCGTCCTGAACGTGGCCCTAGTTTACGCTCCGAGCGTTATACCGGGCTATGATCCTAGCGTGGCATACATCGCTCATGTCATAGGATTCACTGTAGGGATTCCTTTCGGCATCGCTTGGAGTCTACACTGGAAAAAGAATCTCGTCATCAGCCTCGGTCTCTTCAGCATCTACCTAGTAATACTAGCCCTGCTGGGGGCGTTGGCGGGAATCCAGACACCCTTCGGCGTCTTCTAGGACAACTGATTCTCAACTAACGGTTTCAGCTTCAGAAAGACTTCTCGGGTCACCTTAAGATCGTCGAGACAATGATCCCTGATAGACTTCAACGCCGTCTCATCTCCCTCCAATGCCTTGACAAACAACTGAGGAACCTCTAATCCCATAGGCCCTTTCTCTCGGTTTATCCCGAAGAAGTCGCAGACATGGTCCAGGTAAGTGAATGTTAGGCGGAGGCGAGACCTTACGACCTCGTTCAGGTCCAGATGCGTCTTTCTCAAGAGTGGAAGGGGGTCGAGGCCGTGCTTCAAGAGACGGGTTGTGAGAAAGGGAGTGTCGAAGCCTCGACCACTCCAAGTCACGATCACATCGTAGGCCTCCAGCCGCTTGAGAAGCTTGACTAGCAGGCCTTTCTCCTGGTCCGTCCTCTTGGCCTCGAAGTATTCGCTCTTCCCAGTCTCAGGTAGGAGACCAGTCCCTACAACAATGCCTGCATCAGCTTCTAGGGAAGAAGTCTCAATGTCAAGAATAACGATTCTCGGCGCCATGCGGTCCGACGATTCGTGCCTGGTCTAAAGCGCTTCGTCCAAGTTCGTCGAACGAGGTTTCATAGCTCAGAATCGCGAGCTAGTGTAGTCTCCGGAGAGACCGCGTTTGCATGTTCCAGCGGTTGTAGAGCTAGAAAATCTAGAGAAGAGCTACCGGTTAGGAACGGTTACCGTAAACGCACTCCGTGGCGTAACGCTGAAACTCTGGCAGGCTGAGTTCATGGTGATAATGGGCCCATCCGGGTCTGGCAAGACGACTCTTCTCAACATAATCGGGACTCTGGATAAGCCGAGTTCCGGTCGAGCCCTCGTGGACGGTGAGGATATCACCAGAATGAACGATGCGCAATTGACGAGGCTGAGGCGGCACAAGATAGGCTTCGTATTTCAGTTCCATAATCTCATTCCAGTTCTAACAGCGCTGGAGAATGTTGAGCTTCCACTCATAACTTCAGGAGTGAAACGAAAAGAGTCGAAAGACAGGGCGATAGAGCTTCTACACCGAGTAGGGCTCCAGGATCGGACTGATCATCTTCCGGACGAGTTGAGCGGGGGAGAACAGCAGCGGGTCGCTGTTGCGAGGGCGCTCGCCAATCATCCGCGAATTGTCCTTGCCGATGAGCCGACCGGCGATCTTGACACTCAGACAGGCTTCGAAGTAGTTCAGCTAATGCACAGTATGGCTAAGCAGGAGGGTTCTTCGGTCGTGGTGGTAACTCACGATCCAGTCGTGGCTGAGAGAGCGGATCGTCTTGTCGAGATGAGGGACGGGAGAATCACGGAGAAGGTCCGCGAGCCATTGATGGGACAGCGGCGTACCATTAGAGCAGTAGAACCTCTCCCGCCAGAACCGGGACGCTCGTTATCCCAGCCCAACTAGAACTATCAGGTGGAAGAATCGCTCTCCGCGAAAATCTCCTCTCGAAGCCTTCCAAAACGTCGGGCCCGTACGATTCTGACCATTGCGGCTGTATTCCTTGGTGTCGCGCTGCTGGTAGGAATCAACATGGCCACCGCCAGCGCCCTTGGCGAGTTCAACAATTACATCAACAAGTTCTGGGGGGCAACGGACATCATAGTGACTTACGGCACCGAGGCTCCGTTCTACCCGAATCAAACTCTCAGCAAGGTGTTGAGCGATCCTTTAGTCCGGCAAACCACTCAAAGGCTCAACTGGCTCGGAGCGACTGGCAATTCCGCGTCCAACACCACATTCTTCATTGTAGGAGTTGATCCGAAGACTGACTTCGACTACGCCACCTTCAACATCACCGGATCGTCAAGAATCTCTTTCGGTGAAGCTGTGGTCGATAACATACTAGCTCAGAAGTATGGACTAACAGTCGACTCAACTTTCGAGATATTCACTCTAACCTCACAGGGTAATATCCGACCGATACCTCTGCAAGTCACAGGCATCAACTATCCCCTTCGAAACCTCGGCTCATCGATCTACATGTACCTACCAGACTTGCAATCGGACCTTGTCTTAGGCGGACGGATCACTCACATCTACGCAAGCCTCTACGACTCCACTAAAGCATTGCTGGTCGAGAATGATCTTCAGAAATTGCTCCCGCTCTATGATGTGAGCGCTCCAAAGGCGGAGGCCGTCGAGCGCATTAGTGGCCAGACTGCTGGCTTCCAAATAGGATTGAATGTCATGATCGCTATCTCTCTCGTTGTCTGCTCTTTCATCGTTTTCAACACTCTATTCATGACAGTTATGGAGAGAACCTATGAGATCGGAATAATGCGCGCCGTTGGCAGTTCTCGAAGCCAGATTTTCAGAATCTTCCTCGCCGAGGGATTTCTGATTGGAGCCTTAGGCACAATCGCAGGAATACTCGGCGGCCTTGGGCTAGCTCGACTCTTCACATCAGTATTCGAGACTACGTTCAACGTCCCGAGCCTCCCAGTCGCCGAATTAACTCCCAAAATTGTTATCACCGGTCTAGTCGCCGGATTCTCGGCAGTCTTCGCGGGAGCTCTTTATCCAGCAATCTCCGCGAGCAGAATAAACATAATTCAAGCGATCAGACCCTCAGCCAGGAACGCGAGGAGACAGCTACCCCTCTCAGGAGTCAGCTTAACCGGGATAGTTCTGCTCGGGCTGGGAGCAAGTGAGTCGCTCCGACTCACACCATTCCACATCGCCTACTTGGACGTGATACTCGTCCCAATCGGGCTCATCCTCCTAGGAGCGGTCTTTTTCGGAAGAACTGGCCGCGCAATCATGCTGCTCGTATTCCCGGCGTCTAGAACAGTCCGGTATGTTGCGTCGCGGAGCGGCAGAAGAAGACTATTGCGTAACACGGTATCATTTGGGATGATTGCGATAACACTCAGCTTCGCCATAATGATAGGCGGTATCCAGAGCGGCGTCCAAGAGGCGCTCCAGCAGGGGATCCAAGAATCGCTTGGGGCTGACATCATACTAGTTGCGAATCAGTCAATTCCGATCGGCTTCACAAGCAACCTCACGAGAATAACACAAGTGGCTAGTGCAACACCTCTCTCTCCCAGCGACCATCCCGCAAAAGCTCTCGGGAAGAGTGGAAACAGCAGTATCGGGATTCTCGCCGTGGACCCGTCAGTTTTTCCAAACATCATCTCCTACACCTTCGTAAACTCTCCAACCGTCTCCCAGGTCTACTCTCAGCTGGCTTCCGATAACCGGTCGCTTCTGATTCCAGATTCACTAGCATCCAAGCTCGGTGTCGTCGTAGGAGACCAGCTCTCCATTCTGACAAGAAACTCTACAGTCAACAACACCAACTCGACTGTACCCTTTACGGTTGCAGGAGTCTTTACCGGTCCAGTACTTCAGTACATCCAGTTCGGAGAACATTTTGCAAGCGATTCGGTGGTGGTATCGTTCGCCTCCCAACGAGAGTATTTTGCTGGGAGAGACACGGCCCCTCTCTTCCTAGTTGACCTCAGGTCGCAATACAAGTCGCAGGCTGCAGGCGTCGCTCGAGACATCACGACAATGTTCCCACAGTACAACTTCGGCGAGAACTCATTAACGCTCGGCGAACTCCTATCGCTCGTGAATAATACGATCAACAGGATCTTTGCCCTGATACTGCTGATTCTCTATTTCGCATTGTTGATAGCGAGTCTCGGAATCGGCGCAACCATGATAATGAGCGTGTCAGACCGGAGGAGGGAGATAGGACTCTTGCGATCGCAGGGTGTGAGCAGGCTGCAGATTACTGGACTATTTCTTGGTGAAGGAACGTATCTCGGCCTCTTCGGGTTCCTACTAGCAGTACCTGGTGGATTGTTGTTGTTGAAAGGAGCTACTAACAGCACCAGCCTTGCTGGTTTCTTTATTCCGTTCATCATACCTTATGGTGCCATCGTTCAGGCCTTGATCCTTGCTCTTGCTGCTGTACTGACTGGTAGTCTGTATCCCGCGGTAAGAGCCTCTCGATTAGAGATTACCCGGGCCCTGGAACAAGTATGATGAGTGCCCGAGACTAAATATCACGCCAAACATGTTCGGAGGGAAAGGGTTTGCCTGGTAACGCCCTACTCTCAGTCTACGATAAGACAGGGCTGGACCGGCTGGCCTGGATATTCTCGAAGCTCCAAGTCAAGATGCTTGGGTCTGGAGGGACGGCGGAGGCTGTTAGGAAGCTTGGCTTCAACATCCTGGAGGTTTCAGAGTATACACAAGTCCTGGAGATGCCTGGAGGACTCGTGAAGACACTGCATCCCAAGATTCACGGCGGGATCTTGGGAGACTGGAAAGATCCCGAGCAGCGGAAGTACTTGGAGGCTAACGAGATTGAGCCCCTGGATTTTGTGGTCGTGAATCTCTACCCTTTCCAAGAGGTCGTTAAGGCGGACCCCGTGAATCTTCGGAGAGCCGTCGACAATATCGACATCGGCGGCGTCGCGTTGATTCGGGCCGCTGGTAAAGGTGCGCTATTGAATCACCGAGTAGTTCCGGTGACTTCCCCAATGCAGTATGAGGATGTAGTCGGGGAATTGGAGAGGAAGGGGCATGTGGGGAACGAGTTGCGTCAGTTGCTGGCTCGAGAGGCTTTTGTTCTAACTGCAGACTATGACAAAGCAATACGAGACTACTTGACGGGTCAGGGTCTATGAGCAAGCAGGAGATTCGGAGAATCTATAGGACCGCTCTCAAAGAGGATTTTCCTCAAGTTCTAAGACTGGAACTCGGTGGAAAGGTGTTCGAGTATTCTAAGGTTCAGTGGAGGATCGGCGGGGAGGATCGTGGGTTGAGGTATGGGACTAACCCGCACCAGAAAGCCGCGCTGTACAAGGCCAAACATTCCGAGGGTGGAATTGGAAGTGTGGACTGGATTAAATGGGGAAAAGACGGACCGTCGGCGACGAATGTTGAGGATGGGAGTCATGGGCTGCGAATTGTCGGATATTTCAGCGAACCTGCCGTCGCGGTGATGAAGCATCTCAATCCGTCGGGAGTCTCTGTCGGACGCGGGGGTGAGTCCCTGTCCTCAGTCTATGCTAGAGCTCGAGATGCGGATCCGAGGGCCGCGTTTGGGAGCGTTGTTCTTCTCAACCGTAGAGTTGACAAGTTGACTGCTGAAGAATTAACGAAGACGTTTGTCGAGGTGGTCTACGCGCCTGATTATGAGGAATCGGCGATTTCAGTCCTCCAAGCGAAGAAAGATATTCGGGTTGGAAAGGTCCCCGCGCCTGATCACGATTCGAATTCGCCAGACATTGTAGTGCTGGATGACGGGTCGCTAATACTCGAGGATTCCTACGGAACCGGGGTACGGTCGCTGGAACAGCTGAGGATGCTGCCCGTAGTTACGAAACGCTCACCATCTGAAGCAGAGTATCATGCTCTGTTGCATTCCTGGTGGGTAGTCTGTGAGGTCCGGTCGAACGGTGTCGTTTTCTGGAAAGATGACGGGTCTCAGGCGATCGGGACGGGACAACAGGACAGAATCGGTGCAATCGAATCCTGTATCGAGAAGGCGCACAGGTTCGGCCACGACCTCACAGGTAGCGTAATGGCCTCTGACGGATTCCTGCCGAATATTGATAATGTGGAGGCAGTTGCAAGGGAAGGAGTGTCGGCAATTGTTCAGCCTGGAGGGTCAGTCGAAGACCCGGAGCTGGTCAGAGCATGCGATCAGCACGGAATCACTATGGTCTTGACTGGAGAACGTTCCTTCCGGCACTTCTGAGAGAGATAACCTCTTTCATTGGGACATGCCGAGATTCCTCCCGCGCTCTTGAGATGAGTTCTTCCACTTACTTTAGCTCCTAAAACTCTTTTATGGACGAATCCGAGTTTTGGCTGTCTTCGAATTGCAGATCAGACGATCCGGCAATGTACGTGCATATTATGAGCTGATGAAGCCGAAGATCGTCTACTTGCTGGATTTTACTGCACTGACGGCTTTTCTAGTTGCGGCTCCCAGTATCAATCTCCTCCGACTCGTAGCAGTCATCGTTGCTGGCACGCTGGCGTCGGGAGGGGCGGGTGCGCTGAACTGCTATCTTGACCGGGACGTGGATCGGACGATGGGACGGACGAGCTGGAGACCGATTCCTCAAGGAGAAATCTCTCCACACAATGCACTGCTCTTTGGCCTCGGACTCATCGGCATCAGCGCTGTCATCTCCGCAGTATTCCTGCCCTTGCTGGCCGGGCTGTTCATCGTACTTGGCGCCGCCATCTACGTACTGTTCTACACCAAATATTTGAAGCGTCGGACCACTCTGAACATTGTGTTAGGTGGCTCGGCGGGGAGCTGTGCTCCCTTGGCGGGTTGGGCTGCAGCGACGGGACAACTTACAGCGCTGGCGCCTTGGTTGATGGCGCTCTTGGTCTTCGTCTGGACTCCCAGCCATTTCTGGGCGCTGGCTATGAGGGCTGTGGGCGACTATTCGAAGGCTGGAATCCCGATGCTGCCGGTGGTGGTGGGTGAGAAGAAGACTGCGCAGTATATTGCGCTCAACACGTTCCTACTCGTTCCAATCTCCCTTGCATTTGTTCTTCCTTCCCTTGGAGGATTTGGCATTATCTATCTGGTGACGGCTGGGCTGTTGGGTTTTGGGATGATCCTGGTCGACCTTAGACTCGTCGCTAATCCGACTAAGGCGCAGGCGTGGACTGCGTTCAAGTTCTCCAGCCCGTATCTGGCTATCGTGTTTCTCGCGATGGTTCTGGACGTGAAGCTTCTTCCACACTATCTTCCGATCTAGAAGATCAGGCTAGAGTTTCGCGGCGAGTCTCAGAAAGTTCTGGAGGATTATGCGTCCGTGAGGATGCTTCTCATCTGATCTCTCCGGATGGAACTGGAGGCCATAGATGGGCCGTGTCTGATGGCCGATAGCCTCAACCTGTGACGTTGCTGATTCGGCTAGGAGCCGGAACCCTTGGGGGACCCGGGTTAGAGCCTGACGGTGCGACTCCGACACTCTGATTGAGCTGGGCAGTCCGTCGAAGAGAGGATCGCTTCCTACGAGTTTGACCTCTTTGAACTCTCGAACGGTATGGCCGAGGTCCACGACTTCTGACCCGTGGACGGTGCCGATGAGCTGGTGCCCGAAACAGATTCCGAGAATTGGTCGGTCTAGCTTTCTGATCAGGTCCATCTCAGGCTGGAATACCAGTCTTGTGTCAGGTTTTGATAGCATGAAGTTTGAGCCGGTAAGAATCGTGATGTCAGGGTCTTTCTGCAAAACGACATCGTTCAGTCGAGCAGTCTTGTAGTCCAGCATCTCAGGGCGTTGACTGACGCAGAGTGTTATGTTGTCGAGCGCCTGTTTCGCCTTTTCGAGTTCCTTGTAGTTGTTGATTACCAGAATTTTCAATCCATGAGGTCACAGGGCTGCGAGGAGTCTGTCTATTTCCTCCTCGGTATTGTAGTAGTGGGGAGAGGCGCGTATAGCCTTGACTCTACTGGCGACGGTGATGTTCAGTGACTTTAGCTTGTTGAACGTCGCCTGAGGGTCCTCGTCTTCGAAGACTACTATTCCGCTTCGACGTTCAGACTGTAGAGGGGTCAGTATTTTCCGTCCTTTCTTCTTCAAACCATCGATGAGATGATCGGTGACCTTGAGAATTCGATGGTATCTTTCCTGTTGGTCTTGCTTGAGCGCGTATTCAAGGGCGGCCTTCGCTCCCACGATCGAGACTACTCCCCAGCTGCCTCCCTCGAAACGAGTCGCGTCCAACGCGGGCTCTGCGTCGTCTATGTTGAAGGGCTTGCCGAACAAGTCTTCCTGCTTGGACATTCTTCTGACTACCGAGTCTTCTACGCCATGCCAGCCGATATAGTTCGGGTCTAGCTCACGTAGTCTATCACGGTGTGTGTATAGGTAGGCGGCGCCGTGGGGCCCTTGCATCCACTTGTACATTCCACAAGCTAGCGCATCGACCCCGTCTTGCTTGGCATCGATCGGGAAGACTCCTAGTCCATGGAAGGAGTCCGCTATCACAAACGCGTTGTGCTCATGAGCGATCTTTGCGATTTCCCGGATCTTTTCTCGGCAGCCGTTCGCCCATGAAACATAGTCAACTGAAACAATGGTCGTGTCATCATCAATCGCCTTCTCCCAATCATCTAGAGGAACGACGCCATTCGTGTCCTTTCTCAGTAACCGAACCTCGTTTGCGCGTCCGTGCCTCTTCTGGAGATGCCAGAGGTAGATGTTTGTAGGAAAGTTCAATTCGCTGATAACAATGTTCCCGTTCGGTTTGTACCTTATACTGCTCGCTAACGCGGTGAGAGCTGAACTGACGTTCGGGACACTCGCGATCTCATCTAGGCCCGCTCCGATTATCTTCCCGAAGAGTCGGCGCGATTCGATGATGATGGGCAACCATTCTTCCCAGTTCTCGCCGTAATCTCGCCAATCAGTTAGGTACTCGTGAATCGCGTTTAGAACGTTGATCGACGGCGGGCCTGTTCCCGCGTTGTCGAAATATGCTCGCCGAGAAGTTACAGGGATTTCTTTTCTGACAAGATCAATGTTCAAGGATGGTAAGGCCTCGCGATGTTCCCGATTTTTTCGGGTTTGGAGTATAAAGGGAATGCTAGGCGGAGTGGAAGGCTTCAGTACCAGCTTCTGAGACGCAGTTCTTGCACCAGAACTGGTTCTTCTCGGGACTATACTGCGCATAGGAGTCAGTGACCACATTTCCGCAACGACTACATCGAAGGATCATGACTCGTCTCATCTTATGATGGGGGAGGTCTCTCTTGTGTATTGAGATATCGGCGTCTCCTTGCTCACTGATGATATTGCAAGTCTCGCAGTAATAGACGGTGTTTAGTACCGCCTTGTCTCGCTCCTCCGCCCATTCGTCTGCCATGAACTAGTAAGAGCGGTTCTCCTTGAAATAGTCTGTAATCTCCCAAACCCTTGAAGTTTGCAAAGCAGAGGACTAGTTGATTTGGGGGAGTGAATCAGAGTTCTTGTCGGATAGACTTATCTTGACAAACAGCCAAGTTCATAACGCTAATCTATATGGGCAAGAAGGCACAAGTCATTTTGAGAGAACTTTTGTACATTATTGCTGCACCGACGGCGGCTAATGGGCTTGGTTGTCTGCAATAGGCCTTGCCGTGTTCTGTGAAGTTCGGCGTCACGAGAAGCATCGTCGATCGGAAGCTTACGATGACAAGCTATCGACTGAACGAATGGAAGCCACTAGGAAATGGCTGATGGAAGACTAGGCCAGTAACTGCCCAGTTCCCTGAGAGATTTCTAATGGGTTCTATTTTGTCTTTGGCCGTGGCCGAGGACGGCCATTAACTGCGCGGAGTTCCCTGTGTCCTAAAACTTGGATCGTCTCAAGACGAGAAGCACTCCAAGTCCACCAAGTCCGACCGCAATAGGGAGGAACCAAATCTTCAGGTAGATCAATCCACCGTAGAAGCCAGTTGCAATCACAAAGCCTAGAAGAACGCCCACAGTTCCCTTGAGGCTAATGTCCCAATGCCTAAAGTTCGACGCATAGCCAAGTCTCGTAATTATAGTTCCCATGACCGCAATCGAACCTGCGAAGAAGGTCCAGAATACAAGACCGCCAAAGGCCAAGCCGACGTAGACAAAGTAGATGGGATATGTAATGGCGAGGGCATACAGACCGAGCTTCGTTATTTGCCGTAAAGGTGGGACAACTCGTCGTTCAAAGAAGGAGCCTTTACGCCCCTGCTCAAAGTTTGATGGGTCAAGATCCCACAGTTTTCTCTTCTTGTGTCGTTCTGGCAATGCCTAATGGGAAGTGGGTCATGGTTCTGATTGAGCCTATCGCGCGTGGCAGGTTAGCTAGAGCAAGGTTCACAATGTCCCCACGGACCCCCCATCAAGACTGACAGAGGCGATTAGCGGTGGGTCTTCCTGAGAAGATTAAGCAGATCGAGGAGGAGATGAAGAAGACTCAGATCAATAAACACACGGAGCATCACATCGGTCTCCTCAAAGCCAAACTCGCCCGGCTTCGAGCTGAGCTCGAGAGCTCCACTTCCAAAGGCGGAGGACCTGCTTTCGAGATCAAGAAGGGAGGCGACGCGACGATAGTTCTGATTGGTCTTCCCAGCGTGGGCAAGTCGACGATTCTGAATCGGCTGACGAACGCAAAGTCGAAAGTGGCAGCCTACGCTTTCACTACTCTGACGGTGGTCCCTGGAATACTCCGGTACAATGGTGCTGATATTCAGATTCTTGACTTGCCGGGAATCATCAGCGGTGCTTCTTCTGGACGTGGCAGAGGGAGAAGAGTTCTATCGGTGGCACGAAACGCGGACCTGGTCCTGTTGGTCTTGGACGTGTTCCAACCGGGTCAGGTAGAGCTGTTGAAGCATGAGCTTCATGAGATGGGCATTCGGATCAACCAGAAGCCCCCCGACGTGGTCATCACTAGGAGCAACAAGGGTGGCCTTGCGCTGACCACGAGCGTCAAACTTACCAAGCTCACTCCAGCAACTGTAAAGGGAATAGTTCAGGAGTACGGGGTCAGTAATGGCGGCATTTTGATGCGAGACGACATCACTGACGATCAACTGATCGACGTCCTGACTGGGAACAGAGTATACGCTCGCGCTCTCGTCGTCCTAAACAAGGTGGACTTAGTTAACGAGCAGTACCTGGCCGCCGCGAAGAAACAAATCGGCACCGATTTTGTGCCCATATCCGCAGAGAAGGGCTTGAACATGGACCTCCTTACTGAGCGGATCTGGGAGACCCTCGATTTCATCCGGATTTACCTCAAGCGTCCCGACGGAGAACCAGATTTTGAGAAGCCGCTGATTCTCCCTGCTGGGTCAACTCTCAGAGACGTCTGCAAGAAGATTCATCCAAGGTTCAGCGAAGGAGCCAAATATGCTCTGGTGTCTGGCCCTAGCGTAAAATATTCTGGACAGAGGGTTGGACTAGACCACATGCCTGTGGACAAGGACATTGTAACCATAATGAGATAGTTTGACGAGAGAAGAGGTTGGCCCTTTCACTTTAGCTCGTTGGGATTACGACAGCGTTGCCTACGCCGACGCCGTTCCGAGCTGGAATTCCTCGTGTATTGCCCGCACTGCCTCCGGGCCTTGGCCTTCGGAAACCACGAAGGAGACGTTATGTTCCGAGGACCCTTGCGCGACGACGCGCACGTTAATCTTTTTCCGAGCAACGGCGCCGAAAATTCTTGCTGCTACTCCCGGTGTTCCTTTCATTCCTGATCCCACGACGGCTATGATGCAGGCGTCTTTCTCAGCTACGACTTTGTCAACGAGGCCCTGCCCCAGTAGTGCAAGCTGAAGAGCTCGAACCGCGTTGTCTGTGTCCTTCCTAGCCACGATGCATGAGATGGTTGCTTCCGATGATCCTTGAGAGATCATCATCACGTTGACATTGCTAGAGCCTAACGCCATGAAGACTTTTGCTGCTGCACCGGGCGAACCTATCATACCTGTCCCGCTTACGGTAACGATTCCTACGCTCCTGATGATTGAGACAGCTTTTACCACTCTACCTGCGCCAGTCTCTCCTGAAGAGACTAGGGTTCCTTCTAGAGTTGGCTTGGAAGAGTTTCTGATACGGACCGGAATCTTTCTCTGCGCCGCGGGCTGCATTGCTCTTGGATGCATCATCTTTGCTCCGAAATATGACAGCTCTAGGGCTTCTCCGAAGGAGACCGTGCGAAGGACCCTTGCATCCTTGACGATTCTGGGATCAGCGGTCATCAACCCGTCAACGTCCGTCCATATCCATATCTCATCGGTGTTGAGAGCTGCTCCGAGAATACTGGCGGTATAGTCGGACCCTCCTCTTCCAAGTGTTGTAATCGTCCCATCTACTGTCGCGGCGATGAACCCTGTTACTACCGGAATCTGATTCTTGGCCAGCATTGGTTCGAGCCGTCGTCGTATTTCATGGTAGCTGAGTTCTGCCAGTGGCTTGGCTTCTCCAAATTTGTCGTCTGAGGCTATTCCTGCCTCTCCTCCGGTTAGGGATTGAGCTTTGAATCCGAGGTTACGAATTGCTGCCGCCAATATCAGTGCAGAGAGACGTTCGCCAAAAGAGAGGAGATAGTCTCTGCTTCTGGGAGTCAGTTCTCGGAGATGCGATATTCCTTCGACAGTTTTTTCCAGGTCCGTGTTCAACTGGTTGATTCGATCGAGAATCTCCCTCGACGTTTTCCGGGAGGAAACTGATCTGGCGGTCTTCACATGGAGTCTCTGAGTGATTCCTAGAATTTTTCTTACTCGGGCATTCTCTTTCTTTTGAGCCAGTTCGCCGATCTCCAACAACCTTTCGGTTGTGTCGTTCATTGCTGATGCGACGACAACTATCTTGTTTTCAGGCGAGAACCGCTGGACTATTCTGGCCGCGTTTCTGATGCTTGTAGCGTTGGCTAGTGAAGAGCCGCCAAATTTCATTATAAGCTTCAGGTTTAGTCCCTAGATCGAATATTCGGTTCGAATGTCAACAAGGTCACGGATAATGGCGCTGGCCGTTTCTTCTCCCCCTGCTCCACGACCTATGAGGGTCACGTCACCTGTGTGTTCGGTCGAGAATGAGAGTGCGTTAAGATTGCCCGGGACACACACCGGATCGTCTGCGCGGACTTCTTCAGGTCTCACTGTAGCTTCTGAATCTGCTAGCCGTCCGATGAGTTTGATTCTCGTTCCAGATTTGCTCGCCCTTAGAATCTTTTCCGGGAGTATGTCTCGGATGCCAGTTACTTTCAATTGGTTGATACTCATTCGACGTTTGAGAATCCAGTTCGCGATGATGACTATCTTTGCAGCGGTGTCTAGTCCGTCAATGTCGTTTTCGGCGTTCTTTTCCGCATATCCTTTCTCTTGTGCTTCAGCTAGCGCCTTTTGAAAGCTGAGCGAAGCCTCTTCCATTCGAGTCAGAATGTAGTTGGTTGTTCCGCTGAGGATGCCGTGGATTCCCAGTATCTTCTCGCCTGGGAGGCATTTCGATGCGAAGGTGAGGAATGGAGTCCCGGCTCCTACCGTCGCGCTGAAGCGCAACTGCATTCTCGTGTGAGATGCCAGTTCCAGAAGCGCCGGCATTGCAAGCGCTAGCGGTCCCTTGTTGGAGGTGACCACGTGTCTTCTCGCAGACAATGAGTTCTTAATATTTGTAAGGCCAGGTTCGCCGTTCTCAAAATTTGATGGAGTAGTCTCTATCACCGCCTCAGCTTCTGCCGAAGATATGATTTGCTGGATGCTAGTTTTGCTCTCAACGCTTGCAGGATACTTCTGGACTGTTCCGTACTTTTCTTTCACTTTCAAAACTCTGTCAAGGTTCAGGCCATTATCGTCTCTGCATGACCCTCGGCTATCCACTATCGCGGTGATTTGAGGTTCGAACCCGTGGTTCTTGACGAGCCAGTCTCTGTCCTTGATCAGAATTCGAGCGAGTGATTGGCCTACGGTGCCAAAGCCGATGAGAACGATTCTCAAAGGGTTCTCTCTAATCGTCCGATCCAGTCGAGCTGAGTAGTCTTGAGAGTGTAACCTTCATGCTTGGGAAGGTAGTCAACAACTGATGGGTCCTTCAGGCCATGACCAGTTGTAACACATACTACAAGATCAGATCGATCGATTTTGCCTGCCTCTCGGTTCTTTCTGAGGCCGGCGATAGATGCTGCGCTGGCTGGCTCAACGAATATTCCCTCTTTCGAGGCCAGGTTCCTCTGGGCTTCTAGAATCTCCTTGTCGGAGACTGTTTCGGCATTTCCATGGGATTCGTTGATTGCATGGAGTACCTTCATCCAATTGACGGGTGATCCAATTCTTATGGCTGAGGCGATAGTTCGCGGATTAGTCACCGGTTCAATCCTGTCCTGTTTTCGCTTGACTGCCTTTGCGATGGGTGCTGCTCCCTCTGCTTGGACCCCGATCATTCTAGGTCTCGCTTTGGTAACTCCGAGTGTTTGAAATTCGCCGAAGCCTTTCCACATCGCGCTGATATTCCCGCCGTTGCCTACAGGAAGCACAAGTGAGTCTGGCACCTCTCCATCCAGCTGGTCACACACCTCATAGGCTAGGGTCTTCTGGCCCTCAAGCCGGAACGGATTGAGGGAATTCATCAAGTAGAATCCCTTCCGGTGTTCCGTTAGTGTAACGACTGCTCTCATTGCTTCGTCGAAGTCGCCCCTAACTTGGAAAATCCGTGCGCCGTGAATCACTACTTGGAGCATCTTGCCCGCTGCAACTTTTCCTTCTGGGACGATGACTACGCACTTCAGTCCGGCACGGGCCGAGTAGGCGGCGAGAGACGCCGCGGTATTACCAGTGGAGGCGCAGACAACCTTCCTTTTCCCTAATTCCCGAGCCTTAGACAGGGCCACCGTCATGCCCCGGTCTTTGAATGACCCGGTCGGGTTTTCTCCCTCATTCTTCACATAGAGTCTCTTCAGACCAAGTTCACGGCCGAGACGCGGGCAGTGAAGAAGCCCGGTCCCTCCTTCTGCTAGGGTTGTGATGAACCGGTCGTTATCGACGGGAAGGAGTTCCCGATATCTCCAGACCGAGAGGCCCCTTTTTGTCCAGGGAACTTTTCGACGGGAGATCCGGAAAATCACCTCTAGAACGCCGCCGCATTTTTCGCATCGATAATTCGTTGTCTGGGCTGGAAACTGAGTGTGGCAGTCGAAGCATTGCAGACGATAAGGCCAGGGCATTCCTAGGATTCCTTGACTATAGTCGCTCCGGGGGCTGGCCGCGCGATAAATGAGGTTGAACGTACGTTATTCCGCGCAAACGCCTTTACCATTGCTTGGGCAACTCGCCGAGGTGCACGATTATTTCTATCGACTAGGGCGACGAGGCTTGGTCCCGCCCCGCTGATGCACACGCCTGCCGCTCCCGCATCTAACCCCATACGTTTTACATCCTGATAGCCCGGAATGAGATGCTGTCTATAGGGCTCCGCAATCTTATCATTCATTCCAGTTCCAATCACTCGAATGTCGCCTTGAGCAAAGGCCACCGCCATAGCGGAGGCCCTGCCCACGTTTAGAACTGCATTCTGGACACTGATCCTGTCCGGTATGATCTTTCGCGCTTTTCTCGTCTTTTCGGATTGAAATGGAAGTCGGGGAGTTGCAACAACCACTGCCAGACCAGCCGGCGGCTTGAGGCTGATTGTTCTGATTGGATCATCGTATACGATCGCGAACCCTCCCAGGAGTGAAGCTGCGACATTGTCTGCGTGTGCTGTCCCTGCTACGGCCTTCTCTCCTAGACTTGCCACTTTTACCAATTCATCGTTTGATAGTTGAAGGTCTAGGAGGGCATCCAGAGCCTTAGTGCATGCTGCGGCTGTTGCTCCACTGCTTCCGAGTCCTAAGCCTTGGGGTACATGTTTTTCGACGATTATCTCCAGGCCTTTGTTCAAGTTCGCCTTCTTCGCTAATTCTAAGGCTGGAGGCCCTGCAGAGTTTCTCTCCACTCCCGCAGGTATGTTCTGACCTTCGCGGCCACGCACGATTATTCTGATCTTCTTCCCCGATGTGATTCGGGCGCTTACGGTGTCGGAGTATCTGTTCAATGCTAAGCCGAACACGTCGAACCCTGCTCCAAGGTTCGCTGTGGAACAGAAAGCCCTGCCAACGGCTTGCGTTCGAATGGCCCTCATTGCCCGATCGAGGCTAATCGCGAAGCTCGCGGCGGATAAAAGACGACTCGTACCCCTTTTGTCGCGCCGTTTGCAGGGGCGCAAAACATGCTTGTTCATATTCAGGCATTATGAGGGAAAGCAATTTCGTGACACTTAATATCGGAATTCCCGGGTTCTGTTATTCACCGAAGGTCACTTTTCCAGAGTCGAATACAGAATCCCGTTCGGTTCTAGATCATCTTGAAGTCGACCTGCGGTATGTCGGCGCGAATCATGCCGCCGCTACTGCCATCAATGATCGCGTTGTAGATCTTCCCTTTGTACTCGTATTGGACGAACCAGAGCGGTGCGTGTAGATAGGTAGGCTTGTCAACATTGAAGCTAGTGTCTAACTGGGTTACTTGATCCACTTCCTGTTTCAGGAGGAATCGCTGGTTTTCCTCAACTTCGTCCTTCGCTCGTATCACTGCCTCTTCGCTGTCTATTTCGCTGTTCAGAAATTTGGCTTGAGATTCTATTTTGGTAAAGTCGAAGGGTATCTTTCCTTCGGCTGGGACCTTGTAGTCTCGGGTTGGAAATTCAGCCGCCTTTCTTCCTAGCACAAGCCAGTCATAATCGTTCTGAATTGTCCCCTTTCTCGGTGTCGGGGGTGAGATTCTTTCAAGCACTCCTTCGTATGTGCTGGTGGCGGTTAGAGGTACAAGCCAGAAGGGGAGGTATCTCAGCTCTAGCACCGTAAGTCTGCTTTTTTTGACGAGGTCTCCCGGCTTCATGAAGCCTGACCTCATCCAGTCTTGCAGACCTTGAGTAATTCTCGTGTTGTCTAGTTTGTTTACTATGAGACTGTGTTCAAGCTGGAATGGAGCGTTGGCGCCCACCACTGAGGTATAGCCGCAGTATCTGCAGGTAGCTACCAGCTCTCCGGGCGAGAGGTTGAGTTGGGCTCCGCAGTTCGGACATTTGATCTCTGATACGATCTGGGACATGGGCCGCGTTTCCTCTCGTTCGAGGATAGAATTAAAGAAGGGCCGGATTAAGTTCTCTAGGATGGGAATGAATCGTGGCGAGTGGACTGGGCGCGTTGAAGCGGACAATGGGCTTCACGATCATACTAGTCTTCGCGATTTTTCTCGGTCTTCTAACAATTACTTCCGTTTTCTTCCTTGATCCCACTACTGGCCTCATCTTCGGCCTTGTGGGAGCTTTCTTCATAATCTTACTGCAGTATCTGATGGGTCCTGTAATCGTTAGGGCTACCAGTCGACTCCACTATCTATCTCCGGGAGAGAATCGATGGCTGGAAGCCAAGGTCTCTCAGATGGCCTCAACCTCAGGCATCCCGATGCCGCGATTGGCCATCTCGCCGGACCCTACACCCAATGCCTTCGTGTTCGGCCGGACCCAGAAAAACGCCACATTAGCCGTTCATCAAGGACTCCTCCAACGGTTGAACGAAGACGAGATCGAGGGAGTCATCGCACATGAACTCGCCCACGTAAAACATCGCGACTTTATCGTCGTCACCATGATCTCTGCCATACCCCTAGTCGCATACCTTATCGCTCGCTCCGTCCTCTGGGGGGGCTACGTTAGCGGCATAGGCGGTCGCGGATCCAACCGGAATAACAGTGCAGGGGCACTGATAGTCATCGCCATCGTTGCCTACGTCGTCTACATCCTAACAACATTGCTCGCCTTAAGACTAACGCGGCTCAGAGAGAGCTACGCCGACGCCTACTCCGCCTACCTGACCAAACAACCTAGAGAACTCGAGAGTGCTCTGGTTAAGATCGCCTACGGCTTGTCTCTAGCTCCAGGCGAGCCGCACGGTGCCCGCGCCTTCTTCATCGAAGACCCAGCGCAAGCAAAACAGGACGTGGCACAGATCATGGATCAAAAGTCAAAGTACGATCTGGACCATGATGGTGTCCTGAGCGAGCGCGAATTGGAGCTGGCGATGGAGGCTGAGGCCAAGTCGAACTGGCGGAAGGCAGCTCAGCTCTTCATGACTCACCCACCCACTTACAAGCGGATTCTCATGCTGCGAGAGATCGAGCAGGAAATGAACACGGGAACATTTCAAGAGTCAAACGTCTACGATCACGTCTGACCGAGGCTTCAGCCCTCTTTTCAGTCCAACTACAATAGTACTATAAACAAGGCATAGTCTGAGGTTTGTTGAATCTACAATGAATCGTGTTCCCTGGGCGCCTCTTAACGGCAGCGTTTTCCTAATAATTCTAGGGGGGCTCCTCCTCGTATCACTCCTCACCGGGCTGAACATTTTCGCAGTCTTTCCCTTGGTCTTTACGTTCTTCGGAGCGTGGATGATCGTTGAAGCATTTGTTTTTCCTCCAGCGAACTCGTATGCTCCGCCCAGGATAATGGTGGTAGGCTGGGGTGCTCTGATGACCGGTTTCGGAGTTCTCTTGCTTGTCTCGTACTTTGCTGCTATACTGTTGCCTGTCGTGTTCGCAGTGATCTTGATCGTTGTGGGAATAGCTGGTGTCGGCTACAGTTTCAGAAGGTCAAGTCCCAGCCCACCGAAACCCTCCACGTCCTAGCCCGTGTTTGATGCCAAGGCCCGGTATGTCCGGACCCTATTCTCAAACGTCCCGTTAGAATACGACATTCTCCTGAGTCTTCTCTCCTTCGCCCAAGACAGGCGATGGCGAGCCTACGTCGTCAAGAGCGCCAGACCTTTAGGCCATGAACGCATACTTGACGTGGCCACCGGGACGGGGCTCCTAGCAGCCGATTTCGCAAGGACCGTCTCCCACGACGGGTTCGTTGTTGGCGTAGACCTCACCCTTTCCATGCTGAAGACTGCAAGGTCGAGACTAGAAGCTAGGAACGTCGGGGAAAGAGTTGACTGGGTCCTGGCCCGAGCTGAGAACCTCCCCTTTCGAGATGATTCCTTCGGTTCTGCTTCTATCAGTCTCGCGCTCAGAAATGTTTCCAGTGCCAAGTTGACTTTTCGCGAGATGTCTCGTACCACCGTCCCAGGCGGAGTTGTGATATCACTAGACTTTGCTCGCCCACGAAACCGTCTCTTCCAGCTGTTCTACTACGACTATCTACTCGGTCTCTTCCCCCTCTTCGGCCGAATGGTCTCAGAAGCCTGGGGCAGAACACTATCCTACCTAGGTCGATCTATCTTGAGAGCGAGAACAGGAGAACAGATTTCAACCCTGATGAGAGAGGAGGGCCTCGTTGACGCGGTGTCTGTTCCCTTAACCGCTGGAATCGTTTGTGCCGTCTACGGACGGAGACAATA
>DASPWZ010000010.1:0-13476 GCA_035637535.1 Candidatus Dormiibacterota bacterium
CGCGAAGCCGCTTCCTTGTAGCGACGCGTTGACGTATGCTTGGAAGTAGAAGTCGTTCTGGTAATTCTCATACATCCAGAACCCAAGGTAGGCGATGACAAACGACTGTAAAAGTAACAGGACCTTCACAGGACTGGGAATATACCTTCTCGGAGTCTCGACATGCTCGCTCGTGCACTATCACCCGAATCAGAAGATCTCTGCTTCCAATCCAGCTCATCTAGCCATCCGGTTCGATAAGGGCGGTTTGTCCCCTATGGACTAGATTCGCAGTATCCAGGTCCGAACCTTGCCTGAGTTGAAGAGACGCCTTTCTATTCTGGCTGATCATTTTCATCGCTGCTCTGCGGGGCCGTTCCACGCCTAACGCTTGACGCCCCCGTGATTGAGGCTCTTTGTCTTGGCACCGTTATTGAGGAGCCTATGGCTTTCTCGCTTCTAGAAGATGAAGCCTGCGGCTTCTTGACAGTTCTCTTCGTCGATCCTCGCCTAGTTGACAGCTCCTCGTCCTTCACTCCCTCTCTCTTCCTGACGTTCCTCATCGTGAAATAGAGGAGAGTGGCAACCGTGGCCGAGGCTATCCCAAACCCAACACTGACGACTGGAACAAGAATCGGTGAGAGATTGTTTACGTAGCTCTGAAAGTATAAGTTGCTAAGATACTCAGCGTAGACCCAGCCGCTCAGGCCGATTATCACCGCAAGCTCTGTGAGGATTATGATCCAGCCTCTGCGAGGAATATTCCACCATTCTAGTAGCTGGATGACCCGGAGCCCCCCGTTCGTGTCATGTCTTGGAACTACGGGGATTAAGGCGACGCGTAACCCCCCCGTTAGATGGTAGGTTGAGTAGAAGAAGCGTCTACACTGTCCTTCGACTTGGAATGTCTATTTCCTAGGTACCATCTGAAGCCTTGCAGAACACCAAGTGCAAGGATTCCGCTAAGGAGGATATGCCCTACCGTAATTACAGTCAGGGCTCTTCTTGAGAAAGCGAACTCTGCTAGAGGAATGCTCCTATCACCGGCGAACAGCAAGGTGAGCGTAACCAGGGCGAAGAGAGGGATTGCAAGTAGCAGGCTGTCCCGTGTGGGCTTCAGAACCAGTCTGTAATCGCCGTTCCGATATGCATAGACTAGGAGGAGTCCGAACGCTCCAATTTCGAGTGCCGTGTCAGCTAAGCTGGGAATTCCGAGGTTCAGTCCGACATCCGAGTTGGGGTACAGCGGATAGAGTAGCGGGATTGTTCCAACCAGGAAATCGCCGAGCAAGTGGGAGAGGATTCCGATGGAGAAGGCGAAGCCTATTCTTCCGAAGAAGTAGGTCAGCACCAGAACAATCGGGATGATCACTATCAGTGAATGGGTGTAGGTGTGATGTACCAGATAGGGTTGAAAGTAGATGTCAAAGTCGGGCAGAATTCCTGAGAGAAGCGCGAGATAGGCGGGGAGGTTGACGTTGAGCTTCCGCCCGGTCGCTTTCGAGAACAGGTAGCTCCAGCAGCTGTGGCCAAGCAGAAACATCGAATCTCAAATCCTCGTGTCTGACTACGACTCTCGGCGAGTCGGACCCTTAGAAATGATTGATGCTGAGGATTGAAAGATGCAGAGGGACCTCCGAGGAGGCGGTGATGTGAGATCTCTGAGCCTCCTACTGAACTCTCAGTGTTATCGAGACGCTGTTCGCCAGTGTCCCGCTGACGCCAAGAACTACGATAGTGTAGACCCCCAGCAAAGTCGTACCTGTAGTACTGATAGTTAGTACTGAGTTTCCTGTCCCCCCTGATAGTAACGTGACTCGGTTTGGATTGAGAGCGAGAGTGGGACTGGAACCACTGCTAGGCGAGATAGACGCAGACAGGTTTACCGTCCCGGCAAAGCCTCCGATGCTTGTCAACGTGATTGTGCTGCTCGTCGATGAACCGCGGGTGACGTTGATGGAGGACGGAGCGGCTGAGATTGAAAAGTCTGGAGAAGGAGGAGGGACCACCCTCAGAATACTCGTAACATTATGGCTGAGCCTTCCACTAGTCCCACCGATAGTAATAGTGTACGTGTTCAGCGGTGCTGATGCTGGACCTGACACTGTCATCGTCGAGGCTCCTGCGCCGGTAAGGAGAGATAAGGAGCTGGGGTTCAACGCGATCGTAACGTTCGTAATGCCTGGAGAGAGCGAATAGTTCAGGTTGACACTGCCGGCGAAACTGTTCAGACTTGTAAGCGAGACTGTGAAGGCTGCTAGGCCGCCCTGCGACGTTATCATTGCGACGGGATTTGTCCCGAGCGTAAAGTCCGGAGCAGTAGATTGCCCTATCCCTGCGACTTCGCTGAATATGGTCGAGGCGTAGAATCCGACACCGGCTCCGAGGAGGAGCATGATAACGAGGGACCATGCTGGCAATGGTCTCTTCAGTTTAGGAGCGAGCTGGACTCGTCCTGAGCCGTGGCGTGCGACTGTGCGGAAGGGTCGCGCGAAAGCCGCGATAAACGGCCAGAGGGCAAACGGTTTCCGGAGACTCTTCAAGACGCGGACGAGTCGTATACTGAATGTCCTCGGAATTATCCGTGAAAAGTCGATAGACAAGGTTCCGAGTCTCGGGATTGGCCGGAGTGTCTTTGGGGCTTCTGTACCAAAGAGTGTCTGGCGAAGGAACTAGGATTGAATGGGTGAAACCAGCTGGATACTGCTTGAAAAAGTTGAGCGTTAGCTTATAGCAACAATCGATGCGCCTTCAACGACTAGTCGTCAGTGGAAAATTACAAGGGACTCGATCAAACCTATTGTTAGAGATGTGAGAATTGGCCATCACCGACCTGATCTTCAACACTATCGTCAATCTTCTCAACCAGACCGGCTATCTGGGGATATTTCTCTTGATGGTGATGGAGAGCGCGACGCTCCCGGTTCCCAGCGAAGTAGTCCTGCCTCTAGGAGGCTATCTTGTATCTCAGGGCAGGCTCGAATTCTGGTCTACGGTGGCAGTGGCGACGATTGGTAGCATGGTGGGAACAATGGTGGACTATGGTATCGGCTACTATCTCGGAAGACCAGCGGTTCTACGGTATGGACGCATTGTGAGGTTCAGCGAGAAGCGCTTGGAGACGACTGAGAAATGGTTTGCAGCCCATGGGAAGAGCGTTGTTCTTCTCGCACGATTCGTGCCGTTGCTCAGGACTCTGATCGCGTTTCCCGCAGGAATTGTGAGGATGGACGTGAAACGCTTCCTCGCATATTCAGCGATTGGAATCCTAGTCTGGGACATCGCATTAGTCTATCTAGGGGTCCTAGCGGGCCAGAACAGCACCGCGATAGCCAACACTCTCCAGGCATACTTCCTCCCACTAGGAGTCGCGGCTCTCGTCATAGCTGGGATTCTGGTCTATCGCGAACTCCGAACCCAGCGCGATTGACCGGAAACCGGGATCTGTGTCGCGAGGATTGCGCGATCAGAAAATTCTAGATTTTGCGGTTTCGGAGGATTTAGCATGGAAATGAGGTCGTAGAGGGCTGGCTTATCCTGTGTTGACCTGTTAGGATTAACATGATCATGAGCAAGTTTCCGATTCCAAGCCATTTCTAAGGCACTCTGCAAGGGGACAATCAGGCTTCTCGACTCCGATCGCTTCGCGGCCCATGAAGAATACAGACTCTGGTACTGGTTTTGAATGGTCAGGGCCGAAGCTTTGACCGGAATGGTCTGGAAGGTCTATCGGGAGCCCTGACTTCCGAAGGCGGTGCTGGCCTGAGCGATCCTCAGCAGGGCTTCAGGTGTTCTTGACTTTAGCTGGTACAAGTAGGAGGTCACGCCCTTCGCGACCAATCGTTTGATGAATTCTGTTCTCTGAAGATCTCCCTGCCGGTACCGGTAGTCGTTGTATACTGATTCTAGAACCGCCCAGTCCTCTTCCTGCATCTTGACCATTTTGGAGTAAGGCTCCCAGACCTTGCTAGCTTTATCTGCCATATTCTATCGATTACTCCTGTTACGAGTACGAAGCAAGAGCTTGGCATTACGGGATGAAAAGATACTGTAACCGACGCGGCATAGAGCGACAGGGATCGGAAAATGAGCTACACCTCAAAGGATTTCTTAATCCGCTGTTATCATCCGTTACGCGAATTATCTACTAGGCGTAAAAAGGGCCGTTTCAACAAGTAGCTGAAACCAACCAGGGACTTGAATGTGCGACACGGGGTTACCGAGATGGAGGCGGGTTTGTGGAGCCTAGGGGTCTTTGCAATAATCACAATCCTAGTATTCTCCGGCAGACTGCAAACCGTTGACGCGCAGTCCGCATTGCTGGTAAACCGCTATGATCTCGGCGGCCTCGGAACGAGTCTCATGCACCTCTTCACCAGCTACGGCAGGGAACTGGTCTGGGGGCTGCTCGTACTGGTCATGTTTCTCTTCGGGAACCGGAACACGAAGGTTCTAGCGCTGGAACTAGGTGTTCTATTTCTTCTCGGAACCTTGGTCGGCGATCTCTCCAAGATTCTTCTGCCACGGCCTCGTCCATTCCCGACCATCCCGGTAACCCTTAGGATCCCGAACGAGACCGACTCGTCATATCCCTCAGGACACGCGCTCATCGTCTCCATAGGAGCCAATTCTGCCTTGCCAGATTCCGACGAAGGATTCTTGCCGGGTTACTAACGTTCGAGGCGGGGATCGTATGTTACTCACGCGTCTACCTGGGAGTCCATTATCCTCTCGACGTGGCAGGAGGCGTCTTACTAGGGATCGCAATCGCTCTAGTTGGGACGAGCCTCCTTAGGAAATACGTGCAGCCGCACCTCACCAGAACCGCAGAGGCGACGGAAAGAATCCTAGGGAAAGGGTACGTAGATCTCTGATAAGACCGACAGTCCCCAGTCAAGGCCGAGTTAGTGCTTCTTGACGTGACGCTGCAGACTTGTCTTCGAGGACTAGGTCGATTCAGGATCCTTTCGGAGTTTCCTCTTCTTTCCAACCGATCGGTGAATGCCCTGGTGGGTCTGGAGATTGTTCATCTGCAGCACAGCCGCCAATTTGCGATTGTGAGAATGGTACTTTGCTAGGTAGATGGTTACGCTGACTGCTCCACCAGCGATGAGGCCGATATAAAGAAAGGTGAGCGTTGATAGTGAGTCCGAAGTGGTTGAGAGAGCGCCTGGGGCGGAGCCTCCAAAAACGTCTGACATGTAGGGAGCCCCAGATACCGCGCTCGTAAGATAGGGGAGTCCCCAGTTCGCCTCGATGGTGCGGAGGCTAGCGTACTCGTCGTAGTTGTTATTGGTCGAGACGTAGCCCTCCTTTATCATGCTTCCATACTGTATGTTGGGTGAGGGGTCGTACTCGTCCCACCAGATGTAGAGCATTGTCCGATAGGACGTGGTTGTGAAGACTGACGAAGCGAGAAGAGAGCCTGAAGCTGGGTTTGAGAGCGTGCCGCTTCCCATGAACAAGCCCTTGAGATAGGAATCTCCCGTCGAAATACTGTTATCGTGCATGTTGTGGTTGTCTGTCGGAGTGTACCAGAGGAGGTTTGGCGGATTGGCAGAGTTGGCTGCTGCTATGAACGTGGTCGTGCTCACCGATGAGCTGGTGAAAATGTTGGGACTGTTGGAATCGCTTGCAAAGCCGGTGAACGGGAAATGGTCATTCCCCCTCGGGCAGCCGCTCTCGCAGTACGCTTGCCAAGTGAGCCCTGCCGACTGCATCTGATCCACGAGAGTAGAACCGGATAGACAACAAGAGTACCCGTCACCGACCCCGTAAGTGTCGCCGGAGATTAGGGCGACGTAACATGCCGCCGAGCAGCCGCTAATCGAGGAGGTAGCGCCATAGCTGTGATAGCTGGGGATGGTCGAGCTGAGGAGGAGTAGGCTGCAGAGGAAGGGCGCGGTCCCTGTTGGACATCCGGCTGGCGCGCCGTCTCCAAGAACATCTGGATAATTCTGATTCTCCATAGCGATTATGATAATATGGTCGAAGCTGCTGCCGGCTGGGGTCGCTGATGCCGTTGGCGGTAGGGAGAGAAATAGGATGCTGATTGAAAGAGCTGCAAGGGCCCAGGCTATGCTTTGCCGGTCCGGTTTTCGGAACATTCTCAAGCCTTCTTAACTCAACGTGTTCAGGCTCCCTTCGCTATCAGCGAGGGATCGTCTCGGTGATGGAGCCAGGAAACAGGCCCTCTTGACGAAGGCGGCGCTCCGCTTGTGGTCATCTATGACGGCTTGGATAAAAAAGAATCCTGATACTCTACCTTGCATCTGCAATTCTGGCTTGGGGTTTCGTCCCGGGGAAAAAGGTACTGAGGATTCTTGTCGCTGGTTTCATTCATCTTAACACAGAATCTATGCTTGGTTGAGGTGGATGAGAGGGAGCTCCGGTTGGATTCTAGTGTCGGCACGGGACCTACGACTGGGCATGGGTCTGCTTCAAGGATTGTTATCATGGTCCAGTCAGTTGTCATTCTCTCTCTGTCATTTTGGTTTGTGGAGGAGTATCTGAACAACAAGTACCTAGGCGAATATCTCAACGGCGTCTTCCAGGCAGACGGTCTGGTAATAGGAATGCTGGGTACATTACTCGTCCTCGGTTCAGTCTCAAGTCTAATGCTCATGAAGAGGAGGCATGGAGAGAAGAGGTTTGAAGCAGTTTCTCTGGAAGTCACGCCTGCGGCTCCAAAGATCAAGGGAGCGGTCGTGACGAGTGCGAAGCCGTTTGAAGCGAGCCCGAACATGGATTTTCATCCAGTGGTGGCGGCCCTGAAGGCCGACATGGCTGACAGGCGGATGAGCTTTGGCTCCGTGCTTGGCGCCGGGACCCAGCAGCCAACGACAGGTCCTGCCCCCAGCGTCGAAGCCCCAAAAACGTCGGTTCTCGACCAGCTAACTCCGAATCGTCAAGCGCCTATGACCAGTTCTAGGACTGGGCAGACGGCGCAACCTTTTCCTCAACACTCATTGCACGATCTCAGGCCTCAGCCACTAACAGGGCCGAGGGTTGAACAACCGGGAGCATCATTGGGTCAACAGTATCCGCCCGTCCCTAGGCCCCAAGAACCAGTCGGGTCAAATGTGCTTCAGCCTTCTCAGGCAACAATACCAAAGACGCCAACGAATGTTACGACTGTCATAACGGGAATAATGCCGGCTCAGAAGAAGAAAGAAGATCCCGCAACTAATACGGAACAGAAGTCTTCTCCATAGCGGTAGCCTCCGAATCCCCAATCCAACTGTGGGGATAGATGCGGCGAAGCAAGAAATACGCGGAAATCGATTCATATTTTCATGCAGACAAGTTTCGATGGACTTACTGGACCGATCAAGAAGCTCCTAGAGGTTAACTGAGGATTGGCAGGTACGGCTTCGATCCTAGCGGAAAAAATTTCTTCCCAGAATGCGACAGTCTGCGTTATCGGGTTAGGGTATGTTGGGGTACCGCTCACTGTTGCCTCAGCCCAGGCGGGCTTCAACGTCCTCGGAGTCGATGTTGATGCGAGTAAGGTGGAGCAGATCAACAGGGGCGTCTGTTATGTCGAGGACAAGTACAGTGAGGATCTCCTGCCCGGGCTAGTAAGTTCTGGCAAGATCAAGGCTTACTCGAAATTGTCGGAGGCGGTGCCACAGTCCGATATCGCGATCGTCTGTGTTCCTACGCCTCTGAAGAAGGATGGAGACCCCGATCTCTCATTTCTAAAATCGGTCGCCAAGAGCGTGGCTAACCAGCTCACGGATTACAAGCTGATCATTGTCGAGAGCACGAGCTATCCTGGTACTACTGAGGAAGTGTTTCGGCCGCTCCTTGAGCGTGGGGGGAGGAAGGCTGGGATCGATTTCGCTCTCGTCTATTCTCCGGAGAGGATTGATTATGGAAATGCTTCGTTCGGCGTGAGGAGTATTCCGAAGGTTGTCGGTGGCGTGGACGAGGAGTCTACGCGGCTTGGTTCAGAGTTCTACAGCGCGATTCTTCAGGCGAAGGTTGTGGCGGTCAGTGGGCCTTCTGTTGCAGAGGCGACCAAGATGCTTGAGAACGTGTTTCGGTATGTGAACATCGCATTGGTCAATGAGCTAGCAGTACTTCACGAAACGTTGGGTGTAGATTTTATCGAGGCTATTGATGCTGCCTCTACGAAGCCTTTCGGGTTCATGGCGCACTATCCAGGGCCAGGGGTCGGCGGGCATTGTATCCCGAAGGATCCCTTCTACCTGGTCTACAAGGCAAAGAAAGCAGGCTTCCCTCTGCGCATGGTCTCGGCCGCGGAGGGGCTGAACAATGGAATGCCCAACCATACTGTCGAGAGGTTGCTGAAGACCCTCCGGAAGCTGAAGAAGAATCCGCGGAAGGTGAAGGTGGCGCTCTGGGGTCTTGCATACAAGGGAGGTGTTAAGGATACGCGGAGGAGTCCTAGTGTGGACCTGTTGAGGATCTTCCAACGATTCGGGGTCAAGGCGATTGTTTTCGATCCGTTTGTGGAGACGATCAAAGTTGGCAGTGTTCACTATGCGTCTGCGGGATCAATGCTGGACTCGGTCAAGGCTGCGGATGCAGTTGTGATCGCGACGAACCACGCCGAGTTTCGACAGGTCGATCTCTCCGAGGTGAAAGCTAAGATGAACGCCAATCCTATCCTCTTCGATACGAGGAACCTTAGAACTAGGAAAGAGTGTGAAAATGCGGGCTTCACATACCTCGCGACCGGACGACCCTGACGCCGTTGACAATGGTTCAGAATGCAGTTGAAGATGGTAAGTTTCGATGTTGAAAGACGTCGGCAGGATTCTTCCTCAGCGAGTAGAGGACCAGAACTAGTGCTGTTGCTCCAACCATGCGGATGATTAGGCTCGTCAGAACCGGTCCGTAGAATGCGATGAATCCGGGAAAGGGACCGCTGGCTGGGGATGATGACCAGTAGGCGAGTGTGTCGGCGAATTGGAGGAGTCCAACTATGAGAATTGTCTGTTTGAGTCTCCCCCGCATGAGGAACGGTATGACTGCCCAGACGACATAGTGGATGTAGACGATTTTCAGAGGGATAAGCCATGCGGCTAGTCCGAGTAGGACAACGTCGATCAGGCTGAGGCTCCTCGCTTTCGTCCAGACAGTTCCGAGGATCATCGTGTAGAGGGTGGCTGTGGTGGCGACCCAGATTTGGTTTGTGAAGAATTCTGTGGGAGCGAACTGGAGTGTCTGGGGTAGAATTGTGTTGAGCAAGCTCATGATTGTTAGTGTTGTTCCGTTGCCTTGGTTGCTGAGGTTGAAGCCGAGAATGGATTGCTGGTAGCCAGGCATCGCGAGGGGAAGGATTAGGCCTAGGCTTGTGATGGTTGTGGTGGCGAAAAGGCTGGGTAGGGTCTTGAGTAGGCCTCGGGTTCGTATCAGCCAGATCATGACTAGTGGGAGAGCTAGGGCGGGGTGGATCTTGAAGATGGTGGCTGTTGCTAGGAGGATTGTTCCGGTGAGGTATCGGTGTTTTGCGAGTGTGAGTGCTGCGAGGGCTAGGACTGGGTAGCCAAAGGTGTCGCTGTGGAAGAAGTAGAGGGGCGATGTGCTGATGGCTGGTAACGCTAGGAAGAGGCTCGCTGGTATGAGTGCTTGGAGGGGGTTTTTGGCTCTGGTGCGGATCGTGAGGTAGATTATGAGTGCTACTGCTGCGTCTGCGAATAGGCCGAGGAGTCTGATTTGTTGGCTGATGAGGATGAGAGAGGATTGGGACGCGAAGAGGCTGCTGAGCAGGATGACTCCTGATACCGTCAATAAGAGTAGTGGTGGGTATGGTGAAGCCCAGGGCTGTGTGGAGTATGGGTTCTGACCGTTTAGGAGCATCAGGCTCTTGGGAATGTCGGCGCTGACGAGATCAGTGCCGCCGTTGCTCTGCTGGATCAGGAGGTAGCCGTGGAAGATGACGAGGCTCATCAGGCTGGTGAGGATTATGGGAGAGGCTTGGTTGAGGAAGAAGTTGATTCTTGCCTGGTCTGGATGAAATCGGAGCCGCCCGAGCGAGAGCATTTTCTTGAAGAACGGCGAGGCGGGTCTGAAATAGATAGGCTTTCAGAAGCGATGTTCGGGTGTCGACAGCGTGCAAAAGGTGTGAAGGACTTTTTTTCCTTTTGACATACCCTCGGGGGGGTCGAGAAATAGTTAGTAAGAAAAGAAAAGATAACGGAAAAAGAGAGATAGCAGACTGAACAAACTAGGGGAGATTCCTCCAGAGAACAGCTTTGTGTCGCGGGAAATATTTTTTTCCTGAATTCTAGGAAGGGGTCGCTTGCTGTCTGAAACGTTTCTGGGCGGAATTATCGGTTTGTCGCGCAGAACAGGCTAATCAGCGTTTTTCAACTAGCGTCCTGACGGGATCGTGCAAGCGTGAACTCGGCATCATATGGAACCCCCTCCCGTATTGCTGATCAGGGCTTACTCTGCGCGTTTTTCTGTCGCCTAGGCTTGCTCTCTAGGGCGCCGCTGCTTCAGTCCTTGATGAAGAGTGCTTCCTTGACCTTGCGGAAGTGTTCGTCGCCTGTTACCACTCTGGCGTTCGCCTCTCGTGCGTGTACTAGAACAATCGAGTCGGCTAGACCCCACCCTGCTACTTTCTGCTTCATCTCGACAGCATTCTCGCCTGCGATTATCGCTGTCTCGAAGGTGAGATCAAGGATCTGGCTAGAGGCTCTGATGAATTCGATGTGACGGGTGCGCTGATCCTTTGCCTCTTTTCCTGCGTCGACTTCCCTCAAGAGTTTGCGACTGACTTCGGCGACGACGATCGTCGGGGTTGCAGAGCCTTCCGCCTCAATGAATTTCCTGGCTCTCTCGCCTTCCCTGGATGCTTTGAAATATTCTATCCATGCATAACTGTCTATGACGTGGCTATAGCTCGTGTGATTCAGCCTCGTCCTTGGCCGTAAAGCTTCGTAGCTTGGGGTTTGATCCGAACATCGACTTCGGTATCTTCCCCCTCTCGGCTACTAGTTCCCTGATTACCTGGTCGAGGGACTTGAAGCCCGCGTCATGTTTGAGTTTGTTTAGTAGTTGAAGGGTCCGCTCAGAAACCTGCACACTGGTCGTCAATTACGATTCGATGTTCTATAACTATGGCTATAGAAATAAACTTTCCGTCTCAGCCGCTTCAGATGACACACAATGACTCTCAAGGACTCTTCCTCAAACGGTGGGCGAAGGGCGAGTCTCTCACGGTCCTCGAGGGTAGTGAAATGAATAGCCGGCTATAGCGAGATATCCTTCGTGACCGTCAGGATAAATACGCACGGGCCCGCTCGCAGAATCAGTATGCGAAGTCATGCTCGGATTCTGACCGTTTTCACGTTCGCTTTGATGGCTGTGTCGGTCTGGCAGGTGGCGAATCTAGCGACCGGTGTAGCGTCCGGGTCCAAGCAACCTGTCGCTGTGGCCCAGTCGGCGCCCGCCGGCTCATATTTTGACCACGTGGTGATTATCTTGATGGAGAATGAAGGGGTCTACGACATTTGTCTTAGTAGCCCCCCTCCCTGCTCGACTAGCGGGCCCGCTCCGTATATGGCGAGTCTCGCCAACACGTACGGAATCGGATCACAGTATCTGTCAATCATCAATACTAGTCAGCCTAACTATGTTGCTCTGATTGGAGGATCAACTCTCGGATGTACCTCCTCGGGTTGTCCGACGATTACCGCGCCGAACCTTGTTGACCGGTTTGAGGCGGCGGGTCTAAGCTGGAAGGGATACTTTGAAAACCAGAACGTTGCTGCCGGATGTGACGCTAGTTCTCATGAGCCGTATGAGCCGATTCACAATCCGTTCATCGCCTTTCAGGACATTACAAGTAACACTGCCCGCTGCAACCAGCTGGTTCTTGCGAATCCCAGTACATGTGGGGTCACTGACTGTGTTCTGATTAACGATCTCAACTCGGCTTCCGCGCCGAACTTCATGTGGCTGACGCCGAACGATTGTAATGATATGCGGGGTGCGAGTAGAATCTGCTCTGCGTCGATCAGCCTCGGAGATAATTATCTAAAGAGTCTTGTTCCAAACATTCTGAACAGCAACACTTTCAAGACGGGACGGTCGGCGCTGTTCATCACCTTCGACGAGGGTAACGGCTACTGCCCGCTGAACGGTAGTAGTGAGAGCTGCGTCTACTCGGTCTGGGCGGGACCAGCAGCTAAGACCAGCTTCGGCACCTCGAAACTCTACAACCACTACTCGTTTCCGAAGACCGTGGAGGTTAACTGGAACCTGGCGAGTCTCAGCACGGGAGACGGTAGCGCTACGCCGATGACAGAGTTCTTCAGCCCCACCTCGCCCCCTCCCGACTATACCCTCTCTGCAAGCCCGACCTCGCTTAGCATCAACGCCGGATCAGCGTCCACCTCGACAATCACCCTGACGAGTATCAATAATTTCGCAGGAACCGTATCCGTGTCCTCGACGGGCTCTCCCGCCGGGCTAGGCCTCTCACTCAACCCATCAAGCGTCTCCCTCTCGTCAGGGGGAACCGGCACCACGACTCTTACGATCTCAACACAGTCTTCTACACCTGCGGGAAGCTATGCTGTGACGGTCACCGGGTCGAGCGGGACCCTATCGCACTCGACAAGCATCCAAGTCTCGGTAGTGCAAACCGCTCAGCCGGACTTTTCGATCGGCGCAAACCCGGCTTCGATTACACTACAACGCGGAACTAGCGCAAGCTCTACCGTCACAGTTACAAGTCTGAATGGTTTCAGTGGAACTGTAGCGCTGACGGACAGTATTTCTCCGGCGACAAGTAATCCGCCTGTGATCTCATTGAGTAGTACCAGCCTCACCTTGTCTTCGGGAGGCTCAGCCGGATCCACCCTCACAGTTACAACGTCGTCCTCAACGATTTCAGGTTCTTACTCAGTCTTAGTAACTGGAACGAGCGGTAGTCTCTCACACTCTATCAGTCTCGCTCTGACGGTCTTACAGGCAGCTGACTTCACTCTCGCCTCCAGCGGCCCGACAGTCAACATACTAGCCGGTTCTTCGGGAACGTCAACCCTCACAGCGACGAGTCTCGGCGGGTTCTCGGGAACAGTCTCCCTATCAGTTTCGGCTGGAACCGGATTGACGGCCACAGTTAGTCCGACGAGTCTGGTTCTCGGCTCCGGCGGAACCGCCACATCAACACTGACGGTCGGCTCCGACACCATCGGCAACTATACAGTAACCGTTACAGGAACGAGTGGATCGCTCGCGCACTCCGTTTCTATCCTCGTCATCGTATCCGACTTCTCTATCTCTATCAACCCGTCGTCCCTGAGTCTGCCGCGGGGGACATCAGGAACCAGCCTGATCACCGTTACGAGTCTGAACGGGTTCACTGGAACCATAAGCTTCTCGGCCGTAGTCTCACCGACGTCCGGTCCAAAGACGTCGTTTAGCAGCTCATCAGTTACTCTGACATCAGGAGGGCAAAGCACTTCCACACTAAACGTAAGAGCATTGCACAAGACACCAATTGGCGCATAC
>DASPWZ010000011.1:0-52893 GCA_035637535.1 Candidatus Dormiibacterota bacterium
ATAAGCTTCTCGGCCGTAGTCTCACCGACGTCCGGTCCAAAGACGTCGTTTAGCAGCTCATCAGTTACTCTGACATCAGGAGGGCAAAGCACTTCCACACTAAACGTAAGAGCATTGCACAAGACACCAATTGGCGCATACATGATCACAGTGACGGGAACGAGCGGCTCACTTTCCCACTCCGTCACAATAACCGTCAACATCACGCCCTAATCGCGGGTCTTAAGTTACTTTCAACTATGGCTCTTAGGAAGCCGATCTGGTTGTTGTAATTGTCTCGAGCTTGGCCTTCAGCCTTCTATTTTCAGATTCTCGCTCGCTGTACGCTTTGTCGAAAGTGCTTGGATCGGGGACCCTGCCTTCCTGTTTGATCCTGTCCATTTTCTGAAGCTCTTCTTGTACTCGTTCGAGTTTGAGACGTACAATGTTCTCGGTTTCCGTTGCTCCCGCAAAGGGAATACCCTCTGAGCTGGAAAAGATGCGGATCCCACAATTCGAACAGCTCGCAGTCGCACGTTGGCTCCGTGCTCCGCAAACCAGACATGTATTCTCAGTACGCGATACAGGTTGCTTCAAACCGCTGCTCCACGTTGTGGTGGTGTCTTGGAAGAATTCCTCTACGTATGGTCTTCTAAGATACCAGAGCTGAAAGATCGCGAGTGTCGGGTTTCCTTGGTGGAATGCTACCGCTGCGAATCCCGAGATGATCGCTATGACTGTGACAACGGTTTCAACTGTTAAAGCCCACTCTCTCCCGTTCCAGAGTCCCCTGCCTAGATAGACCAGTCCAACGCCAACTACGACGGCGCCCGCTCCGATTATTCCGAGTACCGGGAGAAACAATAGCAATATTCCTGCGAGTCCGAGGATGAGCCCGCCAATCAGATTCTCGGCCGCGAGTATTGTTATGCCAAGGGGTCTAGTGCTCGTCGGCTCTCGGGGCTGTGCAATCCCCCAGTATGCTAGTGAGATGATTGCCAGGGCAGCTTCTATGATCGGGGTGATAGTCGCGCCTGGGCCTGGAACCGTGAAGTCAATGGCTGCTGAGATGAAGAACGCTGCGCTCAGCACCAGTGTCGTACTATTCCGCGGGCCGGCTTGCAACGACGTAGACAGAATTTCAGATTGAACTTTTTAGCATTACTCTTCTCGACCCGGTGCTTCCTTCGGAACTGATTCTGACATGATCGCACGCGCGACCTAAACGGAGGGTGTTTGGGTAATGCTTTGGAATGATTGTTTTCGTTTCTTCCCTTCTAGGACGAGAACAATAACAACGACTCCTACCCCTATTGCGGCCCACGCGGCGAGGAAGTAGATTATCCATGAGGGAATGGCGAAGAGTTGGAACGGGAATGGGTTTGTCGTGGATAGGTTGGAGACTGCTATCAATGCGATTGAGGTTGTCTCAGCGTTCTCTTGTGTTCCGGCGTATGTTCCGATCTGGTCGTAGCCGGTGTGGAAGCCTCCGTCGGGGCCTTGCAATCGGAAGAGATTCTCTTCTCCGTAAAAGTACGTTCCCGAGATTTTCTGTTGAGCGTAGATGTAGAGTGCGAGCTTGTAGGTCTGGTAGATCCCATGCTCCATTGCTGAGCCGGCCTTGTAGGCCTCATCAACCATACCCCGGCCGTCAAACATGGTAGTGAGGCAGTCTATCTCGTGCTGCGCGCCAGTGCTGTTGCCCTCCAGTCTCAGTTCTAGGGCCGTGTAGACGGTGACGTCGGCGTATGTGCAGTCAGGAAAAGTTCCAGTGGCATTGTGAACCTCCCAGAGAACAGTGTAGTTGCCACCTGTGGTGGTTGGAGAGGTTCCGCGGAAAAGTTTGCCCGCGGTGGAGTTCGCGACAGTGTAGATTCCACCGTTGTTGATTGGAAGATGGATCCTTACTCCAAGTAGTGTTTCGTGCATCTGATCGTAGCCGCTGTCGCAACAGGAACTGATCGATTGATTGATCGCCTGGCTAGTAGTGGGATCGCATGACGAGAACGCTTTCTCAACGAGTAGGTTGTCACTGGCAATATAGTAGATGTTGCTGTTTGAGGTGCTTCTCACCAGCCCGAGAGACTGGTTGTAGAGGCTCTTGAGAAAAGAACAAGCAGCCTGCATTCTCTGCGCAAGAAGATTTGAGGAGATAGGCTGAGCCGCGGCTGGGGTCGATATTGTGCTTGCAAGGAGGGTTGAGAAGAGGGTGACGAGTAGAATGGACGCACGTAAAAGGTTCGTTTTCTCTCAAACCAGATAAGAACGGGGGAGCATTAAGTTAGTTTCGGTCTCATCGCATCCTAGTAATTCAAGCGTACTTGTCGATAGATCCGCGGTGCGCGCTAACCGGTGCAACGTTGGTGTTTCTAGCGCTTCGATGTGTTGTCCAGGAATCCGATGATTGTATCAGCGATGTACTCTCTTTCTTCTGGTCCGATTCCGTTGTGGTTGCCGAAGAAGAATGAACATCGCATTATCATCTGAGAGTTTGGTAGTTGTCCGACTGTTCTATGGTCGATATGTTTCATTGCAGGTTGTTCCGCCATGTTACCGGCCATAATGGGTCGGGTTTCGATGAGCTTCTCCTCCAAATGATTCACGAGTTCTTCCCGGGTGAACCCTGCGTCCGGTTTCACCGTTATGGGATAGCCGAAGTAGACATGCTTGGCGTGTTCTGGTTCGGTGGGCAGGATCAGCTTGTCCGTGTAGTCTGAGAGTTTCTCTGTCCAGTAATTCGCGTTCTCGCGTCGTTGATTGATGAAACTGTCCAGCTTGCGGATCTGATGGATTCCGAAGGCGCCCTGTATTTCCGTGGGCCGAAAGTTGTAGCCATGGGTAATGAAAAGGAATCTTGGGTCTATTCCCTTGTTCGCCGAGGAGTAACTTGTTCTCTCTTTTAGATCTCTTACCCAGCCGAAGGCTCGCATAGCCTTGAGATATTCGTAGAGGGCGTCATCGTTGGTTACGACTATGCCGCCTTCGACGGTCGAGATATGATGGCTGATGAAGAAGCTGAATGTTCCCATATCGCCAAAGCTGCCCACCTTCCTGCCGTGAATCTCAGCTCCGGTTGACTCGCACGCGTCCTCAATGAGGAATAGGTCATGGTCTTCAGTGATCTTCTTGATCCCATCTAGTTCGCATGGACCACCCAGGAGATGAACTGGCACTACTGCCCGGGTCTTTGAGGTCACTGCTTTCTCCGTCTCTTCCGACAGAATGTTGAAGGATCGCGGGTCGACGTCGACAAGAACTGGTATGCAGCCGACGTTTGCGATGGGATAGACGGTTGTCGCCCATGTGACGGCTGGCGTTATGATCTCGCTTCCTCTCTCGATATGGTCTGGGAGGATTGGGTTGGTGAGGACTGAGAGGGCTAGGAGGTTCGCGGAACTGCCTGAGTTGACCATTACTGCGTATTTCGAGCCGTTGTACTGGGCGAAGGCTTCTTCGAACTTCTTCACCTTGGCCCCCATCGTTACCCAGGTTGAGAGCATGCTGTCAACGGCTTCTTCCACCTCTTCCGAGCCGTAGGTGGGCACCGTGAGAGGAATCCGGGTCTTGCCAGGGACGAATTCTGTTTTGTTGAGCTGAAAGTGTTTTCGGAGGTAAGGCCTGATGCGGTCAAGCGTTTGGGACATGGATCATCTCATGATTCCGTTGGTCTAGCTGTGACCTGTACCAAGCCACGGTCTTCTTCATCCCATCCTCGAAATCGACTCGTGGTGTCCAGCCGAGTTCTTTCCGCGCTTTGGAGTAGTCTCCTACGCTTCGTGGAATGTCGATGCGTCGAGCCTCGGGGTTCCAGTGGACTTCAGACTTTACGCCGCTAATCTTCATGATGGTTTCAACGATTTCTTGGACCGATCTCTCTTCTCCACTGCTGAAATGGTAGATCTCAGAGGACCTGCCTTTCTCTGCGAGTAGAGCATAACCTCGGACGATGTCTTCGACGTAGCTGAAATCTCTAGTAGGCGTGGGATTGCCCATTGCAAGCTTCTCTCCTCTCAACAATCTGAGGATAATCGACGGAACGAGGAAGTCGGGTCGCTGGTAGGGTCCGTAGTGGTTGAAGGCACGAGAGATGGATATGTTCATTCCATGCATTTCTGCGAATGAGAGCGCAAGACTCTCCCCGGATAGTTTGCTCGCCGAGTAGATATCGATCGGCTTGGGAGCCGCGTCCTCGGTAATCGGGAGCTTCTCCTGCCTACCATAAACATGGCAGGTGCTCACGTAAACCAGCCTCGGAACGTCTTGTGCTTTGGCGGCCATGAGAAAGTTGAGTGTTCCCAGCGCATTCGTGGCGAATGTATTGAAAGTCTTAGCTCTTGTTTCAGGTATGAGGGTGATTGCCGCGAGATGAAAGGCTACATCAACGCCTTTCAGCGCATCCAGTACACTCTGATAGTCTTGAACGTCGCCGAGAACAAAGCTGGTGCCGGGCTGATTTGCCGAGAAATCGTTCTTCGACCTATCAAAGAAACGAACCCTTGAACCTAGACTAGAGAGAAGCACGCATAGGTTTCGCCCTGCAAATCCGCTGGATCCTGTAACAAGAACACTCTTGTCTCTCCAAAAGGGTTCGTAATGAGCAGCCTTTGACATTCGGGATCGTCGCGAGTTCGCGTTTCCCAAGCTGAGGTGATAAGTCTTCCCTGAAGACTGATCGGCTTGCAAGAATTCCTGTCCTAGGCTGAGAGTCCTCGATGAAGAAAAGGAAGTGAAGAGCATCCTCGCACGAGGCTCGAAAGCTGGACAACTATCGTGTGTTCACGTATTGGCGAGCCATTAGAACAGATTGAACCTAAGCGTCTTAGGTGACGAACGCCAACGTCGCACATTGCAATCGGTCATAGGTGACCATTGATAGTCACTTACGATGAAGGTAAACGGTAACTAGAGAGCCAAGTACTCTCACCGGAATCAGACGCAATTCTGTCAGATAGGAAATGGGAGGTGTCATGTGTTAGATGGCGCTTGTGGGTCCTGAAATTGTCGTAGTGTTACTGATCGTGGCAGTGCTTGTCTGGGGCCCGAAGAAGGTGCCCGAGCTTGCAAGAGCACTGGGCGAAGCTAGGCGAGCCTTCGAAGACGGAAAGAAAGGAAGAGACAAAGAGCAAAGCTGAACAGACCGTGGGTCACGTCTCTCGAAGGGACTTCCTGAAGAAAGCGGTCCCTGTCATCGCCGGAGTTGGCTTAGCAGGAGTTCTACGAGTAGAACCGATCTTTGGTGCATCCTCAAACGTACGTCCCAACCAAGGTAACCAACTATCCACAGCAAGTTACATCATCTACTACCAGGACAACTTCTACGCGCAGAACGGTACTACGGGAATAATTGACTACTCTGGGACGGATGCCGGGATAGTAATTCAAGCAGCTATTGATGCTCTTCAGGACGGTGGTCTAATTGTCTTGAGAAGAGGAATCTATCCTCTAAACAATAGCATCAAGTTAGGTCAAGGAATCCATTTACTCGGCGAGCGAGGCGCGGTCCTAAGAGTAGGAGATCATTCACAGAGTTTCTCGAATCCGTTCAACCTTCTCGAAGTCAAAGGGGACGATGTCACCATAGAGAACCTTGACCTAGATGGCAACGCAGCTGCAAACGCCAATGTTGCAGGAACTACAATTGATCCCGCTCCTGCAAACCCGGACATGCAGAGTGGAATCATGATTCGCTCGGGTCAAAATGCAAAGATCTTCAATTGCTATGTGCACGATACTTGGAATGCTGGTATCTGGTTGGCAGCATCAGACGGCGATGTCAACGGGTCAGAGATCGCGAGTTGTCTGATTCAGCGTACTGGCAAGAGCTACAATGATCCTTTGAGCACTAACCCACCACAATCCGCCAACGCTGTATACGTCTTCCGCCTGTCGGGCTCAACCTCCAAGTCAAATATTCATGATAACCAAATCAGCGATACCTATGGGCGCGGAATTTACCTACATTTCGACACAGACTCTATGGTCTCAAACAACATCTTGACCAATACTCTGAATCCTCCTCAAGAGACGTCCGGAATAATAGTGGACGACGCAACAAAGAAGGCAATCATAAGGGGAAACAAGATCTCTGGCTACGGACCAGGAATATTTATCGCATGGGCGGCTTGCGAGGATATTATCGTTGAAGCCAATAATTGCTTTGACGCGCCAAACTGTGGAGGAGCCGGATCCGGAATCGTAATCGATACAGCTGTCGCGAACGGCCCAGCTCAACGAACCGTGATAATAAGAGGAAACATCTGCAAGGGCAATGCATTTTTCGGCATAAGTGTTGCGGCTTCGAACACAATCGTTGAAGGGAATATCTGCTACAACAATAACCAAGATTCGAGTGAGTCGGCTCCAAGGAAGGCAGGGATCATAGTTCTGACCGGGCAGGCCCCGTTGATATCGAATATTTCGATAATTGGAAACCGATGCTTCGATGATCAATCTATACCCACCCAAGAATATGGAGTTTCGATCTCGCAAATGCTAAATCAAATTACCGATGTGCTCATATCGAATAATGATCTTCGAGGAAACGGAGCAGGCGCCATCGGCGAACTCGATTGTTCCTTACGCAGAGTTACGGGCAATCTCGGCTACAATCCTCAAGGGCTAGCTTCTATTCCCGTAGGAGGCTCTCCATTTACCTACACCAACCGAGATGGATATCCCCAAGCTGTGTATGTCGTCGGAGGAGCCGTATCAGAGATATCAAAGGACGGCACAGCCATATTCGCTTCGTCGCCAGCAACAATTTGGCTGGCACCTGACGAATCTGTGACAATTACTCACTCGGACCCCCCGCAGATCATGAAAGATGGAATCTAGTGTACACCATGTTAGCGCGATCCATATGCGCTTCGAGAAATCGTCGAGGAACTTGATGATCTAAGAATGCGTCATGAGCTTTCCCATGGATTTCATTGAGAAGAACGATTCATCGCTTCAAACAAGCCTCTTCGACCGGACGACGAGGATTGCGTAAGGCTGTGTCGGATTTGATGGCACCGACAATGTCTCTAAGTCGCTCGGCATGTCCTTTCCAAGAAAATCCCATTGCCTGCTCGCGAGCTAGTTCGCCCATCTTAATGGCAGAACTAGGGTCATCGAAGAGGCTTGTAAGAATGTTAACGATAACGTCCGTTTGTTTTTCCGGAACGAAATAGCCCTCTCCTGGGCCAGAGAGAACGTCACAAACTCCCTGTCCTTCGGGAATCACGAAAGTGCAGCCCTGAGCCGCTGCCTCCAAAGCTGGCAATCCAAAGCCAACATCCGCATGGATCTGAAGGAAGACAAGTGCGCGAGAATAGAGTTCAAGCAGTTTTTCTTCGCTGAGAGCACCTGTAATTTCGACTCGATCCTGAAGATTGAGCTCAGCAACTCGTTTTATGAAGGAGCTCCGTAACGAACCATCCAACCAAACGCCAGCCATTAAGAACCGTGCTTTGTGCACACGTGATGCAAGATCCAAGACATATTCCGGATCCTTTCCTCGTCTCCATGCTGTTGCCAGAATCGCGAAATCTCCTCTCTGAGCTCCGCTATGTTCTCTAACTTGGACGCCCGGGACTAGAACAGTCACTTTTTCGCGATCATCAATGAGCCGGTCCAAGGTGGCCTTATGACGCCCGCTACCAACAAGAACTTTGGATGAGTTTCTACAAATCCATTTGTCAAGAAACGCTCCTATCGACAGGGCGAATTGTCGGGCAGGGCCTCGATCATTTGTTTTGAAGTAGACTGTCCTAAGTATGTAGGTTATTGGATCCCATACGTACGCGATAACCGGGATCGCTCGGTTCTTCGCGATTGCTATGGCGCTGAAACAGGTGTATGTTCCATGGGCAATGATCCCATCGAAGCGCTCTCTTAGCGGAAGAAACCGGAAAATAATAGCATAGCTAAGATGGAAAAGGGAAAAAAATCTGAAGACAGGAAATCTAAATGAAAACCGTAGTATTCTTGGCATAGAGTCGGAAAGGTAAATCGTCCGAATACCTTGAAGAGACTCAGGGAAGGCTGTCGAATCTGTTCTCTTCAAAACTACGAGGGTTGCTTCTTCCCCTAGTTTAGAGAGCGACTTCACCTCTTCAATAGCAATCTTGAAGGGTCCACCAACGTAGCGAAGCTGATCGATAAGTATGGCAAATCTCATTGGGATGAACTCTTATCGTATGTTGGTTAGAGTCATCGCTGATGATCTAGTCAATTTGGGGAGCTAGGGGGTCAACGCTCTGGGATATATTTGAGACGTGTTTTACCTGAGAAGAAAGCAGATCGGCCAGAGCCATCGTATTGTATACTGAAGAAACGTCCACTGGGGGCGTTGTGTCTGTCCTCAAAGAGTTAAGAAAGCCCAAGAGGATGCGCTTGTGAGGTTCAGTCCTATCTCTTCGGTACCTCCTAGTTGCAATTTTGAATCCAAATGAGGCTAGACGTTTCAATTCTTCGGAGGTTTCTTGTAACGGGTTAACTTGACCAGAACTCACTCTGATATAATCGGGGGCAAATTTGAGAAAGGCGTCCGCCCCGGTGCAGTAGATGCTTGCCTGTGTATATGATGCTGAATGCAATGTGGTGTCCTGAGTTAGGTCAACGATGCCAATCTTCCCATCACCAAAATCGATAATTGATTCAATTTCGGTCGTGGATTCTATCTCGGGACGGTATCTCGCGTGTATTCCCACGATTGAGTTTGGCTTTCCTAGGAGCAAAGCCATAAGGTCAATCAGGTGAATGGCAAGCTCATAGATGATGCCCCCGCTCTTGGTCTCATCGTGAAGCCAAGATGCCTCATTGTGAACATTTCTTCCGTGATAGGTGCATACCACCTTCATCACTCTACCTAATTGCCCATTTTCCAGTATCCTCAAGAGAAGCTGAACGTTGCGATGGTATCGAAGGCTCTGAACAACGCAAATCTTCCTCCCGCATTTCGTGCTGAGCGCTCCAAGTTCCTGCGCTTCACGAAGCGAGAGGGCCACAGGCTTCTCGACCAGGACATCAAGTCCCGACTCAAGGCACCTGCTTGCAATGTCGAAATGGGTGAATCCGGGGGTGCAGATGTCGACAGCGTCGACTAGCTTGGATTCCAAGAGTTCATCGACGGAATCGAATAATCTTGGTCTAGAAGTGAGGCTGGATGCCCTCTGGAGAGAGACTCGATTGTTGTCGCAAAGCGCTACGAATCTAGCCTCCGAAGAATCTCGAATGCTTGGTATGTGGAACTCCCTCGCTATTTGGCCACACCCTACTAGACCTAGACGAATCATGCGATTTGTCCTTCGACCCTTTTCGTCAAATGATAACGAGCGAAGTCGAATTTGAAGCGCTGTTCTCTGATGGATTTCGAATCGAATTCTCCTTGAAGGTTATATGATGTTGTCCCCAACCCGATTCTTTCCGCAAGAGCGACGTGTTTCACGGATTTGGGATCAAACCCCATCAAGAACGCGCAGAAGGCATCGACTGAAACAGGGTTTCTTCCTCCAATCAGCAGCCCTGCTTTTTTGGGGGTTCCGTATGTAGGACCCCACCCTTCCATCGCGATGATTCCATCAACAATAATGTTGTCGCTTCTCACTGCTCTATTAACATCGACTATTACATTGTCAAGATACGGATGGTACCTTGCTTTGTACTTGTCTCGAACGCAACCAAACATGTTCTTAAGCCCGATTGTGATTTTCGTTTTCCCATGCGTTTTCATTTTGGGATGGTTTATTACTAGATCAGATTCGATAACGGGAGTGGGTACCTTTAGTTTACTGAAATGGAGCCCAGGAAGCGCGAAATCTTGCCACTGAGTCTTACGAAGATTGACTAGAGAGACACCCAACTGTTGTTCAAGTGCGCGGAACCCAAGGATGGAAAAGAGTGCTTCACATCTTGTTCCTGAAGAGTCTGTTTCGACTATCGCAACCTCTGGATTATTATAATGTCGGAAAATGGACAGCACTAGTGCTTTCACAACTCTGGGGTCGGATGTAGCTCCGCTTTCCGCCATCCGGTAATCACACAAATTGACTTTGATTGCCACTTTATGAACCGGCCAGTCAACTTTGAGTTGAAGGATGAGTTTGTCCATCTGTTGCTGGACGTTTCCGAACGATGCCTTGAGACCGAAGACACTGTTGTCCATCGAGGAGCTCTTGCCGATTTTCTCCTCGGCAGTCGTTAATGTCAAGGCTACTCCGCTGACCTAGAGTGGCCAAGCCTTGTATTGGTAAATGAAATGGCCCTTAACGGTATCGGACTCTCACCAAGAAGCGATTTCCGCGAGAACAGGTTCAAAGGGAGATTCTGAACCTGATTTGTCAGGTTTCGGAAGATGGGTCAATAGACGCTTCTACTTGACCTATTTCCCGAACAGAAGCTCTAGTTTCGTTATCGGGAGGAGGTTTTTGGCGGCTTACAAATGTCGGGAGAAGCCACTGAAGAGACGACCCGAGCACAACCCCGAAAATAGCTCCCAAACTGACGAGATAGGCGGTCCGAGCATAGCCAATCTGAGGGAAGGAGACTGAGTAGTCACCGGAACTCACATCCTTGAACAGGTTCAAGCCGTCCATGGTTTGATGCGGCGAGAAGGATTCGAGCGATGAAGTGAGAGAATACCCGCGTGTGAAAGGTCGAGCAAACACCACAGAGTTTGTTGATGTTAGGACGATCGAAAGGTTCCCCTCATTCCCGGCTTTTTCATGCATTGACAAGGGCGTGACAGTGCTTCTGGACTGTATCATCGCGGCGATGATTCCGCTTCCGGATAGTCTGGCAAATGAACTCGCTTCTTGATGAAGTGAAAACCATGACAGTTCATTCGGGCTGTTGAAACTGAAGGTTTGACCGTTGAGGTCGAGCGAGCCGTTACCCTGAAATTCGATGAACATGTATTCATTCGGTAGACCTAGGTCAAAGGTTTGACGAACAGGCATCGTGAACCCAAACGGTGCTCTTGAGTCACTGTGGAGGAAGATAGTGCCTATTCGGGCGTCGCGGATCTCCACGGATCCAGTCGAGGCCTGAGCTGCGAACCTAGCGGTAAAATAGCTTGCATCGGTGGGTAGAGTCATGTTAAAAGAAGCAAACCTCCATTCCAGAGATGGGGTAAAGTTCGGGGACACAGGTTCTGCGATTGTCGTTCCCGTGGGGTTAAGGTAAGGAATCACAATCTGAAGAGAACCGTCGAATCCACCCGATGTCTTGTACCAGAATCCCACTTGGGTTGAGACGACTTCGTTGAGGGGGATGCTCACGCCTCCGATATTGTGATTCGAGACGGTGCCGTTGTAGCTCAGACTCAGATATGTGCTTGCGTGGTTAAAGGTCCATTTCATAACTCCGTTGGTAATGCCAACCGTGGCGTTTCGCGTTTGCCAATTGCTCACTTCCCAGAGGCTCGTGGGGCCAGGCAAAGCCTTCGATGTTCCCGCGTCTAACACGAAATCGGGCCAGGATATGGATGTGTCATTGAGAGTCTCTAGTCCTGTGGCAAATGACGCTTGGAGTGCGATTGCGTCAGGAGGAACAAGATCGATAGAGCATGTCATATTGTCAATACATAGTTGGTCTGCACTAGTCGCAACGTCTGTGAGCGCGATTCTCGTACCCAATGATTTGAAGACTCCGTACGCTATGGCGTATTTGGAATCACTTGCGTTGTAGCTGGCAACTAGTGGCGACGAGTACACAACTCCCCATGGGTTGTCGACTTGGTAGACAGTAATGTCTCCCACATTTTGGACTAGGGTTAATCCCTGAACCGATTGTAATATCTTGTTCAGAGAAGCGACATCTCCGACTCCCCAGTCGTATTGCATAGCGATTGATGAAAAGGGCTGGACAACAAGATACTTCACGTTTAGCGCGGAGAGGTAGTCCTTGATGTCTGCAGTTAGGTTCGAACTTATCAGGTATGGAAGAGCCCTTGGAAAAACTTCTGGCTTGGGAGAGTCCTGAAATGCGATGCCACCCGTTGCTTTCTCGCTCCAGGGATAGGCAGCACCGTTCGGGCCAGGCCAGTAAATGTTGAACTCGCCCGGCTGTAAGAGCATCCAATCATATACTTGCACCATTCCAGGGGGTGTTTGGGCGGGGGAGAAAGCACCAACGTTGGAAACCCCGTTTCCCGAGCCTCCCCAGATATATCCTGAAGGGTAGAATGACCCTGAGAAGAATTGCCATCCTGAAAAAACTAGCAGTGCGAGCACGGTCAAAACAGGAACTACTTGACTGACGTTTGTTGTTCCAATAATGCTCGTCCTAAACTTGCTTCCAACATGCAAGAACTTGGCTAATCGGCTCGGCAAATCGCTGGTCATGAGGCTGTATATTCCTATCGCGACCAAGATAGTGAACGACGACGCGACTATGATCAAGGCGTGGTCAGGAATAGCCAAAAATGTCACCAATGCCCCTCCGATCAATGGCGTGCCTTGAAGTTCTGCAGCAAGTCGGTAAGGGTACGGAAAGATTGAGGGCTGAGTGAATAGAAGACCTATGACTGCGACAAAAGCTACAGGTACTGTCAATCTTCTGAAAGGGGCAAAAAGGGCCGTTCCAATTGACATCGCTGGGACCACCCAGGTCGAGATCAACCAGATCATCGTCAGTACGCCTAAGGGTAGCAAGATGAAGGGTGGGGCACCAATTGAATCAAGACTAGACGGTACGCTTCCCTTCATGATCAAAGATGGAGGTGAATACGCGATGTTAGACCACCAATATCCAAACAACCTAAGAGCATTGGTCAGAGCAAGATTTCCAGTACTTGCTTGAAAGGTGTTTAGAGGCCTGAGGTTCGTTCCCGTTGAGATGCTAAATACAAATAGCATCGTTAAGAGCGATGGCAACGTTAGAGCAAGCATAACCGGAATCCGTGCTAGTGATCTTAGCACTTTCTTGACTGAACGTGACTCGAACATTGACGTCCCGACAATAACTAATGCTACCGCAATAAGCCCATACGGATACATGTCCGGGTTAAGGAAGACGCACAGAGCAAGAAGGGCGCCTGGCAGAATTGCCGTTCTTTGCAGACCCGTTTCGGCGAGTGGCAATATCATTGAAATGCAAATCAGTGCGAATGCTATTACATCGACGAAGTAAAAGTCTGATAGTTCATTCAACGCCCAGAAGTTGATGAAAGAAAGGAGAACCACCGACAACACGAAGAGTTCCCGCTTCCAGGGGCTAATCGCAATCTTCCTCTCTTTGTCAAGCAGTCTTACCAACAACTCCGCGAGAATGAAGAAGAGGAAGATGAAAATGGAGAAAAAGTACAGCACGTAAGCTTTCTCAGCAAGGACGGTGTTCCCAGTCGTGTCATCGATAACCACAATCGGCCAAGTTATGAACATCCGAACAAAGCCGAGCGGATCGGGCCCAACAAAGTTTGTTATGATGTTTGGAGAGAAACTGGAAACCGGAGTCAGGCTCGTCGAAAGCGGCCAAGTCCAATCCTTGTAAACGTAGAGTCCGTTTCCAAAAAGAAACTCTCTAATTGATGAGGTTACCAAGGCAACGCTGAAGAGCAAGCGAGTGCATGTTCGACTCAAAGTAAGTTTGTGAATCCGAAGAAACGTCATTGATGTTCCATTCTCCTAAGAAATGACGGATTCTATAACCTGATCAAATGCCTTGGCAGCATTATCCCATGAGTGTTGTGTTGCCCAACCAATTGCAGATTTGGACATTGCCTCGAATCTCTGCGAATTGTTTGTTTGGAGAGTTCCTTTCGAAATATTGGGTTCTCCGGTCAGGAGACCTATGCCGGCTCCTGCAAACTCTACGGCTCTTAGTATAAGCACCCCCAGGCCATGCGGGATGTCCTTTGACATTATTCTCACACTAGGATCCAGAACCCGAATTAGAGGATTGACTTGCTTCAGAGTTGCAGAAGGGTTCCTCTGCATGTAACGTCTGATCGTTCTGCCATACGCATACTTTCTCCTGAAGGCCATAGAGGGCGAGTATTCGCCTTCGTCGTGGAGAAGCATCGATTGGGTTCTCCCCAGTTTGAATCTCATTCGTGTGGAGCGTTGACGCAATTCCCAATCCTCTCCTGCTTCTAGATTCTCGTCGTAGCCGCCAATGGCCAAAAAGGGTTTTCTTCTGTAACATCTGGGGGCTTCGATTAAATCGTTGCCGAGGTATGTATCACGTTCAAGACGCTTGCATGATGCCCAGAACCCTCTACCGACTGAGGCTTCGGGGACTACGAGCGAGTCATGGTCAAGGAGCAGTCTTGAGCATTCCTCGACCAGTGTGGGGAACAGTATCATGTCCGAATCGACGAAAAGGACTCCAGAGGAATTCGAAGCCTGTGCTCCCAAATTCCGGGCAGCACTTCTATTTGAGTGCGATTGGATTAGTCGGGCTCGATGCGCTTTTGCGATCTGTGGGGTGCGGTCGAGGCTAAAACGGTCAACCACGATGACGGCCTCGCATGGATGAGTTTGCCTATTAATTGAATCCAGGCACCGATTCAGAGCGCTTGAAGAGTTGTACGTTGGAATCACTACAGTGAGTCCTTCCATTTCATGTCCTCTCGACAACAGCGTCGCTCAATGAAGACTCAATCACCTTTCCGAAATCCGAGGCAGCCCTATCCCAAGAAAACGCATTTGCCTTCTCGCGCGCATTCTCCGACAACCTCTCCCAAGTTGCATCGTCGGTAAGGAGTTTGGTCACATTCGCTGCAAACGCCCGTTCGTCCGGGAATGGACTCAAGAAGCCAGTTATTCCATCGACAATGGAGTCTTGAGGCCCAGGGACATTCCAACCTACCACCGGTGTGCCAACAGAATTCGCCTCGATCACCGAAATCCCATAGCCATCACGAATTGAGGGAAAGACAGCCACTCGTGACTTTGAGAGTAGATCAAACTTGGTTTCTTGCTGGATCCGGCCTAGGAATTCTACATTTCGACCGATACCAAGGGACTCGGTAACTTGAGCTAATGCCTGCTGATAGGGGCCTGTCCCCGCTATTCTAAAAGTTGCATGGGGGCAAGTGCGCAGAACTTCACGAAACGCTAGAAGAGCGCATTGAATGCCTTTGTATCGAACAAGTCTACTGACACAGCCAACTCTGAGAGCTCGATCTCGTAAAGGAAGTCTCGAAACGGCATGCTTGTCGTAACCTGGAGTTATTACCGAGATATTTCTACTCGGTATTCCAAATTCTGCTAATTCCTTAGCCGTGCTTCCGGAGGAGGCTACTATTCTCGATCGGGAATAGAGTTTGTAGATTGCTTTTTCTGCTCGAACACCAACCTCGGCCAATGGCCTGGTGAGTTGATAGTAGTAAATCTCTTTCACTAGTTGGTGAACGATCGTAATTCGGGGCTTGCTGACAAAGAGGGGTGAGAGCCATGGAATCGCGACGTCAGCGTGATCAATGAGTACATCGGCCGTTTTCGCAAAACTCGTGAAGTACTTGATTGGGATCGCGAATCTGGGGAATGCCGTACGTACGTTTACGTACTGTATGCCATCTATCTCTTCTCTCTCTCTTCCTCTCCGGGCACCTTCAGACAAAACTACTATGTCATTGAATTTGGTAAGACGTCTCAACACCTCGTGCAAATATTGCGAGGCTCCCCCAGCCGAGGGGTGAGTGATATTGCGACGACTCAGAGCTACAACTCTTGCCATTGCCGAATTCGGATCCTTCAGACGAAATGAGTAAGGCGGTTACGCCTGATCACGAGTTATCCGTTGTCGTAATGACTCTAAAGGTGCATGCGCGATTAAGTTCAGAAGCATTATTGAATGGTAAGTAATGTCTCGAATGTTCTTGGAGCCCCCGAGGAACTGTCCATCTTGGAAGTATTTCGACTCTCCGTTCTTTCTTTCATGTAACACTACTGGGACTTCGCAGGATTCGAATCCCCTAATCTTCAAGAGAGGTACAACTAGAGGAAGCCCGTAATTGAAAATTGTGTCCGCATCTGCTGCCTTTCTTCTCAAGACCTTTATTCCACAATTAGAGTCTCTGAGTTCCATACGAAAAAGCAATCGCACGACTCTATTGTAGAGACGAGAGAACGCGGTTCTAGAAGCACCATAGCCGTTGTAATCCCTTGTTCCGTTTACGAAGTCAACAGTGTCGCTCAATCTGGCAATCATTGTCACTAGGTCTTGTGGGCTATATTGAAGATCAGCGTCGAAGAATGCAACAATCTCGCCTCTGGTCCGACGGACTCCTTCTCTTAGGGCGACTGTTTTTCCACAATTCTCTCCGAGATCAATCACACGGACGGACGAATTGGAGAGCATAAGAGAACGAGCTTGAGCCAAAGTATCGTCCGAACTTCCATCGTTCACGACGAGGATCTCGTATGGAATCTGTTCAGTCAAAAGCGCCTCCGCAATCCCCTCTACGCATTTCTGGATATTGTCTCGTTCGTTGAAGCATGGAATTACGACCGATAATCGGGGAATAGGTCCGTTCATTTCACCGATCTCGGTAATGCCCAACCAGCGTCGCCTATCTTTCGATAGTCGATGCCTTTTTGTTGGAAGAAGTCTCTGTAACTCTGCCAGGCACCCTCGGCGTCTAGCACGAACGTGCCTGACTTGATGGATTTCAAGAGTGCTGGCACAGGCGTCTCGGTATATTCAAGGTGGGGAACGGACACCACGACAGAATCGAATTTTTTCAGATCGTCCGGGTAGCTGAAAGTGCCGACCCCTGCAATCTCCTCTATCTCCCTAGAGGAGTAGAATGGGTCCTGAATTACGACATGCTTTCCCGCTTTCTTCAGAACCTCGGCGAGCATTATAGTCGGTGAGAGAACGTGAACTTTCAGATTACGCTTGTAGCTAAGGCCGAGTATCCCGACTGTGCTTCCCGAGAGGCTCTTTGAAATAAGTTCTCCAACGAATCGGGTCTGTGATCTATTGACTCGGTTGATCTGTGACAGAAGATCAGTGTGCTCCCCTTTGTTCCGGGATCCTTCGATGAGATATTCAGGGGCGAGGGGAATACAGTATCCTCCAGTTCCCAGTCCAGGATAGTGTGCAACATAGTTCCATTTCGTCGCGGCCGCGTTGATGAGTTCTATGGTGTCGATGTCTGGAAAGGCGCGTGATAGAGTGTTGGCGAAGGCTATGTTCAATGCTCGGAACGAGTTCTCCGTGGACTTGACCAGTTCTGCGATTCTGTGATCGGAAACTGGGACTAGTTTGGAGCAGATGATCCCTAACACGTCCATGGCGGACCCTCTCGATTCTTCGTCTAGGCCTCCGACAACCCGTGGGATAGTGTGGACGTTAAGCCCAGGGTTGTCGAACCAGTCACGCCTTGGAGCTACAGCTACCTGGAATTCCTCTGGAACGTTCCGTCCTGATCTGCGCAGCGTAGAAACCAGGACCTTGTCACATTGTCCAGGCGAGAGCGTTGACTCGACTATCACTAGATCCGGCCCGTTTTCGACCTTCTTCGCTGCTAATTTCTTGGAAACGTCTTGCAGCGCACCGTCCCAGGGTTTGCCTTTCCGTTCTGTGGGAATCGAGATGAAGTGTACTTTGATCGAGGAGTCGTCGATGATGTCTTTCACCTTGCTTGTTGCGTGCATGAGGCCGTTCTTGACGAGCGGGGCCGCGGAGAAGCCTAACCATTGGCCAAGACCTGGGAGCGAAATTTCGCCGGCATTGATGCTTCGAACCGTTTCTGGGACAATGTCGTACCCGACACACCTTATCCCATTCTTTGCATAGTAGGCCATGGTTGAGAGGCCAATGTATCCGGTTCCCCAGACGGCGATCTTGGCCTTGTGACTACGGAGTCTCTTCTGGAGATTCAAGCTACCAGCTCCCGATCATGGGCGGATACGATCTCTTGTGCGCTGAATTCTGAAATCTCGACAAAATGTCACGGACCTTCCGTTCGTCGATTCCTAGATTCTTCGCCGTGTCTTCCGGGCTCGCTTTGAGTTCGAAGAGGCAGACCATTGCTCTATCCATTTGTGAATAGTCAAGCGGGATCTCGTCTGTAGCCCTGTGGCCTTCCCAGAGGTTCGGAGACGATGGCTTCTCGACTACTTCCGGCGAGATGCCCGCGTGCTTCGCCAGGAATCTCACCTGTGACTTGTACAGGTGCGCGATGGGAAGAAAGTCCACGCCCCCATCTCCGTACTTTGTGAAATAGCCGATGAGGTCCTCACTCCTATCACCGGTACCTGCGACGAGGAGGTTTTTCGCGTTCGCGAGATAGTAGAGGCTCATCATCCGCATTCTCGCTTTCAGATTGCCTCTCGCTACTTGATGCTCGATCTTGACTGGAAAGGTCTCCGAGAAACGCTTGATGAGAGGATCCAGGGTCAAGTCAACGGTTCGGATGTGGAGGTTATTTGCAATCTCGCGGGCATGGCGTGCATCGATTCCGTGTTGCATTCTCTCCTCGAACATGAAGACTCCCGTCACTTTCTCGGGTCCAACAGCCTTGACGCAGAGAGTGGCTGTTAGGGCGCTGTCTATTCCACCGCTGAGACCTACAACGATTCCTGCGCATCGGGAAGACTTGAATGATGTCCGAATGAAGTCGACTATTCGGGAAATAGCCGTTTGAGGGTCAAGGGCTAGCCTCTTTTCGACCATGTCTTTTAGTCCCCCCGACTCCGCGCGCTGCATCAAAGTTGCTGACCCCTAAGTTGAAGGGTTGATAACGCTAATTGTATTGGTTGGTGCATCCTGCTTTGGCGAAATACTCCAACCAATTGCGGCATTGGCCTAACGATACTCATAGACCGCAAGGTCTCCAAACCTCACCAATGGCTTTGCACCGACTGGGAACGAGCCTTGGAACCATCCTGCTCCTTCAACCCACCAGACCGTGAGGACGTGAGTATAGGATCCCGTTTGGTCGATTGCAGAAGTTGGGGAGCTTAGGAAACTGTTGAGCACCTGTTTGTCGGGCGAGAGATAGGATCGCGCCCAGCCATAGAACGCCTGTTGCGTGATCAAGACACTGTTCGAGTCTAGGTGCGAGTCCACCCAGACCATCGCACTCACAACGTTCGGATAATCGGAAAGGGGCAGGCTGCTCTGAACCATCGAAGTAGGAACATACTGGGGAAACACAGTGAAGAGAGTCGGCGCTGATTGAGCGGGAAGAATGGCATATGATATTGCAGAGCTTGAGAGTGAGACGATGACTACTACGCGTAGCAATCCTCCCCAATTCCTATTCGCGAATGCGCTTGCGACCCGCAACCCGGAGTAGCCCTCGTACGCCAGAAACAGGAGGGGCAAGGAGAGGAGCAGGACCCATCTATACCCAATATCTTGGAAAACATGCCCCGGCATTACTGAGAGGGCCAGCCCGATCCCGCACGCGATGGTCCAAGGGACGAAAACTGACTTTTCGCGGAGCTTGATACCAAACAGCGCTAGTGGAACCACGAAGATGTAAGCATAGAGGAGGAAGGAGAGATTGGTTGTGAGGATCGACAAGTTGGCTCCGGGTCCGATGATCGAAAGCCCGGGAGCCAGCGCAGTCTGCATAGTTGCGTACAGAATTAGCAGGAAGAGCGCGATTGGCGAAAATTGAAGCGAGAACAACCTTGTGTTCTTTCTTATCGAAGGATGGACGAGTGTCGCCAGTTGAGTGCCCACTACTAGGACCCCGACAAGTTGGTTAGAAAGAACAGCGAGGGATAACAGGGAAACCCTGCTGAGAGCTGACTTGGCTGAAGCCGGGAATCGGATGGACTCTGCAAGAAGGAATAGAGCAAGTCCAAGCTCGGCTTGGTAGGCGTCCCATGCGATTCGCATCGTAACAAAGTACGCTGAGATGAAGAGTACTGCGTAGAATGCTTTCTCTCCTGACCAGTGAAGTCTTCTCTGGCAGAACGTGAATATCGACCAGCCGAGAAAGCCGTAGAGGATCGGACCCAGAATCTTGAAGATCCAGATGAGACTAACCTTCGTCAGGACGTAAGCCGGCACCACTATTGCATACATGAGGGGAGGCGACGTGATTATCCCCCACACGTTCATACTGCCGGATGCCAAGTCGAGAGAGTTCGGAACATAGTACGCGATAATGTCCCATCCTACGGGATAGGGTCCGACAAGGATCTCTGGAATTGCACGGATACCTAGAGGTATGAGAAACGCGGCTAAGAGAAACCTGTGTTCCCTGAAGGCCTCTAGTAGCCTAGTCCTTAGGACAGTCGAGGGAGGCTCTGGGTCCTTGAGCAAGACGATCCCTTTCTTCACGTAGCAAAACCTGAGTCTGCGGGAGATGTTACCAGATCGTTGGCACGTAGCCACTGTCTCTGATCTTTCCATCCTTTGTGATGAGTTCGAAGCCAAGATGTCTTGCTGTCGCTACAATCGACTTGTCGTGAATCTCCGACAGTTTTTGCAGTTCCAAGGATTTCTTGACGATTGTAACGTCCAACGGGTAGACTCTGTAGTTCAAAGCGTTTTCAACTATTCCAAAGATTAGGTCTGTCTTCGTCTCGATTCGTTCCTTTTCAGCGAGATAGACTGCTTCTGCTAGCTCTACGGCTGGAATGATGATCGTTGCTTCGCCGGAGTCTGCGCGGTCGAAAGCCATTCTAGCATCGGAGCTAAGCCTTGCGTCGTCGGCGAGATACCACACGAAGGGATGGGTATCAGTGACATAGAACCGTCTAGGCGGAGGCATGCTTGAAGAGGGATTTCTTAGCCGCTTCAACGTCTTCGTCGTCGACCTTGAGCCCCTTCCACAATCCCTTTAGTTTCACAACTTTCAGGTTCCGCGAGGATGATAGTGCTGCCTTGATCTCCGCAAGCTCCCTCTCAATCGCGTCCAGCCTATCCTCGACCTTCATGGTGAACCCCAAACAATTCTTCTGGAAAACTGACTATTAAAGAGACCCGTGGCCTGAGCCTCACGAATTTCTCCCACATTTTTCACTTCGACCACGAATCCAGCCTCAAGCAGACCCTCCGCTTTCTCTTCAATCCCGCGCAGACCCTCCATTAGCACATCCTCCGCAACAGCTTTCGCCCGTCTAGCCATCGTCGACTCATCCCTTTCCACAATCCTTTCAGTTTCTAGTGCTTCCTGTCCGCGTCCCGCCACTTTCTGATCTCCCGTGCCCCGCTCCATCCGGGGCTCTTGCTCTCTTCTCGGATCCTATCGATGTTTTGGGCCGCCTCCAGCATCTCTCTCCGCCTAACAGCCTCTTCAAAGGCCACACTTGCAACCTCACTCCAATTTACGCCGCCCACCTGTTCCATCTTCTTCTTCAAATCGTCATGGATGGAAACTTTCACGTTAGCCATTCGACTCGACAAGTCTTACGCGCTGTGCCCGCGATAAGTGTTCCCGAACCGTGCTGACGACGCGACGATGGCCCACATAGTCTTCATCTTCAACACTAGCGCCATCTTGCTCTGAGCCGGTCCAGTTTCCGTGTCATCTCTTCGTATGTGTATTTTCCAGCGTCGGCTCCCGCCCAGTCGTTCATGTCAGGAATAGGCTTGAACAGGAGACCCGACGGTGTGTCTGTCACCTGTATCTTCGTTCCTTCCCGGATACGATATTTTTTCCTCAGCGGGGCTGGTATGGTGACCTGGCATTTCGTAGTAACAGTAGTCGTTGCAGACACTGATGTCTCGACCGCGGAATCTTGTTCTGATCTGCGACGGCGCATGTTCAGAGTAGGATCTCTATCGTCTTGGGTTTTATCTCTGAAGCCATGACCGTGTAGTCGGCCTCGTTGAGATGGTAAAAGTCATAGACCTTGCGCGGTAGCTCGACAAGATACTGACCATCGTCCAGTGAGACCCGGGCTTTCTCTTTGAACAGTGCTGTCCGCTCATAATCCACAACTGGCTCTGGAGCAAGGACGAGGTGAGCGACGTCTAACGCGTACACTATTAGCTTGGATGGAGCCTGGCCTGTCCAGAGTTTCCGGTCCACCCTGATCACGGCCATTCTAGCTGGAACCCCTGCGAATCGTCATTCTAGACCGCAGATAGTAGTAGATGCCGTCCTTCCAATCAATAGTTCTCTTTTTGCGCCGGACCCTTCTCACAAGAATCTTCTCCAAGAATCCAGTCTTCCTAGAACCTGGCCGGTCTCCTTACTGGGGCATGGCCTAGGCCCAGCCCGCGCCAGAACGTCTCGTCAAACCGCCAGGCATACGCCTGGTCGTTCCCCCACCGAACTCCGAACACACTAGCCTGTAAGGCCAGTTCTCTACCGACCACCAGGACCCATGCCATGCCCTGTTCCATTGCCCGCGCCAGCTTCACCAGAATCCGCAACAACGTCTCCGTCAACCGTCCGCTGCGCACATTGTCCACCCACCGTATAGTCAGGTCCAACAATCCCCTCTCAACCCGGTCCAGCACCCTAAACCAGACCCGCTTCCTCAGAGCCCGCGTCTTCAACCCTGCAAGCTTCCGGCCCGTCAGAGGAGAGTCTAGAAACTCTGTTAGATTCGACTCTTCATTCAACGAGCTAAGTATCAGCCTCTCGCTAGACGATCTTCCTCAAATCGTCCAGTATCTTCTGTTCTCGTGATCGCTTTCCTTGCCAAGTAGCCAGGATCCAGCCTGCTAACAATCCGGTCGCTACTCCCACCAACGTTCCGTTGAGTAACCATTGGGCCGGCCAGAAATGCGCGGCTAACCACTGTTGCATGTAGAAGTTATTCTGGTACTCTAAGCTCAGCCAGACAAGCAGTGTGAGAATAACAAAGGACTCTCCCAGAGCCGCCAGCCTTGCTCTGCGCAACATGTGCTCCGCCTTCAGCCGGTGCATGTCGAGAGTCTCAGACATTGAATTTGAAATCCGCTCGTTTCAGCATTATAAGATGCGAGAATCCTCCGGTCGAAGCTACGATACTATCGTACCTTTTGATCAACCCTCTAATAAGGAACTGCAACCATTTTTCGTAAAAAATAGGATAATATTCAGCTTTCTACAGCAATCTGCGCCTCGATCAAAGCCTTGATCACTGATATGTGCCCAAAACACCTATAGCCAGCAAAACGCACTTTAGTGGCAAGGGTGAATGAAGAAATGCGTAATCCGTTCAGAAGGAAATCCAAGAAAGCAGAACCAGAACCAGCAAAACAAGCGTAGATCGTGCTCGAAAAACTGGTCGTCGCAAATGAAGAGGACGACCTTAGAACGAGGCTGGACAGGATAAGGCGGGAAAACCGCAACGTCCAGCCATCTACGACTTTCACTAGACAATCGAGTTCCGTTTCTCTTGAAAATCGTATTGAAAACGGTTATTGAAACTTCGATCACGGGACGTTTTCGGCAGCTATTTTCCTAACCGTTTTTTGGTATCTTCTGGGGGAGAAAAATTGAGGCGGGAAGCAGGCGTATCAGGCCTTGTGTAATCGAACTTGAACTGGACTGATTTAGAATCCTTCAGATATATTTCCTGCCAGTGAAGCTTTATACTCTGACGGCCTTCTCCATTCCGTGATCAAGAATCCTTCCAACTCTTCCATCGTTCTCATAGGATATTCCCGAATGAATCGTGTTCTCGATATAGATTCAAACTCGGATAAGCTAATCACCTCGTTTCTTCTACGTTTTCGATAGGCAAGCGACTAGCGGAACTAGGAGTAGGAGGGATGATTGAGGTGACTCGAAAAGCGGGTATGCGCCTGATAATCTTCCTCATAACAATAACTCTCGGCGTGTTCGCACTAGCTCAGGCGGACGCGCAGAGCGACTCCTCCGCCAGCCTTCACCGATCCACTACAGTGCTAGTATCTCCCGCCACCGCTTCAGCCGGAGCATACTTTGACCACGTAGTCATAATCCTGATGGAGAACCAGGGAGTCTTTGATATTTGCAGAACGAGCCCACCGCCATGCTCGACTAGTGGGCCCGCACCGTACATGGCGAGCCTAGCAAACAACTACACAGTAGCCTCTCAATACCTCTCGCTCATCGGCACCAGCCAGCCCAACTATGTCGCCCTAATCAGCGGTTCTCTTCAGGGCTGCACAAGTTCAGGCTGTCCAGTCATCAAGGCTCCAAACCTTGTCGACCGGTTCGAATCCGCCGGCATAAGCTGGAGAGGCTACTTTGAAAATCAGACTCCTACAACGGGTTGCGATACTGGTGATCACGAGCCGTATACCAACATCCACAATCCTTTCATCGCCTTTCAAGACATTACCAACAATACTGCGCGTTGCAACAAGCTGTATTTGGCGAACCCGTCCAGCTGCGGCACGGTCACAGACTGCATACTGGTCAATGATCTCAACAATGTGACAACGCCTGCTCCCAACTTCATGTGGCTCACGCCAAACGACTGCAACAACATGCGCGGTGCCTCAGGTATCTGTTCATCATCCATCTCACTTGGTAACACCTACCTTTCTAAGCTGGTTCCCTTGATCATCAACAGCCGTACATTTACGACCACGCGTTCCGCCCTCTTCATAACCTTCGACGAGGGCAACGGCTTCTGCCCGCTAAACGGTAGTAGTGAAGACTGCGTCTACGCGTCATGGTCCGGGCCGGTCACCAAAACCAGGTTCGGCACCACCAACCTCTACAAGCACTACTCTTTCACCAAGACCGTCGAAGTCAACTGGAACCTGGCCAGTTTTACAACCAACGATGCAAACGCGAATCCGATGGCCGAGTTCTTCAAACCCCAGGCCGCAGACTTTACCATCTCGGCCAATCCTGCCGTAATGACCTTTCCAACTGGAGCTACCTCAAACTCCACAATTACACTAACCAGCATCAACAACTTTACAGGGACCATCACCCTAACTCGGTCCAGCTCACCAACAGGTCCCACCCTCACCCTCAATCCGACGAGCATTACCCTATCCAAGGGAGGAACCGGTACCTCAACCTTCACAATAATATCCACAACGGCCGGGAGCTACACAGTGACGGTTACCGGCAGCAGCGGCTCTCTGGCCCACAACACGACAATCGCGGCCACCGTTACCCCTCCACCGGACTTCACCGTAACAAGCCCGAGTTCCTTGACTCTTGGACAAGGAGCGGCTTTAGGGAGTCCAGTGGTCGTCAATTCCACAGACGACAGAAGCTTCTTCGCTTCGTCGTACCTAGCGGACAGCTTCAACTCGAAAGGTCGCACCTGGCTCTTCTACCTAGACACGAGGAGCACTTGCGAACACCAGACTGGCTGCCTGATGTATACAAGCTCCACTAACGGCTCCAGATGGGCTCCCGCTACAATGATCCCTGTCCACGTTACCGACTATGATTTCAGCGTGTACACTGACGGGAGCAATGTCTACTACGTCCGTTACAACGAGACCAGCTTCGAAACGACCTGTGGGAGAAACCTACAATTCCGCGTCGGAGCACTCAGCACAATTGGGGCGATAACTTGGCAGCCGGAGCAGACTGTCGCCACAGGCGCCTCAAACCGTTCCTATCCAGACGACGAGATTGTAGTAGACAGTAACGGCCAGGTCTGGATCGGGTACATGATCGCCAACAAGACCGAGTGCGGCGGAACCGGAACAGACAGGCCCCAAGTAATTCACTCCACCGGTACAAACTACGCCTCGTGGACTGGCAACACAACACTCTGTGTCTCCGTCTGCCACTCGGACGTCTGGCACATAGCATTGACATCCCTCGGCAACGGACAAGTCTACGCATCCTACTGGCTCCCGAACCGTGATCTCCACGGACGGCTCTACAACAACGGGTGGCAAGCAGAGGAGCAGATATCAACCACGACCACGACAAGTGACACGAACGCTTGGCTCTTCAGCTCAGGAACAAACATCTACGCGATCTACTACGACAACAGCACCGAGTCACTCAACTTCTCATCACGAACGTCGACGGGAACCTGGACTATCAACAGAATCGGAACAGGCGAGTCACACACCGGCACACTGGCCTTCACACCGTCATACTTCTCGCTGCCCGACACCGCAAGCTTCGACTCAACCAACAACAGGTTCTACGTCTTCTGGATGAACGCCACAAACCATGCAATAGACCAGTGGGCTGGCTCCGGAAGCAACTGGACGAGGACGACGGGAGTCGTAAGCACAGGCACAGTGACCTATCCCGACAGCATAACCAGCTTCATCCAGGCCACACCCACAGTCCTCGGCTCAATCTTCTACACTAGCAGCGGATCCTCACCCTTCACCATCAACTCAGTCAGCCTCACATTCACTTCAACCGGCTCGACAGGCATGTTCACAGCTACTGTCACCGGACAGAACGGCTTCACCGGCACCGTAAGCCTCTCAACCACAACATCCCCCTCCACAGGATTGACCGTCAACTGCACGCCCACAAGCCTACCTGGGGGCTCTGGGACGTCCAACTGCGCGCTCAACAGCTCGACTCCCGGAAACTACACCGTGACTGTTACAGGTACGAGTGGACCCCTCAACCACCAGACCAACACGCTCGTCTCGGTGCAGCAACCGCAGTCACCCCCCGACTTTACCGTCTCAGCCTCATCACCCGTGCCGATCAGCGCTGGCCAATCCGCCCCATCGACGATAACCGTAACAGCGCTCAACGGATTCTCCGGAACCGTATCCCTCACAGATACGATACCCTCCGGTTTGACTTGCGGATCGATAAGCCCTGGAAGCATAACCGGGTCCGGAACCGCCTCAGTCTCATGCAACGCCTCGACCGCAGCTAACTACACCCTGATCATAACTGGAACCAGTGGTTCTCTCGTTCACACCACCAACGTCCTCTTCCAGTTCCGAGATTTCACCATCACAGCCACCACAGTGACGGTTAACGTCAACAGCTCTGGCACATCGATCATCACCATAGCCGCCGTCAACAAGTTCGGGGGAGTAGTTACCCTGGCCGACAGTATTCCCGCGGGTCTTGTATGCGGCTCAATTACGCCTGGTGCCGTAACCGGTTCAGGCACTGCAACCGTTTCATGTGCTGCATCCGTCTCGGGTAACTATACATTAACGATTACTGGAACCAGCGGTTCGTTAGTCCACACTGCAACCCCTATCTTCCAGGTCCAGGATTTCGGGATCGTTGCATCGTCGCCTGCTCCCGTCAACGCCGGTTCCTCTACGGGATCAACCATCACGATAAGCGCGATTAACCACTTCGCTGGAATCGTCAATCTCACCGACACGGTTCCGTCCGGGCTCACATGTGGAGCCATTACTCCCACTAGTCTGACCGGTTCTGGTATTGCAACGGTGTCCTGTGCCGCCACTGTTGCAGGCAACTACACTCTGACACTGTCTGGAGGCAGTGGGTCCCTAGTACACACCGCTTCTGCCCTCTTCCAGTACCGGGACTTTTCAATAGCAGCCAGCTCCCCAGGTCCGATAGACGCCGGTAGCTCAGCTGTAACGACAGTCACAGTTACCTCCCTAGACAACTTTGGTGGAACAGTAAGTCTGACCGATACAGTTCCATCAGGGCTAGCCTGCGGGAGCATTACACCCAGCAGCGTCACCGGTTCCGGAACCGCATCAGTATCCTGCAACGCCAGCATTGCGGGCAACTACACTCTAACAATAACAGGTTCCAGCGGATCTCTATCACACTCCGCGACGGTCATCCTACGAATTCAAGACTTCACCATGACTGCCACCTCCCCCACAGCGGTCAATGCTGGCCAATCCACCACCTCAACCGTCACAGTCGCACCGGTCAACGGGTTCGCTGGAGCTGTAACGTTCAGCATTACCCCGCCTCCTGGTCTAACTTGCGGATCATTCAGCCCCACGAGCATTACGGCGTCAGGCTCCACCACCGTGTCATGCAGTGCCACAGTCGCCGGCAACTACACTGCAACAATCACCGGAACCAGCACACCACTGATCCACAACGCAACGGCCACATTCCAGTTCCGAGACTTCACAATAGCCGCCACAGCGCCAGCTCCTGTAAATGCCGGAAACTCTGCAACCTCGACGATCACTGTCGTTGCATTAAACCACTTTGCCGGGTCAGTCAGTCTAACTGACACGGTCCAGTCAGGATTGACCTGCGGAACTATTACACCGAATAGTGTGACGGGTTCTGGCACTGCAACCGTCTCATGCAACGCCACTGTGGCGGGCAACTATACTCTGACCATAACCGGGTCCAGCGGCTCCCTAGTTCACATCGCGATAGTGACACTCCGATTCCAGGACTTCACCCTATCCGCATCCGCCCCTGCACCGGCCAACGCTAGTTCCTCGGCAACATCCACAATTACTGTAGCCGCGATGAACGGGTTTGCTGGGGGAGTCAGCTTCAGTGATTCTGTGCCATCGGGTCTCACATGCGGAGCGATCACTCCAGCCAGCATCACAGGGTCTGGGACTGCAACTGTTTCCTGCAGCGCGACCGTCGCTGGAAACTACACTCTCACGCTGACTGGTACGAGTGGTGTTCTCGTCCATTCCGCCACCGCACTCTTCCAGTTCCGAGATTTCACGATAACTACGACTTCTCTAGTCACGGCGAACGTTGGTACTTCGAGCATATCGACCCTTACTGTGTCGGCGCTGAACCACTTCTCAGGCAGTGTCCTGCTCTCTGACACGGTTCCGGCTGGACTAGCTTGCGGAGTGATTAGTCCAGTCAGCGTGACGGGATCCGGGTCCGCTACGGTTTCATGCAGTGCGTCACTCGCTGGTAACTACACACTGACTCTAACCGGCACGAGTGGCCAGTTGGTTCACTCGGCAACGACACTCTTCCAGTTCCAGGACTTTACATCAACTGCGTCCTCACCTGTTCCTCTCAATGCTGGATCTTCGGCCACCTCGACCATCACAATCACATCAGCCAATCACTTCAGCGGCATAGTCTCTCTCACGGAGACTGCGCCGTCCGGTCTTGTCTGCGGCGCAATCAATCCTACTAGCGTAACAGGAGCAGGAACGGCGACAGTATCGTGCAACGCCTCAGTCGCGGGTAACTACACCCTGATCATAACCGCGACTAGCAGTTCTTTGGTACACAGCGCTACAGGCCTGTTCCAGTTCCAAGACTTCGGAATGACCGCGACCACGCCCTTCGCAGCCAACGCTGATGTCTCCGCTACCTCTACAATTTCGGCAACAGCTCTCAACCACTTCTCAGGAGTAGTTGCTCTAACTGACACTGCGGACTCTGGTCTGACTTGTGGAGGAATTACCCCGAGCAGTCTGGCAGGCTCGGGCACTGCAACCGTCTCTTGTAGCGCTATTCTTGCAGGTAACTACACGCTTACCATAACCGGATCAAGCAGTCAGCTCGTCCACACGGCAACGGTCACGTTCGTGTTCCAGGACTTTGCTATCGGGGCAACTTCGCCTCCTGAGGTAAATGCTGGGTCCTCCGCCGCTTCTACGATCGCTGTAAGCGCGTTGAACGGGTTCGCCGGAACAGTTAGCTTGAGCGATACTATTCCCTCTGGTCTCACCTGCGGCGCCATCTCACCAACTAGCGTCACAGGCTCGGGGATCGCGATCGTCTCCTGTAGCGCTACAGTCGCAGGCAATTACACGTTGACGATAACTGGCACCAGTGCTCCACTAGTCCACACCGCAACCGTTGTTTTTGCGTTTGGAGACTTCACTGTATCCATCTCGTCCCCAGTTTCTATCGAAGTCGGTGTTTCTGTCATTTCAACGGTGAGTGTGACATCGTTGAACCATTTCGCCGGAACAGTTTCACTGACCGGCTCGTTTCCGGCAGGATTGGCCTGCGGCGCCCTGACCCCTTCCAGTTTGACTGGTTCAGGAACCGCGACTATGTCCTGCACCGCGACAGCCGCGGGAACATACACCATCGTAATCAGGGGAACTGCCGGCTCACTCTCCCACACTACCAGTTCAACCATTCAGGCCGTTGATTTCAGCATCACGGGACCAGTCGGTTCGCAGGTTTCCCCGATCGGGACTAATGCATCTTCATCCATCACGCTCGTCAGCCTGAATGGCTATTCTGGGAACGTCAGCCTAACCGCCACGGTCCAATCACCCTCCGCTTCGTTTGGCGGAGCAGGTGGGGGACGCCCGCCGCTCGCTATGGCGGCTCCTCTCGGCCAGCCCGACCCATCCTTCAACCCGGTGTCGATCTTCCTTTCAAGCGGAGGAACAGGACAATCAAACCTCACCATTGTCCTCTCACTCAGCGTTCCAGCGGGTAACTATCTGATTACTGTCACGGCGTCTGACGGGACGATTGTTCGTTACATTCAGTTCACGCTAATGGCCACTGATTTCAGTCTAAGCAGTCCAACGACCAGTCTGACTATGAACGCTGGGAGCAACTCGACGCAGACGCTGAGCCTTCAGAGCCTGAACGGGTTCCAAGGCAGCCTAACCCTATCGTCAAGTTTCAGCCCGACCGGACCCCTCGCAAATCTCAGCCCCTCCATAGTCTACCTAACCTCCAGCGGCAACAGTAGCCTCCTGACAATCCTCGTCCCCTCCAGCACAGCACCCGGCACATACACCCTCACCGTCGAAGCCGCCTCGGGAACACTCTCTCACACAATCTACATCACGGTCACAGTCCAATCTGGATTAACAGCAATTCTTTCGAGAATGCTGGACTCCAACTCGTCCGCTTCCATAGCCGGCAGCGCCATTCTAGCCCTAGTCTCTCTCTTCTCGATCCGTTCAGCCCAAACCATTGCCAAAACGAAGCGAAGAGCCCCACACTCCACCATGAAGTGGAGACGGTATTCCGAGAAACCTAGACACTCGACTGCGCGACCGTACTCCACCACTCTCGGACCCTTCTGGACGACGGCAAGAGATTTCGATTGACCTGTAGTTTTCGGTCAGATATCCAAGAACAGCTATGGGCAGATCCGATCATTCCAGTCACTCTTCTGCTCAAGCAGGGGTTACGACGGCCACTTGTACGAGTCTGATAATGCCCCGCAGTCTGAGGTTGCTATAGTGCAGCATCGAAAGTTCCTCATTCCGATACTCGCAGTACTCCTGGTTGGGGTCGCAGTCCCATTATCCACTCCGAGAGCGCATGGAGACGATACCAATGAGACCCTGAATATCACGGGCCTAGTCGCACGTGGTACCTACGACTCCTATCTCGCAAGCACAGTTGATGCTATACAAGCTGGCAACACTCTAAACTTCAACGTCATTTTCACAGCGAACTCGTACGTTTACCAGCGCAACCTGACCATGGGCGTAAAGTTTGACTGGATGACCAACTTCCAGAACACGACCAGCGATACTGCCGTGTACGCTGGTCAGACCATTACCGTCACACTCGCCTATACGATCCCTGCTCTGACTGGCCAATACTCAGCTCTAAACCTGCAAGCTCACACTTGGACTCTTGAACTATGGGACATGGCCCAGGGCGCCACATGGAGCACCTACTCATACTGTTACGATTACAACTATGCTCCTCCCAATGTCCCAGCGATGTGTCGTAGCTTCACCAGCAGCAGCTATCCGTACCATTCGCTGGCCGTCTACTCGAGCGCTCAGTCTAACAGCTACAACTCCAAGCTTCAAGCAAGCGCTATCATCACTTCCCTCAACAATGTCCTTGGAAGCACCTTCCAGCCAGCACCTGGAACAAGTTCCGCTCTAGCCTCGCTGGCTCAAGCCAATACTCAGATGTCCCTCGCCAATAACGCATATGCACTTGGAGATTTCACTACTGCCCAAACGGACTATCAGAACGCCCTCAATGACGCTAACGCTGCCCAGAGCAGTCTCGCAACCATCGGAGGTGGAACCGACACCGCAACTTTCACAAGCATCTGGCTGGAATCGGTCGCGATCCTCCTCGGCGGCATAGGCGCGATCCTCGTCGGCTTCGCCGGATTCAAGTATCTGCGCGGCAAGACAAAGGCCCTAACAAGCTTCGCACCATCCGCTCCGAAAGCCTGATCGGTCCAGCCTTATTCCACCATCTTCTCCGGGCAGAGCTGATTTCTTCAGCTATCGGAATCTGTATCGTATACGATATACCTTATATCCGACCGGCAACCCTGAACATCAAGGATGCGCCAGTCAGAGTCCCAAGAAGAAGACGGCCCTAGCGTACACGATCGACTCCACAGCGCACCCAAAGGCCTACTCCGATACTATATCCTTCACAAGATAGCTCAGAAACCCATCCACGGCTACGAGATCATCCAAGACATCGACAGCAAAACCGAGGGCGCATGGAGACCCGGAGCAGGATCACTCTACCCCATTCTCAAAAAGCTCGTCTCCGAGGGCCTCATCAAAGCAGACCCAGAACCATCCAACGAGGCTACACGCCGAGTATACCAGATCACTCCGAAAGGTGTCGAATCGCTCGCCCACGCCAAGGAAATGTTCGCCAACTTCCAGCAGCGCTTCGGCAGTCTACGACGCCTCTTCATCGAACTCATCGATCCCGAGAACCTGGCCACTTTCTTCGTTGATGGATCCAACCGGCAACTCCAGATGGCCCAGGAGATGCTCGAATCCAAACAAAACAAGCTCTCCCCAGCAGACCTGGACTACATCTTGAAAGAGTACGCGCTGAACCTTGAGAGACAGATGAATTGGGCCAATAGACTGCTAAACCGTTCAAAGTCAAAGGCGGGCCCAACTCTGCGTCAGAAGGTAGCCAAAGCTCGATGATTCACGCGTTGTTGAGGGTCAAGTGAAGCCTCGATAGAAAACAGCACGCCAAACTAGCGTGGAGCGTCTACATCCGGAGAGACTAGGCAAAATCCCGGACGGTAACGGGACTCCTATTCCACTCCTGCCACTCCTCTAACTGGTCTGAGCCTGAAAAATGCACAGGGCTCTGTCACTTATCTCAAGGATGAGAATTAGACAATGAGCAGTGGCACCAGTGAGAAATTCGGTTTCTTGCGGAGAGTCGACATTCTCCTCCTACTAGGCGCCCTCGTAGCGCTATTCGTGGCCCTCGGCAATGAGCCGTGGTGGACCCTAAGAGGAGCCTCGACTAGCAATCTCCTGAGCATCCAAGTCTCACCATTCTACTTGCACATCAACGCTCTCGGTCTCCCCTCCACTCTGTCCACCGCCAACAGTCTTGGATCCTTCACTCGTGTTCTCTTAATCCTAGGATCACTCGGCTTGCTTGCCGCTAGCCTTCATCCGACCGCGTGGTGGCGGAACCTCGCAGTCTACCTTGGGCTGTCGTCCCTAGCCGAACTCTACTTCAGCTTCGTCATGATTTACTATTGGGCAGAGACAGCGATTGTCCAGGCGTACGGTGTAGTGCCACCATACGACGGTACAGCTTCGCTGCAGGCCAATATTCTGGGTCTCGATTTCAAATACTACGCATCTCCCCTCGTAACAGCCTCGTTCTATTTCCCCTACTATCTCGCCTTCCTTGGCCTAGCTATGGTTGTAGGCCGAAGCTTGATCACTGTTATCCAGGATAGAGCCTTACAAGTCCTCGGGGCCCTGCTCCCGGGCGGCCACATCCACGACGTCTACCTAACTCCGCCCTACCAGCACGTCTGGTTCTCGAGCAACGACAGGGAATACAATCCGCTAGGAAAAGATCCTAAGATGCTCAACGACGACGAGCTCCTCGTCTCATTCAAGAAACTCTACGAAACTGTCGAGCCGGGAGGCAGCCTCTCGATAATCCTTCCTGAATGGGCTGGGAGTCTCGGAGATCGATTCGAGAAACTAATGCCCGCGACCGGGTTCGAGGCTGAATCGTCTGGAATAGTCTATCGAGTTCCCGGGAGACCCGAGAACGAACTCCGATTCAGAAAATCTGTCCGAGAGCAAGCGACGCTCACAGATGCTCAACAGGCAATGGAGGAGCCCGCGCCTCCGGCTGCACCGCTCCTACCTACTGCCCTTCCCGAGGAGACCGCGGATTCGGAACGGCCTCCAGTACTTGAGATCGTGCAGTCGCCCAACTGGTCCAATACTAGGATGACCCGTCCCGAGCGGACGATGCTAAAGTCAGCAGTTGCTATCATCGCCGCGCGCGGAGAGCCAGTGCCGTATCGTGAGCTGCTAAACCAGGTCTACATGGAGCTCGTCGAGGAGAAGGTAGACTTTGAGTCCGCTCGAGAGATCGAGACATCGCTTCTCAAGCACAACGGTAGAGAAGTCCTCCTCGTCCAAGAAGCGGACGAGACGGGGACAAGGGTCATCCAGAAATGGTGGCTTGGTGATCAGAAGGCGGTTCCGACTAGGGAGCACAAGATCCCGATCATTGGAAAGATGAGTCGCCCTCGACCCCGCCTGCCAAGTCCTCGGGGGCTCCTAACAAGGTTCCAGAGACGCAGATACAAGCCCCAGAAGACTAGGGACGAGGAGAACTAGTCTTATACTGTCTCGTCCGTGATACCATAAAGTGTCCACGCGAGTAACGTGTGGCTTATCGAAAACTGCTTAGCGTACCAGTTTTCCTGATCTGGAATGAGCAGCATACGCGTAATCCTGAGCCGCATCACTACCAAGAAAGTCCCGGCGCTAACGCTAGTAGTCGTAGGCATCGTAGGAATGGTTGCCGGCGTTCTTGCAGCAACGATCACTCTGAACCAGACTCTCTACAACGGCGAGGTGGGCACCTATCACAATAATACCGGTGTTTTCACTGTCACCGACAACGGGTTGACTGTTGTGGCGAACGCGGCCTCTACTAATGCTACGAGCGCTATAACTATCGCTGGATCTGGTATTGCTCTGAACAACGCTCTGACTGCCGGTCACTGGATGGACGTGCTTACATTTGTGATGAATACTCCAGGAGTGAGCACCCACACTGCTACCATCACTGCGAGAAACGGTGCTGGACCCGAAGGCACATCTCTAGTGACAGTCACCTCGGGAACATGGACCACCAGCGGGAGCAGCACGGGCACCGTAACTTTCTACGTTGACCTGGGAACCGCAAGTCTTACGGCCCCTGTCACAGTCTACGTCAACGTAACCTAATACGCTCGGTAGGACCCACCCTAGAATTCTCCATCTCAGCATGGAGGATTCCTCCTTTTTCCTCTAATAACCCACAGTTCGGGATCCCAAGGAATGTAACCACACCTTTCAGTAGTTGGTTACTGAGGTTTCTTAGAATCTTCTTAGTCTAACCTTTGTAAAGACAAAGCTTGAGCAAAGCCAGACGGCTATCCCGTATTGTTGGGAAGGGCAGCAGCTGGATTTTTGCAGCCAAGCTGCTTCTGTCGCTGGTCGCTATCGTTCTTGCGGCTAGCATCTCGGTAACCTCGAGTACCTATCAGGCTGAGATAGGTTCCGCAGTGAATGTCGCCAACGGTCTTCTTGCAACCGACAAAGGCTTTTCGCTAGCTTCAGTAGCTTCGAATGGTACTTCATGTTCCAGCCCTGTAACGTTTGGCCCTTCTCCTGGCACAGCTAACACTAACATTACTGCAGGACACTTGGTTTATGACGTCCAGGTCAATTCGACCACCAGTGCTTCCATCCCTCCTGCGGGAACCAGATTCAACGTCACGCTTGTCATCAGTTCGACTCCGTATGGTCCCGTCTGCATACAAACCCCTATACCCTCGGTGAGCGGCCAGACAATAGACTGCAAGTTCGACGTAGGCACAGCCCTCCCCGCCTCGCCCTACACTTTCAAAGTCACCGTTCAATGATCACCCGGCGACAGGCGAAATCACGATTCAAGTGGGCGATCTAATAGCTAGAAAACAGGCCTTGATGCTACCAACCAATGACACCGGATCCGTTATCATCCAGAAAAATGCCGAAAACAAATATTTGCTGCGAAACAAAAACAGCTCGTTCAGGACTCTCCCAGATCTGTTATCTCTCTTTTTTCTACTAACTATTTCTCGACCCCCCCGGGGGTATGCCAGAACAAAAAAAGTCCTTCACACTTTACCGGAAATCTCGCCCAGGAAAATCGCCCGGAACAAGCCCTGATCCGGAATCGGGGCAGGCGATTTGAGATCACGAGATCTTCACGCTGATCTCTACGCTTAATCTGCGATCAGAGAAACGGTCGACGTTTCCATTCTGCGCCTAGAACAGATAGACTCGCCCAGACCAGTTTCAACTGGCTGGACCCCACTCCGAAAAATGTCAAAAGTAGTTGCTCCTCGCGACACAAGACTCAACTCTGGGAGGGAATTAACAAACAGTAATCTCTCCTCCGTCCCGGGGCCCTTCAGAGAAAGAAATCCGTAGACCGTACCGTTCGAAACAAGACAATCACAGAATGAACTTAGATCGGAAATCTGGGCGGGCGTTTTCAGATAACGAGACTTTCACGAAGAGCCATACGCCCGATTTCCACTCTGGAAAAACGGTCAACCAGCCTATTCCAAGCCGTAAATCAGAAGACTCGCCCGTATGAGCTTCAACTGGCGAGACCCCTAAGAAAAAAAGGGGGTAGGAATTTTTTTCTCGCGACGTGGAAGTGCTTCAGGCTTCCTATGTTCCTTCGACTAGTTTCTGGACTTCTGTGAGCTTGGAGAGTGCTTCTATTCCCAGCGGTGTTGTCTGGAACTTTGACTTGCCCTCATCCACCACCGTAACAAGCATCCCTCTAAGTAGAAGACGCGTAATGTACTTCTCCGCCGCGACGAAATTGATGTTCGACCGGTAAACTATCTCTGTCTTCGACGCCCGTTTAGCGGCCACCGCTAGAATGTCGCGGATGATTAGTAGCGAGTCTCTAGGCTTCGGACTCATACGCGCTCTAAAGGACCGCTGTTCCTTGGGCAGGGGATTTAGTTCTTTCCAACATTTTCAAGCAAATGGGAAGAATCTTCCCCTCTCCTTACTGTGAGGTGCCAAGCCGTAACTGTTCGTCCACGTACCCCGTCTTCTCAGTCTTCAGCCATAACCTTGCCCCCCGTCGAAGGATGAGCACCATCGCCGCCAGATTGGCGAGAGAGACCAAGGCCGCGTACGGATAAGTTGCCAGCAACAAGCCCAGATGCGAGAGCATGCTCGACCTAGCAGAAGAGACTACCGCCGCAACCAGCGTACCCACATAGACAACGTTCACCGCGACCATCACGAGGAAGAGTGGGAGAAGCGTCTCGAAGGGGAGTCCCACCTTGACTATTCCCAGTCCCAGAATTATCCACGCCACAAACGTCAACACTGCGAGAATCGGGCTCATCATCAACGCCTCCATATCCAGCGTCTTCGCAATCGACATCGACCTCCAAGCATTCCAGTGCTTAACCCCCGTCAGCATGTTCCCCCCCGACCACCTAATCCGCTGCTTGAACAAGCTGCCAACACGGGCAGGCATCTCTTGCCAACACTCCACCGGCGCCAGTCGAGTAGCAATGTGAGCTCTAGCAAAACGCACCGACAACTCCGCATCCTCGACCAGGGATTTTGGATCCCATAACCCGACCTTTTCGAGCGCCGTCCTTCGAAAGAACGTGTTGGACCCCGAAAACGTGACGAACAATCTCAAAGCATGCTTTCCATCATTCGACAAGCGATACAAGAAATTCTCGTACGCCGCCAGCCGCGAAACAATGCTCTCCCGAAGATTCAGCGTCCTATGAAAACCATGCACAGCCCCAGTCTCCGGACTGTTAAAGTAACGGAGAGCCTTCTTCACAGCCTGCTCCTCCGGCACATCATCAGCATCAAAAGTCGCAACGATCTCACCCGTCGACCGGTGAAACGCAAAGTTCAGCGCATCACCCTTCCCTACACTCGAATCCCGATGGAACACTTTGATCCAGGGATACTTCGCAGAGTAACCCTTGCAGATCTCAAGCGTCCGATCCCGCGACTCATCCTCAACAACCACAACCTCCAAGTTCTCCCTCGGATAATCTAGCCTGACCAGTGCATCCAACAGCCTACCAACCACCTTCTCTTCGTTCTTCACCGGGACAAGGACGGAGACATTCGGAGGATCCCAATCTTCACCGGGATCCTCTCCAAACCCATGTCTCTTGTATCGCCAGACGCCGAGCATTATGATGGGAGTCGCGTAGACGAAGTAGACGATGAAGAGGATCGTCAGCCCAAAAACAAACCAGTTGGCGACGCTCACTATCTCTTATCCAGCTCGGGTTCGCCGTTCTGAGCAAGGAGGCTATTTATCGTCTTAGAAGCGAGCCTTTTCTCGCGGGAAATGCCGCAGTACGAATCGGATAAAGTCAATAGCGGACCGTTCGAGACATATGTCAAACTGCGAAATCCTGAAAATGCAGACGCTATTTCAGGTTGGCTTGGAGAATAGTCGCGCGCGGGCCCGCAGTTTTTCTCCGCTCTTCTACTAGGAAAAGTAGGAATAAGAGGAAGGGATGGTCTGAATGTTTTCGCATTTATACTCGATTCACACTTTCAAGCCTTAAAACATACCAGGTCTGCCAGCGATATCCAGGGACCGCCCTCAAGTTACTGTGGATATCCACGGGTCTACCAGTCACGGATTAACCGTTTCTCGTCAATAAGAATGAACGGAGCCCAAGAAAGCATACACAACAGGTACAAAACATGGGCAAACTAATGATCTCGCTCAGCGACCAATCCGAGAACCTCGTACGCAACGAAGTCCAGCGCGTTTATCACGGCAGAGTCGGCGGCCTTTCGATATTCTTCGAACAAGTACTCCGCGACTATTTCCACGGCAACGGTAAACCGACAAAGGCCAACAAGATAAAGAACGGAAAAAACTAGTCCACAACTACTAGTATCGCTCATAAGAGTGCGAAAGATTCACGGCTCTGAGGAGGCCCTCTGATCATTGCCTCAGTCTAACTGCGCGGAACCTGTGGACTGACCGGTCTTATTCCTCTCGCCCTCGCTTCCAACGCCCGGACAAAGTTCGGAAGTTCTTCCACAGATCGCACCTCCGTTCGCGCCAGAGACCTCATCCTAATCCAGAGCTTCAGATCACTCTTCACTCCTCGCTGAGAGAGTTCCTTGTACAGCCATGTCTCAAGCTCCTTACCTTCTCTGTCGAAATCGGTCAACACAATCGCTTCTTTTGTCCCGTTCAGCCGATCGAGAAATTCGTGGCGAGATTCGCCTCTCGCTTTCAGGCAGTGAACCCTCCCCGCCACTCCCAATCTCCGGAGCGCTGCCTCGTCTCGCCGTCCCTCTACGATGATCGGTACCCCAGCCTCAGATTGAGTTCTCAGCTCGTCGAGGATCCTTTCGGTCTCCTCCATCTTCCACGCATAATACTCAGCTCTTGGATTGCGTAGTCGGGCAAGATTCTTGCGTGGAGCGGAGCCGGCCAGCATCCTTCAGCTCTTCTCCAGTATTCGAACTTCTTCCAGAGGCTGTGGATTTCTCTTGAAATATTCTCTAACCGGTTCCAGCTTCTGAGAGAGGACTCGTGACATGTTTGTCTTCAGATCTTGCGGATGGATTTCTCCCGAAGCGTATTGTTTCTCAAGCTCGTCATAAGTAGACACTTCAAAATCTCCTCCATACTTCGGGTCGCGTTTCAACGTGAGCGGCTCTCGATTTTCGAAAACCAGGATGCGATAGTATTCCAGTATCGGGTTGCCTTCCACCACCTTTGGTGGACAGAACGCCTTCTGGATCTTCTTCCCAATCACCTCAGGCTCATCATGTATCAGGATGTTGTTCTCGGGTTTGCTCTTCGACATCTTTGCAGCTATCACTTGGTTCAGCTTAGGGTCTTCATCGAAGCTGTCGCGTGGTGTGTTCTGAACACCCGCGAGTCCGACCAGCATGGGAGTGTGAAGGCTAACCGGTTTACCCCAGCCCAGTTTTTCTCCCGCCTCTCTGGCCAATATGTGGGCCTTACGCTGGTCTATCCCGGCACAGGCAAGGTCCAATCTCATCTGGAATATGTCTGCCGCCTGCATGCAAGGGTAGAAAATGGTAGCAGCGTCGTTTTCTTTCGATTGCATGTCTCGTCCCATTATGGGTATGGCTCTCAAGACCCGTTGGGTGGTTGTGGCTCTCGCTATTCTGAGAACCTTCTCCCAGTAGTCGGCCTTCTCAGCAAGTTCTGAGGCCCAGATATACTCCGCCTTGTTCTCGGGGACTCCCAGGGCTGTGAAACAGTGCTTGTAGTATCGGCCTACTGTTCTGATCTTCTCTAGGTCGCCGCCGTATTTGTTGTTGATCATCGAGTGCCAGTCGGCGAGGAAGACTATGAAATGGAAGCCTGATTGGATTAGGTCTTGGATCTTGGAGGCGCAGACTAGCCCTTGGCCGATGTGCATCATTCCGTGCAGGGTGCGCCCGCTTTCCGGAGCACTCGAACCCCCAGTAGGCCCTAGGATTCTTCTTCTCTTCCAAAAGCTTCTCCAACTCAGACCTCTGGATTATCTCGACAGTCCCTCTCATAGCAAGCTCAAAACGCTGCGCTAGATTCAAGTCCGCCTCCAAGAGCCGGCTGTTTCCGCTCTCGGCTAAAAGCCTCTAGACCATCGATCGTCCCTTTCCGAACATAGAGCCGTGAAGGCGAGTTTCGCATTGAAACTCTTCCATGCGGAAGCGTTCCTTGTCGCCCGCGACACTAACACCAAAGCCTCACTGTGAAGATCACCGTCTTCTCTCGGCCCGGCTCTCTCGAGGCGGGCGTCTCGCGCTCGCCCTCATCACAAACGCTCGTTGCCGTTGTAATAACCTATTCTACCGAAAAGACGAGTCAAGTCCGAAGTCTTCCGGTGCGAAGACTCGACCGAAAGACCTCCAAAAGAAGACGGCGAAATTTCTTGGTTTGAGACGTACGTGAACCAGGATCGAGTCTACTTGAGAGGAACGTACATGCTTGACCGCGAAGCGCCGATCCCCGGTGTTCCATGAACAACCTTCTGGTTCGTAATCGCGAATTCTCCGACGAAATGTCCAATCATCTCCGGCTTGATATCAATAGCCACGTATTCCTTGCCAGAGTGTAACTGGAGAGTCAATCCAAGCATCTCAGGGATAACAATCATGTCTCTGACATGAGACTTTACAGGCACCGGCTTGCCCGCATTCTCCTTCCTCGACTGGCGAACATGTTCCATCAGAATCCGCTGCTCGTTGGTGAGACCTTTCAGGAGTGATCTGCGCTGACGTGAAGGGAGGAGCTTGATGAACTCGTCCATCGACATTTGCTTCAGCTCGTCAACCGAATGGCCGCGATAAGTGAACTGTCTAGGCATAGCTCTTCACCCGCACCGCGCTGTTCTTGGCTGCGACCTGCATGATAAGCATCTTCCTTACTCTCTATCGCGCTGAGCGGCGTTTAGCCCGCCCAGTCTGGCGAGCCGCGATGTTGCCCACTTTTCTACCAGGAGGCGTATCCCGTCCGACGGTTGTAGGCTTGCCCGCGTGCTTGTGTCTGCCCCCTCCGTGAGGATGGGATGCCGCGATCATTGCTTGACCCTTGACCACTGGCCATTTCCGGCCGCGAGACTTTTGCAGGAACCACTTTGGGCCAGCTTTCAGGAACGGTTTCTCTGTACGACCCGCTCCAGCAACCACCCCAATCATTGCTCGACACTTGTCGTTTACGTGGATGGTTCGACCTGACGGCATACGAAGCTCAGTTCCTGCCGGCGTGTGAGAGACTACCAAGGCAAAGCTTCCGGAGGAGCGTGCAAGTGTACCTCCATCTCCGGGACGGAGTTCGATATTGCAAATCATTGTTCCTTCAGGGATTCTGCCTAGTGACTTGATGTTCCCCGTCTCCGCCGGTGCTTCGCTCCCTATCTCAATGCTCTGTCCCACATACATGCCTTCCGGAGCTGGAATGTAGACGTCGTTATTGCTCCCTACAACTAGCCGGGCCAGAGGAGCCCCTCGTGCAACTTCGTGGAGAAGATCTCTAACGAAACCGGTGCTATGCCCGTCTACTGAATTGTATCCTGTAGGGTGGAGTCTTCGATGAGTGGGTGCTCTGAAGATGAAGAAGCCTCTTCCTCGTCTCTGGACTAGGATATTCTTTCCCATGTTACACCAAATCTCTCTTACAATATTCCTAGTTTTACAGCCAAGTCAGAGGCTTTTGATTCGGGGCTTAGCTTGACGTAAGCTTTCTTCTTTCCCTCTGGAGTCGTCAGTGTGAATACTCGGGACACGTTTACCTCGTAGAGTTCCTCCACGGCCCGCTTCACGTCGTTCTTGGTTGCTTTGTTGTTGACGATGAAGGTGATCTTGTTTTCGCCTTCGATCAGTTTGACGGTGTCTTCCGACATCATCGGGTAGATGATCACGAGCTCTGACTCTAGCCTGGCCATTTGTATTACCACTTTCTCTCTGCTACTGTCTTGATGGCTGACTCGCTCCAGATAGTCAACCTGCCCGGATGCGTACCTGGCGCAAGAGCTTCCACGCTGAGGTCTCTGGCTCTAATTACTTCGACGCCTTCAAAGTTTCGAAGGGCTTTCCTAGCATTCCTGTCGTCTCCAACTACTATCAGGGGTCCGACCGCGTGAACTCTCACTCCGCTCTTGATTCTCTTGCTCTTTCTTACTCGAAGTATGTCGTCCCAGACGCCGATGGAGGTGAGAAATCGCTTAGCATCGGATGACTTCGAAAGATTCTCCACTTCGTTGCTGACGACTAGGGGCAGTGTTCGGTCCTCAAGGAACTTGTGGCCTCGACTCCGGACGACTTGGTCCGATGCAGTTGCGGCGATCGCTGATTTCAAAGCGAGCCGTCTCTCCTTCTGGTTGATTCGTTTAGCGAGCTTCTTTGACGTAACCGGTGGGAACGCCATTCTACCACTTACGGTCCCAGGGGCGAAAGCTGCAGTCCCCGACAAAGGTCCGTGCCCCCCGATTCGTGGCACTCGCGATATTCCTCTCCCGACCCCGAAGCCTTCGGCGGTTGTTCTCTTTCCAGCCATTAGGTTCCGGCCTTGGGGTTGGAAAGCGTGGGATTGTTGAGCGATTGCAGCCCTTTGAATGATATCTAATCTGAGGCTCGTCTGGAAGACTTGAGGTAGATGGATTTCTCCGGCGGACTTTCCTTCTACGTCGAGAAGATGCGCAGTGAGTAAATCGTTTGACATGACGGTCTATGCTCCCTGTTTCGATGCGAGATTCAGCTGTTCTATCTTAGGCGGTTCTCCTGTGGGGTTTCCTCTAGCCGGGTATCGGAGAGCAACGAGTCTCCTAGTGGGCCCCGGAATCGTTCCTCGTAGAACGGTGTATTCCGTTTTAACTGGTCCATATCGGAGGAATCCTCCTTTGGGAGTTACGTCAGCGCCGTTGTTCCCCATCTTCAAGATCTGCTTGTTGTGCTCCGTTCTTTGGGCAAATCCCATCTGACCTGGCCTAGGTACGGAGTACATTACGTAATGTGGGTGCCATGGGCCAATCGACCCGACTCCTCTGACCGTTTTTCTTGACTTGTGTTTGAGTTTCTTTACTCCCCATCTCTTCACCGGGCCTTGGATTCCTTTTCCTTTCGTGATGGAAATTACGTCGACTTCTCCTCCTTCTTTGAAGACCTCCGAGACTTTGACTTCCTTTCCAAGGAGTTTTTTTCCGAACTCGAGCCGCTCCTGAACTGTTCCCCCATCGATCTTCACCTCAAACAAGTCAGGTATTTTTCTACCGATCGTGGTGGTCCGTGGCTGGCTTGCAACTACTACTCTCACCTCCGATAGCTTGCTCGTTGAGAGATGTAGCCTCTCCCAGGCCTTGACGTCGTCAAATTTTTCGGGCGTCTTTATTCTCCTGTGGAGATCCTTCGTTTGGTCGTCGGACCATACTTCTCCTAAGGTTTGTAATCCACCGTTCAGCGTTTCGTAGAAACGCAAGGCGGTTACCTTCAGCGGAGGAGTCTCGACAACCGTCACTGGGAAACTCACCTCCTTGCCGTAGTTCAGGGAGCCCTGGCGATTATCGACCACGGTGACATGAGTTGTTCCCGCCTTGAAGCCTGCGAATCCCAAGAGGCGTGGCGGACCTTCGTATTCTGGCCAATAGCGAATTCGTGGGGTCCAGTGACTTGCCCTTCCGCGGGGGAGATAAGCGAGGGACCCTCTTCTGGGAGCGCTGTATTTTCGGTGACCCATTCTATGTCTCCTCTAACAAGTTCAGTATTGACATCGTCGTAAGGACTGCTTCCTCTGTTCGGACTGTTTGTACGCCCTGATTCGGGATCATATTCAGGTTGAAGTCGACCATCTTTGTAATGTCGGCTCCTTCTTTGGCTAGAATCTCGGGCACACCGTCTGATGGGGACCCGAAGACAACTAGTGGCCGTCGTGAAGATTTCCATCGAAGAGTCAGATCGGTCAGGACCTCCCGTACGACTATCCCTCTTCGAGAGGTCGAGATTGTCAAATCATGTCTTCTGCTCCCTATGAGTTTATCAAGCGTAAGATTGATTCGATTGACCTTGAATCCCCAATATATAGGTAACCGGGTCGGCTCAACGAGCTCTCCCTGAAGCCGTGGCGATATTCGAGCGATCCTGATCGTCACTCTCTCCCTCAGCCTCAGCTTCGAAGGGACTTCCACGGCTGGTCTGAAGCCCGCGTCTATGATAGAATGGGTTCCCGATTCGATCACGAGTCCGTCACGAATTTCACCTACTCGAGCCTCTCCTATGCTGGGATGGCTGGGCATGCGCAATGGGGGCAATATTCCCGAAAATTGAAGATCGGGATCTTGCTTGAACAGTGCCTTCCGCAAATACTGGGGCGTTTCCTGATATCCGAGTAGTTTCTCGAAGAGCCTTCCCTCGCTCTCTGAGCTCCTACCAGTTTCATCGTTGTAGATCACCACTTCGTCGACTCGGAAAATTGCGAGGGACCTGGCGATTAGGCCGACCCGGCTGGTCTTCTCTCTGAGATGAGGCACGTCCTTCGTAAACGATGCTGGAAGTGCTATGGAAAGCCTTTGAAGTCTTCTAGGAACCTCCATCATGGAATCACAGAGCGCGACCATAAGATATTAGCCAATCTCGATAATCAACAGTCTCACTGGGGAAGACCAAAGATGCCCGTGGATCTAGACGATTTGAAGCTACTTTCGAAGATAGATCGCTCTAACATGATGAGTGCTGTCGATCGGTTTTCCGATATTTTTCTTCGCTCCAGAGACGAGGCGGAAGTTTCTGCGACGAAAACAAAAGCCTCGTTCCAAAGCCTCGTACTAATGGGGATGGGCGGATCGGCGAGTGCAGCGGACGTAGTCTTAGATTGGCTCAAAGGGTCCTTGCCCATTCCAGCGCTGGTCCATCGCGAGCCTGGATTGCCTGCCTTTGTCAATTCGAGAACTCTGTTCATCGCGCTGAGCTACTCAGGTGAGACTTCAGAGACGCTGGCCGCGTTTCGAGAGGCGAAGAACCGAGGCAGTTCTCTTGTAGGTATTGGACATGGAGGGTCACTCGCCTCGTTTTGTTATCGCTTCAAGGCACCATTCATTCGTGTCGAAGCCTCGCTGGCTCCGAGAGCCGCGCTTGGCCAATTGATTGTCTCCGCGGCAATTGCTCTGGAAAATGCTAACCTGATTCGCTCAACCACACGAGAGATATCGAAAGCTGCTCAGGAGCTTGTCCGCATCAGGCGCCGCTGCCGCATCGAAACTCCTTTGGCAGACAATCCGGCAAAGAGTCTAGCAGTGAAACTGTTAGGCCATTTGCCAGTACTGTATTCTCTGCAAAGGATGTCTTCGGTTGCTCGCAGGTTCAAGAACCAACTTGCGGAGAACAGCAAGTTACTCGCGAAATACGATTTGTTGCCGGAGGCGGGGCACAACGAGGTTGAAGCTTGGCACGAGAGAGACAACATGCTACCGGTGATTATTCGAGACGCGCAGGAGACCTCGTTTGAGCGTTCAATCGTCCGTGCCTTCCGCGGTACGATAAGTTCGGCGAGCCGATCTCATCCGCTGGACGTCCGCGTCGCTAGCAGAGGAAGCCTTTCGAGGCTACTATCTCCAATCTTCTTTCTCGATTATGTGTCCGTGTACCTCGCTATGCTGAGGCGAGTTGATCCGACCCCTACTGACCTAATCAACGAATACAAGAAACGCTAAGGACGTAGGGTCTTCGACCAAGCTCTACCCTTTCGCTACTCCGATGGGAGTCATGCGGACAACTTTCTTTCCTATTCCAAGTTGGTCACTCACATCGGCGACTCTGTCTACATCCTTGTAGGCGTCAGGTGCTTCCTCAGCGAGAACTTCCATGCTTGCCGCTCTGATGACTATTCCTCGGCTTTCCAGTAATTTCTTCAAGTCTGCTCCCCGCCACTTTCGTTTCGCCGCCGAACGACTCATGAATCTCCCAGCGCCATGAGCGGTAGTTCCGAAACTCAACTCCATTGCCTTGGGCGTGCCTATCAATACCCAGCTGCTAGTTCCCATACTTCCCGGAATCAGGACCGGCTGTCCAACGTCTCTGTACTGAGCAGGGACATCCGGATGCTCTGGGGGGAAAGAGCGGGTCGCGCCCTTTCTATGGACGATGACTTTTGTAGCCTCGCCATCAATGTGGTGCGACTCAATCTTCGCGACGTTGTGACAGACGTCGTAGACAATTCGCATATCCATTGAATCTGCTGATTTCGCGAATACCTTTTCGAACGCCTGTCGCGCCCAGTGGGTGATCATTTGCCTGTTGACCCAGGCGAAGTTGCATGCAGCGGACATCGCCGGGAGATAGTCCTCAGCCTCAGGACTCTTGCTCGGGCAGGCGGCTAGTTCTCTGTCGGGTAAGTGGATGTTGTATTTTCCCGTCGCTCTTTCCATGACCTTCAAATAATCGCTGCATATCTGGTGTCCATACCCTCTGCTCCCGGTATGGATCAGTACGAGAATTTGCCCTTTCTTGTGGATTCCTAAGCGCTGGGCAACTCGTTCATCGAAAATCCGGTCTGCTCTCTCGATCTCGATAAAATGGTTGCCGCTCCCTAGACTTCCCAGTTGTGGCGCTCCGCGCGATCTTGCACTGCTCGACACTTTTGACGGATCAGCTGCTTCCATGCAGCCCTCCTCTTCGATTGTCTTGGGATCTTCAGGCCAAGCGTACCCTTTGTCGACGGCCCAATCGAGGCCGTCAGTAACCGCCTTGTCCAGCTCGATCGAGGTAAGTTTGATCTGTCCTCGGCTTCCGAGGCCTGATGGGATGAAATTGAAAATTGTGTCAACGAGCCGCGACAGTGCCGGCCGGACCTCGCCCTCGGTTAGATTCGTCCGAATGAGCCTGACTCCACAGTTGATGTCATAGCCGACGCCTCCAGGGCTGATTAGTCCCTCATCATAGTCCGTTGCAGCTACCCCTCCGATTGGGAATCCATAGCCTTCGTGGCCGTCCGGCATCGTGATGGCATACTTGTAGATGCCAGTCAAGTGGGTGACGTTGACGCATTGTTGGATTGTTCGGTCAGTACGCATTTTGGCTAGGAGTTCCTCGTCAGCGTAGATTCGAGCTGGAACCTTCATGCCAGGCTGGTAGTCCTGCGGAACTTCCCAGATGTTTTGAGATACTTGCTTAACGGGAATGTCCGCGCTTGATCTGCTCCAGGAGTTCAAAGCTTGGGTGCTCATTCGTTAGCCAAATGTTGAACGACGACCTAGCTATAAGTGTCGTTGGGTTGGTTTGGTGGAATTATCGGGTCAGTTTCAAAACTGCTCTTGTAGCATATAGTGAGGCTATAGATCTAGAATGAATCTGATCTTAGCTTCTTTCGCATCTTCTTCGATCGTCATCAAGTGGTACGTCACTCCTTTTACCTCAGTCTTAGCTCCATGCTTCCCCCGATCATATTTCTCGCCTCTAACCTTCCCACGAAGCTTGAACGAAGTGGGGTCATCATGGGCGATGGTGATGTGGTATGATGCGTAGACCATTGCTTTGATGTCGAACTCGAGGAGTAGTTGTTCTATCCAATTGTAGAGCAATTCTTTCTTGTCGTGGCCATCGACTTGAATATGCTCCTCTAAAATCGGGTCGATTTTCTGAACATTCAACATCGTCTCGTAGAATGCTTCTGCGGCTTGAGCAAACGTTCGTTCAAGCGTCGGGCCCCAAGCTTCAATGTAGGCGTCTGTCGTATGCTCGAGAAATCTGTGTCCCTCTGCTCCCCGATTTTCGTCTGACACTTGGTTCGAGGTGGTCTGCTTGCAGGAACCGTTTATTAGGTGAGTTTAGGATGAGACGCTTCTTTGACCTGAATGCGGGTTAGCTTGCCGGGATTACACAATCCGTGAGATTGTGTCTCGTAGGCCGAGTGGATTAACCCGTCTGTGTGGGTCCAAAGGCGCAGTTCCTGTCTAGGGGAGCGTTGGCCTTGAGAGCCTGTGGCCCGTTAGGGCCGCGTGGGTTCGAATCCCACTCCCGGCGCCAGAAATACTCGGAGCTGACTTGAAAACGTGAAGGATCTCTGGAGAAATGACTTACCCCCCGGGGGGCTAGAAAAGAATGTTTGTTTCTATTCCCGAGGATGTAGTTTTACGTCTGTCTTAGACGTTTACCGTATTTCTTGCTGGTTGAGTATGTCCCGGTCTTGTAGGCTCGCCTGTGCGAATGATTCGAGGATCTTAGGGAGCCAAGCGGTTCAGAGCGTTTGGCTATTGCGGATGAGCGACGATAAGGTTGCGATTCCCGTTAGGTTTTCCCAGCTTATGCCGTGGTGCTCGGCGCTATTGCCGGTTGGGGACAGGTAGCGATGTGCGCGGAGTACTTGTCGAGTCGAATGTTCTCGTGGCAGCGAGGACACTGGAGTACCTTCATCTCCGATCGGATGTTTCTTCCCTTCCAATTTCTTCCTCTCAGTTTCTATACACCTCTATCTGTTTCCCTTGCTGTTTACAGAAATCGGTCATTGTCAGGGCGAGGTTCCTGTATCCAGCGAGAGCGTTAAGTCGACGATACGATATAAGGACTCTTTCACTGATGGCTAGAGTTCCGAGTCTGGGCCCCTTGTGGAAGAGACTGGCCATAGTATTCGGGATGTATTTTCTCTCTGAAAGCCGCCGCGCCTTTCTCGAAGTCAGGGCTCGTAATTGTTCTGAACAGCTCCCTATGCGCAAGGTCCAGCGCACGAGTCGTGAAAAGGCCTCGATGAATGCGTTTGAAGCTAGCGTTTGAGATTGGCGAAACGTTTCGTATTTCATTCAAGATCCGGTCCACGCGTTCACGTAGGTGGGGGGGCTCTTCAACGTAGTTTACGAGGCCGTAAGATCGCGCTTCGTCTGCGCTGATTGGTGCTCCGGTCAGATTCATTTCAACGACCTTCCTGCCTGTCATGGTGAATTGGCCTATTGCGGCGGAGATGCAGCACAGCGCGCAGACCCTTCCGCCGGAGAAGGCAAACGTGGATCCCGTCGATGCCGCAACCAGGTCAGAGGCTAGTGCGATCTCTGCACCTGCACCGTAGGCGGGACCGTCGACCATTGAGATAATTGGTTTCTCGCATCCTAGAAATCGTTTCCAAAATGGCTTGACGAGATTGTAGACGAACTCGCGAGCTTCCCTGCGGGATGCGAATCCGCTCACTTCCTTCACGTCTAATCCTGAGGAGAATGCTCTTCCTTCTCCCTTGATGACAATCGATGATATGGCTCGTTCTTTCGAAGCACTTCGCAAGGTCGCTTCAAGCTCTCGAAACATTGCCTTGGAGAGGGCGTTGAGTGCTTCGGGCCGGCTCATTATGAGCCACGCGGTATGATCTTGAATCTCATATTCGACATTATTGTGACGCAACACATTTTGCTCCTACGTTGATTAGGGGGGTTTCGACTGAGTATTTTTCGATTGTTTCCTCAAGTTCAAGAACATTTTTGAAGTGCCTACACGAGTGGCTTGACGTCACGGTGCGAAATTTCTGATTAACCTGCCGTATAATTCGAATCTCAAGCTGAAGACCGTCTTGGATCGCGTCAATAGTGACGAATACCTTCAGAGTCTCTGGGAATGCATCAATGTTAATGCAGTGAGAAGACTGGGTCTTTCCGATCACGGCCCGGTTCACTTCGCAATAGTCTCAAACATAGCCCTGAAAATCCTACGCAACCTTCTAGAGGCAGACGTCAAGCCCAACATAGTTACGGATCATAAGATGACAAACGAGGATGCAGAAGTAGTCGTATTCCTCGGCGCCGTTCTTCACGATCTAGGAATGATCGCCCACAGAGAGAACCATCACATGTTCAGCGTTCCGCTGGCATTTCAATTACTCCCAAGATTGCTAGAAGGGATTTATGATGAAAAGGAACGAGCCATCATTACATCTGAGACTCTTCACACTATTTACGCTCATGAATCCGAGATTCCTCAGCTGACGCTTGAAGCAGGAGTTGTGAGAGTGGCCGACGCGTTGGATATGAAAGAAGGCCGTGCTCGAATCCCGTTTACCGCGGGGAAGAAGGATATTCACGCATTATCTGCGATGTCGATACGAGACGTCAAGATAAGAAAAAGTAAGCAGAAGCCGGTGATCGTGGAAATTAGCATGTACAATGAATCAGGTATATTCCAAGTTGATCAACTTCTTAGAAAGAAGATCGCAGGGACAAAGTTGGAGGGCTTCATCGAAGTTGTGGCGCAAGTCGAAAACCAGCAGAGGAAGACGGTTCTCTCCAGGTATACGCTGGGCACAATTGCTGAGACCCCGACAGCCGAGGTCTTCGTTCAAAAATAGACTCGATGAATCCTACAGAGGGAGGATCTGCTCAAAGACCGTTATTGCTAGGTTTCTACTCTACCTTTGCTAGCTTTCCGTATCGTCCGACGTTAAGCTGGAGTTCCCCTCTGAAAGAGTCAACGTAGCCGTTCTGAATTTCAATCGTATCGTTGACTGCAACCTTGGATATGTTCTCATTCCACAATGTGACCTTGACCGACCCGGACTCGTCCTGAAGAGTCGCGGACGCCACCTGGCCGGGACCGAATTTGGTCTGTACTTCTCTCGGGCTCTCTACATCGACGATCTTTCCTTTTACATCGACTCTTCTCATTCCCGGTTTTAGTTCTGCGATTTTCATTCTGTTGCTCCTGTGACGACCTCTCCTGTTGCGAAGTTGTTCCTTACGCCTGTTATTCTCACTTTGACTTTGTCGCCGGTGTTGGTTCCAGGAACGAATATGACAAAGTTGTTGAAGCGGGCGATCCCGTCGCCTCTCCTACCAACTGAGTCAATCGTAACATCGATCTCCTGACCCTCCTCTACAGGGACCGGGCCCCTGTCGCGCTCGAAGCCTCTCCCGCCGCTCTCGCGGCCGCCGTACCCGCCACCCCTTCCATAACCGCCTCCCCCTCCTCCACGGCCATAGCCTCCGCCTCCCCCTCTGCCTCCTCCACTATATCCTCCTCCCCCTCCCCCTCTTCTTCCATAACTGCCTCCTCTTCTACCGTAGCTCCTACGCGGTCTCTCTTCCCCTCCGCCTTCCATTTTTTGGTTCTACTCTTGTTTTCCTAAAGTCCAGTTGAACAATCGATTGGTCAGTACAACAGCAGTATCATAAGCAAAGGTTGCTTTCAAAACTACTTTTCATACCGCCTGAGCTTGTTCCAGACCCGTCCTTGAGTTCTGGCGCGTCTGATTCCGTATTAAAGATTTGACCCTGTTTATCAGTCTCAATAATTGATCCCAGTTGATCTAGCTCCCACGATTCCGTCTTGAAACTCTCGCCCCATAATAGGCAACTACGTGTGTTTATGGCAGGTCAGTCTTTACGCCCTTAAATGGGGCAAGGAGGAGGCACTGCTGGTAATGGCGGATCGTCTAATGCATGAAGAGCCTCAGTCTATGCCACCCTCTTATTCCGATTCAAAGGATTCCCCTTCTTCGACTCCGATTGTGACAAAAGTTAGCACATCACCATCACCATTTTCCGCATTCACACCTAAGATCGTGGAGAAGAGATGGGACCATAACACGGAACTCCTAACCCAAGAATTCTGGGAGAAGGAGGGACTTTACAGGTTCAACGTCAATACAAAGAAGTCCATCTTCACAATAGACACTCCACCGCCCTATCCTTCCGGGAGACCATGGCACATCGGAGCGCTAGCTCACTATGCTCAGATAGACATGATTGCAAGGACATCTCGCGCTTTGGGCTACGAGACACTCTTTCCGATAGGCATCGACAGAAACGGGCTACCAGTAGAACGATACGTTGAGACAACTTACAAGATCGAGATGCGTTCCCAGGACCGAGAGAAGTTCATCGAGCTATGCGCGCATGCGCTAGATGAATTGGAAGCTGAGATGGTGGGACTAATGAAGCGGGAGGGTCTCAGCCCGAATTTTGCTAACAAATACAGGACAGACGGTGAAGACTATCGAAAACTGACTCAGAGAACCTTCATCGAACTCTGGGAGAAGCATCTCATCTATGAAAGCACGTATCCAAGTAACTACTGTCCCGGATGTCAGACGACAATCGCGGATGCCGAAATCATCTACCAAGAGAAACCCACTAAACTAGTCAGTATCGCGTTCAAGGTCAAAGAGACTGGCGAGGAGCTAGTGATCGCCACAACTCGCCCCGAGCTCATGAGCTCATGTCAGCTCGTTATCGTGAACCCTGAGGACGAGAGCTACAAGAAACTTCACGGATTACACGCAGTCGTCCCAATTTTCGAGAGAGAAGTGGAGATCAGACCACATCCCGGTGCAAAGCGCGAGAAAGGGACAGGCGCAGTTATGATTTGCAGCTATGGCGACTATCACGATGTTACAATATTCCGTGAGCTGAGTCTGCAAGAAATCATCTCAATAGACGAGAGAGGACGAATGACTGAGGCCGCCGGCAAGTTCCAAGATTTCACAATAGAAGAAGCCAGGCGGAAGGTGATCGAGGAGTTGACCGCGAGCGGCTTGGTCAGGCGGATATTGACGATCAAGCACGAGGTGCCCACTTGCGAGAGATCAGGCAATCCAATTGAGATCATTCCAATGAAAGAGTTCTACCTGAAACAGCTTGATTTCATTCCGCGGCTGACCAAGATCGCGAAATCACTCAAGTTTCATCCGGATTCTCACCGGCAGATTCTACTGGATTGGCTCGGGTCCATCAATATCGACTGGCCCATCTCAAGAAGAAGGTACTACGGGACTGAGATCCCGATATGGTACTG
>DASPWZ010000012.1:0-72217 GCA_035637535.1 Candidatus Dormiibacterota bacterium
GAGCGGAAGCAAGAGTTCAGAAACCCTTCCAACATCCCGATCAAACGAGTCTACACTCCAAGAGACGTCGCCTACCAGGACGAATCTCGCGACGCTGGTCTTCCAGGCGAGTATCCGTATCTCCGAGGAGTCTATCCCACGCTGTACAGAGGGCGGCTCTGGACCATGCGAATGTTCTCAGGCTTCGGCACTCCAGAAGATACGAACAAGCGACTTCACTATCTCCTAGAGCACGGAGAGACAGGATTGAGCATCGCGTTCGACATGCCGACATTGTACGGATATGACCCTGACCACCCACGAGCAGAAGGCGAGGTGGGACGCTGCGGGGTCTCGGTTGGTTCGCTGAAGGATATGGAGATCATCCTAGAAGGAATCCCGTTGGAGAAGGTGAGTACGAGCATGACGATCAACGCACCGGCGTCGGTCTTGACCGCGATGTATGTGGGCGTGGCGGAGAGACAGGGATTGAAACCGAACGAGTTGAGAGGGACCGTCCAAGCAGATATTCTCAAGGAGTATATTGCGCAGAAAGAATGGGCCTTCCCTCCAGAGGCACATCTTCGAATAATCCGCGACATGATGGTCTACTGCACCAAGGAGATGCCGCAGTGGAACTACATCAGCATCAGCGGCTATCACATTCGCGAAGCCGGATCTAGCGCCGTCCAGGAACTAGCATTTACACTGGCGGACGGTTTCGCCTATGTTGATCTGGGAATCGAAGCTGGTTTGAAAGTGGACGATTTCGCGCCCCGACTGTCCTTCTTCTGGAACTGTGGAATGGACTTCTTCGAAGAGATTGCAAAGTTCAGAGCGGCAAGAAGAATATGGGCGCGAGTCATGAAAGAGAAGTACAAAGCCAAAGACCCGCGATCTTTACTGTTAAGGACACACGCTCAGAATTCCGGCGCGTCACTGACCTGGCAACAACCGCTCAACAATATCGTTCGGACCACAATCGAGGCATTAGCCACGGTTCTCGGCGGGACCCAGTCTCTACATACAAACTCTTACGATGAAGCTTGGGCCCTACCTTCGGAACAAGCAGCGACAGTTGCGCTTAGGACTCAACAGATCATCGCGGAAGAGACGGGAGTCACCGATACTATCGATCCGCTTGGCGGTTCGTATTATCTAGAATGGCTTACTGATGAGATGGAGGAAAAAACATTCGAGTATTTTGACAAGATAGAACGCGTAGGAGGATTGTTGAACGCGATCAAGACCGGATTCTTGCAACGAGAGATTGCAGAGACCGCCTACCGTTACCAACAGGAACTTGAGCGGGACGAGAGAGTCGTGGTTGGCGTGAACAAGTATCAAGTCGATGAGAAACAGCCGATTGACACCCTGAAGATCAACGAAGAGGCTCAGAGACGACAGATCGAACGAATAGTCCGAGTCCGAGATACGCGGGACAATGCAAAAGTTCAGGAAGCATTAGAAGAGTTGCGCAAGACGTTCGAAGACGAGAAGGCCAACTCCATGTATCCAATCATCAAGGCAGTCCGAGCCTACGCAACACTGGGAGAGATCATGGATGTCGGTCGGAAGGTCTTCGGAGACTACAAGGAGCCTCCAATCCTCTAACCAGTCAGATCATCCAAGAGACGACCGAACTAGGCACATGAAAACAGAGAACGCTTACTCCTCCAAGGAACTGAGCCAAACTACCTGGCCCGACTTCGAAGCGTTATTCGCAAAACACAACGGTGTCTGGGGCGGTTGCTGGTGCATGTTCTACCACACCAAGGGAGAGTTTCTCATCAAAGGGCATGGTCCAGATAACAAGAAGTCAAAGAAGGCGCTCGTCAAGAAAAGACGAGCACATGGCATAGTCGTCTACTTCGGTGAGACTCCCGTTGGCTGGGTCCAGTACGGTCAGAAACCGGAACTCCCACGATTGGACGCTAGCAAAACCTACCAGAGTCTGAGTCTCGGCAACGGAGGAAAGAAGCTTTGGCGGATTACCTGTTTCTTCGTTGATAGGAACAATCGACGAAGAGGCGTAGCAGGATTCGGCCTGAACGCAGCTCTCGCCTCTATCAAGAAGAAGGGCGGAGGCATCGTCGAGGCATACCCATCAACTAAGCCTAGCAAGGGAGCGAGCCTGATGTGGTCTGGGACCGTCAACATGTTCGAAGACGCGGGATTTGACATGGTATCGCAACTGGGCAAGTCCAGCGTTGTAATGCGGAAGATCGTTCAATGATGCAAACTCTTTGACAACAACGATTCCAAAATTTCAACGGACCCCGAAACCCTGGAGAACGACCGGGTCACGGAAACTGATTGACCTTGGGGAAGTGAAGCTGTATCGAGATGAGATAATATCCAAATCCGGTTTTGAAACAGATCATCTCCGACTCTCACTCCACGACTTTTCAATTGTTGTCCCGGTCTTGGATGATGATCGTCTAGTCTTCATCTGGAATTATCGCCATCCAATTCAGGGCTGGGAACTCGAACTACCCGCTGGATTAGTGGACGACGGAGAAGACCCCGAATCCGGAGCGAAACGGGAACTGAAAGAGGAGACTGGCTACTCTGGAAGATCTTGGAAGAGTCTCGGGTGGTTGCATACCTTGCCAGGAATATCGTCTCAGCGAGCGCACGTTTTCTTGGCGCGCCAGTTGAAGAAGGGCAGCGTAAGCCGAGAGCCCTACGAGTACATGAAGATCAAAATTCTGAAAGCTAAACAGGCCTACCGTCTTTTGTGGGATGGAAAGATTATACATTCTCCAACTGTGTCAGCACTGGGATTGGCAGAGAAAACGATTCTAGGCTGGGGTCAGAGACATTCTAAGTGATTGTCTAGCGATGAAGGTGCGCTAGATCACCGCTCCGCACGTAAGACACTTCTTTGTGCCCATTGGAAGTGTGCTGTGACAATAGGGACAGACCGGGGCTTTGCCGCCGCTCACAGGGCTGGAGGATGGTTGAGTTGACGAGCCGGGGCTCATAGATGCGAGAGTCGTTGACGATCCTTGTGAGAGAGGCGGAAAAGTGACTGGGGGACCCACCGCCGACGGTTGACCATGGCCAGTATTACTTGCTGTTGTTTGCGGGTTGTTGATCTGTGGGCCTAGTGAATATGGCATTACATAGCTAGGAGTGATTGGTAATCCGCCCTTTCCGAAGAAGGCCTTCACATGAGTCCTCGTCAGATAGTAAAGCATCAGACCCCAGAAGACCAATCCACCGACCCCACCGGTGATCAGACCGATTGTCAGCGCGCCAATGGCCCCGAGCAGCGAGAGTATGCTGAAAATCATCCCGAGAGTCCAAGACCAACCCCTACCGTGAAGAAACCCCACGCCGGTGGCGAGCCAGATGATGCTGAAGAAGAGAACTACTCCACCGATGACCAAACCGATAGCTCCAAGCAGAGGGCCCACTGTTGGTAAAGTCGCGAACAGAGCGGAGAAGCCGATAATCAGAAGACTAGCTAAGAGCCCAACAATTCCTATCAGAACCTCCAAAACCGCTAGTATCGTAATTCCTACTGGTCGAGAGGGCCTCTGCGTCATAGGCACAATTCGAGAAATGACGCAGTGTTAAGGCGACTGTTACTGAATACCCAGTTTAGTCGGTCATCGGTCTACCGGAAGATATCCGGGAAACTTATAGATTCGACAGCTCAATACGGCCGTACGGCAGCTAGGCCAACGAGTAGCTCCAGCATTGGCTCATCCCTGTGTGGGCATTGGGGAAGCAATCGTCGAACCTCCTTTGCCAAAGAAGACCTTGACGTGTGGCCTGGTAAGATAGTAAATTATCAGTAGACCAATAACCAATCCGAAGGCATTGCTGTAGGCACCAAACGCAATCTGGATAATGTCAAGGACTATGCTGATGGCAGTAACGATGATTCCAACGGTCCAAGCCCAGCCCTTGCCTCCAAAGTATCCGATTCCTACAGCGAAGTATAATATTCCCAGAACAAGTACTACCGCACCGAGTGCCAGTAGGATTACAGCGATTGTTCCCGCACCAATGGAAGCTAGCCCGGAATAGCCAGCGTTTGAAAGAGCATTTGTGAAGGCCGAGCCCGCGTAGGTTCCAATTACAAGTCCGAGACCAATTGCAGCTACTCCAGCAACGAGGAGTGCTATTCCTCCAAGTATGGCGAGAACTCCTAGAATTGTTACGCCGGTCGGTCTGCGAGGTTTCGGTTGCATGGAGGCCGATCTATTTTATCGTATATAACACATTCGATAATGTCGATTTTTTGAACGATTTCGAAGGAAGGTCCTAGAATTTTTCCCGGTTTCGGGGTACTGACGATAGGTTTTGTCATTTTTATGCGGGTCAATTCAGCTTGATACGAAGACTGAGCTCAGGAGTCGTAGCGTAATTTGCTACCAAGAGAAGCTGGACGGCAAACGCGCACTGCAAAGTTGACTCAGAGAAATCTGGAAATTTCTTGCCCTGTAAGGAATAATCGGGAATAACTTAGCGGCTTAGACGGTCGCGCCGCAACTGGGGCAACGCGTAGCTCCAGCAGGAATACTTGCTCCACAGTTCTTACACGTCATTCCCATTGAACCCATTGCTTGCCCAGATCCCATCGAGCCCATGGGCATTGCTCCCATCGGCTGGGAGGGCATCATGGCGGGACCCATCGACGGTTTGTAAACCAACGCCAAGATCGCACCAATAAACGCCAACAAAGAGCCTATTCCGAAGCCCCAAGCAGCAGGGAAAGCAATTATCGAAAGGATGAGAATGATGACCCCCCACATAGTGTGACTTTGAGGCTTCTGATAGAGCATCACAGATCCTAGGATAACTATCAGTCCAAAAATTACCCCTACGATACCAAAGATTGCCCCTATACCACCGAATAAGAAAGAGAAACCAACTGCAAGAGCGACTCCACCCAGAAGCATGAATATCCCACCGATCAACGACAGAACGAATGCAGCCGTGGGTTTGTCCGACAAAACCAGTCTCGCTGAAACTCAAGCCAGAGAATATTTAACACATTCGATACGGTGCAATTTGGACGATTTTCGTTAGATATCTGGGAATTCCCCCATTAACATGCTATCTGACAGCGGTTTCGGTGGTTATGGCGGTTCAACGCTGACTTGAGCTGGAGAGAATGCTACTTGGAATCTTGGAAATAATTGAGGTCCCTAAACTGACGGGTGTGCGACCGAGACTTAGAACGGGGGTTCCTTGATTCGCCTTCTAGCGATCAATACAACCGACCCCATGATTGCTACGGCAATTGTTCCTAGAATCCCGTACATCCATGGTACCAGGCTGGCCGACTGAGTGGTGGGTTTTGATTGCGCCGGATTATTGGATGGTTGCCCAGCTCCCGTTGGTGTGCTACCAGCCCCTGGATTGTACCCGCTCCCAGAGCCGGGGTTTGACCCGGAGCTAGAACCCTGTCCCGGGCCCGTGCCAAGTCCTTGACCATTCCCGGTCCCGGTTCCTGAGCCGCTGCCAGAACTTGATCCACTGGGTGACGCAGAAGCACTCGTCGGTGTCGACCGCCTGCTTAAGTCGAGAGTTGTGCTGGTGAGCTTTAGGGAGGCCTGAACGTCGATCCCGAATTGCCTCATTACGGGTATAGGGGCATCAGGACAGACAGACAGTGCTGGAGCAATAGTAGCTGAGGAGCTGCAAGGCGCTGGCGGGATGAATATTTCCTCGCCAAATCCAAGGTGGATGTGAGCGCTTGCGGCGAGTAGAAGATCGCTGGTCTGATCATAGATGAAAGTAAGCGCGAATCCGAAGTTGTCGGCGATCGGAATCGAGGAAGCCAGAGTTGCCATTGGGTCCGGAGGAAGAAAAGATCCGGATTTGGGAAACGCCAAAGTCCAGGCAGATCGAGTTCCAATGATGCCACCAAGATCGAGACTCGTCGAGTCAGTAACATTGGTTGGGAAAACTAGAACTGGGACAGTGTCGTTTACTTTGAGCGGTCCATTGACCCACCACATTGTGTGAAGGGGTTGATGCATCATAGTGACGTCTAAGCCCGGCATGGTCAAACTCCAGCTAGTGCCCGTTGGCAGAGTGGCGCCCATGTTTGTCTGGGCCATCTGTAGAGCCTGGTCAATTTCTGGCTCGATGAACGGCAGGATAGTTGCTATTCGAGTTACGAGATCGATAGATTCGTTGAAGCTCCCGGTATGATGCGTGGCTGGAGTAATGGTTTCGCCACTCGATGTTGATATGTTCCGGTTGAAGTTGAGGGTGGCTGTGGTGGCGTTCAGATCAGTGACGGTCCATCCCAAGGTCCCATTGATGGTGAGACTCGGGGAGATCATTGTGATCATTGGGCAGACAATTCCTGCGCTGAGGGTCGAGCCCAGAATTGGTGCGCAGGACTGAAGGATTGAGATAGAAACGGATATAGTGTAGCCGGTTTGACTACCCGTGTGAAGGGCAGGCGCTGCATTCACGGGGACAGCAATCAGCAGAAGAAGCGTCAAGGCTCCGAGGGAGAGGCTCGTTAACCGCATAACTATCTGTCGTTTGCATCTTAGACCTTATGTCATAAAAAGGGTTAACGGTGTTCATCCAATTTGATCATCAATGTTAGTATGAGGAAATGCGTAGACGAAAAAAGGGAGTTCTCGATAGTCCGCCTAACTAGGCGTAGCTCGGGGGTCCGAGCTCTTCGTCTGCGTTAGGTTATTTTTTGCTCCAGAGGCCTATGACGTTGCCGTGCGGATCTCCGATGGTGCCCCAGTAGCCCATTCCGCCACCAATGGCTTTCCTCTTCTTCAGTATTCGTCCGCCTAGACTCTTTGCCTTCTGTTGTGTTGCTGGTATGGTGTCAACGTTGACGTAGAGTGTGGTTGAGCCGGACTTGATTTTCTTGCCGAGCTGGAAGCCGCCGCCAACGCCGTTCCTAGAGGTCTTGAACATTGCATAGCCGTCGCCGAACATTTCAAATTTCCAGCCGAAGAGTCTGGAGTAGAACTTCTTAGTCGCCATTAGGTCCTTCGATGCTAGTTCTATGTGGCCGATTTCTTTTCCCATAGTAGCTCTATATTGCCAAATATTGAGTTTAAAAATCTACACCTTCCACTCGAAAAACACGCTAGTTGACGAATCCGACGTTCAGGCACTGGTTAGACGCTTCAAAAAGAACTGTTTGAACCTCGGGACAGCATTTGTACAGACCATTACCGGTCTTTCCGCGAATTTGTTATCTGGCAACCAGTCCCGCCTGTCAGCGACGGTCATTCCCAACGTGTACTCGCCCTTAGTTTCCACCTGCGCGTGGTAGTTTTTGAATTGGAAGAACGATGGCTTGATCTTAACTGCCACAGCCATCGGATCATGTAGAGCAAATCGGCCATATGTTTTCATGTTACTTTTCAAGATTGAACTGGCGAAGGCAGAGACACGTCCTTTCCGATTTCTTAGTCGATCACAGTCCTTTTTCGTCAGCTGGACAAGAGGATTCATTGTCACGTCGAGGCCTATTGCCTTAATTGGGACGTCTGCTTCGAACACGATTTTCGCGGCTTCTGGGTCCGAGTAGACGTTGAACTCTGCTACCGGAGTCTCATTCCCGAAGCCATACTTTGTGACGAAGTACGCGCCTCCCATTATCACAATCTCCTCGACCATACCCTCGGCGTCCGGGAATTCTGTTAGGAGTGCCGCAATGTTGGTCAATGGTCCCGTGCAGATGATGGTGATGGATTGTCGCTTGGATGAGGCGAGAGTTTCTAGAATCGCATTGAGCGCGGGTTTCCCTGCAGGACTAAGTTTAGGAAGCGGTAGGTTGGAATCTCCCAGCCCGTCGCTTCCGTGAAAGGCTGTTGCCCGAATCGGGTCGCGAAACAGCGGATTCCCTAATCCTCGCGCGACCCAGACATCTGACCTGTCGAGAAGTTCGACGACTCTCAGTCCGTTGATTGTTGCTTGTTCGACAGGTACGTTGCCTGAGACCGCGGTTATGCCCGCGACCTCCAGCTCAGGAGATCTTAGGGCGAGTACGAGAGCGAGAGCATCATCGATGCCTCCATCCATATCGATGATAACGCGGGAGGGTCTTCTCGACCCGGGACCCTTCCTAGAATAGTTTCGAGATCTTCTTGGTGGGAAGTGTATCGGCTAGGTACCAGAATTTCAGGTATTGAAGACCAGTCCGATACTGCAACTCTGTAAAGGAGTTCACCGCGTCCTCAGCGATAATTGTCTCGTAGCCTCGGAAGAAGGCGTCAGCGGTTGTGTGCCTAACGCAACAGTCAGTATGTAGACCAGAGATGATTAGGGTGTTGGGTCCCTTTCCATCATGAGTTCTCTTGAGTTCGCGTTCCAGTCTAGTGTTGAAGAAACTGCTATAGGTTGTCTTGGGAATCTGAAAATCCTTCTTTCGCGGTCTCAATTCGCCTATAACCCTGGCGCCCTTGGTGCCACGCATGGCGTGTTCTCCCCACCTCTCAATCTCGAAATCCTTCCTCGTATGGGAGTCATTAGAATAGAGCACGGGGACACCGGCACCACGGGCAGAGTCTATGAGTTCACCGCTGCGAGGAATCATCGGGACAGCCCTATCGCACTTGATCTTACCATAGACAAAGTCGTGCAGCATGTCCACGACAAGGACGGCGTACCGTCGGTCGTTGTTGTACACGTGAGGTGCGACTGCGGTTTCTAGATTGTAGACGTTGATCTGTTCCGCTGGGCCTTGTCCATGAATTCTAGCCACGAACCATCCTGGCACGCGGACCCCGCAGGCATGATTTTAAGATGATTAGTAATCGTCCTCAATCGCCCAGGCGACACAAAATTGGAAGGAAAGGCCGACGTTGTGATAGTTGGCGCAGGAATGGCAGGCTCAGCCCTGGCATTCGAACTGCAGAAGAGAAACATCTCGACCCTTCTGTTAGATCGCAGGAAAGGGCTCGACTCGACTCCTCGAGGCATAACCTTCCAGCCCAATGGCCTGGAAGCGCTGGACAAGATCGGAGTTCTCGACAGTGTTCAGCAGATGGGCTCGGCCGAGAGAATACTCGAGGTGCGAGACTGGAACCAACAGGTCCTGTTAGAAGTCGACTACGGACTGCTTGACCATCCGCAGAACTACATTATGACGGCCGATGCAGTGCAGGTGGAACACCTTCTCGGGTCCAAGGCTGAGAACTTGGGCGCTCAGACCATTTGGAATACTCGGTTCCAGGATATCGTTTGGAAGGATGGAGTTGCCCAGGGATTGCGTTGCGATGTCGAGGGTGGGCCTTCCGAAATCCAAGCTTCAATAATCGTAGGGGCTGATGGGCCACAGTCCCGTGTTCGGGAGAGCATCGGAGCCACGACAAAGACGAAGAAATATTCGGATTCTTTCACGGTTGGGCTAGTCGGGCCCGTTTCAGAGTTGAAGGATAGGGCGCGACAATACCAAGCACCGGGAAAGATGCTTGGGATAATGCCCGCCGGCCCGGGAGCCACGTACATCTTCTACTGCGTTGGAACTCGTAGCTTTGAGGATTTGAAGAGGGAAGGACTAGGACGTTTCAAAGAAGAGGTCACTCAAGCTGCCCCTGAATTGACCGAGGGTTTTGGAGCAATGGAGGCATGGACGAGAATCGCCTATTTCACTCCCGCTTTCATAAAGGTCGACCCTTGGGTAGGGAATGGCGTGGCGCTACTGGGCGATTCAGCGCATACGTTCCATCCTCATGCCGGGCAGGGAGTGAATCTGTCTCTGCAAGACGCACTCGTATTGGCAGACGTAATAGCAGATGCCCTAAGCGCAGGAGATACTTCAGCGAAGAGATTGTCCCGATATCAGTCAAGTCGGAAAATGTTTGCTGATGTGATAGGACAGCACGCTCACTATACGTCCACATATGCGCTCAGCAACAACTGGCTGATCAAGCGACTCAATAGACGGGCGCTGAATAAGATACGGAAGAATCAGAAGCTCATGAAAAAAGCACTCGAGATAACAGCCGGAGTCTTCACAAAGAAGCCAGGTCTGATCGAGCAAGCACGGATCGGAGGAATCCTACCCTAGGTCGCGGTAGGCACGGCGACTACGAGCTCTTCCTCTGGTAGCCTTACGTCTTTGAACACTGACCAGAAGTAACCAATCGACGTGAGGTAGAGAGCAGTGCACAGGAAGAATGGTAGCGCAAGATAGAGTGCACCGCCAAGTCCCATGAAGTAGGCGCCGACTGATGTGCTGAGAGAATTGGGCAGTCTCCAGAGTGATGCTGTCACCGCAGAAGCCTGCGATCTCTCTTCTGGAGGAACGAGACCCATCAGAAGAGACTGCTCTACAGGATTGGACATCATCATCAGCGCACTTCTCACGACGTAGATCGAGGAAGCTGAGGCGAAGCTAGGAGAGAAGGGCAGGGAGAAAAGGAAAACCGTCGACGATCCCTGGGTCAAGACAATAGTCTTGACTGTACCAAATCTTCGCGCTAGCCTTGGAGCGGCCAAGTTTGCGAACCCCATCACCAGACTGTTAACTCCTCCAAGGATCGGCGCGCTGATATCGTCGACAACTCCGAACTTCAATAGTGCCCAGCCTGGAATCAGCGGAATTACCATTCCCGCTCCTAGAGCAATCAGAATTCCGGCAAGCGAGTACTGAGCAACAGTCTTGCGAGATCTCTTCGGAATAATCTGAAAGCCCCGATGGTCGGCTTGGGAGGATCTTGACTCGGAGACAGTTAGTGCGATCGCAGGCCCGAGCAGACTGAACAGGGCTACCCCAAGGAACAGATACCTGTGACCCGTCACAAGGTCGATCGCGTACCAGTTTTTCAGCAACCCCAGAATGCTCGCGCTGAAGCCGCCGACGGCGGCGCTGACAGTTGATATGAAGAACGAGAGGCTGAAGGCACTCGTGCGTTTTGCGTCCGTCGCCTTGTCTGCAAGCATGGCCCCCCAAGACGACGCATACATTGCTTCGGAGAGTCCGGATAGAACCGCTGTTCCAACCAGTAGGGGCAGATTTGTCCCAACGAGGCCGAACAGGACTAGAGTGAAGCTTGCTATGACTCCGCCGAGGACTACGAATCGTTTCCTTCCATATCGATCCGCCAATCCCCCGAAGAGAAGAGTGCTTGAGGCACTGGTTATGCCGATGATGGTGAGAATTATTCCACTAGTTGCGAAGCTGAGACCTTCTAGAACAAGATAGATCTGGAGAGTTATCCAGAGGAGACCTGCAGCTGCCCAGTTGAAAAAGCTCGCATAGATTAGTAGATTGGCCTCTCGAGGAATACCTCGGAACTCGTCGAGACCAGTGGTGATTCGCTGGAACAAGAGATAAGCCTCGCTAGCTTCTGGAAGAGATTTGTCGCGACTTCCCCTAAAGGATTGGTCCGACGCGTCGCGTACAACTGTTCCCCTTTACAACAGTGGTATCAACGTATGGGTAGGTATCAGCTTAGCAGCAACAAGAAATGTCGACCTGCGTCAGGCGCGTAGCCTAGCGTATCGAACATGAACAAACCCAAAAGCTTGCGGGACTCTACGAGCCGAACAGCGATGACTTGCCCTTTACGAGTTCGACGATCCTTTCCAAGCTTGCTGTGATGAGGTAAGTTCCTATCGTGAAGATGTAGACTAGGTGGAAGTTTGCTAGAATCCCGTTGTTGACGTTGAGGCCAAGCCCAGGGTCGAGGCCCATGGCAAGGAGCATTAGGTACGCCACGGTGAACGATGTGGCGATCGCGGTTCTGACGGCCCCCTTCTTCAAGAAGTCGTCTTTGCTCTCGCTCTTCCCATGGAGGACTTGAATAGTGAGGAGGAAGGCGAATAGAGACATCGATCCGACGCTATATCCCGCAAGGGCTGGACCACCACGTCCCAAGACAATGAGCAAGAAAGAAGCGACGGTTATCGCCAATGTGCCGACTAGCGCAATTACTAAGAGTAGTCCGGAGTTGAGCGGGATTTTCTTCTGACAGAAGGACAAACGTCCGAATCAGCCACGACTACCTGTAGGCTTGAACGAGAAGGGTTTGTTACCAATCTCTGCCAACAGAGGTAAGCTCACAATCCACGCCGGCCAAGAACATGTTGAGACCGCGTCAGCGTGTGACAGCCTTGGTTTCCAGTGTCTCCCATGGGAAGCCATTATGGTGCTTGTAGTACTCCACCAGTCCACCCTCCCGCATTAGGCTTCGGAGGAACTCTGGAACCTTAAGCGCCGGGTGTGCCATGCCATCTTGAGTCCTAACAGACCAGTCCTGTAGGTTGACTTCTATCTCGTCAAATTGCTTCACTTGCTTAGAGATTCGCGGAACCTCTAGCGCAGGGAGCCCAATCGCGAAGCAGTTACGATAGAAAATCCGTGCAAAACTTTCCGCAATCACGGCGGCCACGTTAGAATATTTGATAGCGACAGGTGCTTGTTCCCGGCTGGAGCCTCCTCCAAAATTCTTTCCGGCGACAAATAGATCTCCGGCTTTCACCTTCTTGTAAAACTCAGGGTCGAATCCGTACATGGCGTACTTGGCCATCTCTACGGGGTCGTTGGTTCGGGCTTTGAATCGGAATGGGATGATGATGTCAGTGTTCACATCATCGGGCCACACCCAGGTCCGGCCTTTCAGGACACTTGGGCTTGTCATAGGTATCTCCTAGGGTCCGCGATCTTCCCTTCTATGGCCGAGGCTGCAGCTGTTGCAGGAGATGAGAGATAGATCTTGGAGGTAATTGCGCCCATCCGGCCTATGTAGTTGCGCGGTGAGGATGAGATGCAGACCTCGTTCTCTCCCAAGACCCCAAGGTGGGTTCCTACGCACGCACCGCAGGTAGCATTAGTGAAAACCGCTCCGGACTGCAGAAATACCTCCGCCAGTCCATTCTTGATGGCTTGCTCGAAAACATCCTTAGACGCTGGGGTGATGACGCATCTAGTACCCGTTTTGACCTTGTGACCCTTCAATATCTTGGCTGCGACGACGAGATCTTCGTATCGTCCGTTTGTCGAGGATCCGATGAAAGCCTGATCGATCGGTGTGCCTTCGACCTCTCCAACTTCCTTTACCCTATCGACGTTTCCGGGCTCTGCAACTTCGGGGACTATCTTTCCAATGTCGATATCGTATTCGTCCTTGTAGCTAGCTTTGGACCCTGAGTGAATCTCGTACATTGACTTGCGATTTACCGACCTAAAGTATTCCTGTGTTGATGGGTCTACTTCGAAGATAGAGAGTTTGCATCCGCACTCCATAGAATTGTTACTGATGCAAGCTCGTGAGGCTATCGAGAGATCTTTGACGGCGGGTCCTTTCCATTCTATGGACCGATAATTGCCTCCGTCTTCCCCAACTGTCGCGATGAAGTGCGAGACTATGTCTCGGGCAAAGACTCCCTTCTTGAACTGGCCTGTAAGGTTGACCTTGATCGATTCCGGGACCTTTACCCAGAGTTTTCCTGAAGCCCACACAGCGGCCATCTCCGAGCTACCGATTCCCGTGGCAAAGGCGCCGACCGCTCCAGCCTGACATGTGTGAGAGTCCGCGCCGAAAAGGATCATTCCCGGGACGACATGGTTCTCAAGAAGATGCTGGTGTGAAATGCTTCCCTCTACTAGTCGTACGCCGTGCTTCTTGACAAATTCTCTTATCAAATGATGAAGGTTAGCGACTTTCTCATCGGGAGCAGGGAAGGAATGATCAATAACTAGATGGATTTTGGACGGGTCCCAGACTCTCGGGACACCCATCTCGCCGAAGACTTTGATTGCAAGCGGCCCTGTGCTGTCCTGGGCCATCGCCAAGTCGACGGGCAGAACAGTAATGTCCCCAGGGTGATGGATCTTTTCGGCACCATCCGCTCGGACGCTGATGATCTTCTCCGCGAAGGTCAGTGAATTATCGTTGACGATGTCTTGACGCAATGCTGTTCTGAGGCGGCGAGAAAACTGGTCGCTATTAAACGTGAACGTAGAACCGAGGCGACGAAATCATCCTAAGGACCCCCGATTTCCTTAGTCGCGCAAGAAATCTGAAAGTTTTTGAGTTTGATTTGACTCATAATAGCCGTCCTAAGGCCTGTTTTGGGTGAGTAATGGCGTATGGCTGAGAAGAAACGATTGCCTCCGTGGGAGGAAGCGAAGCTCGTCTTCAAGATGCAAGAGGAGACCCGTAAGCGTAAGCTTCTGGAGAAGGATATGCAGCAACGTCAAGGATGGGCTAGGCGTGTCGGTCCAAATACCTCGGACGAACTCAAAGAAAACAGGAAGCGGCTAAGCGCGTTACAAAAGCGAATCGACGAAGAAGACGATCGCTAGCCACTTTCTACAATCCCGGGACGAGAAGCCCGAGCCTCTTTAGCACAAGAAGCGCCTGCAGTGTTACCCACTTGCTGGGTTTGGCCGCTTCCTCGATTTGTAACGCTCTTTCTGTTCCCCATCCTTGGGTTATCAGCTCTCGCTCTTCGGGTCGGGAAACCGTCTCTTCTCCATGCATCGCGTGTGCATGTCGCCATCCTCTGTAGACACCGTCCAAATTCCATTTTCCCTCGGGCGTTCTCTTTTCCAAGAGCAGGGCGACGGCATCGTTCATCCTTGGATCATTCTTGATGCCCAGCTCCGTCAGGACTCGCAATCCATGCAGAAAATCGTAGCAATAGTGTATGGGGTAATGCAGCCTCAGAAAATCAAGCATTACGACAGAATCATCCTTGTCAGACCGGTAGACGCGATGCTTCAGTAGAAACTCAGCTCCTCTCTTCGCTGAGACTTCCCAGCCCTTCCTCGCGTCGTGCGCCATCATCTCGGACAGAGCCCAGACTGGCTGAATAACCGACATGAAGGATCCATGCTTCCCAGAAGGCGAGCAGTTCCAACCGCCATCAGCCAGCTGTTTCGACAACAGCCAATCCATCGCGCTCAGGACTCTATCGTCCTCCGCGTATCCCATCTTTGCTAGAGCCCGAACCATGTTTCCGGTCGCGCAGATATGAGGCTCAAATTTCTCATGACCCTTTGGTCGAAGCGAGATGCCCCCTGTTTCCACATTGTGATGCTCTAGGAAATGATCAACAGCCTTGTCCACACGCTGGTCCTTGGATGAAACGCCCAAGTCCGCTAAGACGACGAGCTGCCAAGAGCACGCGGAGAATTTTGGAACATAACAAGACTTAGGATTGTCCCAGTAGATACCATCTTTCTGCCTGGCTAGAATCTTTGACGCCCAACCGATTCTTCCAATACGGTTCAGAGTGCTGACGACGCTTTGATCGTTCTCACCTCTCTCCTGGAGATCGACCAGAGTATGATAACGGGCTGACGGCTCATCCTCCTCTAGGAGCCAATTCAATACGCTATTCGAGACAGAGACTTTTGGGACTTGAACCTGTTGCAGTATAGGAAACCTCTCTATGGTCCCGAGAGATTCTTCGAAATAAAGCTGGCGCGATCAATCAATAGCCCTTAATTATTGAGATGTGCCTGAAAGCAACGTAGATTCGCGCTTTGCCCCAGAAGAAGCCGGAGCCTGGCCAAAACAAGAGAATTCGGGTCCTAGTCGCAAAGCCTGGGCTTGATGGTCATGACCGAGGCGCCCTCATTCTCTGCCGCGCCTTCCGGGACGCCGGAATGGAGGTCATCTACACTGGCTTCCTCGCAACCCCCGAACAGGTATCTCAGATGGCCATTGACGAGGACGTAGACGTGGTCGCCATGAGCCTCCTCAACGGGGCGCACATGACAGCCTTCCCCAAAGTGGCCAAACTAGTCCGAGAGAAGGGGGGCGATGATATTCTGCTCGTGGGTGGCGGAATAATTCCGGATGATGACAAGCCTCGACTGGAGAAACTAGGTATCACGGGGAATTATGGTCCCGGCACACCTCTGAAGACGATTATCGAGCACGTCGAGAAAATCGTAAGAGAGCGCGACTCAAAGAAGTCTAGACCCAACTAGACGAGTCACAGAGTGACGGAGCAGATCGCAAGAGCATGGGCTTCCTCTCCATCATGGGCAAAATCCTCATCGGTCTAGCAATGCTGACACTGCCTGTTGCCGTCTCTCTAATCCTTGTGTTCAGCGAAGCACTAACGACCATAGGAGTAGCAATCTCGCTGGGAGCAAGCATCTTCGTGTTCTCATGCGGAATATACGCTGGATTCCTCGGGATCAAATACGAGCGCTTGCAACAGAAATTCGAGTCCTTCGTCAACCCGCTTAGAATTCGGCTTAACGCTGTGAATTTGATTAAGGCGATCTGTCCAATAGATCATCAGCAGGTCGTCTTTGTCCACGTGAGCCCACATCGAGATGACGCGCGACCGGATGGTTTGGATATTTTCTTAGGCTCCTGCGGCCACGAAGTCCACCGTGGAGAAATAGAAATCGAACAGCCAGCCCGTTCAGCATCTAGCTGATCGACTCGATGCTCCGACCACTTTTACAGTCACGCCTTTGACCAGTTCCCAGTTCGCACTTGAGGAGGAAAGAGGGTATTTTCTTGGAGAGTCCAGCAGACTGCCATGGTTATTCGGCTTAGAGAAAGATCCAGTCCGCTGAACCTTCTGAAGATCGGGACTTCCCACTTTGTATGGTCCTAGACATCTTAGAGGAGGACCGAAATCATTGGACTCTTGCTCTAGTTGTAGTGTCTCCGTATCCAAGGTCTTTGTCAAGGACAGACTTGATGATGTCCCTACGACCGTTTTGGTGAGCTTCAACGTCGATGAAGTAAAGATTTCCAAGCAAGTATACTAGCTAGCCCGATTTCTCGCCCTAATGCCGGTGGATTATAGAAATAGGCGAAGATCCAAGTGAAGATGTATAGTGCGTTTCCGCTTGACGCAATTGCGCTAAAGTCTAAGGTCTGAGCAGCGTAGCCTGTACAGTCGCCATTAGCATGGCAGCTTTTGTCTTGATGTTTGACCGCTAGGGTCTCGGTTGCGCTGGCGGTTTGATTGTTGGCGTCTGTAACGGTCAGGATTACTGTATAGGAGCCATCCGATAGGTAGATGTGACTAACGGGGCTTCCCGAGCCGATTGTGGAATCACCGAAGCTCCAAGAATAATTGTAGGGCTGAACACCCCCAGTAGCAGAGGCAACGAAGATGATATTGTCGCCGGCATGAGGTGAAGAAGGGCTGAAAGTGAGGCCGGCACCTAGGCTGGCAACCACGTTTACCGTCTGGGTTGAAGTGGTGCTTACTCCATCCGCGTCAGTGACTGTCACGGAGACCAGAAAGGAGCCAGAGGTCCTGTAGGTGTGCGCTGTGAGATTTTCAGTTGAGCTACTATTGTCTCCAAAGTCCCAGCTTAAACTGACATTTCCAACGCCCCCGGACTGAGTTTCTGTGAAGGTTACAGGCTGGTCTGCCTCGGGATTGGTAGGGCTATTCGTGAAGCCTACGCTGAGGGCCGGCGCGACGATGATGACCTGGCTTGAACTGGCGTTCACACCATCAGAGTCTGTCGCAGTCAACGTCACCGTGAAGCTTCCCGGCGTGGAATAGGTATGGGATGCAGGGTTGATCACGGATAAGTTCCCATCTCCGAAACTCCAGCTGAACGCGAAGGATCCGACTCCGCCTGTAGTGCGGGCATTGAACGTTACCGGTGAAGAGGTCTCAGGCGACATAGGACCATACGTGAAGCTCACCGTGGGCACAGCGGCAACCGTAATGGCCTGGCTGGAATTGGCGGCACTGCCGTTTGCGTCCGTAACAGTGACCATGACGTTGTATGAGCCCGATGATGTAAAAGTGTGCAGGGACGGATTGCCCGTTGTGACACTTCCATCGCCAAAGCTCCAGCTGAAAGCGCATAATGTTGCTCCTCCACTCGCCGAAGCGGTAAACGCTACCTGTTGACCCGCCTCGGGCGAAAGAGGACTGTAGCTGAAGCTAGTGGTCAAGGGTGGAGGTGGACTTGTTACAGGTAACGCCTGTTGGGAGGTCGCTGTCTGCTGGAGCGAGCCACTGTCCTTCGCAGTGAGTACAACTGTGAACGTTCCCGCTGACGAATATGCGTGAGTCACAGTAGAGCCGATTCCGGTAGACCCGTCACCAAAGGCCCAGGCGAAAGTAAGCGGGGCTGTCCCGTTTGACGCAGTGGCGTTGAAGGTTGTGATCGTGCCAACAAGTGGGTTGAGAGGTGTGCGCGAGAAATTGGCTGTGAGAGGCTGGAGGTTGTTGACGGGTTTGATGTTCAAGAGACATCCCCAACCTACTGGTCGGCTTGCGCACTGCATGGTTCCGTAGATGCCAGCGTTCGTGGTGTCCGTCCAGCTTCCTGCGGGCCACCAGACCCAGCTGATCCTCTGGGGCGCATTGTCATAGAGACTTGTCAATGTCTGTATGAAATGTAGTGTTGTCGTGGTATAGGCGGCGCTACCTGACAGATTAGTGTCGGGAGTGCAGATTCCAGAGCATAGTGGGTCGGTTCCTCCTTCGGTATTCAGAGCCGGCCACCCGGTCTGGGCTACTCCTGCGAGCACTGTCGCGTAGTATCCGTTTGCCACGCTCTCAGCTGTCGCATTGTTCCAAGAACTGGAATATCCAGAGTAGTCCATGTAGCTGTGAAGGCTGATGAATATTCTTCCTCCCTGAGCGAGAGTGCCAAGGGGATCTGTCACGGTTGGGTATCCGTAGACCGCTGCTGAGCAGCTGCCGTCTCCTTCGGGGCAGAGATTGCAGTCATAGCTGCAGATGTTCTGGATGACAATCCAGTGATTATCGCCCTGATTCCTATCTTGGTTGATCCACATCTGATAGTCGGAGGACAACGTACTCACGCTCGTTCCGTTGGGCTCGTTGAGAGGTTCCCAGATGATCTGTGAATAACTGCTCTTGAACTGTTGAATGACGGGAGCCCAGAAATTCAGCCAACAAGACGGCCCACCAGTCAAGTCAGTATTGCCATGATAATCGATTACTATCCAGAAACCATAGTACTGGGCTATCTGAATCGCCCTCTGAAGATTTGTGGCGTTGTAAGCACTCATGTAGTTCTGATCGGTCTGGTCAGTGCAGTATGGGTCGAAGTCAACCCTGACCGTGTTGTATCCCCGAGCCCTCAGTTGGACCAACAGGAGCTCCATGCTAGTGGCAGATTCTCCAGGGAAGACCGCAGATGATGTTATGGTGCTCGGCTGGTTGATGCCGTTGACCGAGGCCTCATCCAGCCTGATTCCGCCCCATCCTATCAGAACAGGGACCGATGAGGTTCCGGTTGAGTTCGGAAGTACCGTAAGAAGCTGTGAGGTCGTGAACGTCTTACCTGTGCTGTCAGAGACGGCGAGTGAGATAGTGTATGTCCCGTTCTTGAACGACTGGGACACAGGGTTGCCTGTCTTGTTTGTTCCTCCCAAGTTCCAGCTGTCAGCGTACGGGCTCGTTCCACCCGATGCCGTGTCCGTGAAGGTTACTGTCTGACCTGAGACTGGAAGGGCTGGATTATCGCTGAAGCTTGCGGTCAACGCCCCTACGGGTAAGATGTTGATGGACCGAGATGATTGAACAGAGGTCTTGACAGAATCTGTTACGCTCAGGGAGAGGGTGAATGTTCCTGATATGGGGAATGCATGACTTGGCGTCTGTCCGGTGCTTGATGCTCCATCTCCGAAGCTCCATGTGTAGGTGTAAGGTGTCTTTCCCCCGGACGCGTTCCCCGTGAAATTGACCGCGGTATCCACAAATGGTGTCGATGGGAGGTAACTGAAACTCGCCGTTAGAGGAGGTGAAATGGTAGTTCTTATTATCTCCGCTGCGAGGCCGGTCGCCGCTACATCATTCGGCGTCAGCGTTGATAGCCCCCAGTTGTCTTCGAGCATTCGGAGGGTGGAATAGTGGTCGAAGGAGTTGCTAATCGAGATAAACGGTTGTTTTGTCATGGGTCCATAGAAGAGTATGGGCGCGGGATCGTACTCGTCCCACCATAGGACCAGTAGGGTTCTCTGTCCAGCTTGGAAGAGATTGCTTGCCAGCAAAGACCCCGTAGCGGGATTCGTTACGGTGCCGGTTCCAACCAGGAAACTCTGAAGGTATGCGTCTCCCGTCTGAATTGAATTATCATGCATGTTGTGGTTGTCTGTTGGTGTGTACCAGAGCAAACTCGGTGGGTTGGCCGAGTTTGCGGCCGCTATGAAGGTGCTTGTTGAGACTGAGCTTGAAGTGAAGATGTTTGGGCTTTTAGCAGTACTGGCAAATCCGGTGAAGGGGAAATGGTCGTTGCCCCTCGGACAACCAGCCTCGCAATAGGCTTGCCATGTAATCCCATGAGTTGCGAAGGAGTCCATTAAGGTTGGAGCGTTGAGACAGCAGGAGTATCCGTCAGAGACACCCTGGTCGGAACCTGAGACCAGAGCAACGTAACATCCAGCTGAACATCCGTTTATCCTTCTCCCATCGGCACCATATCCATGGTACAATGGTATTGTTGACCCTTGGGGGAGAAGACTCGCTGTGAACGGAGCATTCGTGCTACCCGTGCCCGTACCCATCACGTCAGCATAGTTCTGGTTCTCCATAGCAATTATGACTACATGGTTGAAGTTGGATCCAGCCACAGCCGCAGTGTTCAGGGTCGATGCTTGTCCTTCGTGAACCAGTAGCTGGAAGGCTATGGTGCTGCTGAAGAGGATAATCAGGCAGAGGGCGAGCGCTTTGAGACTCTTTTCTACCGCTCTACTCAGTTGCCGCTATTCTCCAGGCCCCGAGGAGAGGCTGGAGCGGAAGCGAGTCAGATTCCCATTGCGAACTCACTCTCGCAAAGTATCCCGTATCGTACTCGGTACAATTCCTCAACCTGATGACCAAAACGAGTGTAGGCGTCTTATGCACATATAACAATTGTGGCTATTTGTGTTGTTATGTCACACAACTGATTCTCGACCCGAATAGTCAAAAAGCACTCCTTGCTTTACAGAAAAATGTAAATCTCAGGAAGAGATGGCAGAATCTTAAAGCGATCTATAGGTTTCTTCCGAGAGCTATAATCTATTATATCCAGAATGTTGAGGCTTTTCAGGGTCCCCAGGATATCTTAACCTGATGACCACCCAAGAGCGTCTTGCGACCCTCTTGGTTCGGGTTTCTTACCCTGGGGACCTCGCTTCCCTTTCACATGAGAAACCAATGCAAGATTCTTGGCAGGCACATGCGGAGGGACCCGCACCCCCTCATCTCATGCACTAAGCGAAATCTGACGTCGTACAGCACTCTATTCTTAAAGGAGAACCTTGCATCTGCAGATCGTTATTATGGGAGAATGAAAAAGTTGCAGGATTCTCCTCCGGACATGAACCTCTTGACCGCTGCAAAAAGAGCATTACAAGAATGAATTGAAGAACAGCATCGCGATTGACAGGGGCTTCCACGTACGTGGTGCCGGTCCTATCCATCGCTCACAACGGCTCAAAGGTCCGTTTCTCCATATAATACTATGGATGTGACGCGAGAAAAGTGGAGACTGGGGTTTCTCCAAGGCTGATGATACTATCCATCGTAAACTGTAGATATCCTCGAAAAACAGTTGATCAAGCAATAGGCTCGAGGCGAGGCAACAGGTCTTTGTCTTCTCTAGCCCTCACATTATCCTATGCCCAGCGCCCGAAATTTGGCTATCTCTTATAGCGACCTTTTGAAGATCGGGTTTCGTTGAACGTTGGACCTCAACAGAGCGGTTGTAGAGAACGCGATCAGATCATTCTTGGCTGAAGACCTAGGATATGGAGACATTACCTCAAATGTGTTAGTGGACTCCGAGCGTGGAGGCGAGGGACAAGTCGTCTGCAGCGGGAACGCAGTGATAGCAGGAATAGAGGAGGCGCTTGTCCTTCTCGAACTCGTAGGCTGCCATGGAATAGCTAGGGCGCATGATGGCGATCGTGTCAAGGCGGGGGCCATGATTCTCTCGGCTCGCGGTCCCACGCGTGCCTTGTTGGGTGTTGAGCGGACATTGCTGAACTTGCTGACCCACATGTCAGGAGTTGCAACCGCAACAGCAGACCTCGTATCAATCGCAAATAGAGAGAGTCGGGGCAAGGTCAGGATTGCGTGTACTAGGAAGACGCTTCCAGGTCTGAGATTCTTTGAGAAGAAGGCCGTAGAGCTTGGAGGCGGCGATACTCATCGTCTGAGGCTGGACGATGCTGTCCTGATCAAAGATAATCATCTGAAGATCGCGGGTTCCGTACGCGAGTGTGTTCGAAAAACGAGGGAGACAGTGAGTTTCACAAAGAAGGTCGAGGTCGAAGTGACGACTTCGGACCAGGCGGTAGAGGCGGCCGAGGCGGGAGCTGACATCGTCATGCTCGACAACATGACGCCGAAGGAGGTGGAAAGATCAGTGACGGTGCTGAAGGCTAAGAGTCTCCGGGATCGGGTTATAGTTGAAGCGTCGGGCGGGATTAGAAGAGAGAATCTTGCAAGTTACGCGAAAACCGGAGTAGATGTAATCTCTGTTGGCGCAATCACCCATTCTGCTCCGGCAGTTGATATGAGTCTGGAGATACATGCTTCTAGAAAACGAGGGTAGTGTTCTGGCTCGAAGACAAGCGCGCTGATCAGGAAAGCGGAAGCGATCCATGCCCGGGAGCATAGGCTCAAGCCAAGTCTCCGGTTGAAGACCCAGGCTGATATTATCGAGTTCATCCATGATAGGGGCCTCGTCTCGGTACTGGGAGGCAACGAGCTTCCAAGCTTCATCAGCGCAATACTAGGCAAGCCTTGGAAACCGTCAGCGAAGGGCTTCACCGGCTGGATGGACTGGTGGTCGATCAAAATTTCCGGCCAATCAGTGGCCCGCGTTTCCCGAGATATTGAAGGGCGAAAGGATATTCTCTCCACCAGAATATTCAGACGAACTAAGACTTTCGTATCCAACAAACTCTGGCCGATCCTCGACTCCATCGTGAAACATCACCAAGACCCCGCGGTCAAACGAGAGATTCTCTCAGACATCGAACTGAAGATACTCGAAACTATCGGGACCGAGGGTTCAATCCGAACAGACCGATTGAGAAAGAAGCTCAAGCTGGAGACCAAAGAAAACAATTCCAAGTTTCACCGTTCACTAGCCAACCTAGAAAGCTACGCGCTAATAGTTGGCGTTGAAGACCCTCATCCGGAGCGACATCTACACGCCAACATCTGGCAAACATGGGATGCAAGGACTCAGGATGGAAAGAGTCACGCTAGCCTGCCCTACAGTGAAGCCGTGGCTAAACTCCTCGTAAAGACCATCGATGCATGTGTTCTCGTTCACGAAGACCAAATACGCACATGGTTCGAATGGAGCTCCGAGATACAGGCGGCCAAGGAGCAAGCATTGCTGGATGGATTTGTTCTGAGGTCCGGCCACTACCTAGTTTCATCGAAGGTCCGGAATGTCAACAAATGATGACCGGGGCCCGTTCGCTAAGCTTCAGTCAGGCATCTGAATAGTTTGTTAGATGCTGGCCCCGACAATCATCAAGATGAAAGTCACTGCAAGCAAGAACACTCCCAACCTTGCAGCCACCCCGAGTCTCTTCTGCAAGTTTCCAGCCTGAGCAGACATCGCAGCGTCACCGCCTGGCGCGGCTTGATTCTGCGACTGTTTCAGCAGTCCAACGAGCTTTCGACTAGTTGGTATTAGGACTCCGAAGGCGATCAGAAGGACGATAAGAGTCACGACTGCACCGAGCTGGATATAGATCAGACCTGAGTTGGATGGCGCGAGGGAGGTCGCGACCTGAGTGATATAGGCGTAAAGCGCGAGTCCTGCGACCGCGGCAGCGATAGAGCTTCCTCCGATGAACCTCATGTAGGGTGGAATCACGGATAACACGAATTCGCCTCTTGATGCGGGAGACATTCTTCTAAGTGCGGGAGTCAAGACTGAAACGAACAATGTAGCACCTCCCATCCAAGCTATTATCGAGCCAACGTGTAGTACGACCAGAACGAGGAACACGGCATCGGCCATTCTTGTTCAGACTCGAATCTTCCTTCAGAGAGGTTTCTATTTATCATATGAGTCGCTTCTTTGTGTACCATTAATTTATGGTCAGAAAAAGGAGTGCGAACTGCTCGAATGCTTTTAGATAGTGAACAGTGAAGGACTGCCAGATGGTTCTATGACTCTCTTCGGCAATCCCCTTGTTCTCGACCTCCTAGCCATGTACAAACCGATCGCCGCGATGACCCATGCCTCATCCCTGTTGGGATGGGATTTGGAGATCAACATGCCCGAGGCCGGTGCCGCTGCGAGAGGTCAGGCTCAGGCTGAAATCGAACTGCTACGCCAGAAGATGACCCTCGGCCTGGCAGGTCTCATCGAGAAAGCTGAGAAGCAAAAGACTCTCAACGATGCAGAAAAGGGAGTAATCAGAGTCATCAAGAGAGAGCTGGATTTCTACCAGAAGATTCCAGCAGATCTGCTGGAACAGCTACAGAAGGCTACCGTCGAGGCGTCCGTCCCCTGGAGAGAAGCGCGGAAGAAGGCCGACTTCCGAATCTTCCAGCCTCACCTAGAAAAAATAACCGATCTGAAACGGAAGCAGGCAGAATATCTCAACCCTTCCACACATCCCTACAACGCACTGCTGGACCTCTTCGAGGAAGGACTGACAATAGACGATCTGGAAAAGATATTTTCCGTGCTCATCCCGCAACTCAAGAAGATCCTCGCCAAGACCCTCGCGCAAGGAAAATTTCCTGAGAAGCATCCCTTGGAAGAAGCCGACTATGATGTTGAAGCGTTGAAACAGGTAAACCAGAAACTCACGTCGATGCTTGACATGCCTGGGAAGAGATTCCGGCAGGATGTTTCCACGCATCCCTTCTCGATAAGAATCGCTGGGGATGACGTGCGAATCACAACGAGGTATGAGCCTAAGAACTTCAAGGCCTCGATGTTCGGACTAATCCATGAATGCGGCCACGCACTCTACGAACTCCAAGTAGACCATCAGCTGGACTTCACACCGACTGGGACAGGCGTCTCCTCGGGAGTACATGAGTCACAGTCCCGGTTCTGGGAGAACATTGTCGGAAGAAGCAGACAATTCACATCGATGGCCTACCCTCTCCTCAAAACCAAGCTCAGCTTCCTATCTCACTACAACGAGAACCAGGTCTACTCATACTTCAACACGGTAAGACCGAGCCTGATACGGGTCGAGGCGGACGAGCTGACTTACAACTTCCACATCGCCATGAGATACGAACTGGAGAAGAAGATGTTGCAGGGCACAGTCCAAGTCTCAGAACTCCCCTCAGTATGGAATGATATGATCGAGGAGTATCTCGGCAAGAGACCCTCTGACGATGCACAAGGTGTCCTCCAAGACGTCCACTGGAGCTGGGGACAATACGCCAACTTCCCAGGCTACTCTCTCGGCAACGTGATAGCAGGAATGCTCTGGAATACTCTGACAAGGAAACAATTGCTCCCGATCAAAGGAGACAAGAGCATCCCAGCACTCAAGGGATGGCTCGCAGAGAACGTCCACAAACCCGGAGCAACATACCCACCTAAAGAGCTACTCAATCGAGTCTTCGGCCACGGATACGACCCCGCGGGACTCGTAAGCTATCTCGAAAACAAGTATCTCGCAGCGAACTGAACCCATCAACCTTTCCGCATAGAATCATTCTGGAGGTTTATGCCAAACCATTTCCGCAACAGCCTATCGAACTCTCCCCGACCGTTGACGGGTCGCTCGACCCGCCTGCCCTTTCTCGTCACGATGAGCTTCGAATCTGTCAGAGTCACTCTTCCATCCCGCGTCAGCAGAGTACACACTCGGCCTTTCTTGAAATGCGAGTTCGGAGAAATCTGCTGAAAACGACATCTACGGACAAAATCCCTAAGACTTCGCAGTCGAAGACTGAACTGGTATTGGGGCTCCCAGAGATTCTTCTCGCCATCCCATCTGGATAGCAACCTCCCTCCAGCCCTGCGAGTAATACGGTAGACCCTTCCATTGTCAGTTTGAGGACCCTGAAAGTCCAGGCGTTTTGGTTCTGTGAACGATTCTCCGAAACCAACATCGGCCAGCCAGCGATCCTTCATGGTGACCAGCAGAATCATATGATCAAACTCTGGAGTGAAACCGCCATTCTTTCGCGCAACTCGTGCAGAAAGCATGCGCACCTTGAAACCCAAGCTCGTGAGTAGAGCCGCAAAGGACCCGTTGAGCTCGTAGCAGAAACCTCCACGTTTGTGAGCAATGATCTTCTCGTAGAAAGCGTCCTGACTGAGAATTATCGGGCACCCTAGGTGAATGTCAAGATTCTCAAACGGTATCGAAAGCAAGTGCTTCTTGTGAAGTCTACGTAGACTCTCCAAGCTCGGCGGAGTTTGCCCACGATATCCGATTCGGTCTAGGTAGGCGCGAGTTGTGTCGCTGACGTGTCGGGTTTTCAGTGAAACCTACGATCCGGCCTCGATTGATTACTGCACAAGCATCAATTGCCTTTGGTCTAGGCTAGCTGGAGCATTCTCTCGATAGACAGCCTAGCTCTATCAGCGGTCTCCTTTGGAACTTTGACCTCGTACACCATGTCCCTCAGTGACCGGTAGACTTTTTCTAGCGTTATGGTCTTCATGTACTGGCAGACAGCGTCCTCCTTCACTGGCAGGAATGTCTTGTCCGGATTCTCTTTCTTCATCCGATGAAGAATGCCCGTCTCAGTAGCGACGAGGAACTTGTTGGCTGATGACTGTCGGGCATGGCGGACCATTCCTTCCGTAGAGTAGACTTGCGTCATTGGAAGGTTGAAGTCGCCTTTTTCGGAGAAGTAGAGGAACTGTGTGACGCACCCGCACTCCGGATGGACCAGGAATTCGGCGTCCCGGTGCTCTTCGAGCTTCCGGTTAATGACATCCGGAGTGATGCCAGCATGAACGTGACACTCTCCCGGCCAGACCTCCATCTTCCGCTGGGTCTTCTCCATAACATAGGCTCCGAGAAACATGTCCGGCAAGAAGAGAATCTCTCGATCTCGCGGAATACTATTCACCACCTTGACAGCGTTTCCTGAAGTACAGGCGTAGTCGCTCTCGGCCTTCACCTCGGCTGTCGTGTTCACATATGAAACGACCACAGCGTTTGGATGCTCCTTCTTCCAAGCCCGCAACTTATCAGCGTCAATAGTTGCAGCCAAGGAACAGCCTGCTCCAAGGTCTGGGAGTAGGACCTTCTTCTGAGGAGAGATTATGGATGCGGTCTCTGCCATGAAATGGACCCCACAAAACACGATCACATCGGCCTCGGTCCGGGCCGCAACTTGAGACAATCCGAGAGAATCGCCAACATAATCGGCGATATCCTGGACTTCCGGGACCTGATAATTGTGCGATAGTATGACCGCGTTCCGCTCACGCTTGAGCCTCGTGACCTCCGCTACAAGATCCCCTGTACTGGTAGGCAGGAGTGTAGCTGGCATCAGTAGACTTCTAATTGACAGGAGGCTAATCCTCGGTTAAAATGTTGCTTCGAGGATATCCCTGGTGAGAGACCTCAATAGTGCTAAGTAACAACATTGTTTTCCTCGACCGTTACGATACTACTCTTGGGTTCCTGAGATTCCAGAATAGCTGATGCGTGGATTGAATTCCTCTACTGGATCCCGAGATGCGACGTGCGCGCGTACGAAGCGGACGGCTGGGAGAGAGATGATCCATCCATGAAGATCAGCTGGCACGATGTGGCAGAAGACGTAGAGAAGCATGCTCACAAACTGGCCGAGGACATTTTCGCGCTAGAACCGGATGTAACAGAAGAGGTCGACCTTAAGGCATTATTCGAGCGCATTTTGGGGAAAGAGGACTGGACTGACAAGCTCGCCGCACAGCTTGGAAGGTTCAAGGGGCTCTTTCATCGACCTCAGAAAGAGACTGAGCTCCCTGAGGATCTCAAACAACTCATACCGAACATGGGAGATGTCGAGCGCGCCTACGTGGAGATAACAAGTGGGTACAAGGACTTCATCAAAGCAGTCTGGGCCGCACAGCACGAACGCCAGTGGCGCGAGTAGAACAGTCCCTAGTACATTGGTGATTGTAGTCGAGCTATCTGGGAAGATATGCGATCGATGTACTCTTTCAACCGTGACAGCATAGTCTTAGCAGTGATTACCCCGAGAACCTTGTGATCTGAGATAACGAGGACCCGTCGTATTCCCTTCTGAGTCATTATCTGAGCAACCTGGTCTATGCCCTCGTTTCCATCGACCGAAACGAGGTTGCTGGTCATTATGTCGCCGAGCTTCACTTCGCCAGGATCCTTCCCCTCTGCCGTGATCTTCGCCAGAAAATCCCATTCCGTAACAATGCCGTCCGGGACGCCACCGCCTGAGGCGATTATTACGAAACCGTGGCTCTTCGCCTTCATCTGACGCGCGGCTTCAAGCGCGCTCGTGTTTCTCGAAAGGGAGAGGAAATCCTTCTCAACAATATCCTTGGCGACTAGGACCATGATTCAGGATTACCAGCCGGATAAATAATGGTTGAGAAATGAGCCCCAGAAAACTCCCAGTATCTCCTCTATCGTTTTCATGCTACTTGTTGACGGACTGCTAGCTTCTGTTCGACGACTATTCCAAGTCCTCGACCTCTGAGAGCGGAAGGAACTATTGCTATCAGACTCATGATTGCCATAAGCCAGAAGATGATGTGCATTGGCCCGATGAAGAGATCCACGCTCGGAGTGGCTCCCGGTGGGAGCTGTAATCCCGCGAATATTGCCTGCAGAACGCTGTTCGATATACTAGTCGCCAAGACGGCGAATGAGATTGAGAGGCTTAGAAGAGCTCCCGTAGTCACCAGAGTTGCGGACATTCCTGAAGCAACACCCCTCCTGGTCACGGGGGCGGAACTCATGATAGAACTGATGTTGGGCGCTACGAACATTCCCCCTCCAGCCCCTACAAGTACCATGAGGAGCGCAAGAACTGTGTAGGAGACGTTCGCTGGGATAAGCGCGAGCCCTATCAGGCCAGCAGTCGAGATTGAGAGACCGGTCGTTGTAAAGAATCGAGGTCCATACTTGTCGGAAAGGTAGCCGCTTAAGGGTCCGAGACTGACAAACGCCACCGCGAACGGTATCAAGGCAAGCCCAGCCTTGAAAGCGTCATAGATCAGCACTCCTTGGAAGTAGATTGTAAGGACTAGAGATACGCCGCTCCGGGCTATTGAAGCTAGGAAGTTGCTGAATATGCCTGCGGAGAAAGCTCGGATCTTAAACAGTGTCAAATCCATCAGCGGAGTGCGAGAGTGTAGTTCCACGTACACGAAGCCGCCGACCATCAACAAGCCTGCTCCCATCGATGCCACATCAACCAGTGTGTAACCTGACAATGCTCCGAGAGTCAAGCCAACTAGGAACGCTGTTAATCCGCCCGCAAAGAGAACATTGCCCGGCAGATCAATTCTCTCATGATGAACCGTGCCTAGTTCCCGCAGTTTCTTGTAAGCCCAGAAAGTTGCGAAGGCACCTATTGGAAGATTGATCCAGAAGATAGACTGCCAGCCCAACGCCACAGTTAGAATTCCGCCGAGTATGAGACCGATGACCGAGCCGCTAATACCCGCGACGAGGTTGACGCCAATAGCTCGTCCCCGCTCGTTCGGCGGAAAGGCGTCTGTCAGAATTGCAGCATTGTTGGCCCAGATGAGTGCTGCGCCTACTCCTTGGACGAGGCGGAAGAAGACCAGCATTCCACCGTTGATCGACAGACTGCATAGGCACGAGCCTATGGTGAAGACCGCGAAGCCGAGATTGTAGAGCCTGACTTTACCGTACATGTCGGCCAACCGGCCAAAGGCCAAGAGCAGAACAGCAGTCATCAGAATGTAGCCCATCAGGACCCAGAGAGCTTCGAACGCAGAAGCGTTCAGGCTCCGAGTGATCGTTGGGAGAGCAATGAGGACAATGTTGCCGTCCAGCTGGGACATGAAAGCCCCAATCGTCGTGTTGGTCAGAACAGTGTACTTGTACTGCAACCCAGAACCTCGGTTGGACTAGGCCGGTTCGAAGACTATTGCTTGTAGACCTTCTCTTCTACGCGACATACTGTTCTTGGTTGAAGAGAGCTAGGATGCTCTCTTGGCCCCGATGTAGTAGTGTTCTTTTGCGACCTCTTGGAAGACCACGATCGTCTGATCCCTCGGAGCCTTAGCGATATTCTCGACGGCGTCAGTAATGGCGCGTGCTAGATCATCCTTCTGCTGTTGAGTCCGCCCACCAAACATCAAGACTTTGACTATTGGCATAGTTTGACATCCGACCGGTCCGGAAATGTTGTTGAAGAAAGTTACCTTCACAACACGCGACGGGGGAGGTACAGATCGTCGAAACTGTCCCGTTGACGATTGAACATGCGCCAAACGTGCAGATGAGAACTAGTCTTCTTTCAGTTCAGCTTCTGGACGACCCGAAATGTCGCAGCTACAGCAACTATCGCGCCGATGATGACGCCATCTAGATCGCTAAGGAATAGTGCCAGAGCCGTTGTCGCCCCTCCGGCAACTAAGTCTCGAAAGAGTCCTCTGTTTCGCGGAGACTTGTCGATGAGGTCAGCGGCCAGAACGAGGAGTAGAGCGAGAAAGTATGCTGGTTGCTGGGAGATTGCTGATGTCAGAAGGAAGAAAATCGGCCATGCTACCAACTGGCTGAGTGGGAGCAGGAACGATCGGATTTCAGTCAGCCGTATTGACAGGCCGCTCATACGGTGTAATGGAAATAGTGGGATAGAAAAAGCGACCCAACTATTTCTACTACTTTTCGGTTTAATTTTTCTTACTGCGTCTCAGTCGAGACACGGTCCTGTCAAAACCACTCAGGATTATTTTTCAAAGTTCCACGCAGACTTGCTGTACTTAGTGTCATAGAGCTCCTTCGCGGTGGACAGCTCACTCTTCGTCAACGTTCCCTCTTCCAATCGTACATGGTACGAGTTCTCGATTCCCTGAACTATCCCGTCCCTCACATCCCTCGTCGTTACCTCCTTCCCCAGCTCGTCACGAATAGTCGTGACTCTCTTCTGCACACTAGCAACATGCCTGTCAGCCAGCTTCACCTGAAGTACGTTCAAGACCCGTCCGAGGATCGCTAAGTCAGAAGCCACCAAGATACAGCCATGATGAAAGACGGCCCCCCATCTGATACTCCCCGCGGCACCAGAGACCTTCTTTCCTTCAACCTGAATATCGTTGATGGGCTGGAACTCAGCGTTTACCCCTAGAAGCCGCAGTCCTTCGACGGCCCCTTGTGAGAGTTTCCTGAAGACCAGTTGAAGATCTGCGTCAGGGACCAACGGATGCCCCTTCTTCAATGAGATCGCGTAATTCAGGTTCCCAGCATCATGATAGACCGCCCCGCCCCCGGTAAACCGTCTAACCACCACGGTCCCAGTCTCCTTGCACGCATCAAAATTGACCTCGAGGGGTGCGGACTGGAAACATCCTAGAACTATCGTGTTTGAGTTATGCCAGAAACGAACAGTGTTAGGAGCCTTATCCTCGCCCACCGCGCGAGGAATCGCCTCCTCTACGCTCATGTTCATGAACGGATCGTCCCGGTATTCCAAGTCGACTAGTCGCCAAGTCTCCATCAGGCAACTGACTCCTCAGGTTTTGCGGCGAGTATTGCTTTGACAAAATCATCAGGAGCTACACCCAGCCCTCGTGCACTGGTTCCTCGGAAGAAACGATCCACCAGAAGCTTCAGCTCCTTCTCTCTCAAGGGGACATCCTCCAACATCTTCTCAAGTTTCGCGAGACTGTCCTCCGGAATCAGGAAAAAGTCTCCGGAGATTTTTGCAGACTCGATTCGTCCCCCTGTTTCTCTCAATCGGACTCTTAGCAACTTTCCTCCCGGAGCCTTGTAATCTGCTGAAAGCAAGGTCCTCCCGCCGTTGGTCATTGCACTATTCCCATCTCCATAGTCTCGAGCTTGGGGGTCATCAAACTAGTTAGCTGTGAATCGTTTCATTTGCCCTTTAACGATCCTAAGACCAGTCTGAAGATTTTCCTTGCCAAAGAGGCCGGTGAGGACCTCGTTTCCGTTACCCGGTGCTCTTGGGAGACCCTCAATAATTTCACTCATTTGTGAGAATAGCTTGCGATAGTGTTCCAGCTTGTGTTTTTTCCTATCCGATAGTTGCCAGTAGAATCGAGTACAGACAGTCTCCGTATCGCCCCCGTCTCCGTCGTCGATGACCGCCTGCGCTTCAACGGTGAACTCCTTATTCTTTTTTCGAAGCCCGAGATAGAGCGCGAAGGCCACATTAGACGGCGGAGAGAATGCGAGGTATCCGCTCTCGTGACGATTGACCTTCCACCGAGGATTCGCCGGATGCCCCCCGCTACACGATGAAAATGTCCGATATCCCTTCCTGTTTAGCAATGCGACAATCTCTCTGATCGCCGGGTCTATTCGATGGATATTTCGTCCGTCCCGAAGGCTCTTCCAGTTCGACCGTTCCAGCTCCCCCAGCCTTTTCGAGTGGGCGCGAGGAAGAAAATCGTCACTCATTTCTCTCGACTTTACAACCGTATCCAGAGGAAGACTGACTCGTCGAAAACATAACTCTCGTTCCTACTAGTCGAGGTGAATCCTTTGAATTCGTGCCACCTATCAGACTTCTTGTCGTAGGCCGCCTCGATAAGTTCCAGCGGCTTATCCATCGTCTCGGGACGCAGCATCTGACCTAGAATCCCCGTAAGGTGCCCGATCTGGTCCAGGGCGGAGCTCAACTCTTTCTCCTCAAGAATTCCAGACTTGAATACCAGTTTATTCTTCTCTCCAACAAAACTCAAGGTAACCGCGGCGCCTGCTTTTCCCCTTCGATATCTGATCTGTCTGAGCAGCTCCTTGAGGTCACGCCAGTTCTCCTGCAGAACATCTGTAAAGATCGTCGTGACGTAGGGATAGTGGAACGTTATGTTGACTCGAGTGGCCAGATCCTCGTCCACGAGTTCTGTATAGGACGGATGTTCGAGCTGGAACCTCTTCCGCAGGATCCGATAGAGTGCCTCGTGTTCGAAGGGCGATAATTCGCCCTCGATCAAGACCTCCGCAAGAGGCTTCTCTGAGACAGTTACAGCCTCGCGAGCTGTCAAGCTAGGCATTAATTGGTTGGAGTCTGAGATAAGCGCATGGCTCTGCCACTCAAGGGTCTACGGGTCATTGATCTGACCAAGGATTTCGCGGGACCTTTCTGCACCATGATACTTTCAGACCTGGGCGCGGAAGTTATCAAGGTCGAGAAGCCTGGGTCCGGCGACGAGACTCGTGCCTGGGGACCGCCGTTCGTCAAGGGACTCAGCTATTATTTTCTTAGTCTCAATCGTGGAAAGAGGAGCATCACGCTCGACCTCAGTAACACCGGAGCTCAGAAAGTAATCCGACAGCTAGTGCAGGATTCAGATATTTTGGTGGAGAGCTTCCGTCCAGGCAAACTGGCTCAGTACAGCCTCGACTACCCGAGACTACGGCGGATGAACAAGGCCCTCGTATATTGTTCTATCTCAGGATTCGGACAGACGGGCCCCTATCGCGATCGACCAGGGTATGATCTCGTGGCGTTTGCGATGAGCGGGATCATGAGCACCACAGGTGAGGAGGGTCGTCCATCTGTCAGAGTTAGCATTCCTGTTGCAGACATAGCAGCAGGCCATTACGCATCAACAGCAATCCTCGCCTATCTCTCCCGCCGCTTAGTGACGGGAAGAGGAGGGTACATTGACATCTCCCTCTTCGACTCGATCGTTTCCTGGCTGAGCTATCTCGCAACCTACTACTTCGCGACCGGAAAAGAACCTAAAAGAATGGGTTCAGCTCACCCTAGTATTGTTCCTTACCAAGCATTCAACTGCAAAGACAAGGAACTCATCATAGCAGTGGGTAATGACTCACAATGGCAAGCGCTCTGTCGCACTCTTGAACTAGAGAGATTGCTAAAGCAGAAACGGTTCAACACTAACCCAGATCGAGTGCGCAACAGGACCCAGCTAATCCCGATATTGTCAAGACGCCTCCAAGCTAAGACTGCATCCTACTGGAGCAGAACTCTGAATAAGAACGGAGTTCCGTCAGCGCCAGTCTACAAAATAGCAGAAACGGTCAGAGACCCACAGATCAACCATAGGGGTCTCTTCAAATCCAGAGGATCCGATATTCCAGAGCTAATTTCACCAATACGATTAGTTAGAGACCACGGAGGTTTCTCACATCCAGCCCCACGATTGGGCCAAGATACTCGAGAGGTACTTCAAGAGCTTGGATATTCTCAAGCGTCGATCAAGAAACTAGCAGATGACAAAGCCACCTAATCGTCACCAGCATCCTACACCAGAAGCCCTTTCGCGGCAGTTCTGAAAGCGGTCAATCCAACTCCTCTGAGACGATTCCCAATCTTCGCGATGACTCCTGGTGCGTCCGTGTCAAGCTTGCAGACCAGACACTGCACCAAGAGCGATAGTGTCTCGATCTTGATAACATCCAATCCAAGATTTGCAGATTGCACAACTTTCTCAGCATAGTCTCGGTCAATGCCAACAGCGATCACCCGATCGAAAAGCAGCTTATTCCACCACAGAAGCTGGTCACGGGTCCTGTCAGCTAGTTCGACAGTTACGTTCTCTCCCTGAAGCTCTGTGACAATAACATTGACTGGAAAATAATCTGCAAGTGCCATCTCCTGCAGAATCTCCCGCGAAGATTTCGAGGCACCATCTGATAGTTGAGCCCTCATTCTGTGCAGAGGATAGAGCGCATCTTTACGCGTGGGCTCAAGGATTCCTATGTCGACGTAGACACCGAAACCCACCCGTCCTGATCCGGTGATGAATCCTTTGTGAACGTCCCAGCGTTCCACCTTTGAACGGCGTACTGGTGCTTCTCCAAACATTTTCCTTAGAAGATTGAGAAATGTCTCAGCATCCTCTCCTCTCGCCCGGACCTGCAGCCACTGTTGTGGTGCCGCGATCTCCCAGTCGACCCTCAGACCTTGAGCCTCTCTCGAGAGAACATTCCAGACCGGCTTGGGTCCCCGGTTCAGAACTGGTTCAGGAATCTTCTCGGCAAGGGTTGCGGTCTGCCAACCCTCAGCCAAGACTATTACTCTCTAGGGATCAGATTTTTCCGGTGACGAAAGCCGCTGGGCGGTCGGAAAGCTCCGACTCCAGCTTCCGCGAAAGATCCTCTAGCAGCTGTATGGTCTTACGGTTATCATCACTCACCATTTGTCCGTTGCAACCACTACATCGGAAAGCGGACTCCATCGCGTCCTCAAACGTCACTCGAACGTTCAAGCATTCTTTGCACATGAAGAAGCTATGACCCTTCTCAAACTCTAGCCTTGTCCGCAGGGTCTCTAGAGCCTTCTTCTTCCGGCTCCGGACGAACGCGTCTAGCTGGTCTGGCTGGAGCTTCCAGTGATAGATGAACCATCCAGTCTTCTCATCCCTCGACCGCTGACAGGTCACCAAGGCATGGTCATAGAGCTTGTAGAGAACCTTCCGGGCGGTGTTCAGACGGACGTTAGCCTGGGTCGCGATAACATCGTCGGTGGTTGTCCCGGCTTGGGCTAGGGCCTTGACCACGTTGATGGCCTCCTCTCCCCCGAAGAAGCTGGCCAGACGAGCAAGATCATCATGATGGTTCCCCATAATCTCTGATACCCTCGATACACCCTATATTGTGCGCTTCTCCAATTTAATGTATTACCCTAACAGACCGACCCGCTAGCATTGGCGAGAATATTCATTCTCAGAATAGGCCACCGGGTCTTCAGGGACTCACGAGTAACCACACACGTCTGCCTCACGGCTCGAGCTCTAGGCGCCGACGGAGTCATAATTGCGGACCAAGAGGACAAGGTTGTGGAATCCACAATTCGAGATGTGACAAACAGGTTCGGGGGACCCTTCGATGTCCAGAGCGGAAAACCGTGGAAACAGGCTGTCCGAGAATGGAGAGCCATTGGAGGACGAATCGTCCACCTGACAGCCTATGGACTACCACTACCGAAAACACTGCCAGAAATCCAAGACACAGACAAGGATCTTCTCGTAGTCGTCGGATCTGAGAAGATGCCGGGAGAGATCTTCAAACTGGCCGACTGGAATGTGTCAGTTACCAGCCAGCCCATGAGCGAAGTGGCTGCATTAGCCATATTCTTAGACTGGTTCAAGCAACACCGAGAATTTGAACACGAGTTTTCGAAAGCTCAAGTCCAGATTGTCCCGTCGAGAAGCGGAAAGGAGATCCAAACACTCTCCGCCTGAAATACTACCGGCACGAGATCGCTAAGCGATGGCTCAGGTTTTGAATTAGACTCCTTGACCCCAGAACCCGACGATTGCGACAGATAGATCGTGACATTCTCTTAACAGCTTTTCCACCTTCTTACTCCCCGAATGATGAGTCAATTCTCCGGCCGAAATCTCGGAAACGTTTCTTAGCTTCCCGACAAGTTCGCGGAATTCCTCAAAGATCAAACCCGGAGAAGAAGAGACTGGCTTGACTGCTGGTTTTGGCATAGTGTCGTCCTAGAGAAAATTCGCAATTTAGTGCATGCCGTTACTGGAGAACTACCGTAACAGAAAAGGCCCTACAAACAATCGAAAAGGTTGAGCAATCAACTAATTGGATTCGTTCACTAGACACCGCTAGGCGGTTATTCGTCAATGTCTTGCTTGTGCTTCACTAGGGCCACGTCGCCCAAAGTGACTACAGGAGGCGGCGAAGCCTTGCGAGGTGGAGAGGGAAGCTCAAGCTCTTCCCGTGGAACAAGCAGTCTGACTCTGAGAATATGCTCCAGTTCCTTCGAGAGTCTCATCGTCGGCAGCATCTTGCCAATCTCGATCTTCTGAATAACCGTCAGCTTCTCCTTCGCCTTGAAGGCAAGGTCTTGTTGAGAGATTCCCAGTTTCTCCCTACCCTCTTTGATGACTCGAGAATATTCCTCGATAAGATCAGACTCTTCGACAGCTTTTGGCAGCCTCTCGATTGGTGCGTGTGTATGTGACGGTGCTATCATTGGGCGGCGAGGGGGTCTATCGGAAAAACTGGGCAGTCTGGTGCCAATGCTCGAGCATTGTTGGCACACGATGAGGGTTGCTCCTTCCACTAGCGATCTTCCAGGTTTGCCGACGATCTCGTGTCCACAAATCTCACAGAACAAGGTTCAGGATACCTCTAGGCGAGAACGTTAGAAATAGGCTCTCAGGATGCTTATGTAGGTATCGGATTTAGAATGCCCCTCCAGCTCGTAAAACCCCGTCTTCACGAGCTGAGAAGAATAAGGGTCGTGGCCAACTACCAGTTTGGCAAGGGCGCAAGCAAAGCTTTTCCGAAAACCATCTTGATAACACGGTCCCCTAACACTCACAGAATCCGACACATCTACAATGACAGCGAACTACTAGCAACCTATCGACCAAAGGACGGATTGCTCGCATTATCGACCCCTGGAGGACAGGCCCTCCGAGGTATCTTCAAACCACCGAGACTCAGGGTCGAGGTCGTCCCTGGGATCGAGGAGTTCATCAAGAAGGGAGGTAACGTGTTCTGCAAACACGTTCAACAGGTCGATCCGGAACTTCGCCCCGCAGAGGAAGTTCTCGTAGTCGACGAGAAGGATCGCCTGCTGGCAGTCGGCAGGAGCTTCTTCAACGCAGAAGAAATGCTCAGCTTCAAAATTGGCGTAGCGGTAAAAGTTCGACATGGAGTTGAAAGCTGATAGACTTAACAATCAGCAACTAAAGACGGTTGATAGTTTCACCATGCAACGCCGAATCAATCCTAGAGAAGCGAACCGAATGATGCAGCGCATGGGCATGCAGGTCAAACAGGTAGATGAGGTGACCAGAGTCATTATTGAGTCCGCTTCAAAGAGAATAGTAATCGATAATCCTGAAGTTGCGATCGTTACTGTTCAAGGACAGACAGTCTATCAAGTCGGTGGAGGAACAGCAAGAGAGGAAGGTCCTGGCGGAGAATCTGCACAGGAAGATGCAAAGCTCGTCGCCTCACAAGCGGAAGTATCCGTAGAAGAGGCTGCTAAAGCTCTCCTCCAATCTGGAGGCGATCTAGCTCAAGCCATTATCATTCTTAAGCAGAAGAAAACCTCCTGAGCTATTCCCGTCTTTGACGATACAAGCGACCCTCTGCTTCATACTCAAAGACAACGAGGTTTTGCTGCTCAAGAAATCCAAAGGACTCTTCGGCCAGGGAAAATGGAATGCCCCAGGAGGCAAGATACTGTCTAATGAAGAACCCGAAGCATGTGCTGCTAGAGAGGTCTTCGAAGAGACCGAACTCATGGTAGACAACTTAGAACAAGTCGGCCTCCTATATTTCTACAAGAACGGCCAACACGAGAGTCCTGACTGGACTGTCCATGCGTTCGTAGCGCGCCAATTCGAGGGAATACCAATGGATGGACGAGAAGGCCGGCTCAAATGGTTCAATGTCGATGCTCTACCCTTCGAGGAGATGTGGGAAGACGATCAATATTGGTGCAGACTAGCACTTGAAGGGTCCAGACTTGAGGGATGGTTCTACTTCTCAGGCGACTTCGAGAAACTAATCGATCATAGGATAGAAGTCAAGCCGCCCCCAAATCAAGTCGAAGTCTGAAACTGGCTGCTCTAGGGTCTCTCAGGCTTTAAGACCCAAAGCAGACCCGGAACATGGCAAGAGAAGATTGAAGCTCATAGAGTGCGTGCCAAACTTCAGCGAAGGACGAAGACAAGAAGTAATCAACTCAATCGCAGATGCCATCAGATCAACTCCGGGCGTCAACCTGCTAGATGTAGAATCGAACCCGGACCACAATCGCTCGGTGATAAGCTTCGTCGGTGAACCCGGTCCTGTAAAACAAGCCGCGCTTGCTGGATCAGCAAAGGCTGTTGAGCTCATTGACCTCACGAAACACAAGGGTGAGCATCCTCGGATGGGGGCGGTAGACGTCGTCCCGTTCGTACCCTTGTCTGGGTCGACGATGGACGATTGCTTAGCCCTAGCGAAAGATTTCGGCAGAGAATTCGCGGAGCGATTTCACATTCCAGTCTTCCTGTACGAGGAAGCTGCCTCGACACCTGAAAGACGAAACCTTGCAGATGTGAGAGCAGGCGAATTCGAAGGACTCCGCGACAAAATAGGCAGGGACCCAACCAAGAAGCCTGACCTTGGCCCCGACAAGATTCATCCAACTGCAGGAGCCACCGCAGTGGGTGCGCGGGAAATACTGATCGCCTACAATGTTAACCTCGGGACAAACGATCTTGCAATCGCGAAGAAGATTGCGCACCAGCTTCGGGCGAAGGACGGCGGTCTCGCCTACGTCAAGGCTCTCGGCTTCGAACTGAAAGAACGTGGAATTGTCCAAGTCTCAATGAACATGACAGATTATCGCAAGAGCCAGCTCTTCAAAGCCGAAGAGCTCGTCAAGCTTTTCTCCGAGAGATATGGTGTCCCGGTGGTTGGGAGCGAGATCGTAGGACTCGTGCCGATGGACGCCCTAGTTGATTCAGCCGAATTCTATCTGAAACTAGAGAATTTCAGCCGCGAACAAATTTTGGAGAAGCGACTATTCGCCCCCAGCCCTTCGGGCCTTACAGAGGTGAGCCTTTCACGTTTCTCGGAAGAAGTTGCTTCAAAGAAAGCGACGCCGGGAGGGGGGAGTGTCTCAGCCTATATGGGTGCACTTGCGGCGGGACTCGTCTGCATGGTTGCGAGAATAACATTAGCCAAGAAGGACACGGCGCAAGATAGCGAACGGCTGCAGGAGGTTGTTCGTAAGGGAGAGGATCTTCGCCAGAGGTTCTTGGGACTGGTTGTCGAGGACGCTGAATCCTTCAATACTGTTATGCAGGCGTTCAAGTTGCCCAAAGACCAGCCAGACGTTCGAAGAAAAGCGATTCAAGAAGCTACTGTCAAAGCGGCCGAAGTGCCTCTACGAACGCTTGACTCTTCTGTCGGGATTCTACGCCTCGGGGGAGATGTCGCGAAATATGGCACGGCCAATGCGCTCTCTGACGTTACGACATCAGTGGCCGCAGCACGAGCTGCAATTGAAGGAGCCGCCAGCAATGTGCTAATCAACCTAGACACGCTCGACGACCAACATTTCGTAGACAAGACCCGTTTGCGAGTTTCCGAGCTCAGAAAGGACGGACTACAATTGGAGCAACGAATTCAGGAACTTGTGACGTCTCGTTCTCGCAAGAACTAGGTTAGGCGTCCAACTGAATTAGTCCCGTCTTCTTGTCAGCCCAAACCATCAGGGGTGCAACAAGCATTGTCAACTCTCTCCCCTCTCGGGTCAGAAAATACTCGACCCGTGGAGGAATTTCCTGATAAGCTACGCGTTTCACAAGTCCGTTTCGTTGCAGATCTTTCAGCACATCGCTCAGGGTCTTCGCGCTTATGCCCGGAAGCTTCTGAGCCAGATGGTTGAACCGCAATGTTCCCTCGTTTCCAAGTTGAGCCAAGGCACATAGTACCCATTTCTTCCCGATAACATCAACGAGCCCCTCGCACGGGCAAGGACAAATGCAACAGGGTTCCCCTTCCTTCTGTCTAACCATTTCGTTACCTAGTTACCATAAGGGAACTTCCCCAGTTAAATACTTCACTTTTGTAACTAACTTACCGAGGTGAAGCGCGAATGGGATGTTGCTGCTGTGGATGTTGTGGACCCGGATGTTGCACGAGCGACCGGCCAACCGAGAAACCGCAAACAAGTTAAATCCCTCAACAGGTGGAGGCGTAGTCTCTTCACTCTCCATTTTTCTTCGCCTAAGTTAAGAGTTCGAAAAGATCAGACTACGTCTCCAACAACACACTCTGATCCAAATATTGTGGCAGCTGTTCGAGTTGCCGGGCTCGCTTGGGCTCGTAGAACGTGGAAACGTATGTGCTAGAGAAGAATATTCAGGACCTTCAGTATCCGCTAAGCTCTAGTTGACTGTCACTGTAAACGAGAAAGACCCGACATCGGCGGGATTACTATTCGCGCAGATTGCTATCGACCATTGTGCAACGCCGCCCGCACCTAATGTACCGCCGGTAGGTCCGCCCGCGACGGCATATCCGAGGTTGTTCGTCGACAATAGCGGTACAGGGCATCCTGCCGCAATTGTTGTCCCACCGCTTCCGGTTATTGTCACGCTAGCCGCGTCGTTGCCAGTGCCCGTGTTCTCTTCGCACATGTACTGAGTCTGCTGGCCGCCAGTCGAGATGTTCCAATTCTGAGTCGGAAGAGCGGTGCCACTCGTAGCGTAAGTGGGAGAGCCTGCTGCTGGACATGAGGGGAATTGGGTGGACTGCAATGGAGTCACTCCTACGTTCGCGCCCAAGTTTACCTTGACACTATTGTCGAAGACGATCTGCGTAGCAGCATATGCGAACGTGATGGTAATGAGAGCAAACGCCACTAACAATGGAATGTATCGTTTGTTAAACATCCTACTGACCCATACCTTTCCCTTACCTAAGGCGCGCGGATACCCGCAGGTATACTGCTCTACACTCTCTTAAAAGGATAGATCGACATACTGGGCACATTCTCATTCCTAATCAAAATGAATCAACATGAAGACCGGCATCAGCTACGCAGATCGCGTCTGTTTTCTTAGAACTCTTAAACAGGACCAGAAGGCCATTGCGTCGGCTCGTTCAATGCAGTATACCCGTCTAGGCTCCACGGGAATGCAAGTCTCCCGAATTTGCCTCGGAACCATGTCCCTCGGCAACTCGGAAGAATGGATGGTCGAGGATGACAAGGCGAGGCCTATAGTGAATCGTGCTCTAGACCTCGGCGTGAATTTCTTTGATACAGCAAACGTGTACTCCAAGGGAAGGTCCGAAGAGATCGTTGGAGAGCTCTTGAAGGATCATCGAGACGATGTTGTCATAGCCACAAAGGTGAGACTGAGCACTGGCGAGGGACCGAACAGGGAAGGCCTCTCGCGATACCATATCATGGACCAGGCGAGAAAGAGTCTCAAACGACTGCAGACGGACAGAATCGACCTCTACCAGATTCACCGCTGGGACTATGCCACACCGATCGAAGAGACGCTCGTTGCGCTAACCGATCTCGTTCGAAAAGGAATGGTCAACTACATCGGCGCGTCGAGCATGTGGTCCTGGCAGTTTGCTAAAGCTCTCTTCACGAGCGACCGACTAGGCCTCGCCCGGTTCGTCTCGATGCAGAACCACTACAATCTTTGCTATCGCGAGGAGGAGAGAGAGATGACTCCGTTCTGCGAGGACCAAGGAATAGCTCTGATTCCGTGGAGCCCCTTAGCCCGCGGCTTCCTCACAGGCAGATACAAACGGGGAGGAAAAACAGATACTCCAAGGTACCGGTCTGACAAGTATTTCGCCGAGAGATTCTTCAGACCAGAAGATTTCGACGTTGTCGAACGTGCCGAAGAGATTGCAAAGGAGAAAGATGTGACCGTATCTCAAATTGCTCTGGCTTGGCTACTCCACAAAGGAGTCTGCGCTCCAATAATCGGAGCAACTAAAGTTGAGCATTTGGAAGATGCTGTCAGCTCGCTCGAAGTCAGGCTCTCGCCAGATGACATGAAAAGGCTAGAAGAACCCTACAAGCCTCATCGAATAATCGGTCCGCTACCTGTTCCGGAGTCCGGCAGCTAGGGTCTGGACCTTTCTGTCGCGGCAAAGTTTCGAAGCTGTGCAGGGTCCCAACCAACAACTTCGACAATTTCTCGACGACGAATTGTCTTCTCCGGATTCTCAGAATGAAGCCGTTGAATGATGCGATTGTTGACCTCTGTAGGAACGCCCCAAGACACTGAAGATTTCCTTTTGTCAAAGGAGTCTATCTCTTCGTGAACATCAACTTCTGCCCAGTAGTTGCCCACCAGTTTGATAATCGCGGGAGGTACCACTCGGCGGAGCCCGGCCTCGCCGTCATTGAATCGATCCAGAGGGTAACCCATCTCCTGCCTTAGCTCCAGATATCTCTGTCTCGGGCTGAACCCTTCCCCGCCCTCAACCTCTGCGACTATTACCTTCCTCGTCACTCGCCCTACTTCGCCAACTACCTGAACCCAATCGCGAACAAGATGTAGCACATGAATCATGATCGCACCATCAAAGACCCTATCTCGGAAAGGCAAGTGGTGGGCATCAGCTTGGACCAGGTCTCGGAGCCTCTTCTCCCTAGCCTTGGCCATCATGGATAGTGACACGTCAACACCCACAATATTGAATCCTGAATCATTGAAGTACTCTGCAAAGCGGCCCGTCCCAATCCCGACATCGAGAATTGCTCTACAGCCAGCGAACAGTTCTTTCATCGTATCCAAGAGCTTCTTCATTATCTCAGGTGGAACGCCGGACCATCTCGTGGCATCGTAAATGCCGGCTACACGGTCGAAAGAAACTGCCAATCATAATCCTCTGAAAAGAAGAAATCGCATTGTCGGAAATTCGCAAGCTTCGGGACAGAGCCTCAAGGCTGCTTGATCCCGCCTACAATAATCCAGTCCGGAATTTCTAACCCGTCCATCTCTAAGGTCCCACTGTGGAGTTTCCAGTAGGATCGTCTTATGTCCCAGTCTTTGAGAAGCTGCCTCGCGGCCTTCGAACGAATCACTAGGCCACTCTTCAACCGGATCTGTCGCAGCCTTCTGAATCCAGCAGACCTCAGGTCGTCTACAACGATTCCTGGAGACGGAGAGAACCATTCCAATGGTGGAGTCTTAGTCCATTTAGTATTACTGTCAGCCTCGATTAGCCGCTTCTGTCTAGCATTCCCTGGGTCAGGAGACAAGAATGAGTGAACGGTGAATCCTCCGGGTTTTGTTACTCGGTGACACTGGGCGAAGAAGTACTCCATTCTTTTCGATGTTATTTCAGGAAGAAACTCGCTGGAGATTACTCCGTCGTACTTGGAACCCCGTTGGCAGGTCAGCCAAGCATTGTAGTCGCTTACCACAACTGAAATTCTCGCGTTCAATCCATTCCTTGCTATCGTAGATAGCAAACCTGCCTCATTTCCTGAATAAGCTCCTTTGAACCTGTCCAAAGCAATGATCTTGTACCGCGGTACCAAGTCGGCAAATGGGACCGTGAGCTGTCCCTCCCCAGAGCCCACCTCAACCAGGACCCCCGCCTTCTTAGGTAACATCCTAGCAATCTTTCTCGCCACTTCTGCATACTGCCGAGACCAGGCAGAATCGAGTTCCCTCGGATCCGAAACGGTTATCGTTATCTGCCTACCCCGCCCTTGTGATGGATCAATTTCCGTTATGCACTAGCATGGAAGTTCCATAGATCATCTGCTAAACCTATACGTCACGATTGACCCTGTGAAGTCCTATCTTGCTTCATGCTGACGGGGTCGCCCGGAGCTTATACTCAGAGGGGGGTTTCCTCAGCCCTAAGCCACCTTTCGACTTTTCCAAAGCACTGGACTTCTTGAGAGGTTTCCCGCCGATGCTGGCGGACCAGAAGATCGATGAGCTCTCTCTGACTAGGGCTGTCTGTATCGGAGGCCAGACTGTCGTCTTCAATGTTAGATCAACAGGCCTCATCAAGAGTCCTCGATTGAAGTATGCACTCAGTTCCGACCGTCCCCTGACGCCTGGTGTGCGTGATGCAGCGGTAGACCGTATCAGTTTCTTTCTGAGTCTAGCTGATGACCTCGAACATTTCTATCGCATTGGCTATGGTGATGTGGATTTTGCGCCTGTCCTGCAGAGGCTTTACGGTCTACACCAGGTGAAATTTCTCACTCCCTTTGAGTCTGCCTCCTGGGCAGTACTCTCTCAGCGCTATCCGGCCGCAGCAGCTCAGAGAACCAAACAAGCAATCACCGAAAAATTCGGCACAAGTCTAGAGATGAATGGCCAAAGGTACGTCGCTTTTCCTGAACCCTACCGCCTAGCCTACGTAAATGAGGGTGATCTAGGCGCTATTGTCAAGAACCCGCGGAAAACCCAGTTCTTGATCGGCGTCGCAAAAGCCTTCGCAGAGAAAGACGAAAGATTCCTCCGAACGGCCAAGTACGACGAGGTGGAAAAATGGCTAAGTCAGATCCAGGGCATCGGAGACTGGTCATCAAAACTGATTCTCCTGCGAGGCCTAGGCCGAATGGAAAAGATCGCAGTAGAGAAACGATTGCTGAGAGCCGCTTCAAAGGTCTACGGTCGAGACAGGACCCTCACTCAGAGCGTTCTAGATCAGATAGCCGAGAAATATGGTCCCTGGAAGGGGTACTGGGCCTACTATCTGAGAACAGCTTCCTTGAAATCTTGAATTCTGAGCAGAATTTCTCTTTGACCTATCTGGAGCTTGACGTTGTCAGAGGCTGTGCTTTTCCTATGGCGTGTTTGACAAGGACTGCTCTTCCCCACCCATGGTGAGCGAAGTCTTCCGCCGGTGGCAATTTGTCGATCTCGAACCATCTCAGCTCTGCAACTGCCTTCCCGGGCGAGACGTTCATGGTTCGCGTGAAGGCTAGATAATCGAAGATGAGATGCCAAGTCTCATTATTCCCCATGAAAGATTCAATCTCTGCGAGTTTCAGTGTTGAATCGTCTATTCCTGCCTGTTCCTTCAAGATCCGCCTGGCAGCTTGCTCCGGATGCTCCAGGTGACGGAGATCATCGTTGGGTAGAAACCATCCTTCTTGATTGTCGGGGCCCGCTCTGTATTTCACTAGGAGAGCCGAGCTGTGATGCAGGGGTGCGACGTGGGCTACTAGTGTATGCCTGTTGCATTCCAAAGGTGAAGACCTAGCGCTTGTCCTATGTCGTAGGGGACGAGATTAGCCTTTAGTCGCGCAGAATTCCTTCGACAACGTTGCCTTGCAGCAGTGAGTCTTCAGACTTCTCGGCTTTCTCGAAGAGTGTGGTCTCATCCACCTGAACCGAACCTCGTTTCTGGTAGATCTTCGCGACTTGTCGAAAGATGTCTGAAAGCTTGTCCGATTTTGGCCGAACTTCCTTGCCGAGTCGCCTGGTCAATATCTCGGAGCAATGGTTCACGACCATCCTTCTCCCCGTCCCAAGAATCTCGCCAAGAGCCTTGTCCAGCTCCTCAATCCCGTCAGGCAGCTTGTTCATGTCTACATGGTGTCTGCGTCTGGCATAGTGAAGAATCAGCTCGGCCGTCGCGCCCCCTAGACTCTGAAACGCTTCTTCAACAGAATCCTTTAGCTGCATGGCTAGGTCGGGAGGAAGATGCACTAGCCGGAACAGGCCCCGTTGGGACATCGACAGCACTAGACTAGCAGCCTCTGCCAATCTTACAACTAACGTTACTAGGCCGGCCTACTACAGGTTGCACGCAATGAGCCGAAGAGGGTCCATGCGGCACTAGAACCCCAAAACCCGACGCGGATTAGAGGTGGGCTACTCTTTCAGTTCTCGAATGAGCTGTTTGGCTATCGTTAGCCGTTGAATGTCGTTTGTTCCCTCATAGGTCTTGATGATCTGCGAATCTCTTAGGAAGCGTTCCACCGGGTACTCGGTAGCAACGCCGTAGCCACCGTGTATCATCATGGCCAACAGTGCTAACCGTTCAGCTGTCTCAGTTGATGTCACCTTCGCAATCGATGCGGCTTTGACGAACTCCTTGCCCTGATCCTTGAGCGATGCCGCCCAGTACGTGAGGAGACGTGCCGTGTGAAGCCCCATAGCCATCTCAGCCAGCTTGTACTGGACCTGCTGAAAATCGATCAATGGCTTTTCAAAGCTTGTCCGGGTCTGAGCATAACTTATCGCGGCCTCGTATGCTGCCTGAGCAATACCGACACCCTGCGCGGCCACGTCCACGCGTCCCCGATCATACGTCTTCACGCCGATGTAGAACCCGTCCCCTTCCTTTCCCACGAGATTATCGGTGGGAACCTTGACATGGTCAAGGATCAGTTCTGAGGGTTGCGAGCCGCGAAGACCTGTCGTTTCGATATGGCTGCCGATCTGGAAACCTTCTGTTCCTCTTTCAACAATGAACGCGCTCAAGCCCTTGTGCCGCTCCTTGCTACTGGGAGGCGGACTGGTCCTCGCGAACACCAAGTAGAGGTCGGCGATCTCACCGTTCGTGATGAACGTCTTCTGGCCGCTGATCTCCCAGTGGGTACCGTGAAGTTTGGCCGTTGACTTGATTCCTGCGACATCGGACCCAGCCCCTGGCTCTGTCATCGCGTGGGCTCCGATCTTTTCCCCTGACACCATCGGGACGAGGAATCGCTTCTTCTGCTCCGGCGAGCCCCACTCATTCAAAGGTTCGGATACGAGATGACTAGCGACAAAAACTGTGGAGCAAGCAGCGGAGACTCGAGCGATCTCCTCGATGGCTATAACCATCGAGAGAAGATCTCCACCAAGACCCCCATACTCCTCCTTGTAAGTGATGGCGGTCAGGCCAACTCCTGCGATTCTTCCCAGGAGGTCTCGCGGTATCTTGTTATTCCGGTCAATCTCAAAGGCTACGGGACGAATCTCCTTCTCAGCAAAATCCCGAATAGTATGACGGAGACTCTCGTGATCAGCAGTCAGCTTCACTTCATAATCAGCAGAACGAGGCATCATAGTGCTCGTCAAATCTATACCAACAGTCGATCTTCGACGCTAATCAATCCTTTAAACTTTGGAGTCCTCAACTGGGCATGTGTGGGAATCTATTCTAGACGAGAGATCTGGGGCAATGACTGAATTCATCCAAGTCTCTACAACGGTGAATAGCAAGGAAGGAGCGGACAAGATTGCGCGCAAGCTCCTGGACGAGAGACTTGCCAGCTGTGTTCAAGTGTTGGGTCCTATCCACAGCAATTATTGGTGGAAGGGAAGAATCGATCGGATACGAGAGTGGATTTGCTTGATCAAAGCCAGGGCAAACGACTATTCGAGGATAGAGGCGTCTATCAGAGGCATGCACCCTTATGATGTCCCAGAGATTCTTGCGCTTCCAGTTCTACGCGGAGATATCGACTATCTCAACTGGATTAGAACCGAAACAGCCCGCAAGCCAGAGTCCAAGAAAACAAGGAAGGGAACTCGATTATGAGCAGCTCGTTCGTCTTACAAGGGATCATTCAGCTTTCTTTCTTCAACTTTCGAATCAAGTCTGTAGGCAGAACTTTCAGCCCGGCTTTAGTCATCTTTCTCTTTCTTACCAGCTGAAGCACTCTGTCGATGTTGTAACGCGACCAGTTCTTGCTCTTCCTGGGTGTGAAACGGACAAGACTTCTTGTAGCATCCAGGGGTCTGATTCGACTATCAATCCATCCGAAGCAAAGAGCTTCTTCTAGAGCTTGGTTGTAATAGACCCTGTAAGAGTCGCCTCCCGCGCTCTTCTTGGGTAAGACCAGCCAGATCTCATTCTTCCGATCATGGTTGACCTTGAGCCATCGTCGCCACACCTTCGCATCGTGGAAGACAATGCTCTTGATCTTCTCTTTCATCCGGATCGATGGTGGGGCGGGTGGGATTTGAACCCACGATCACCGGTGCCCGAGACCGGTATTTTCTATGCCCGGATGGGCATCTTAGACCAAGCTGCCCCCACCCAAGGGTGGTCTGGACCACCGCCCCTATGAGGGGGAGAAACTCGGTTTACAAATAAACCATTCAACCGCTCTGCTAGGGACATCAGACTAGTCCCTACGCCGGTAACTCAGCGTATGATTCGATGCTGATTATGTCCTATTCCAGACTACTTTGACTTCTTCTCTTTCATGTTCCCGTTGAAGTACTGTCTGATGAGATGTTCAAAGAAAATGCTGAATCCTCCAGTCCTTCCAAAGTACAGCTTGCCCACTTCGTCTCTTACCAGCTCCTCCGCCTCGTCTGATAGAGAGATCATTACTTTTCCCATGGTAGCTCTAGACTTCCAAAGATAGCTGCGAACGGTTTTATAGTTATCCCCTATCCGGGCGACCGCCATCCGCAAACAATAAGAATGCGGAGGGCGTATCTCATCTTGAGCATCGTTAAGAGACCTCGCTGGCGTCTCTCACTTTGTTCTTAGCGATACGCTTGAGTCCGCATTATCTAAGCACCAAACCTCCTAGCTTAGAGGTGAACGATCCTGAAGCTTCTAGACGGCGATCCCGGCCCACCAAATCCAAAGGCTCCTCCCGGATAGGGCTGAAAGAAGCTTAAAATGGATAGAAAATCCCCTTTTTCCGGCTTCCTTGAGCACGATCACTGCTGATGAATTCTTTGATAGCATACACAGAATAGTCTCTCTTCTAGACGAAGAAAACATTGCGATCCTCAGAACCATGAAACAGCATGGCCCCCGAAACCTGCTAGGGATCGCTCGGAAAGCGAAGCTGCCCTACACAACCGTGTATAACAGAGTGACAAAGCTCGAAGGCCAAGGAATTCTGAAGACGTGGATTCAACCTAACTGCCCGAAAATCGGGTTAAGCAGGGCTGTAGTTCTAGCAACTCCCCATCCGGGAAAGGAGATCTTCACGAGAGAAGCCCTGAAAATCCCAGGATTCTGGCTAAGAATTGCTCGCTGCATCGGAGACTGCAATGGATACTACTCGCTTCACGGTATACCCACGGCAAATCGCCAAGAGTTCGAACTCTATCTGGACCAGCTGTTGGAGCGTGGACTACTCAAAAACTACCGACTCTTCTGGATTGGCGACACAAAGTTCCCGCTGACGAATTTTGACTATTACAAGCCGAAAGACCGAACCTGGAAGTTCGACTGGAAAGGATGGTTAGATTCTTTCGTTACGAGTCGAGCCAAGCCTGAATCTAGCAAACAATCTTCGCAACCTGTTTCCTTCGACAAGAAAGACCTGATCATACTCAAAGAACTTGTCAAGAATGCAAGGACCACCCTGGCTGATCTATCCAAGTTGCTGTCTCTCACACTGCCCGCCGCGAAATACCGTTTTGACCGACTTGTTGAAAGAGGATTGATTCAGGAATGGGTCATCGACCTCCTCCCATATGCCCCGCAAGTTTCTGAACTCTCAGAAGTACGTCTAGATTTCAAGAACGAGAATTTCATGAAAGGAGCTGAAAACGTTCTTGAGACTCTTCCGATCGTTCAGAGCTATTCTCCAATAACTGGGCTGAACTCAATAACTACACGGCTCTATCTTCCACGCAACGAAGTAAGCAACCTCCACACCTTCCTGTCCCTCCTCGTATCGAAAGGAGTCCTCACAAGCTACTCCTATCTTGTGATCGACCCTATGACTATACAGGCGCAAACCTTCGCCTACAAGGACTACAATGACGACTCGGGATGGAACTATGCAAGCCGAGAATACCTAAGGGCCGTTGACAATCTAGTGCCGAAGTTGACCAAGGCCGAGATGGAGCTGACCCTTCAGACACTGCCGTCGCTATCTCTGAAATTATAGAAGAACGTAGAGTCGCGAGTAATCCAGAGAGTCTCCGGCAAAACACCCAGTGAACTACGCTTTACGGAACGTCCTCCTCTCGGTTTTCCTAATTTATCCGAAAAGATAGGGCTCATCGTCAGCTGTTGGAAAGCATCTCAGTTTAAGAGCCCGGAGACCACTCATCTCATGGTTCCTTTGCAGCAGGTCGATTCTGGAACAATGGCGCTGGTCGTTGCCGGCTACGAGGCGCAGTATCCTGATCCCTTAACAATGAATTCAGGCGACGCGCTGAAGATCGTGAAGAGAAGAGACGAAGAATGGCCAGGTTGGGTGTTCTGTGAAAGCCAGAGTGGGAAGCGGGGCTGGGTCCCGGAGAAGAGTATCAAGATAGACGGTGAGGCTGCGGTCGCACAGCAGAATTACGTGGCACGTGAAGTGACTGTGATGGAGGGCGAGATTGTAAGGATAGAGAGCGTTGAAAGCGGCTGGGCCTGGGTCACAAATATGACCGACGCGACAGGCTGGGTCCCGTTGAAGAACCTGAAGATCGTAGAATAGTCGCCTAGGCTGCTTCTAATCAGACTCTCGCTAGAGGTTTGATCGCGAGGACCTGATCCCAGTTCACAACTCGAATAAAATCGACAGTTACGTCTCTACCGAATACGGGTGGGCGGACTCGCTCTACTCAAGTTTTTTAGTGTAAGTTCTGGGCTCTTCAGACCGGATCAGTTCTTGCAGCGATCTTATGAACGGTTCAGCTCAGACGTCCTTGACGCCGCTTCCGCTCCTGTACGGTTGCAGGTTCTCAAGCTCCTCGTCTCAAAGGGTCCCCTTCCATATACCGAGATAATGTACGAGGCCAAGCTCGATCCCGTACGGGACGCCGGCAAATTCGTCTACCACCTCAAGACCTTGAGAAAGGCCGGTCTGGTTTCGATCGAAAAAGGCACGAAAAAGTACGGCGTAACAGAGCTCGGAAAGATTCTAGTCGACTTCTCCCGAGACCTAGAAGAGTACATCGCAGTAAAGCGCGGCAGACTGTTCGTCCGCACATCCCGGATGACCATCGAGGAGTTCGACCGAACCCGAATCGCACGATCCCTCGTAAGCGAAGCGAGAATGCCTCAAACGCTTGCCGATGAAGTCGCGGCGGAAGCGGAAGAGAGACTTCTCAAGTTCGGAATCGTCTACCTCAGTGCCCCCCTGATCAGGGAACTCGTCAACATAATTCTCATCGAAAGAAAGCTCGAAGAGTATCGTCACAAACTCACCCGACTCGGACTGCCCGTCAATGATGTAGCGTTGCTTCTTCGAGAGGCCGGCCAGAAACAGCTCGACGCGAACTGGGTACAGAAATCCGCAGGAGAAAGAGTAATCGAGGAGTATGTTCTGCTCGATAGCCTTCCTCGGGCCACAATTGATGCGCACCTCGCGGGCCAGATACACCTCGAGGACGCTGCCTCATGGATCCTGAAACCGAGCATACTCTTTCACGAAGCCAGCCTCTTCTTCCGAAGAGGGACCCCGGCCACCAACCCTCCATCATCTCTTGAAGATGCCTTGGAATCGATTCTGAAGATCCTACGAACAGCAGAACGAGAAGTCTCCGGTGAACAGGTACTCGACCACTTCAACATTACACTCGCCCCTTTCATCAGAGGACTTCCACGCCAGCGCGTCCAAGAATCGTTCAAACGATTCCTTTACGACCTCAACTGGGACGGCTTCTCCAATACAATATCAGCCCCAGTCACAGTAGGACTAGATCATCAAATCCCGGATCATCTCCAGAAACGAGAGGCGATGGGTCCAAACGGCAAAGGCGAAGGAGTCTACGCTGACTTTCCGAGAGAAGCCGAAGAGCTATTCACAACAGTAATCAATGCAAGTCTAGAAATTGGTCGTCAACAGCCCATACTCAATCCGTCAATTGTAGTAAGGAATCTCAGCGGGAAGAACGAGGCTGCGGACGAACTTCTCAATTCGGCCTTCGAGAGTTCCGCTAAACACTCCGTGCCCAACTTTTTGATGATATCTTCTGAACAGAACTATTCGGTATCGTCCGAGGGGCCGATTCTTTTCGAAGACAGAGATGGGACGAAAGGGGCAGGTAGCGTTGTCGGGACAGTCCAACTTAACGTGCCCAGAGCCGCGTACGAAGCATCAGGAAAAGACGAAAGATTCTTCCAAGGAGTCCAGTCTGGAACCATTGAAGCGGTAAAGGCTCTACAACTTAGACAGCAAGCCATCAACGAGAGAGTCTCAGAGGGAGTCTTGCCACTCCTTGCATGGCAAGCAGACGGAGGGGCCTATTACGACTCGAGAAGGGCTCATGGAGAGATAGGTCTGTTAGGACTCGCAGAAGCGGTGAAGCACCATACTCGTGCTGAACTCTGGGAAAAGACGAGCCTAGCCTTTGCAAAGAAGATTGTAGAATCTGCACGACGAGCGGTTAGTGAAGTCGACGCACGCGATATTCGAGTAAGAATCGGGCTTCATTCCTCTCCTCAAGCCTCAGCCCGTCTAGCCTCGATCGACGCAGAGAAGTTCGGATTTTCGACTGTTGTCTATCAGGGCTCCAAGAAATACCCGTACTATAACGACGTTCCAGGGATTCCCTTAACTCAAAAAGTACCCTTTGCGACTCGAGCATCCATTGAGGGAGAATTGCAAAGATCCTTCGACGGAGGTGCACTACTTCCGCTGATGGTCAGATCCAAGGTCGACAGTTCGGCTCTGTCGAAAGCTTCGCGAGAGCTAAGCGAGGCCGGGGTGCGATACTTCACTTTCTCGTCCCAGTATTCGCGTTGCCAACGTTGTTACGCTATAAGCGCTGGAGTCAGGGCCAGATGCGATAACTGCGGATACGAACACTTGACAATACTTGCAAAGCTAGGAGGAAGACTTCTTCCATTGGATTCGTGGCCCGACGCGAGGAAGAGAGACCTAGACCGCGTTATTCCCTACGATTTCTCATAGCTCTCGGACGAAATCGACGCATGATATCTGAACTCTGGTCTACATCTATTCTGTTCGAAGGAGTCAAGGGTTGACTCTCGCCCAGAGCATAACTCTGAGCAATCTCGAGCTGACGCGTTTTTTCATCGCCCTGGTGCTTCTTCTCTTCTCAGCTTATGCCGGCTCCTTTCTTTTCGATAAGCTCAAGCTCCCACGGGTCATTGGGGAAATCTTTGGAGGACTCTTATTGGGTCCAACTGTATTCGGCTACCTTTTTCCCCGCAGCGAGAACTGGATATTCTCCGCTTACCCTTCCGAAGGCCAACTCCTCTCCTTAGTATCTTGGCTTGGACTAATCCTTTTGATGTTCATCTCGGGAGTCGAGATTCATGGAACATTCAATCGAGAGGACAAGCGTACCGTTGTAGCATTTCTTCTCGGAGCGACAATTCTTCCGTTCCTGATCGGAGTCGGAGTCTCTAGAGTGTACGATTTCAGCCCCTACGCTGGTCCCAACAGCAACCCACTCTCACTATCGATAATCATAGGAATCGCTGTAGCAGTCACATCAATACCAGTAATCTCGAAAATCTTCCTCGATCTCAGGATAATGGGCACTCGCTACGCTAGAATCGTGCTTGCAATCGCGACCGTTGAAGACAGCATCCTCTACGCAGGACTTGCCATAGCTACTGGCGTGGCCGGAGCCTCCGCCCCCTCCACATCAACAATAACCTACGCAATCGCCCTAACTGCCGTCTTCCTGGCCTCGGGGCTACTAGTTCTACCGCGGGTTCTCCGTCGGCTGAGCACATCAAGAGCGAAGCTGCTAATGGAAGCGTCTCATTCTAGATTCGCCCTCTTCCTCTGCTTTGTCTTTGTAGCGGCCGCGGCCCTGTTGAACGTCAACGTAGTGTTCGGCGCGTTCATGGCTGGCATAGCCATCGGGACCGTGCCACAAGACGTGTTCGCGAAGGCTACTGGAAGCATCAAGAAAATCTCCCTTGCACTCTTCACGCCCGCATATTTTGCAATCGTCGGCCTCGAACTAGACCTAATTCACCAGTTCGATATTACCATCTTTCTCGGTTTCCTGCTCTTCTCTTCCGGTCTCAAGATCGCCGGGGCGCTAGGAGTTGGCAAGCTTATCAGGAAAGGCTGGTTATCCAGTGTCAATCTCGCGATCGGCTTGAACGCTAGGGGAGGGCCGGGAATAGTCCTTGCCACAATCACGTTTGGCGCCGGGCTAATCTCCGAACCCTTCTTCGTGGCTCTAGTCCTCATAGCAATAGTAACGTCACTGATGACAGGATACTGGCTGAGATATACACAAGCCAAAGGATGGCCTCTCCTAGACGAAGACAAGGCTTCCCAGCAGAGCAGGTTCTGAAACTATGAGTTTGTTCTTACAACCTAAGTAATGAACATGCTAACCTTAGAGAGCTCCGAGAACTAGCCCCAAGAGTCCCATCCTCAGAACGACCCCGTTCCCAACCTGCTGGAAGTACTTCGCGTGGGGCGTAGAGTCGACACTGGGATCCACCTCATCAACTCGGGGCAGCGGGTGCATGACAATCGAGTTCTTCTTGGTCCTGTCTAGATCCTCTGCTACAAGTCGGTATGATCCTTTGACTTTCTCGTACTCTTGTAGATCCGCAAACCGCTCCTTCTGCACTCGGGTCATGTAGATCACGTCCAGCTCTCGCAAGTGGTCCCTGAGGGACGGCGTCTCGGAGACTTCGATCTTCTTCGACACTTCTTCGGCCACTTCCTTCCGCATCTGGAGAATGTCTGGAGAGATCAGAACCAGCTTCACCTTGTACAGCGATAGAGCATATGCTAGGGAGTGCACGGTCCTACCGTATCTCAGATCGCCGATCAGTCCGATGGTCAGCCCGTCTATCATCCCCAACTCTTTCCTGATCGTGTAAAGGTCCAAGAGCGCCTGGGTTGGGTGCTCCTCAGCCCCAGAGCCAGCGTTGATGACTGGTATGGAGGCGAATTCCGCAGCCATGCGGGCCGCTCCTTCCAAGGGATGTCTCACCACCAAAACATCAGCGTACTTCTCAGTCACCCGGACAGTATCCGCGAGGTTCTCGCCTTTCTCTACGGACGTACCTTTTGTCTCTGCGAATCCGAGCGCTGTCCCACCTAGCCGTGTGATGGCAGACTCGAAGCTTAGACGGGTCCGAGTACTAGCCTCGTAGAACAGCGTGGCCATTATTCTTCCGTGAAGCATGTCGGACCCCTTCTTGGCCAGCGGTTCCATCACTTCCGACATGTCTAGAATGTGATCGATCTCCTTTCGAGAAAAGTCGCGGATTGAGACTATGTCACGCCCAGCGAACGACGGGCTTCCAGACATGGCTTCTAGCGACCCGTTTCTAAGAAGAAGCATTCTATAACTCTGTTTGGGAAACAGGGATGGTGAGCCTTTGCGACTCGTCGCAGCCACTTCAGACCTGTTCCTCCGTTCACGAATAGCGGAGCTTGCGAAACAAACCGGAGCGGACCCTTCCTTCGGAACGGGACCAGACGAGCTGAGACGATTAGTTGCGGAGAACAAACCTGAACTGGTCATTCTCGACCTCTCATCTACGGAATACGATCCATTCTCCATCGCAAAGGAGTTGAAGACGACGTTCAACTCTCGACTATTCGGCTTGTATCCACACGTGCGGACCGAACTGAAGAAACGAGCTGATGAAATGGGGTTCGAATATGTTGTACCGAACTCTAACTTCCTCGCTAGCCTGAGGCGGGTACTGTTAGAGCGGGTTGAGGATGATTGAGCTGGATCATCAAGGACCTTTGGAAGAATCTCGAACTTCGGCAATCAGAGTATGAGACTCTATTGGATCGTGACGATAGAATTGTGGCCTTTGAAGTCATCAACCGGATAGCTTCTGATGTCGGGACTAAATGGGGCGTGTTCTTACAGTTGAATTTCCCGCCGGGACAATCCAGCTTCAGCTCGTCTAACTTAGGCCGTAGAAATCTGACGATGCTAGTATTTCGTGATAGAAAGAAGTTCACGGATGTTTCTGAGTCGGAGGTCAAGCACGCTTTCGATCCGCTCAGTCCGACCGCGGTTGACAGTGCGGGCTTTGGCTACGAAGGGTTCAGAGTGAGACTCTCAAACGGTCGGATCGACTGTCTTCCTGGTGGAGTTCATCTCTGGTGCGAGATTACTCCCAAAATTCTCGACGTTCTAGACTGGTTATTCACGAATGCTTACGGAGTGAAGCGGTCTATGGCCTAGGCAAGGGGCACGAGCCTCTTTCCGAGCCTTCTCTCAATCTCCATCTTGGCCCGTTTCAACTGTCGGGCTCTCTTCAGCAATTCGACAAGGTAGTCCAGGTCAACTACTGGTCTGAGAGATGGGTACTCCCATGGGGTTTTGTTGATCTCGTCGGGATAAATCATGTAGCCCGTAGGATAGTGGGTAACAAGTATGCCTGTAGGGTCTGCCTCCAGGACCTTCGAGAACTCTCGGAGAGTGTAGCCTGCCTTCTTCAGCATCTCGAGTGTCTTGTCTAGTTCGTCGCAGGCCCTTTCAAGCTCCGCGTATAGCTCGCCTCTATCACCATCATTGGGCACTGCGATAATCTCCCAACCGCTTACACAGGGGCAAGGGCTTCTCGCGGGCATAAGCGTTCTATAACCGGGATAGACAGACCCGCGAAACAGGGCATCGAAAAAACATCTATGAGAACGATAAGAATACAGCTAGTCCACATTAGACCCATGTGGAATCTTCACAAAGCTTTCTCTCCACCTAGGACTTCTTCTCACTAGCCTAACAATGGCACCATCCCAAGTCCCGACGCATTTACTCAAGCTATTGGAGAAGGACAAACAGTTCGATATTCTTGCGTTTCTTGACCTCCTCCATTGCGGCTATTCTTTCGTTTTGAAACTGGGTCAAGGTTGGACTTGTCAGTCTTGCTCTAACTGCCCTTTCATAGGCTGCCATGTTGTTCTCAAGGTTACGCGTGTATTCTCGTAGACGCTCTAGATCTCCTTCAAGGATTCTGACTCTTTCCTCTGCCGGTCTTGATTGAAGGTAGACGAGCTTTTCTCTCCAATTATGATCATCTTTTGACCATATTTTTTCGACATAAGGTTCGACCCTCATCCGAGACATTGCACCCTCCAAATTCGGTCCGTAGACTATGTCGACGTTCTCTCTGTTCGATTTCAGCCTACCGTTCATCTGTTGTTCTAACGATGTCCCATGACCTTCGATTGCTCTGACAGTCAGCTCAAGTTGCTCCGGAGTAAGGTCTTCGTGAACCATCATGAGATCTAGGTCACCAGGTTCTTCCTTGTCCCGACTGAAACTTCCGAAAATATAAATCTCCTTTACATCGAGAGGAAGGTCCTCTGCGTTTTCGATAGTATCGATTATCTGTTGAAGCCTGGTAACGATAACCTCACGCTTCAATTAACCTCTCATTACGGAGCATGAGCCAGTATTTGACGTGTGGCTTGCCTAGTGAGCTTCTACTCCGAACTATACCATCCGTTCTCTTCAAAGATGCTATTCCGTAAACGAGTCCAGAGGATGAACCACCTGAGGATTAGGCCATGAACGTAATCGATCCTAATCCGGTTCAGCGTTGCCTTTCTCAATCGTCAGCGTATAGTTAGTCTTGCCGGGGAACTCGCTCATCAAAAAGAGTCTGGTTCTCTGCGACCCGGAACGAATCCCTCGCCGGTAGAACCACGAGCCAATGCGAAAACGAAGATGTCGATGGGCTGAAGATCAAAAGAAAAGACCTCTTGGGACTAGTTCTGTTCTTTATCGGGATTGCAACCATTCCTGAAACAGTGTGGAAGAGAGATTCCGTTGAAGGGGGAGTTATCGCCGTCACATTGATCATTTTGGGCCTAAGAATCATGTTCGCGAGGAGTGAGACCGAGGCGGGTTGGATATCCGGTCACGTTCTCGATAGATTCACGAGAACAAATCTGCCCGATCATGAAGAAACAAGAAGGCACTAGAAACGTTGAATCCCACGAAGGGACTAGCTCGGAGATGCTGGACGGGCGCAGTATGAACAGAACTTTGCATCTACCTGAAGCGGGTGCCCGCAGCTGGAAACAGAATCTGATGTCTCCGGACGCAGGGGATCGAGACTCGGTGATGTCAACTGATGGTCCTCGAAGAAATGTCTGATGAAAGATGATCGCCACCAGCATCGAATGGCACCCACGAGGCAGAGGCAGAATCCTATTTGGAATCCCCAGTTGACTGCCGCTCCAGTTGTAAACGCTGATCCAACAGGTGCTGAGATACATGTTGCCGAACCCGAACCGCGATATAGATTGGAAAGTGTGGTTTGAAACTGTTGTGAAGTTTTGACGCGGGGGGTGGGTGACGACTCTAAAGGAACGGCACCTAAATATGCTTGGGAAATGCTGCAAAGATCATTCTGATCCGGGCTTCAATTGATTACAGCTTGAGATTCATGGCAAATTCCAACAATTCGTTGCTCGGGCTACGAGTGCAAATAGCGATAGAGGAAGACGGGACCCCTACCCCTCCCGGGTTGCCTTCTGGGACGGTATTGAGAAGTCTCACAGGTACGGATCGGGTGACTTACTACGTTGTTCATCTAGAAAGGCCTGTGACATGCTTGTGTGCGGAAACAGGCCAACAATGGGTTCTAAACGACCTAGTCATTGCTCCGAGCTTCAAGGGCGAATTCTTGGAGAAGATACGCAAGTCGAAGGATTCCTTCCCAATTGCGATCGCTAATACTCTGTTTCCCTTAGAGCCTGACGACCCCATGCTGGACTTTTCAAAAGTGTCCTACTTCGCGCTAGGAACCATAAGGAGATCGAAGGACACCTGACGGAGCTGGCGACAGGTACGAGGAGTTAGATGCCTGGTAGTCCCTGCAAACTGCCTTGGAATCGCCTTAGAATCGAGAGCCTGTCCATGGTCATGCTAATCCTCATTGGTCCTTGATGAGAGGCCAGCCGTCCAGCCTAACATCTTCCCGTAAAATCTCATTCGATCTAGAATTCCAGAATATTTTGAAATCGCGCGCTCCTCGCGCGACAGACTCGGCGGAAACGTGGCCGCTCGTTATCTTTCTCCTTTCTGCTATCTCTCGATTTTTGCTATCTTTTCTTTTTCTACTAACTATTTCTCGACCCCCCCAGGGATTGTCAAAACAAAAAACTCCTTCACACTTTCTATTCTGACCGGAAGTCCATCATGCGCACCTGTAACGATTGAAGATTAACAACGGGCAAGAGCCCCGGCTGCGGCACCAATCCCATACGCTTCTGATAATCAGTCTGCCCCTGCCACGCCCCACTATTCACAATCGTCGTCCCACGATACACCCCCGACCCAGGCACGTGAATATGTCCTGACTGGAACACGTCCGGAACATGCTCCACGACCAGCCAATCCTCCATCTCCGGCCCAATAGACGTTGACTTGCCATACTCCGGCGCCAGATGCCTAGCCCGCAACTGATACTCCATGACCTCCACAGGGCGTTGATAATCAAAACCCGGCGCCGAACTCAGAATATCCATCAGACTCGTCCCATGAAACAGCAAAAAATCGACCCCCTCCAGACGCACCTCCGAAGGATCACCCAGCGACACGACCCGCCGGGAATCATAGACAGGACCCGCAAAATCCTTGGTAATAGCAGGCTGTGGCAGCGCCTGTCGGACCGCATCGTGATTTCCCGGAATCAGAACCACGTCCATATGTTCCGGGATCTCCCCGACAAGCTTCGCCGCCAACCGATACTGCTCGTAAATGTCAGGGACTTTCAAGTCCACTTCCTGTCGGGGATACACTCCAATCCCGTCTACGAGATCACCGCCAATCAGAACATATTTGACCCGGTCAGAAACATGCCGCTGCTCTGGACCGCCGACATCCCCCTTCAACCAGGCCAAGACCCTGCTAAAAGCATCCTCCATGAACACCTTACTCCCGACGTGAACATCCGATATCAGAACCGCATAGACCTCCTCGCTAGCGCGCCCAGGTTTGTGATCCGGAATCTCTGGCAACACAATATTCTCGGCGACCAGCAACTTCCCGGAACTCTTCCGCGTCTCCAGAAACAGTACTTGATCTCGAGAAATCCGACGCGCCGTCTGCCAGACTGACGGGTTCGAATCACCCACCAAGACAGTCGCCTCGTCATCATAATCATCGACCGTCAGAAAGATCCGATTCGCCTTCTCCCGTTTCTCCACCACCATGCAAACAAATCGACCTCTTCCATTCGCCCCTCCAGCCAGAGCGTCAGAGATCGTCCCAGCACTCCTAGTGTCAATCCTCTGTCGGAATAGGGCACTCATCTTCTCGAAGCGGCTACGGAAGTATCGGAGAAAATCGTCAAGGGCCCCGGTCGTTCCCAGCTTGCCAGTTGGATCGAAGACCACTTCAAGTCTCGACTCCTGATCCTCGGCAAACCTTCGCCCGTGTCCCAGCCCTTCAACCGGGACAACTGGACCAGCTGCTAGATCCAGCTGTTCAGCTGCCTTCAAGACTAGATCTGCGCTGATGAAGAGCGGCCTCGGCTGAGCCAAGCTCGCCATTTTCAAGACCTCGTCCACGAGGGGTTTGAGAGAGTCTTCGCGGCCTTTCTCAACGAGGGTCTTGAAGGCTTCGGATTCCATCTGGAAACCTGCCTCCAGTATGGTCCCTACGGCTCTTCGCATCTCCTCAGACAAAAGCCGACCTACCCCGACAGCTAGACCCAGTTGAGGCTTCCAGATTTATGCTGTTGTCGAGGACTGTTACCTCGTTATTGTGAGGTCCGAGATGTCGACTGAGATCTCGCACATTCTGTTCAGGGCAATCGTGACTGCCACCAAATGATTGACGAGTGGCCTAGCTGAGCCTGCGACTCGCGCCTCAGCCTCAGAAAGCTGCTTCTTAGTATCTTTGAACCGAGGCCCCACAGATGATGCTAGTTTCAGATCTCGAGAAAGCACCGACCCTACCGCGTCCCGGTACATAGCGTTCACCGAGTTACCAATCTTCTCTAGCAATGCTCGTTCTTCTTTTGGGATTGTTACGCCATCTTGCGTATTCTCAGCGATTGTTACTGCGTAGTCGGCGAAGGTTTCGATGTAGCTTGCGAGTAGTCGAAAGTCGAGGCAGTCAACTGATGAGACCTTGATCTTCTCAAGAAGATACGTGTCGGAAATTGCTGCCCGGACAAGCCGGACTAGCAGGAAGTACCATCGGTCAACCTCTTCATCTCTCTCAACAACCCCCTTGGCCAGTGCACCGTTGGAGGAGACGAACGCCTGAACTGAATCGAGCTGCATAGGCATTGAGAGCATCTCAAGACGGCGTAGGATTCTCTCAGGGTTGAGTAACGAGGGTTCGACGAGGCATTGTAGAACTATTCTCTTCGAATCTTCCTCCAGGACCTCGAGCCCTACAAGCCGTTTGGTTGTGCGTCTGACTTCTTCTCTAATGTCAGGAGAGAAGCTGTCTTTTGACTGGACCCTGATTATGTCGTAGCCCAGCAGGTATCTCTCGATAATCTCTCGTCTAACGAATGGAGAAGCATCCAACACTACCTCTAACGGGGCTCTCTCCTCGTCTATCTTAGGCGAGAGCAACAGTCTTCCATCTTGCCGTTCTTCATAGGAGACAACGGATCCTGCTCCGAGTCCGACTCGTTTGGCCCATGCTTTCGGAATCGTAACTAGGAAGGTGCCGTCGGGGGTTCGTTGTAGTTTCCGTAATTCCAACTAGGATGACCGATCCTCTTGGTATGGCAATGAAGAATTTTAGGGTTTTGCTGAATCTACTATGATGAGGACGGTAACTCTAGAGGTTCAAGCTTGCTTCCGCCGTTCAGATGCTGGTAGCCCAGCCGGAGGACCTCTTCGGTGTTACGTCCCTTCAGAGCACTGAGAGTAACTTGAGGTATGCCTGGGAAGACTCTCGAAACGAGCCTCTTGCCTTCTTCGACACGACTCTCGTCAGACTTGTCGATCTTGTTGATGCAGATGAGAAGCGGAACCTTTGGAGCGATCTGTTTCAAGATCTGGTTCGAAGCCGTAAGCTTCCTGAAGACTATTTCCTCCTCCTCGCTGATGTCAATGAATAGGAGAATAAAGTCGGAGTTGGATATCTCACCTAACGTAGTGTTAAAGGCCTTGAGAATTATGGGATGCATGTCTTCGATAAATCCGATGCTGTCGATCAGGATGAAACTGAACGCGTCCATTCCGTTGTTATAGTCAACCCTTCGGGCGTATGTTGACAGCGTTGTGAATGGACCCAGTCCAGTGTCTTTGTGCTCCGAAACAACCCGGTTGAAAAAAGTCGTCTTCCCGCTCTGTGTGTAACCCGCCAGCGCTACTATTGGGAATCCAAGCTCTTTACGATGTTCCCTGAGAGTTGTCTTCTTCGCGTAGACGTCGCGCAACTCTTTCTCCACATGAGAGATTCTTTTACGTGCACCTCTCTCGTAATCAGCGTACGGGTACTCCCCTGGACCACTCCAGCCGACCTGTTCTCCGAGGATACCTTTCAATCTCAGAAACTCTTTGCCCCAGGAGAAAGTGTACTTGAGTTTAGCTAGCTCGATTTGCAGTTTCGCCTCTTTCGTCATTGCGCGCCGGTCGAAGACCTCTAGGATCAGCATGTTCCGGTCTATGACATTGATGTCAGTTCCGCCTAGAACCTTCTGAATCTTGAAGACCTGGGAGCCGGGCAGTCTGTTAGCGAACAAGACCGCCTCGATGTGCTTCTCTGATGTTAGCTGTTTGACCTCGTCGAGCTTTCCGGGTCCGATACAGTATGTGTGGTGTAGGCTCTTCCGGTGTTGAATTACTGTATCGACCACGTCGTAGCCGATGCTCCGGGCCATGGTCTTGACTTCGTCTGCCCTAGATGGAGCGGTGGGCACAACGCACTCGACTACAATGGACCGCACTGCAGAAGACCGACTCTCTCTAGAGGGACCGTGCGTTATTTGAACATCCTGTGTCTCAACACTATGCTTACTGAACTCTGATTTCCACGCCGACAGTGCGCTTGATCAGATCTGCCAGGAGGTCGACCTGAGCCTTGCCCCCCTTGCGTGTGGGAATCGAGACCACCAGGGGAAGTTCGATCTCTTTCTTGCTCTTTCCCAATCTGTCTTTGATCCAGTTGAAGACAGGCTCTGTCGCAATCACAAGGGAGACGAGTTGTTTCGCTTTGATCTCGTCAAAGGTCTTTACCGCTTCTTCCTGGGATTTGACGACCCACGTGTTCTTGACTCCGCCGAGTTTGAAGTAGATGCTCGTCTCCTTATCGGCCATGACCCCAATCTTGCCCATGTCCATTTCCTACTTGAAGATCCAGCCTGTCTCTCTGGACCAGAAGAGAAGATCTAGATCAGCTAAAGGTATGCTTATCTCTGTTGCGAATCTTCGCAGTTTCTCTTCAATTTCCAGATAGCGCTTCTTTGTTATGGATACGGGTATCTCTGTGATGACTCCGAGCCGGTCCAAGTTTCGGAGGATGTGCCTGTCGAGAATAGCGAACCCTTCGCCCAGTCCAATATTCCGCAGAAAATGGCTTGCCTCCTTGTAGCCTAGGCCTTTGACATTTTCGACAAGCCATTCTCGGAGCTCGAAGGGATTGTAGAAGCTTGAGATCCTCGATTTCAACTGCAACTTGCCATCGTTTGAGAACATGTCCCTAGCTTCAACAATGTATTTCGCTTTGCTGTCAGAGAACCTAACACTTCTCAAATGTGGCTCAAGCTCCTGAGGCTGGCCTTTGAGAAGCAGAGTTCGCTCTTTGAGAGCGGTGACTGCTTCCCAGCAGACTTTGGCTGACGACTGAGGCGTTAGAAGACAGAAGCATAATTCCGCAAAAACCTCCTCGTCGTTCCATTCCATTACTTGTCTGAATTCTGCGAGTCGTTTCTGAATAGCTTCCCTTCTTTCTTGATAGAGCGCCTGCAGCGCCTGGATAGCGCTCTCTTCTCTTACGACCGTCATCTGTGGGCTAGAATTGTTTGAGAACATCTTGTTTGTCCATTATGCGTACGCAGTAGAAGCATCGCAGTCTCAAAGGATCCTGTCGTTCTACCAGAAACTTTGGCTCAACCGGCTCCCCCGCATTGGAAACGCATGCTGGATTCGCACATCTTACTATGCCTCTTATTGATTGTGGAAGTTTGACGCGTGTCTTCTCAGCTACCTCATAGTCGCGTATGATGTTGATCGTGGCGCTCGGCGCGATCAAGGCAATCTTGTCCACCTCGCCAGGTTTGAGCTCTCGGTTTTCCACTTTGACAATATCCTTCTTACTGTCTGCCTTCGATGATACGTTCATTGCTACGCTAACGATATGCCCCTCACCGCCACCGATCCCTAGAATTTTCAGAACATCAAGAGCGTGGCCCGCAGAGATATGGTCGATAACAGAGCCATTACGGATCTTCTTGACGTAGAGCTCTTTGGCCCCGCTTCCCTTAGACAATCTCAGGATCTCTTGCTGGTCCTTCACTCTTAATTCCTTGCCTGACAAAACGGATTGAACATGACAGTAGAATCCCAGATTGTCAGAATTGCGACCCGGAAGGAAGGTGAGATACTGGACATCACGGATAAGGTGCAAATGATTGTTGAGAATGGAACCATCAAGAATGGTGTCGCATTCCTCTTTGTACCAGGATCAACCGCTGCCCTGACGACAATCGAGTATGAACCCGGTCTAATAGCAGACTTACCATCAATGCTTGAAAGAGTCGCCCCCAGAGACGGCTCGTACGAGCACGAGCGGCGATGGCGTGATGGAAACGGTCATTCTCACATCAGAGCTTCGCTAATCGGGCCTGATCTATCCGTGCCTTTCGAAGAGAAGAAGTTGATGCTGGGAACCTGGCAGCAGATCGTGTTCATCGAATTTGATGTTCGACCACGTGATCGAACAATCATCGTCCATTCCATGGGCGAATAGACCACTCCCATACCCCTCTCTTTCCGATGGAAAACACTTGCAGTTGATTCAAACGCGGTTCCAAATGATTACTTTGTAGTGGATCATCGTTGATACTATACAGGATAACCTAAATCCACGAAAGCCGCTGATGACCAACTAGAGTAATAACTTCAACACAATACTCACCCTTCATCTGAATGATTAATCCTTGCACTGGAAACTCAGGGGTGGGTGTGATGGGTTTAGTTGGTCCAGTCGAAATCCATGTACGAGAACCCTTAATTCCACTGGAACAAGGACCGCTTGAATCACTCAGAAGTGTTCTCACGGCTTGTCGCAGCAAGGACTAGATCTTATCTTTGAACAGGTGCTCTCTGGCGGACAGATTTTCAAAGACAGGAATCTCCTAAGACACGACTACATGCCGACAAGCCTTCCTCATCGAGAGGAACAGATTCGGCGCCTCGGCTCCGTCTTGGCACCAGCACTCTCAAAGGAACGAGTCTCCAACATTTTTGCCTACGGAAAGACCGGGACAGGAAAGACGATCGTCGCAAGATTCGTCCTGGACAGGCTACAAAAGAAGGCGAGAGACTATGGCCGCGCTGTAGACACTAGCTATGTGAATTGTCGGCTTTCAGGCACTAACTACAGAGTCATCGCTGATCTCTGTCGAGCGCTAGGCCAAGAGGTCCCGTTTACGGGACTCGCTGTAGGAGAGCTGCTGGACCGGTTGAGGGATGCTTTGCATGCGCGGGGATCCGCGTTTCTCGTCGTTCTCGACGAGATTGATGCTCTGGTCAAGAGGAGTGAGAACGATAGCCTGCTGTACGAATTGACGAGAATCAATGATAGCTTGGACGGCGGATGGATTGGAGTTATCGGAATCTCAAACGATCTTCACTTCAAGGATTTCTTGGACCCTCGAGTATTGAGTTCTCTAGGAGAGGAGGAGCTGGTTTTCAAACCATATTCGTCCGATGAACTGTACGATATTCTGAGTGATCGCGCCGAGGCCGCGTTTCAGTCCGGCGCTTTAGAGGATGGAGCCTTACGACTCTGCGCCGCCATGGCCGCGGGCGAGCATGGTGACGCTAGAAGGGCTCTGGATCTTCTAAGAGTGGCCGGCGAGATTGGAGAAAGAGGGAGAGAGAAGGGCATCCTAGAGTCGCATGTCCGACTAGCGCAGCAGAAGGTGGAACACGATCGAGTGACGGAGGTGCTGTCCTCGCTCCCGCTTCATTCCAGAATCCTCCTCATCGCCGTCCTACATTCAGAGAACGCGCGGAAGGAGAGTCTAGTCACGGGGGATGTATACGAGGTTTACAGGGAATTGTGTGCCGCAGCGGCTGTAGAATCCTTGACTCAGAGGCGGGTGAGCGGATTGTTGAACGAGCTGGATCTCATGGGAATTGTTAATGCCCGTGTTGTGAGCTTCGGCCGCTACGGGCGGACGAAGAAGATCCGGCTGGGAGTCGAGCCGCGCGCCATCACGTCGACGTTTGGCAGCGATGGGCTCGTGAGAGGGCTCCTGAATTATGCGCCGAAGAGCCTCCCGAAACAGCACAATCACTAGCTGTATCGGGATCGACGATGGACCGTTTCTATCTAGGAGACTAGGCGGTTCCAAGGCTCCACTAGTCGCAGTACAGCTGAAAGGGCCGCATCTTGTGAAGGCCAGAACTGCATGGATAGGAGTAGACGGATTTGACGCTACGGGTGTGGCGTCGAGAATGCTCAGCTCGCTTCGAGCCCGAGAATCCCCGATCCTGCTAGCGGGTGCAACATTCGGAGGATTCAACGTTATCAATCCGAGAATGTTACTGAGACAATTCAGAACGTCCACAATCGTTGTAATTGGATCTCGACCCGATAACAGAGCTGTGAAACGCGCCCTGGTCAGGCATTTTCCAGACTGGAGGAGAAGATGGCGGATTCTGTCCTCGCTGGGTCCGCTGCATCACGTGCGAACAGTCCGGAACGAGGGTCCGCTCTTCTACGAAGCGTTCGGCTGTGGCGACGATGAAGCGAGAGGGATCTTGACAGAGTGGGCATATGTCTCAAGAATTCCAGAGCCCTTGCGTGTCGCTGGGCTGGTCGCTAGAGGATTGTTTCCCGCGCAACCTCTCGACTAGGCTCTAGGTTACAGGAGGCTTTAGTCGTCCTCTGGAGGCTAGTGTGGACGTTCATCGCAACTGTTCATTGGAGACTCGGGAGGAAAACCGGATGCTTGGAAAAGAGAATTCGAAGGAGAACAAGCTCAACGAGTATTTCCGCCGGAGATGTTCGAACTATGAACGGTTTCTTTGCGATCGCGTCTGGGAATGCGCATTGTGCGCGCAGCAAGTCGGCAAAGTGGAGACACTGGAATTGGCTACGGTTACAAAGGTCGAGGGGTTGAGGCGGAGGTGAGACGATGGAAGTTTTGAGGGAAGAGGAGGTCTTGCAGCTGGAGGAGGATTTGTTGCGCAGATTGGAAGAGAAGCTTGCGCCGCTTGTTGAACGCGCCGCAGTGGATGCTGCGAAGATAACAATGCATCAGTTGAGGCTAGATCTGATGAATCACATTAGCAGGCATGAGGATACGATTCGACGGCTGAAACGGACTGAATCCGCGCTGAACCACATCCCTACGACACGGTAGGGGGTCCCAGGACCCTTCAAGGGGTCTAGGCCGAGCACGGATTCAAAGACAAACTACTTCCTCGCGCGATCTCTTAACGAGAGGGCATCACTATTTCTTGCAGTTGTGGCAGAGAGGGCTCTTGTTAATGACGCCCTTAGTGGTGACACATTCGGTGCAGAGATGCTTTCGACAAGAACTGCATAGTCGAGTGTGTTCGTGGCAGACGACTCCCCCGCATTCTTCGCAGACTGCTTGAGTAGCTTTGTCGCACAGATTGCACTTCCGCGTCTCATCCCAGATTATTTTACTGGTCGCCGCTTGGAGAATTTTTCGATAGGAACGGCCGAGAGCGACTAATTCGGCTGTCACGATCGGTATGTGTAGAAGCGTGATGCCAGACACGGAAATATCGTCGGGATGGGCCCCTGACTCTCTTCCGATAATTTCACCCGTGTGCGCTCTGATGGAATCCTCAGCCACTCCTGCAGGCGCGACGGTGACTGTGTTCTTCATTTCGAGCTCCGGAGGAAGATGCGGCATCGAACCGGTGGAGGATTCTATTTCCAGACAGTCCACGAAAAGGCCTGACCCAGGCAGATTCTTCAGCTCGCCCTCGAACAGTCCCGCGTCGCACTCTCTTCCGTCGACGCCATCAAAGACTATCACTCCCTTCGCCTTCCTCTTCTTCCCATGATTCAATGTAAAATCGGCGAAGAAGTATGGTCGAAACTCGAGTTTGGGCATTGAGGTAAGCTTGAGTACGCTACCGTTCTCGATCCCGTAAGCGAGAATCTTCGACGCAACCGTGCGAGAGACAGGTAGAGTCCCGGGGACCTTCTGTCGTTCGGGAGGCTTGATCTTCTCGACCCGTTCTTTCAGCTTTGCTAGGTCCCAGAGTTCCACTCCAAGTTTTCGAGCCATGAACTCCGCGTCTCCAGTGAAACCTTTGGGAGAGACATAGATCCCGCTTGACAGTCCAGCGCTTCTGAGTCGGTTCACGAAGCCTTCGACCTCGCGTCCGTTGACCTGGCGGTCTCCTTCCCAGCATTCGAAGGCTACCTTCTGGGTCTGCTTGCCTGTCGTCCGGGATGCTATAATGTCTACAAAGTGGTCGCCGGAGTCGTCTGCTTGGACATTCTTCTCGACGTTGAAGCCTTCGACCCGGCATACGTCGGAGACCATGTCGAGTACGAAATTGTTAGAGTCCTGGCTGGTTTGACTGGCCATGGAGATTCGGACAGCCTCGAAATCGACTGGGTCCAGGATTCCGAATAAGGCTAGTGTAACCCTCTGGCATTTCTCATGCGAAGAACACGTGGTACTATTTCGAACCCGTACGCCGTCGTTACTTCACAGGAAGGGTAGGGAAAGACGTAAGCCGTGGATACGAAACTGTATCCGCTCAAGACCTTGGGTAGAGTGACCACCTGGCAAGAAGGAACTAGGGCGTCAGTCAAGAGTATCTTGAAGGATCCGATAGTCTTGAGACTCCTCTCGAGGAGTAATCTGACGCGAGCTCAGTTTGAAACACTCATTATGGACCAACTAGGGCATGATATGGCTAACAAACAACTTACACGGGGCGAAATGGCTCAATTGGTGCGTAATCAGAAGGGAATAAGCCGAGGAGCATTGAATAGGACCCTCAGGCAGGGGAGAGAGAATGTTTCAGAGGCAATTCACACGATCCTCCTTCTTGGATACGGTGGATTGATCGACAGTCCCGCTCTGGCACCGTTCGTCGAGGCCTCGGAGCTATTGAAGAGTCAGATGATCCAGTTTGAGGAGCTGGCAAAGGACAATCCGAAGCTGTACGCCGAGCGCGCAGACGCAATCATCGAGGATCTGGAGGACGCGTTCCAGGCACTCTATGGGAAACGCGTGACGTCACGTAGCGTCGACCGCATCACATCATATCACGGGTGACTGGAAAGTTAGTAAACAGGAGAGGAGTGAATCGAGGCAAAGTTCCTTCGTGATGCGTCACGTGGTGATGTCACCCAGTTGACGTCAAGGTGCAACACTGGAGTCACGGATACATCACAAGTGATTTCCCTCGGAGACCTGCGCGACCACTCTCATAGGTTAATGTTAAATCCGGATACACCGTGATGTGATGTCACGTAGTCGCGGTGCGTGATATCACACTAATGCTTGGGCTTCGCCGAAGGAAGACGAACGAAGGGGGCTCCGATCAAGATGGTGATGTTGCAAGACTCTTCTTCGACTCATTTTCCAAACGAGTTGGGATTGTTGAGGAGGGTCTGAAGAATATGTCGACCGAGATTAACAAGCTAAAAATCTCGATGGACCGGAGCCAACTCTCAGATCTCGTCCTCCTCGAGCGACTTCAGAAGGCAGAAGTGCTGGTTACAGAGTCTCTCAATTGGACAAAAGAGGCAGCCGGAATTTGGCGCGAGCTGAGGGAAATGCCAGTGACGAAAGAGGAGCGCTCCGTCCTGACTAGTGAATCATCGGCGGGACCTCCCAGGGTTGACGCTGAAGAGGCCGGTCTCTCTCGGCGCGTTCTCGCTCCCATACCAGAATTGGGGACCCTTCCCTCGATCACTACTCCCACTGAATTGCAAGTCTTGACCATGCTCGCGAATGAAGGACCCAAGTCAGCGCCCGAGATTGGTAGGGTAGTAGGCCGTTCGAGAGAACATACCGCCCGCTTGATGAAGAAGCTATACGAGGAGGGCTACATTCGAAGGGACCAGACGAGGATTCCGTTCAGATATTCCTTGGTGGAGAGGGTTAAACAGACTTTCAAGAAACAAGAGACTAGGGACGGAGAGAAAGAATCGGTCTCGATTCCTCAGTCTTGACCCTGTAACTAACGTTCCGGCCCGCCTCCGTTCTGTCCAAAACGCCTCTTTCTACGAGCCGTACCAGGTACGTCGAGACGGTGCTAAGCGGGATCTTTTCCGTAAACGAGGCTTCGAAAGCCTTCTTCGCATCAGAAGCAGTAAACTCTCGTTGCTTCAGTTCGGAAATTATTGTGCTTGCGAGTCTGTCGAACTTCCGCGGGGATATGCTGAGTGCTGAGGCGGTCCCTCGCGGAGTGCCAGCCATCACCTCCACAAGATCGAGTAGTTTTCCCACCTTTTCGCGCGTGACTTGTCCATCGATGGTTATCGAGTGTCTAACGCCTTCATCGTCATAGAATTCTAGTTTGAATCGGCGTGGTTTCATGTTCGGGCACTCGTCTCCGAGGAGGGAGTTTCACTGTTCGCTGTTCACATGTAGAAAAGAGCTTCCCCTCACGTAGCTTGGTCCATAGTGAATCGATGTGCACGTCGTATGGTGCGGTTTCCAATGGTTCCAGTGGAAACAGAGGGGTGCTTGAGCTTGTTCACCAGTAGTGAAACCGTTCTGTTCGCTTCTAGGACGGCGGCGGATTGTTAGGAGTGGACCCGGTCCCAGTGTCCGGAGACTTCGGAAGATTCTGTTGTGGAGGGGGAGGTGGTGCCGCGTAGAAGGATTGCATCTCTTTCTCCTTCCTCCGCTGGTTGCGTCGCCTGATCAGTCTGTAGGTCTCGATGACAGGCGTGATGAGTAATGGGATCAGGAGCAGGAATGAGTAGGGCTGGAAGTCGGTGAAAGTCCGCGTGAACTGCGTCAGGGGGCCTGAGAGGGAGGTTATCTCAGTCGGGTCCGTGCTGATGTTGTACGAGATCTTTGTGTTGTTGGGCGCTGTCCAGAGAAAGGTCACAGTGGCGGGGGAGAGGACGTATACTCCGCTACTTGCTGTGGTGACTGTATAGCTCAACGGTAGGCTGTTGCCCGGAAGAAGTATCGAGGCTTGTTGCGTCTGGGCTCCACTGGGAGAAATCTGTAGAGTTTGAGCGTAGCTGGACGAGGTTTGGGGGTCGGTGAGGTTCAGGTTGGTGACTGTTACGTTGTCTAGGTTTTGGACCGTGACGACTATGATGTGAGTGGTTCCGACGGGTCCAATGTTGGGAGTACTGGTTTTCTGGATGACGATGTCTGGTGCGAAGGGATAGTTGAAACTCGCGATGAAGTCGGATTGAGAGCTCGATGTCACGTCGAGGTAGTATGTTGATGTGGCATTGTTGTAGCAGGGGAGACACATGGGACTGTACAGGATCGTGCCTGGTTGGAAGCTCATGCTGACAAGGGACACGTTAGCAGCTGGGTCTCCTACGATGTTGTTCTGAAATCCTAGGAGAGTTTTGAGGTCTAGCTGGTGGACTCCCCCTTTGAAGAACTGGCGCTGAAATTGGACGTTCAGGTCGAAGCTGAAACCAGTGATTGAAACTCCGTTGACTGTGATCGGAACTATTCCAATTGCCGCGAAATATTTCAGATTCTGAATATTTGCAGGGCTGATGAGGCTTGAGAAACTCTGGTTGGGAAGCAGAGCCATCAGCTTGGTTAGCGCGTCA
>DASPWZ010000013.1:0-2316 GCA_035637535.1 Candidatus Dormiibacterota bacterium
CGTTTCAGATGCTCCCAGTTCTTGTCCATCTCAGCAATAGTTTCCTTAGTTGGCTTCTTTCTCCACTTTGCTAAGCTCACAAATATCGTTCTGTTCTCACCTTCCTCTCACAGTTGGGTATTTTCTAGCCCCTCCTCGGCAATCCAAATCCCGACCAGCTCTCGATACCGGATAAGCTTTCGACGATAATTCGAATAGATCGAAGCGGGCATGGCGTCATGCCGGCAAGGACGACGTCTAGCTTACGGCTAAGGTCGAATGGTCTTTCCGCCAGAATCGAGCACGATTTCACTTGGACAACTTAAGCTTCCTGACACTTTACGAAGGCTGAAATGGATACTCCGCGTTTAAGCCCGTCCACAAGATAAGTCAGACATGAGTAAAACCGGCTCGGACCGGGACCAGGTAACTGCAAATGGCACATCCACCCAGAGTAAAGAGATTGACCCACAGTGGCGTGCCCCACCTGCCTTTTCAGGAGTTTACCGTATCCAGCTTGGAATCTCTCCTCAACATACTGAAGAAAGCTAGGATAAAGGATTCCGAGATCGAAGTCTCGACGTCCGAAGAGTCCCAACACACTACGTGTTCCAAGGCCATAATACACGTGCTGGTAATGACCGCTAAAGGCGAAGGTGCAGGGGAACACAAAGACCTCGCCGCATTGTATCAGTACTGCCCCGGATGCGGAAGCGCCGTACGAGTCCTCTAATCGTCTAGCTTCAACGCGGACAAGTCATACATAATCCCGGTCCACCAAGAAGGAAGACAACCGGAAGAACCGTTTCAGTCGACTCTGGACTTGCGAATCTGTTGAAGAAGCAGTCATCATATCTGCACGGTTTCCTTGGTAATGGTGACGCCGTGATCTCCGTCCCCTGATCCTTCTCGCAGAGTCATAACTTTCCTCTCGGTGAAGTCTCGAACCCACCAAGGGATGAAAGCTTGAAAAGGGTCCTTGGTGAGATGAGTAACCTTTGAGACGACGATAGTGGACGATGGCAGAGCCGCCGTACTGGCCCTTGCTGACGGAACCGTTTTTCGGGGAAAAAGCTTCGGCGCTCTTATCGATGTCTCGGGAGAAGTCGTCTTCAACACTTCAATGATTGGATATCCTGAACTCCTTACTGATCCCTCATACCACGAACAGATCGTCGTGATGACCTATCCAATTCTTGGATCTTACGGGGTTCCATCTTACTCACTGTGCGACGAATATGGGCTACCTCTTCACTACGAATCCGACTCCATCAAAGTCAAAGGCTACGCGATCCACTCACTCTCAAAACCCAGTCACTGGTCCAGCAAGAAGAAGCTCGAGGAGTGGCTGGACCAGGAGAAAGTGCCCGGAATCCAAGGGATAGATACTCGCGCCGTGACTCGCAAAATCAGAACCACCGGAACGATGCTTGGACTGTTAAAGACATTCGACAACGAAATGGACCTCGAACAGGTCAAAGAAGAGCTCAGCGTGCTCACCGACCCGAATGAAAGGGACCTCGTGAGAAACGTTACCCCCTCGGAGCCGATTCACTATGTCAACAACTCTGACGCGACCGTGGTCGTCTTGGATTGCGGCATAAAATATGGAATAGTCAGAAACCTACTGGCCTCCGGGGCAAGCGTCGTTAGAGTCCCTTACGATTATTCCGTAAATGAAATTCTAGAGTTCGAACCTAGGAGAATCTTAATCAGCAATGGACCCGGAGACCCGAAAAAGTGCACACAGACCATCGACACGGTTAGAGAGCTACTTGAGACAGACATTCCTATCATGGGAATCTGCCTCGGAATGCAAATCCTCGCCCTAGCAGCGGGCGCGGACACTTACAAACTGAAGTTCGGACACCGCGCGGTCAACCATCCTTGTGTTGATCTGAAATCGGGCAGATGCTACATCACAACCCAGAACCATGGTTATACAGTAAGTTCTGAGTCACTGGCGCGAACCAAGTTTGCTGCCAGATTCGTAAACATCAACGACAAGACAATCGAAGGAATCTCCCACGAAGAGAAGCCGATCATCGGCGTCCAGTGGCATCCAGAAAGCTCCCCAGGACCCTACGACACAAGATTCCTCTTCGACCAATTCATGGAAGGGGCTCCTGCATTTTGAAAATCCGTGAACTCAAGAAAGTCCTCATAGTCGGCAGCGGAGCGATAAAAATAGGCGAGGCAGGCGAATTCGACTACTCAACCTCCCAAGCCATAAAGGCCCTTCGAGAAGAGGGAATTCAAACAGTTGTCGTGAATCCGAACATAGCCACAATCCACACTGACAAGAAATTCGCCGACAAAGTCTACTCAGTCCCAATA
>DASPWZ010000014.1:0-59317 GCA_035637535.1 Candidatus Dormiibacterota bacterium
TACGATATCGCCATGGTTCAGAACGTATGATTCTCCGAGGCGCATTCCGCTCCTAGCGTTGACTCCGTACAGAATGTGCTCGCCTAGGTCCGAGTGAATCCTAAGAGCAAGATCCTTCAAGGTCGATCCCTTCTGGACAAGAATCGCATCAGGCAGGACATTCCCAGAATGGTCGGTCCACCGTTCCGGATCCTCGACCGGATAGACGACGATCATGTTTAGCAGCTTGAAGAAGGCAGAGTTGATGCACTCTTGGACCCCGGTCGCACCGTTGGGGGAGAGCACTTGTTTCCTTATCATTTCTAGCGCAGCCTCTTGCTGCGGTGTCAGCTTCGCGGAAGCTCCTGGAGAGAAGTCTGAATCACCGGGCTTGTAAGAGATCAAGCCTTTCTCGGCTGCCCGCCTCAGCGCGAGTTCTGCTTCCGCGGAAGAAGGAACCGTAAGGTTTCCAGTCGCCGCCAGTCGTGCCACGTTACCCTTAGATGAGGGAAGATCGATCTTGTTCGCTGCCAACATCATAGGCTTTGACGCCTTCCTCAACAGTCCAACAAGACGCATGAGGTCTTCACGAGACCACGCAGCAGGTTTCTCTTTCAGATCCGCCAACTTCAGTCCTTCATCCACGTGAAACTTTCTCAGACCGAGTCCGCTAAGTCTCTCCGCAATTGATTCGGCCACTTCGTCCCTCGTCAAATTCGTCTTGCGTGCGATCTTGTCCCAATCCTTTGCAAGAATCTGATACATCCACGCTTCAAGCTCACTCTCAAGAAAGCCAACATCTTCAAGAGGATCGTGACTGCCCGCGGCAACAGGTTTTCCCTCAGAATCCGTCGAACCCGACGCATCAACGACGTGGATTAAAGCATCTGCTTTCCGAAGGTCATCTAGGAACTGGTTTCCGAGACCCTTCCCCGTCGAGGCTCCAGGCACCAGACCCGGACAGTCAATCAGCTCGATTGGGATGAACCGTTCCCCGTCAATGCAGCGAGAATTACGAGGCTGATCTTGAACTCCAAGATCCTTGCAGACGCATTTCGTTCGGAGATACGAGATGCCCTTGTTTGGCCTTATCGTCGTAAAAGGATAATTCGCAATGGGCACAACTGTCAGAGTAGCAGCGCTGAAGAAGGTGCTTTTTCCCGCGTTCGGCTTTCCTACAATTCCAACCTGCACTTTACTACCACGAAGAAATCAAGTGCTAGAATGAAGGCCGGTGATTCTCAAACCCGCAGTCTTCACACCATATCGAATGTTCAGGGAAACCAGAAGTGCTGTCAACTGCTCAATAGTTCTCGAATTGCTTAGAGGTCCCGCGTCTACGCCTCGAACCCCAGGAATCGCCTTGGCCAGGTCGAGCACGACCTTCTTTGCATCCGTATCGTCTCCACACACTAGAACATCGCAGTCTACCTGTTTGGATATGTCGTTCAATAATTCTGCGCTTACGTTATTGAATGCTGAAACCAGCCTAGCGCCTTTTGGCAGAAATCTGGAAGTGAACTCGCCTGCTGATCCATCCCAGACCCCGACTGTCCGAGTCGCTGAGCCCCCGACGGCCGTTTCGAGCGGAACCGTCACGTTCACCACTATCTGCCCGGGTTTGATGGAGGATTTTACAGACTTGATGGTGTCAGGGAGTGCTGCGAAGGGAACGGTGACGACTAGAATGTCTGCTTTCGACGCTACCTCCGGGTTGACTAGGCCGTAAACCCGAGGGCCACCTCCGATAGTCGTCTGAATCCTACTCGCGGCAGCTTTGGCCTTATCGGGGTCTCTGGATCCAATAATAACTTCGTAGCCGTGCTTGGCCCATCTTAGGGCTAGGCCGTATCCTTCGTCACCTGTGCCGCCGATTACTCCTATCTTGAGACTGATCGCCTATCTCCTTCTCCGGGGAGCGGTCTGCGGTAGGCTCTTGATAAGACCTCGACGCATAAGGAGTTCAGTAGTCTTGCGCGCGTGACTGATCACGCTGACAGCTTTCTCGTAGAGCTCCTTCTTAGTCAGCCGGGTTCTCGCCAAGCCTTGCTTCACTGCTTGAGCACCCACAGCCGCCGCTTCCCTAGGGAAGAGTTCCCAATCGCTCATGCTTGGAATTATTCTATCCTCAGAGAGACCATTTTCTTCGGCGACCTTCGCGATCTCTTCAGCGGCGGCAATGCACATTTCATCGCTAATCATCTTCGCCCTCACATCTAGAGTACCACGGAATATCGCGGGAAACCCGATAGAATTGTTCACCTGGTTAGGAAAATCAGAACGACCAGTAGCAACGATTCTTGCCCCCGCCTCCTTCGCCTCCCACGGCCAGATTTCAGGAATCGGGTTCGCACACGCGAAGACGATCGCGTCATCATTCATAGTCTCGATGAGTTTGCCGGAAACGACGTCAGGGCCGGGCTTAGACATCGCTAATAGTGCGTCGGCCCCCCTAATCGCCTCGCCCAGTCCCCCGGTTCGGCCTTCTCGGTTCGTCTTGAGAGCCATGTCCCACTTGGCTTTGAAACTCTCGCTTAGGTCGGTTCTATCCTTGCTCAAGATTCCCTTACTATCAACCATGACAATGTTCTCTGGATTCACGCCTGCCTCAACTATTATTCTGGCAACCGCAATATTTGCAGCTCCAGCTCCTAGCATGCAGATCATCGAGTCCCGCATCTTCTTACCAACGATCTTCAAGGCATTCATCAGGCCAGCGCACACGACCGTCCCAGTTCCTTGTTGATCATCGTGCCAGACAGGTATCCCCAAATCGTTCCTCAAAGCATCAAGGATGTCGAAGCACTTGGGCTGAGAGATGTCTTCTAAGTTGACTCCTCCGAACGAAGGTTGCAGCCATCGGACTGCATTCTCTATTTCTTCAGGGACCTTTGTTCCAAGACAAATTGGATAAGCGTCCACGCCGCCCAGATACTTGAACAGAAGGCTCTTCCCTTCCATTACCGGCAAACCTGCTTCCGGCCCGATGTCACCGAGCCCTAGAACTCTAGTGCCGTCTGTGACGATAGCTACACTGTTCGATTTGTTAGTGTAATCGTACACCTTCTCCGGATTATGCTGGATTTCTCTGCAAGGGTCCGCAACACCAGGCGTATACCATATCGCAAAGTCGTCGTAGGAGTTGACGGGAACTTTGGAACTGATCTCGATCTTTCCATGATAGTAGGGATGGTATTTCATGGCGAGTCGAGCAGGCGCGTAGGCGCGCTTCAACAGTTTGACGTCTTGAGCCATCGGAAGCCCATCACTCTAGAGGATTCTCGGTCTCCTAAGAAGGTGAGATTTAACGGTGTTGAATTCCGCGCGGTCGAGTAAGCCTTATCAGATGTGTTTCTATCCCGAGCCTCGAGACTGCATCCTATGGCCTATTCGCACATGGAAGGATGGTGGCGCGACGGCACTCCCGATTTCCGTGACTGGCTTAGGCGATCCGCGATAAGCTGGAGAAGGGAGCCCGTCGTTAAGAGAATTCTTCGACCTACTAAACTCGTGACCGCCCGACGCCTAGGATACAAGGCAAAACCCGGAATAGTCATGGTAAGGGTCCGTGTACGACGTGGAGGAGCGAGGAAACCGAGGCCGACTTCCGGAAGAAGACAGAAAGCAATGGGATCTTCCAAGTTCACCAGGGCTATTTCTCTCCAGGCTGTCGCCGAGAGACGGGTAGTACGGAGATATCCGAACATGACTGTACGGGATTCCTACCATCTCTACTCCGACGGCATGAGTCACTGGTACGAAGTGATCCTTATGGATCATCATCACCCAGGGCTGCAAGAAAAATAGAATCGCGCAGGATATCAAGGAATTCGAAAAGACAGCAGCCTGCGAATCCTCATGACGGACAGGAGTAAACCGGTCTCGCCACTAGCCCTAGGCCTAGCTGAAGAGTAGAAATGAGCCATTCTGGCCTCGCCAGGTTTATTCGCCTAGGCCAACAGGCTGACCCAGCTATTCTCGATGCCATAAAGCGTGGAGCGCCTTCAGAGTTTAGACCTGCACTAAGCTATCACTTTGAAGTCGCCGGCAAACGGATGAGAGCTGCCATGGTAGTTCTCAGCTGCGGCGCAGCTGGCGGAAGGATTGAGCGCGCTGTCAAGCCTGCAGCAGTCGTTGAGATGATCCACAACTATTCACTCGTCATGGATGACCTTATTGATCGAGGAGAAGTCAGGCGGGGAAGACCTACCGTACGCGTCGTTATGGGCGACTCGATCGCTCTATTAGTTGCAATGTTCTATCGTGAAATCCTCGATGACTTGATCAAGGATTCGCCGGCTAGTGATATGGTACGAGCTACTGCCGTGAAGACCATGAAAGAGATTATCGATGGAGAGAGATTGGATCTGTTACTTGAACAGGCCGGCCGAACCGACCCTTATCTGGTCAAAAACAGAATCTTCGATCCAACTTTCAGATCATATTTGGACATGGTAGGAAAGAAGACCGCTTCTCTTTTCAAAGCGGCGGGCCAAATAGGCGCCTATGCAGCTAAAGCAGAAACCCCCGTCGTAAGCGCTCTGGGCACTTTCGGATGGAAGGCAGGACTTGCCTTCCAAGTAATGGACGACGTCCTGGATATTTGTGGAGAGAAGACAGGGAAACAACAGGCTAAGGACATCATTGAACACAAACTGGGAAATGCTGCGATCTTAGTCGCGATGAGATTTCTCACTCGGAAGGACCGCCGAGAGTTGAAAAAGATAATCGGATCTGAAAAGGTCTCGAAACAGATGGTCAGGAAGGCCCGAAGTATTGTGAACAAGACACCTGCGGAAAGGGAGTGTAGAGAGGTAGCGATGAAATATCTCGAAGATGCGAAGACGAGCCTATCCATCCTGAAGCCCTCTCCCTTCAAAGATGCCTTATCCGATCTCGCAGACCAGGTAGTAGCGAGATCCTACTGACTCACTTTTCTCCATGGGACGAATCTTGTCCCAATGGACGAGGATCCCTTCAACAGGCTTCGCAAGTTCCCCGATTTCGTGAGATTGAAGATATAGGATTCGTAGCCATGCTTGGCGAGTCTGAGTGCCTCTTCAGCTTTTCCACGCATGCCACCTGTTACATCACCGTTGGTTGTTTTCAATCCTTTCAATACTTGGGAGTAGTTGCTGCGATTGACTTCTACGATGAGTTCAGCCTTCGAGGATGCCTTTGGATTCCCGTCATAGAGGCCGTCTACATCACAACCGAATAGGACCCTCGAGGTTCCAATCTTCTCACCGAGGAGGGATGCAATTCGATCCGCCGACGCGATGCCGCAACCTTCTATTTCGTCGAATGCAACGTCACCATGAATTAGAGGAATCAGGCCAAGTCGCAACGCCGCGTTGATAGGATCAAGAAACGATCTGCCTACCTGCCCCCGTCTCAGCGTCATGAAGCTCATCGGTGCTAAAGGTACGAAAGGCCTGTGTCGAAGCAGGAGACCTACCCCAATTATTCTTGTCAGTTGGTCGAGATTTAGTTCGATTTCAGAGACCGAGGCTAGCTGAGATTTCTGTTTAAACCCGTTTCTGAGCGCAGCCTTTGACACGAAGGGATGGGCAAACGAGCCTCCACCATGTAGGAGGACCATTTGCCCTGAGTGGTATGCGATTTCCTTGATCGCGTTGTGAATTACTTCGAGCCTCGCGGTGGAAGTTTTTGACTTGTCAGTAATAGCGGATCCTCCAAGCTTGACTACGACTGGAGCTTGCATCGGTTTCTGGTTTGCGTCAGATTAGCATTTAGCGGCTTCGGGATGACTGTTATCTTGCTGTGCCGGTAACACGCGCCTTATGATAATCAGGGCTGACGCTCTCAGTTGACAGTCAGAGTTGACAACTAGATTAGAAGTTGAAGATGGTCACCTGGATCTTATCGAAGATAAGATTGTTCACTCTCTTGGTGAGAGACCTAGCAGTTCAATCGGCGAGATAGCTAGAGACCTCCGGGTCAACCGATCCACTGCGTCAAAGTACCTGCATGTCCTTAGAGCGAAGCGAATGGTCAACTTTCGACAGGTCGGACCAGTGAAACTCTGGTCCTTGGAGGATGAGAAGTAATGGAGAGCCGTAGACCCAGCGCTCCGACCATACAACAGAATGATGAAAGGGCCCAAACAGGCATCGCAAGCTTGGATAAGATAATCGAAGGCGGACTAGCTAGGGGAGACACAGTAATCGTCGCCGGTCAGCCGGGAACAGGAAAAACCACCCTCGGTCTGCAATTCCTCTACCACGGAGCGGTGAGGTGCGGCGAGAACGGAGTCTACGCCTCCGTGATAGAGAGCGGCGAAAAACTGAAACGGAATGCTCGACGTTTCGGCTGGGACCTTGATCGTCTTGAGAAGGAAGGAAAACTCCAGATAGTCTCACTACAATCCACGATGAAGGCAGGCGTGAGCACGGCACTAGAAACCGTGCTTGAGGCCTTGCACAGCATCAATGCTAGAAGGCTCGTCTTCGACTCCCTCTCGGCACTAATGACCGCGTTCGAAAGCACGGCCGAGGCTAGGAGCTTTCTGCACATCATGCTGAAATTCTTGGAAGCAGCCAACTGTACAACACTAATGATAAGCGAAGTCCCGTGGGGTAAGCAACAGTTGGGTACAAACTTCGAGGAATTCCTAGGAGATGGACTGATAGTCCTTGACGCCAGCTTTGACAATTCGAGAGTCCGACGCCGCATCTACATTCCCAAGATGCGAGGAACAGAACACCGGCTTGAAGGCTACGACTACTATATCACACGGGAAGGATTCGCTTTAGCCCCGACCCCCATCCCACCTGACAAGATCCGATAGCTACGATTCTGGATCTGAGGGTGCCCCCTCTGGACGACAAAGGTAGCGGCCGGGTCGACAAGGGACCCCAAAAAGCCGATCTGATAGAGAAACTGATCGGATCAGAGACAAAGGCCGAACTCCTAATGTTTTTCCACGAAAACCCGGAATCTACCGACACTGTTGAAGGAATCGCCAACAAGATCCGTCGAAACCCGAAGGAGATAGACAGAGACTTGTCGGATCTTGTCGAACTCGGACTTCTCAAGGAAGTTAGGACGTTATCCTTCAACAAGGCCAGAGATCAAGAGCTGCAACGAGAGATCTCGAAGAGATTGATATCACCTCCATCCGGAGACGAGACGGAAAGATCTTCATCTAGAGAAATGACGGGGATAGGAATAGTTGACGAACTCCTTCCCGAAGGCTACCCTTCAACCTCAGTTGTCTTGGTTATGGGAGACCCTGCGACTGGAAAGACGACACTCCTGACCCAGCTTGTTGTCGAGGCGCTCAGGAGAGACCGGAACGTTGTCTACGCAAGCCTCGACGACTTCCCGGATAGCGTGAGAGAATCTATGCGCATGATGGGTATAGATCCTCAGAAATACGAAGTTGAAGGCCGCCGCAGCCTCGTTTTTATCGACTGTTACTCCTTCCTTGTGGGTGTAAAGAGCAAAGAGCAGTATAGTGAGGACCCTCAACGACTCTCTGACCTCAGTATAGTTGTTTCCAAAGCACTTTCTGAGTCCCGTGACCCGAGCAAAACTCTCCTAGCAATGGATTCTTTGACAACCTTGTTGCAAAGGAGTGGAGTCAGACCCTCGTTCGACTTTCTCCATACTCTAGTTGCCAAGATCCGAAGCTGCAAAGCAAGCTGCGTAACATCCCTCTCAAGGAAAGCATTTCACCCAGCTATCATCGCAGGAATTCAGGACAAGGTAGACGGTGTGATCGAAATGAAAGCCGAGGATACGAAGGACGGGCTCGCCAGGTACATTCGGGTCCCCAAGATGAAGGGTTCACGTCACGTGACCGCGTGGACTCCGTACAACAGAGATCCGGGCCTGGGCCTAATTATGCCCACGAGCAGCGGCTTGCAGAGCTAGAGAACGCTTTCTCTCGGGAACACTTCGATTCCCGTATCGGTAATTCGGTATGGTCGAGGCTGATTGTCAACGGGGGTCTTGCGCATCTTCTCGATCTGGATAACCCTCAATAGCGATTTTCCTACCTGCAACTGTTGTAGCAGAATCACCCCATGCGCTAGATATTCCTCGTAGTCTAGGCTTCTTTCAAATCCGGGTCGCCTTAGTTCTGTCGTGATCAGGCACGTTGCGCCCGTGTCGGCGAGTGCTTCCATCAACTCTACCAGCGCATTGCGTTGAGCAACGACTCCGTCATATTGGAAGACCAGTGTTGTCACGGGATCAACAACGATCCGTTTTGCACCGATTTCCTTTACGCTGGTCTTTATCATCTCGATGAGCGTTGCCATCGAAAATTCCTTCCGCCCTACTGTCAGTTTTCCAACCTTGATTTCGGCTGGAAGATATCTGATTGGGGAAGCTTCTAGAAAGATTAGCTTCTTGTTATTCTCTAGGTCTTCGAAATCCCATCCGAAGTCCAACATCTCTTCGAAAACGTGAACCTTGTTCTCGTCGAGGCTGACGTAGACTCCCGGATCTTCGTAGTCTAGTATCCCATTCACTAGAAATTGCGATGACATAATGGTCTTTCCGGTGCCCGGACCACCGCAGAGAAGGATGATTCTATTCTTGGGCAAGCCGCCAGTAAGCAGCTTATCCAGCCCTGGGATTCCAGTAGGAGTCCTAGAATTGGCCGCTCGATCGGCCGGAGTGTCGGCCATGAATCTTTCCAAGGCTCCCAGCGATGTCACGAAACCATATTCGTTCTGATACGCTAACCTTCGCGAAAAGGGTACATTGAACGCATATCGATGGAGATTCGGTTCGCTTGGCAGAATAGTCTGAGATAGGACAACCAGGCGTCCCTAGGCGTGACATCGAAGGATAGGCTAGCTCTGTACCAGGATCCATCTGTACAGCTACTTCTAAGTAAGTTCGTTAGAGGAGAAATAGTTGAGCTGGTCCCGAGCTTCGATCTAAATCAGACTGTCAGATACCCAGAGGTGGAAGAGGTTGTCGAGGGAGACTCAGGAGCCGCGAAACAGTTGGTTGAAAGGCTCTGGGACGTAGGAATTTTCAAGCGCAAGTTTCACGAGAAAATCCTAGTCTGTCCCTCCTGTGTATCCGTGAATGTAAGTAATGACTACGTCTGTCCAAATTGCAATTCCATAGATATTGAACGTAAGACTCTCCTCGAACATACTGTGTGCGGAAACATAGACAGCGTCGACAACTTCCTCGTAGAGGGAGGTCTCCTCTGCCCGAAATGCAACAAAGAGTTGCTAGAGGCAGGAGTTGATTATCAGAAGCTTGGTGCATGGTTTCAGTGTAGTCAATGCGGAAAACGCTCTGACATGCCGAGCCCGATACATAGATGCAGAAATTGTGGCCACATCTTCACAATAAGGGACACAGGATTCGTCAATATCTACGCCTACAGGCTCGGCTCTGAAGCTGAGGAAGAGTTCAAGCGAAGCTATCTAGTTATGAAGCCCATAGGAATGGTCCTAGAGGATTTCCAGTTTAAGGTCGAGATGCCCGGTCAGATAGCTGGGCGGTCTGGGGCGTTGCACAGATTTGACGCAGTTGCGACGAAAGGCGCTTCAGAAGTCGTCGTACTAGATGTCATCGCTAGCGAGAAGCAAATCGACGAAGTAGCAGTCGCTTCAATGTACGCGAAGATTTTCGACGTCGCTCCGACTCAATCGATACTTGTTGCTATGCCGAGGCTTACTGAGAAAGCAAAGAGACTAGCCGGACTCTACAGAATCTCAACAATCGAAGCTGAAAACTCTCAACAGGCGGCTGACCAAATCAAAGACAAGTTTGGATGGGCAGGCCTTTCGGGAAACGAAGAATCGCTCGGCGACTTGCAGCTGTAACCGGACAGCCTGCACATTGGTTCCATTATTCCCATCCCTCTGATCAACTTTGCGCCTACAAAGTTGAGTCTGCGTGACACTGAAAGTACGTCCGGTCAAGCTGAGAGATAGCCTCTACCTCCTAATCCCAGTTGACATCGCGCGCTTACTCGGGGTCGCTTCATCATCTGACTTTCAGCTAAGCCTCAACGAGAACCAGGATTCGGTCAAACTAGTCTACGAATTGAAGAAAGACGAAAACCAAACGGTCGATGAAAAGAGAGAATGAAGTAGCCTGAGGTCAATATTCTGATCGGCGTCCTAGACGTTCTTGCGCTCACCGCTTCGTGCTCAGCGCTATATTTCATACTTCGAGCAAAGAAAACGTACTTTCTAGATTCAGGGTTCTTTATAGCGCTCGCCAATGTAGCGTTCATCATATTTCTCGCCGAAACCACATACGCGCATGCCCTTGAGGTCCCAACATCGCCGCCACTTGACGCCGCACTGATAGCGGTCATGGCGACTTCCATTGGAGTCGCGTCCTATCTTTTACGAAACGGCGATGAGACGGACCCTCGACGAATCTGGAGGCTGAGAAGATTCGTTTCGAAACCGCCGTTGCCTTTCCTGATTTTCTTGCTTGCCGTCGGAGTCTGGACTGCTGTTGGTTTCATTTTCAGTCCTTGGATGCTAAATCAAGCCTCTTTGGGAGGGGTGACCTACTATTATTACTCATACCAGATCTGGTACATTGCGACGAGCGCTCTTCTGCTAGTCTGCTTTGTCTCCATGCCAGTTCTCTCCTTTTTCCACCAATCGAAAACCGTTCAAGATAAGAAAGCATCTCTATCAATGAAAATTATCAGCCTCTGTTGGGCGTGCTTCGGTGTGCTAACTCTTTTCCAAGTTGCCGCAGGCGGGCTCTTTCTCCCAACTTCCCAAAGCATTGGATCTGTTGCCGACAGTCTTCTCTTCATGCTGATTGCCTTTGCCTTGCGTGAACCAACAATCCTTGGACGGATCGTAACGTCCGGAGAGACTGTCAGTCAGGCCGTGTATTCTAATCCGAGTATTGATACCATAGTGCTGTATAATACCGAATCCGATCGGAGAAACCTAGTCGAGACGTTTGTCAAGGATGGATTGGCAACAGGACAGGATGTACTTTGTAAGGTAACGAAGGCTGAAGTACCATTCTACCGCGCAATACTGAAGGGGTCGGGCCTATTGGGCTCCAGCCCAGGGGAGCATTCTGTCATCATCCACCCTTTAGAAACTACCGTACCATCAGGAGAGATCAGTTCGTTGCCTTCATCTGTTTCAGTTGAAAGGAGAGAACTTGTGGATCTGGATGAACTTGACCTAGATCGCTGTCAGGATGTAATTGACAAGATCATGGTTCCAGACTCCACCCCAAGATCCAAACACGTAGGACGAATCTGGGCGTTGAACGTAGAGGGAGCCCACGCGGGAATACTCGATTTGCTCCAGCGAGTCAACCCGACTGCAAGGGTGATTGACTTGGCGATGCAACAAGATGCCTTTTCGAGCACATTCAATGTGAAGCATCAAGATATTCTCGGAAACCGATTGCTGATAGAATATGAGCCGACAAGCGACTACGAAGAACTCGTCCAAAAATTCGTGAGAGAGTTCCAGGCAAACGTTGAAGCGGTCGCCATCTTTACTAGCGCGGGCAGTCCGATCTACCGTCAATTCAGAGACCAGAGAAACATTAGTCTCTTCAGCTTCAGCACAAAGACCTCAAGTCCTGCAAGGCTTTCCGATGAGCAGGTCTTGTTGCCGGAGCGAGATACTTCACTTCTACTAGATGCAGTGGACAAGCTCCTTCAAGCTCTTTCAAGGAAGAGAATCGGAATGGTGTTCGATGTCTTCACCGATATCATTCTCTCGCAAGGATTTGAGAAGGCCTATGGTGTTCTCTCATCCGTCGTAGAAATGACGGAATCAGAAAATGCTTCAATTCTAGTACTGGTCAACTACGATGCACTTGAACCGAGGGTTCTGGGGGCGGTACAAGGTCTGTTTCGATCACAACTGCGCTTCAACTTCGAAGGTCTCAAGGTCATCAAGCTACAGGGAAGCCGACAAGAAAGAAACTATGACGAGGAGCGTTTATCAGGCGTTCAAGAGCCCTCTGGAGGAATCGTGGCTTGACTACGCGTGCCCAACCTTTCGAACAGCTCCTCTTAGAATGTATTGACGAAGGGCTCTCTGTACTCGGGAATGAGCCACGCGAAGCATTGTATCAGTATCTCCTGACGATATGTTCCCTGCCCCGTGAAGAGATCCCGGGTCGCGTGGCGGACTTTGTCGCCGGACTGAGAAAGTCTCTGGGCGGGGCCTCGAAAGTCATTGAACGGATAATACTGAGAAAGCTGTTCCAAAAAACCGGGTCCAGTTTCAGAGAAACAATCGACACTGAATTCACTGAGTATGTTGCTGACGCAAAGAGGCGATACGACATGTTGTCGCACAGACACGGAGTCGCAGAGGATTCCACTGACCCTGTGAGATCAAAGAAGGGCCAGGTCACGGGTTAGATTGTCTACTAGGTTCGAGGGTGCGGGGCCTATTCCGACGCAGGTAACCGTGTCCGGAGGCACTTGAGTGAGACCTCTGTCTCGGACGAGATAGACGGGAAGGCGATTCCTTCTTGCAACATTCTCAAGATTCAATAATGCGTCAAGGTCAGGTACCTTAAGGGCTATCTTTCGCTGACCATCTTCTAGCCATCCCTTCCACCATTGGGGAAAGCGTATGCGCGCTTCTTCGGCAGCGCTCACTGCAGCGTGAGAACACTGGACAGCAATCTTTCCCCGACCAATTTTCAAGTCTAATCGGATTATGAGCGCCTGCTTGTATGCGAACTCTTGCGACATTTCCCAGATGTCCCAATTATCACAGTATTTTAACGAAGCTAGTACAGAAGTGAGAAAGACGGGGGTTCCGGAGCTTGGAAGCATTTTCGGCGAAGATATCCGCAATCGTTCACGCAACAGAAGATGTAGATCGGGTTCTTCAAGCATTGAGCCGAGTCTTTCCTGAGGGGGCTCTTCCTTCTAAGGCGGAAACACGAAGGTTCCCTGGACATTATGGTAACGAGATTCGAATGGTTGAACTGTCCATTCGCGGAGCACCCGCTCGGTCATTCTCGGTCCATCTGTGGAAGAGCCTGCCGAGTTTTGATCGTGCATCAATTCTCGGCGCATTGAGCAGTCACCTTGACCAAAGTGGCGGGCTACACTTGCGCTTGGACAAAGGAGAAGCCTTCCGCGGCATACTCAGGATGAAGGATCAAGATCCGATCAAGATCCAACTATCGTTTCGGAAGAGAATCAAGTCGAATCTGGAACCTGAGCAAGAAATCAAACAACTCTTAGATTCTCTCGAAAACGATTTGGGAGACCCGACCGACCAATGAGGCCCGTTAGGCTAGACGATATTACATAGTCCTTGACAGTTCTCTTGGGGAATGAGGACGCCAGTCCCAGCATGACCTCTCCACGGGATGATATTCTCTGCGACGGGCCGACCCCGCGTTTGGATCACTGGAGAAACGGATCGTGGGAAAGGTTTTAGTACGCACCTACGGGCTCGCTTCTTCGAAATCTATCTAGGTGTAAAAATTTGTCGATGTTTGCCGTGCCCGGCGCATACGATCGGGCCATTACTGTGTTCTCCCCTGACGGGAGACTCTTCCAGGTTGAATACGCAAGCGAGACCGTTAAGCGAGGCGCGACCGTCCTTGGAATCGCCTCACCAGAGGGAGTCGTGCTCGCAGCAGAGGAGAGAGCCGGGTCTAAACTTCAAGACTTATCCTTCATGTGGAAGATATTCCAAATTGACGAGCATGTCGGAACTGCTGTCGCTGGTCTGAGCTGCGACGCTCACATTCTAGTCGATCAAGCCAGAATCTATGCTCAAAGTAACAAGCTAATGTACGACGAACCCATCGACATTGAAATCCTGACACGACGAATCGGAGAGATCAAACAGCTCTACACTCAGCATGCGGGAGTAAGACCCTTCGGCATCTCAATGCTCTTCGGAGGAGTTGACAAGAAAGGCAGCAGACTATTCTGGACAGATCCCAGCGGTGCCTTCTTTGCCTATCGGGCTTGGGCGATAGGGGCTGGCGGTGACGCTGCAAACGAAATTCTTGAAGCTGAATATCGGGATAATCTCACGATGGACGAAGCCCTTTTGCTAGGAATGAAATGTATGACGAAGGTGTTGGAAGGAAAGGCTGAACCTCAGAAGATTCGGGTTGCAATTATTCCACGGGACACTGGAAAGTTCCAGAAACTCCCGGTTGAAGAGGTTGACAAGTACCTTCGAAGGATGGATGCTAGCAAAAAGGCTCCGGCTGGCAAATGAGTGACAAGTACACAACCGCTCGCCTAACAAAAGGACAAGACCACTTCGAGATACTGGTAAAACCCCAACCAGCATTAGACTACAAGCTTGGAAAACAAGTGCCTATCTCCCAAGTGCTTCTAATCGAGGAAATATACTCAGACTCAAGCAAGGGCACTAGGGCTTCTGAAGAGAAGCTTCAGAAATACTTCGGTTCAACCGACCCGCAAATAATCGCCGAGGAGGTAATGAAGAGCGGCGAACTTCAGCTCACAACAGAACAGCGCCGACAGCTCATAGAGGAAAAGAGACGACAGATCGTGACCATAATCACCCGCAACGCCATCGACCCCCGGACCGGAACTCCCCATCCACCCTTGAGAATCGAACAGGCAATGGGCCAGGTACGTCTCTCTATAGATCCATACAAGAGCGCTGAAGAACAGGCGAAGTTGGTTATAGAAGAGTTGAGACCTATTCTTCCGATAAAGCTGGAGCAGATGCGCATTGCGGTCAAGGTCTTTCCCGAGCATGCCGCGAGAGCATACAACACGTTCAAGAGCTTCGGCACCGTAAGTCGTGAGGAATGGCAGTCGGACGGATCTCTGATGGCAGTTATTGAAATGCCAGCCGGAATGTACGGTTCATTCATCGACAGAGTGGGAAAGCTGACGCAGGGAACTATTCAGACAAAGGTATTGACTTAGAGGCTTGCAAGAAGATTGGTTATAGTAGCAGAACCAAAACAGGTAGTAGCCCCGGGAGAGCTTCTTGCAGAAGGCGATCATCTCCTAGGCGACAACGCTTACAAAATCGGGACCCAGATTTACTCGGCTTGCATTGGGATCCTCGAAATCGACGGTAACAGGGTCTTCGTTGTCCCGTTAAAGGGCGGCTACTTTCCACGCGCTGGCGATCTTGTTGGCGGTCGAATAGTCGACATCGGATTATCAGGATGGTCGGTAGATATTCGCGCACCTTACGAAGCAATGCTGCCTGCCTCTGAGACGCCTGGTCCAAGAGGGCCCAGGCGACGAGATCTCTCCTCTAGCTTTGAAGTTGGAGATATGGTATTAGCAGAAGTGCTGGATTTTGACAGAACCAGAGACCCCCTCCTAACGGCAAAGGGTCCTGGACTGGGAAAAGTATCAACTGGCCGGGTTGTCGAGATAAGTGCCGCTAAGATTCCGCGGCTAATTGGAAGAAAAGGCTCCATGATTAGCATGCTGAAGCAGGAGACCCGATGCCAGATTACCGTAGGACAGAACGGCGTCGTGCTCGTCTGGGGCAAGTCCCCGGAGGACGAGAGAGTGGCGGTAGAAGCCATATACATGGTTGAACGAGAGGCACATACAAGAGGACTGACCGATCGGATAAGGGAAATGATATCGAAATCTAGGATGGTTGAACAAGTTGCCGGAACCCAAACAGCCTGAAAAACTGATCGACGAGAAAGGATTGCGGATCGATGGCCGCCGCTTAGACCAATTACGGCCTTTGAAGCTGGAGGTCGGCCTCCTCGACAAGGCAGACGGCTCCGCCTACATAGAACAGGGAAAGAACAAGATCCTTGTCGCAGTATATGGGCCGAGGGAAGCTCATCCCAAACACATCGCCATGCCAGAGAGAGCCGTCATAAGATGCAGGTACCACATGGCGCCATTCTCAGTTGACGAGAGAAAGTCACCCGCACCCTCCAGACGCGAGATGGAACTCTCAAAAGTCATCCGAGAATCCCTCGAACCAGTCGTCCTAACCGACCTCTACCCTCGAACCACGATAGATGTTTTCATCGAAGTACTCCAGTCTGACGGTGGATCGCGCTGCGCAGGGATCACAGCAGCCTCACTCGCACTTGCTGATGCAGGAATCCCGATGAAGGAATTGGTTGCGGCTTGTGCAGTAGGAAAGATTCAAGGAAAGATGGCGCTTGACTTGTCTGACGCAGAAGACAAGTACGGGGACGCAGATCTACCAGTTGCCCTCGTACCCAACATGGGGCTCGTGACGCTTCTACAAATGGATGGCAATCTTACCACCGCGGAGTTTGAGCAGGGGCTGTCTATGGCCATGGAAGCTTGCAAGACAATACACACCATGCAGAGAGAGACTCTCAAGAAGAAATACGCGACCATCAAGGATACAGTTGAGGAGAGAGAGGAACCGGAGATAGTCGCATAATGTCAGCAACCCCCCAACTTCCACCAGTGGCGAAACTGGAACAGAAGACCGTAGTGGATCTAGTTACCAAGGGCAAACGGATTGACGAGAGAGGCCTGGAAAGCTATAGACCAATCCAGATCCAGGTAGGGCTCATCGAAAAAGCGAATGGTTCCGCCCAAGTCTTCCTAGGCAAGTCAAAGGTTCTGGCCGGAATAAAAGTCGAAATCGGCGAACCCTTCCCAGACACTCCAGAAGAAGGGGTCTTGACGGTGAACGCAGAACTAGTCCCGCTGGCGTCGCCATCCTTCGAGATGGGCCCGCCCAGCGAAGCGGCGATTGAACTCTCAAGGGTCGTTGACAGGGGAATAAGAGAGTCCAAGGCTATCGATCTGAAATCCCTCGTCATCCAGAAAGGAAAGAAGGTCCAAGTTGTCTACGTTGACGTCTACGTCCTCGACCACGACGGCAATCTGATTGATGCAGCATCCATGGCCGCCCTAGCGGCACTCGCCAATTCAAAGGTCGCCAAGATGGAAGTGAAGGGCGATGAAGTGATCGAAAAGGGCGGACATCATCAGCTACCCCTCAACAATCATCCAGTCGCGGTTACGTTCGCGAAGATCGACAAGACAATCGTCGTAGATCCGTCACTGGAAGAGGAGCAGGTGATGAACGCCAGATTGACGGTGACGATAGACAAGAACGGCCACCTGTGCGCTATGCAGAAAGGAGGGCTCTATGGCTTTACCCCGGACGAATTGAAAAAAGCGGTCCACCTGGCGGTTGCAAAGGCAGCAGAGAACCGGGCCAAGATACTGGCCGCGGCGAAAGGCTGATGACTCGCAAAACTGGCTTAGCAGGCGGTTTCGGCGCACGGTATGGCACGGTTACTCGAAGACGGTACATTGCAATAGTGACTGGTCTACGTTCGAAACACGAGTGTCCTAGGTGTATGTTCAGGACAGTCAAGAGGTGGAGCGTAGGAGTCTGGCACTGCAGAAAATGCGGATTCAAGTTCGCGGGAGGCGCCTACGCCCCGACGACGAAGCTTGGAGAAATAGCCGCGCGAGCTACACGAGGACTGATGAGTCCTTCCACCTTGTCAACAGAGCTCGACAGTCTTAGAGGCGGCGCCCGAGTTGCCCCATCGATGGTCGTCACGATAAAGAAGCCAAGAGCGAGGAGAAGGAAGGCTCCAGCTGAGCCTGCTGAGAAAGTTGAGGCAAAGAGCGAACAGGAAGCCCAGGGAGAAGCAGAGACTCCCGCAGAAGAATAGACACGAGAACGCTTCCTCAGAGATAACGATAGAAATTAGTCTACGATCATCGAAAGTCGCCGAGACCGTTTACAATTCTCTCCTACCTGAGACAAAGCAACCATCAGGATTCAGATCACATGTCTCCGTGAAACGGAGAGGCAGAACTCTAGAATTGCAGATCTTCGCAGACGATATCGTCGCGTTGCGAGCGGCGTCAAACACGTTTCTCCGATTCGTCGCCGTGGCAGTGAAGACTGTGAATGTTGTCGCACCCTTTTATAGGAACGCAAACGCGGAATGATTTCAAGATCATCAGGTAGTACTTTTGACCGAAGAAGTTGAGCTTCCACCACAGTTACAAGAACAACTCGGCAGACTGCAACAACTACAGCAGACATTGCAAGCAGTAATGGCCCAGAAACAACAGTTGGAGATCGAAGCCTCAGAAACAGACAAAGCCATTTCGGAACTCGATAAGGTCACAGACCAGACGCCCGTCTACAAGAGCGTCGGAAGCCTCCTGGTCAAGTCGGATCGACAGACACTCTTGACAGAGCTGAAAGAGAGAAAAGAGCTGCTGGGAACCAGGATTACAGTGCTTGGTCGGCAGGAAGAGAGAACCAAGGAAAGAATCAAGGAGCTTCAAGAGAAGCTGCAGGAGAAGCTCAGACCATCGAGTTCGGTAAACTGAGAGATAATCCTCTGAAGTCTACCCAGTCCGAAGAGACCAGCTGGGCTTCGAATCTCCGGTCGCTCCTCTCCCGAGTCAGTTCATCTAACGTCATCGCCATACTCTGTCACCAGAATGCAGATCCTGACGCTACATGTTCCGCGTTTGCGCTTCAAACGCTGGTGAAGACTCTCTCACCGGCGACCTCGACAAAGATTGTCTGCCCAGAAGGAGTCAGCTCCTCAACAAAACAACTACTCGAAAACTTGGGAATAGCCACCCCCGATGGAATTCTCCCCGCAGGCATGGACGCGGCCATACTAGTTGACACAAACACACCGGACCAGCTAGGAAAGATCGGAGCGAAGATCCTGCAAGGCGAGATACCAATAATTGTAATTGATCACCATCATCCACACCCCGACACCACAAAGATTGCCTCGCTAATGATCGTAGATGAGTCTGCGGCAGCAGCCGCCGAGGTAGTATACCAACTCATTCGTGCGTCCAAGACCGATCTTGGTATGGTGGAAGCACGGGCACTGCTTGCCGCGATATTCGTCGAGACTAAACACTTCTTGCTGGCGAGAGAATCGACCTTCAACGTAGCCGCTGGGCTAGTTAAGGCAGGGGCGGACCCGAGACGTCTATCAGAAATTCTTTCAACTCCGATGAGCAGATCCGAACGTGTCGCTCGTCTCAAAGCCGCAGGACGATCCCAAATAGTATTGATGGGCAACTGGATCGTCGCTACATCCGACTTGGGATCTTACCAATCATCAGCAGCACGAGCTTTACTATCGCTTGGAGCTCACGTCGCTTTTGTTGCGGGGGAGTCCAAGGACAAAGTTCGTGTAAACATGAGAGCCACGGAGGATTTTTACAACAAGACAGGAGTCCACCTGGCGAGAGACCTCTCGATCCCCATCGGGAAGAAACTGGGAGGGGTTGGAGGCGGCCATCCTACAGCAGCCGGGTTATCGGTTCCGGGACAGGTGCAGGATATCTTGAAAATCTGTGTTGATATTCTTAGAGAATCGGCTGGGCCATTCCAGACCTAATATAGCACGCTGGCATGATTCTTCCAAGATAGAGTAGTAACCCGAAAGTGAGTAGGTCGTGGCCCATGCTCCAAGAGAGATCATCCTAGCGAAAAATCTCGGCTTCCAATATGTCGGTGCACAAAGAGCGGCCATTCAAGGAATAGATCTTTCGATCAGAGAGAACGAGTTCATCCTGCTCACTGGCCCTAGTGGCTGTGGGAAGACGAGCCTCTGTCGTTGCTTAAACGGGCTGATTCCGAACTTCTACCAGGGAGAGTGGACGGGTGAACTGCTGGTTGATGGTCTAAGCGTTACAACTCAGCTCACGAGCGAGCTCTCCCGTAGAGTTGGGTACGTGTTTCAGAATCCTGAGAACCAATTGTTTGCCTTGACGGTGGAGAAGGATATCGCTTTCGGGCCTGAGAATCTGGGCCTGAGCAGAGAAGAAATCAGACGGAGAGTTGATGAGGCGATGAAAGTAACGGGTACTCTACCACTGAAAGATCTGGCGCCCTATGAGCTGTCAGGGGGTCAGCAGCAGAGAGTGGCTCTCGCGGGGGTTTTGGCGATGAAGCCGTCGGTGATTGTCCTAGACGAACCCACGTCGTTTCTTGATCCTCACACTGCAGAAGAAGTGATGGGGGCAACGGATGATCTCCGGAGAGAGCTAGGACTCACCATTGTTGTTGTGGAGCATCGTTTGGATCTCGTCGCGAGGTTCGCTGAGCGGATCGTTGTCATGGACGCTGGGAAGATCGTCGCCGACGGAGACCTTGAGGAGACGCTCGACGAAAAATTTGATCTGCTAGAGGGATTGGGTGTTGGAGTTCCCCGGGTGAGTCTTCTCTGGACTATGCTCCGACGGGACGGACTGGTGTCGGGGAAAGTTCCGACCCATGTTGAAAGCGCCGCGTCATCTCTCGGAGACATGATGAGTCAATGATTACTCTTGAGAAGGTCTCCTTTACCTACCGCTCGGGCCAGAGAGCCCTCCAAGATGTCGACCTGAACATCGAGGGTGGTGATTTCATCGCGATAATGGGCGAGAACGGCGCCGGAAAGACTACTCTAGCCAAGCATCTGAACGGTCTCTTAAAACCGTCTCAAGGACGGGTCCTTGTTGACGGGGAAGATACGCGAAAGGTTAGCGTTGCGAGACTGTCTAGGAAGGTGGGGCTCGTCTTTCAAAACCCGGATCATCTACTATTTTCGGAGACGGTCAAGGACGAGGTTGCGTTCGGACTGAAAAACTTCGGATTCGCCCCGGAGGTGGTCCACAAGCAGGTGGAGCGGACCCTTGAAGCGCTTGGTTTGTCCGAGTACGCTGAGAGTTCTCCTTTTCTTCTCAGCGGAGGTGAGAGGAAGAGAGTCGCTCTCGCTGCCATCCTCGCTACCGAACCAGGCTATCTGATTCTCGACGAGCCTACGATAGGGCAGGACTACCAGCAGAAGGAGCGGTTGCGGAACTTCATCCTCCAATTGTACTCGCAGGGGAAGGCTGTGGTTATGATTACCCACGATGTCGAGTTTGTAGCAGAATCCAACCCAAAAGTCATACTCCTGTCGCAAGGGCGAATCGTAGCTAGAGGTCCGGCTGATTCCGTATTGTCAAAGGACGAGTTGGTAAAGAAGGCGTCGTTGGTCAGGCCGCAGATGAGTCGGCTTTTCGGCGAGCTAGCGAAGTATGGGCTTCCAAGCGATGTCGTTGACGTTCACAGAGCTAGGATATTGATAGAGGAGAAACTTTCGGAGGCAAAAGTGCGTGTCGCTCAGAACTCTTGAAGGATTCAAGTTCTCAACCCTAAAGACTCCAGTCCATCTGCTGGATCCGCGGACGAAATTCCTGATAGTGATCGCCGTCTTGGTTCCCGCGTTGCTCTTTGCCAACATTTACGTGATGATTGCACTGTTGCTCTCTCAACTTCCACTGCTACTTGTAGGAAAGGTAGCTAGAAGATGGGCTCTGTCGCTTAGAGCGGGAGTCTTTCTTTCAGCACTCATCTTTGTCGTGAATCTGTTCACAGGATCATATCTCTCCGCGATAGCATTGACTCTCAGGTTTCTCGTCCTGCTTACATCATTCAGCCTCTTCTTCATGACCACATCTCCGGATGATCTGGGGCTTGCCCTGGATCGGATTGGAGCGGTTAGATGGTTGTCGCGGCGATGGCTAGGATACCCGAACGCGCTGTCCTTCACATTCACGACAGCGGTGAGGCTTGTCCCGACCTTGGCGGTGGACGCGCAGACAGTTGTCGATGCTCAACGGTCAAGAGGACTAGAACTGGACAAGGGGAATTTGCTCAAGAGGGTTAGAAACTACATCCCAATCCTGATTCCATTGTTGTTGATCGCGATTCGGAGAAGTCTTGAGCTGGCCGAGGCCTTGGAGTCCAGGGGTTTTCCCGGGAAAGAGGGCAGAACTTCCCTCTTCCAGCTTAAGCTTCGGCCAGTTGACTACGCGATCATCGCAGTCTCTCTGGCAATAATCGGGATCTCGTTCTGGGTCTACTTCCATTACAAGATACCTGTGCTCTAACTCTGCGAAGGGTCTCAAGATTTTTGCTAGCCACCCCCCCGGGCAGGGGGGGTCAGACTGACAACTCTTCTAGGATGGGCTTATTTTGCGAATCTACCATTGATTCTGGCTTTAATCGTGAGTTTGTCAATGCCAGAAACGAGCAGGAGCCGCAAGGATAACGAGCATTTGACAGCAAACAGCGTACACGGCCTCTTCTCGCGTAAGTCTATGACTGGATTTTCCAGTCCCAAGATGACTGGCCGAATGCTGCGAGATCGCACTGACCAGAAGCAAAAACGTAGGACCTCGTCCCGAGATATTATCACGGGGTACGCGGTTATCAACGTAAGCCTGTAACGACTGCAAGTGGAATGCGAGTTACAATGCGGCTTTCAGAACAATCCACGTCTTGCTCGAAGTGATACGCCGTGTATTTCGGTTCAGGGAGGTGAACCTGACGCCAACCAAGAAAGCATCCTTCGGAGGTTACGGGATCGAACTGGACTCCGCTCTAGCTACCGTACTAGGTGGCCGCGAGGGCCAGAAGATTTCCCCCTCTGAGATGACCAAGAGAATCTGGGCTTACGTAAAGCACCACAACCTGGGCAAGAAGAGCAACTAGCAACGCCCAGGCTGTTCTGGATCAAGACCCCCCGTTTTTTTTGGGCTCCTCCCTGAAGAAGCATCAGGCTTCCGGTTCGAGTTTCTCTGTAATATTTTGCTTCTCTACGAGTTACACAAGGCTTCCCCACATCGAAGCTTCACTCGCTCCTACGCCAAGGTAGGCCAAGATAGCGGTAGCTCGGACCCGAATGACCCAGAAGAAAGGCACAACTCTGCTTCTCATACTATCAGTCACATTATTGTTCCTAGCTTCGTTCGTCGTGACGAGTGTTCGGGCGCCGGCTGGTCCCTCATACACACTCGGAGCTTCGCCAACTACACTCAACGAAGAAGAGGGAAACGTGATCATCACCTTTGCCATAACCGGAGGAACAGCGAACACTGCCTACACATTTCGGTTCACGGTGACGAAGCCTGGGGGCGCTGGCCAAGCCTATGTTGACGAGTCTTTCCCGACTGACGCGACAGGAGGGTACACACAGGTTCTCACTTATCCAAACAACACTCAAACCTGGAACCCTATTACAGGAACAGTTCGCACTGATTTACCTGGAAACTATACTGTAACGGTGGTCGAGACAGCGCCAAAGTCAGTCACTATAGGATTTCCAAGCGCAACTTTGAGAGTGACCAGCGTCCTTAATGTGCGAATAATAGCGCCGACTCAAGGAAGTACAATACAGCGCGAGACGACTACGTACTTCACTACCACGGTCGACGATGTTAACGGTCAACATGTCAAAGACGCCCAAGTCTCTGTGTCCCTTCCTACCGGGGGTCAACTTGCACTTACTCCCACAACGCCGAGCGGAACATACTCGGGATCCTATCAGGTTCAGAGGAGTGATCCGTTAGGATCGTGGAACATCAGTGCCACCGCCTACAGTCCGGCTCCGAGCACGACAAACAACTTTGGAACCTACAGTGTCCAAGTCACCGTCAGCCCCTCGCAACTAGTCGTTTCCAGTCTCTCAACCTATAACCAGTACGGCACTTCAACCGGCGACTTTTCTCCTGGAAATACTCTCTACGCATCGTTCACAGTAGGCTATCCCACCGGTGGATACCTCACCACGGGATCGTTCACCGTTCACCTCGAAGACCCATCAGGCACATCAACGACGACCCTCTCGAGCATATACGATCCGACTCGAAACCTCTTCTACACTCCATCCGGATTCCAAGTATCAACCTCCGATGCGGCCGGGTCTTGGGAACTGGTCTTCCCAGCTCAGAGTCTAAACGACAGTTACGGAAACACGGGACCAACCACGACCATAACCTATCGGTTCGTCATCCATCAACAACAGAACCAAGTCATCATCAGCCCATTCTACTACGTGATCGCTGCACTAGCGATTGGAGGAAGCTTAGGAACCACCGTCTTTCTCAAACGGTTCAATTCCACAACTGGTCCCTTCGACGACCTGTTCAAGCTCACAGGGGGCGAGATGCAGCCACCCGCCACTCTAATGATAGTGTCCGACTCAGGAGCAGGGTCAACGACAATGGCTCTCCAGCTGCTCTACCGCGACCTGTCTAGAGGGAAATTCTGTGGCCTGCTATCGTACGACGCTTTCCCTGCCGAAGTCAGTAGGAAGATGCGAGACATGGGATGGGACATTGCAGAGTATCTTAAGACCGGTCAGTTGAACATCCTAGACTGCTATTCCGCTTTGGCGGGCGTCGAAGGGTCGCTCATCAGGGACCCGACAGATTTCACCGACGTTAGCATACAGGTGACACGAATGATTGAGAGTGCCAAAGGGCCCATGACTATTCTTTTCGATTCCGTCACTCCCATCTTCAACGCCGCCACGGCCAAGGACTGCATCAACTTCCTGCAAGTTCTAGGAGCGAAGATCAAGAACGCCGGGAGAATCTTCATCTTCACAGCAACAAAGGGTTCGATTCCAGAAGAAGCTCGATCAAAGATTGAGGCAATGGCGGACGGAGTCATAGAGCTCAACATGATCAAGAGGGCAAACAGTCTGAGGAGGACTCTACAGGTGAAGAAGATAGCTGGTCGTCAGACCTCGACTTTCGAGACTGGTTTTGAGATCGTCCAGAGTAAAGGCATATTCATACGCAAACGGCGAGTACCCATCGGGCTATTCCGATCCTAATCCGGCCGGGTCTCTCGTCTTCTCAGAGAGAAAAAAAGAAGTTAGGTGGTTTAAGGTACCGTTACAGAGTATAAGTCCCAGTACAGGTGGTCAGCTGGACCCCTTTGCTGTTGAGGATGGCAGACTGGAAGGTGTAAGATCCCGAACCGTTAGACGATACAGGTATTGTCACTGTGGTCGATGCAACGTTGTTTCCTATTGAGTACGTTGAAGATTGGGTATTGTACAGAACGCCGTTGATGTATGCTTTGACATTGTCGTTCTCATTCGGACCCGGCAAGTAGCCGCCGGTCGCGGTGACAGTCGTCTTCACGTAGAACGTATTCGTAGTGTATGTCACGGATACTGCACACGAGTAGGTTGGACCGCTGCCGCTTCCCTTCGCGTATGCGGGAGTTACTCCCAGAGCTGCGATGATACTCAGGCCGACAAAGAGACCAGGAGAAGAGGACCTAAGTTTCTCCCAGTTCTCATCAACCTTCGCCGATAGAGATGTAGTCGTAATGAATACTAACAGGTCGTGAACTGCAAGCCGTCGGGCGCGAGTTACGCCTCACGCTTAAGTCAATGGAAAAAAATCCCGATTCTAGAGTTGTACTGTTTGTCCACGCGATTCCCGACAAAGAATTTCTGGACAGCAGACAGATGAAGTAATCCCGAAGTAGCCATCGCTAGGCCGAATATTACAAGGAGTATTCAGAACCTCTTGCAGAGAAATAGTTTGATGCGGCCTGAGATTGCTCCTGGCCCTCCAAGCCGAGTTCAGTCGATCCATGTTCGGACAATTAGAATATTGGACTGGCTCAACGTTACGTGTGTTTCTTTCTCCCTTGTTCTGACGGCCTACCTCGATAGTTACAGCACATTTACACTAGCCCTCTCTCGATGCAAAGGCTATGCCAATGGAACCTAACCGGACAAGGCAAGTACTCCAAGACTTGGCACGGGCGTTCAACAAGCTGGCCTCAGAACTGACGGCTGATCTGAGCTATGCGGCGAGAGAGATAGAGAGCCTTCGCCGAGAAGTTCAGAAGTTGCGAGCGTCTCCAGTCAAAGGCAGTCGGACTAACGGAAGCTCAAAGAAATCATCGTCCCATGGAACAAAGACGAGCGGTACGTCTCAGAAGAGCAGCGGTTCCCATAAGAAAGCTTCGCACGGGTCCCAGACTAGTCCTGAATCGCCTAAACCGGCCCACGAGCCAGGGTCGTTCGTCTTTCCGCAAGAGCCTTTCAGCTCCAGCCCCCCAGCTGAGCCAAGCGCTGCAGGAAACAACTGAGCCGCTTCACAGCCAACAAGCGCAAGATTCGGCCAACTAGAGGAGAGACCGATCTCCGCTTCACTCGTTTTCAAGCCCCTAAAAATTTCTTTGCATATGGAGTCGTTACGCAGCTACGATTTTGCATAGTTTAAGATGTTCGGAATGCACCTTGTAGGATAGAGTTCGCTCAGGATACTCGTGTTGGGAGTCTTACTGACCCCTATTCTCAAGAGGGAGCAGACATCCTTCAAGGCACTATACGGCAAGTCCTTCGCCGTCGATGCTAGCATCGAGCTCCACCAGTTCCTAGCCTTGATCCGGAGGCCAGATGGGAGTCTGTTTACCGATCCTAAGGGAAGGGTGACTTCCCATCTCATTGGGCTACTGACTCGGACCAGCCGACTGGTTACTGATTACAAGCTTCGTCCTGTGTTTGTCTTCGACGGGCGACCGAATCCGCTAAAGAGAGCCAGTATCGAGGCGAGAAGAAAGGTTCAGCAGAAGGCACAAGCCGAATATGTTCAGGCCTTCGAGGCTAAGGACTATTCACAGGCGTGGTCCAAGGTTGTGATGACCGGAAGAGTCACCGGTGAGGTCTTGGCTGACGCGAAGAGGCTGTTGTCGCTAATGGGGATTCCGTGGCTTGAGGCCTTGGAAGATGGCGAAGCACAGGCCAGCTTCATGGCGGCAAAGGGCGATGTCTGGGCAGTTGGTAGTAAAGACTATGACTGTCTCCTATTTGGAGCACCCATACTCGCAAGGTACCTTACCTTGACAGGAAGAGAATATCTTCCGTCAAAGAAAACATCAAGGCCCCTCATCCCGGAACTTGTGAATCTCGCGGACAACCTTCAGGCTCTAGGAATTAGTAGAGAGCAGCTGGTCGATCTGGCGTTGCTAGTGGGGACAGACTTCAATGAGGGTGTTATGGGCATAGGACCCAAGAAGGGCCTAGCCCTCATCCGCAGATACGGTGCGGCCGAGAAATTTCCCGAGGAGATGAGGAGCGAGTTGCCTAAAGATCTCGACAAGGTCCGCAACATCTTCCTGCACCCTCGTGTGCTGGAAAACTATTCTTTGAAGAGGGGGCGTCCCGATCCCGATGGGATCATCGAGTTTCTCTGCGAAGAGAGAGCCTTCAAGAGAGATCGAGTTCAGAAAGTAGCCAAACGGCTTACGGAGTCTCAATCTGAATCCGACTCCCAACTCGGAAAGTGGCTGGCTTGACGAGGGCTACACCATTCCTTGAGCTAGCTCAGCTCTGTCGGAGGGTCGAAGCTACTACCAAAAGGAACGAGAAGATAGCCCTAATCAGCACCTTCCTCAAGTCAATCGGCCCCGAAGACGTTCCGCTGGCTACATTATTTCTCGCCGGAAAAGCGTTTCCTGAATCAGATCCCAGAGTCTTGGAAATTAGCTACGCGACGATTTCAGACGCGGGCAAGAACCTTGGCCAGAGTAGACTGACCGAGCATCAATTGACGATAAGGGACGTTTACGACACGCTGGAAAAGATCGCCCAGACGTCTGGCTCAAAATCGCGGGACAGGAGGCTGAGCCTTCTCCAAACTATTCTCACTCAGACTTCCCAAGTCGAGGCGGAGTATCTTACTCGAATGATGCTGGGAGAGATGCGAATCGGAGTCGTCGAAGGCGTTCTCTTGGATGCAATTGTTGAGGCATCAGGAGTCCCGAGAGACCTAGTTCGTAGAGCACACATGCTGCACGGCGATATCGGCGACGTCGCTAGCCTGGCTATGTCGCGGGGCGCACCGGCCCTGGAACGGATCAATCTTCGCTTGTTCGTCCCAATCAAACCCATGCTGGCAGAGATGGCAGACGATCCTCAACAAGTTCTGGCAGAGCACAAGGATGGAACCGCTTTCGAGTACAAGTTCGACGGGGCGAGAATCCAGATCCACAGAAAAGACGAGAAGGTGCAGATCTTCAGCAGAAGGTTGACGGACGTAACGGATAGTATTCCTGAGATTGTCGATTTTGCCCAGACGCAGGTGAAAGCGTCCGAGTATCTCATCGAGGGAGAGGTCGTCGCGATTGGGGCGTCAGGTAAACCCATTCCGTTTCAGGATTTGATGAGAAGATTTCGACGAGTGCACGAGATCGAGAAGGTGGCGGAGAAGATTCCACTCAAACTCTACCTCTTCGACGCGCTTCAAGTTGAAGGGAAGACCATCATTGATCAGCCTTACACCGAACGTTGGAGGATACTCTCACAGATCGTAGCACGCGAGTGCCTCGCTCCAAGAATCATAACCTCTGATGTTGAGAAGGTCGAGAGCTTCATGCAATCCGCTTTGAAAGAGGGACACGAGGGTCTTATGGCAAAGTCCCTGTCGAGCAACTATTCCATCGGGGCGCGTGGAAAGAAATGGTTCAAGATCAAACCAGCAGACAAGCTCGATGTAGTGATTGTCGCAGCGGAATGGGGCAGTGGCCGGAGGGTGGGCTGGCTGAGCAACTACCATCTGGCCGTGAGGGACGCGGACACAGGCGAGTTCTTGGTAATCGGGAAGACTTTCAAAGGCTTAACGGATGAGGAGTTCGAGATGATCACGAAACGATTACAGGAGATTAAGACGAGGGACGGTCGCTACACTGTCTACGTCAGGCCAGCTATCGTGGCGGAGGTTGCATACAACGAGATCCAGAAGAGCCCCCGCTACAAGTCAGGATTCGCACTGAGATTCGCTCGAATATCACGATTTAGAGATGATAAGGGTCCAGACGATGCTGGCACACTGCAACGGCTGCAGCAATTGTACGATAAACAGTTCGAAAACAAAGCGCGATACGGGAGCTAACTATTCTATTGTCCCTTGCGTCCAGTTACCAGGATGAATGTGGCTCCGTAGAAAGACGTGTCGGTCCGAAGCTTCCTGTCATCAGACAGCAATTCTTTGACTCTTCTATCGTGCTTTCTGTAGTAGTGGCCGATCTTCGCTTGGGAGAGTCCACCTGCCTCAAGATATTTTCTATCCCTCTTTCTACTCTCCTTTGAGAGCGATGACTCGAATTCCAGCTGCGCTTTGATGTCCTCCAATCTTCTTCTGGGGTCGCAGTATAGCCAGGCATCCGCGTGAATCTCTGATTGGATATCGTGTAATCCAGTTTCTTGGAATATGCTCGGTAATCTCTCGCCTATCTTGAACTCTTTTCCTTCCAGTCTCCGTACCGCTTTCAGCCACGCTTGATTTGCTTCATGCGATAATTCAGTGTACTGTTCGTCTCTGGGATCCAGGAAGGAGATCATTCTACCGCCCTCGATTGCTGCTACGAGCCCCCCCGGCTTTGTTATCCTGGTCATCTCTCTAACCGCTTTCTGAGGGTCTTGGAGATGCATGAGGACTGTCCTGCAGCATGTTAGGTCAGAATAATCGTCTGCGATAGGAATGTTCAACACATTTCCTAGCTTGTAGGATATCTGCTTGGAAAGCCCCTCTCTTCTCGTGTCGGCGCTCGCTGCCTGGAGTGACTGTTGCTTGTTGTCAACTCCCACTGCGGTGCAACTACCAGAACAGAGACGGACTAGATACCGCGTAAAATCGCCTGTTCCGCAGCCAACGTCTACGAGCCTTAGCTCTGGGCGGAGTCCGAGAAATTGTTTGTACATCTGTGCTACCCACGGTTTTCCTTCAAGAAATCTTCGATAAAGTTCTCGGCTTCGCCTGAGATATCTAACTCGGAATGCTTGGGCTGAAACGCTGAGGGTTCTTTTCCGACGTCTGACTAAAGTAGATCGTGACATTTAACTTAAGTGTAAGTGTAATGCCATGCTAATAAGAGTAACCACTCGACAGAGGCCCAATGGTAGACGTTACAGATCGGGAAAGAGAGATTCTCGAATTGGTCAGGTCAGGAACGAACTCTCCTTCGCAGTTGGCTGAGAAACTTGGAATCTCGCAATCCGGAGCAAGCCAAGCGCTTCAGAAACTAGCCGGAAAGGGAAAGCTCGTAAAGCGTAGGGGCGGCCGAAACGTGAGCTATGAAGCGCCTCAACAGAGCCAAGACAACGGCCTCTATTTTCTATCACAAGCCTACAATGCCCTTTCCCAAGTATGGGCCTACGTGATGTCCATTGAACTTCCCCGAGACGAGTTGAAACGCGCCCGAGATGCTAGGGACACACTCGAAAACATTCTTGCAAAGAAGGGCCCTAAGTGAACGTCGCGGTTCTTTTCAGCGGGGGTAAGGATAGCACTTACGCGACATGGGTCGTCCAGCATCAAGGTTGGGACGTCACTGCTCTTATGACCGTAAGGCCCCGTGCTGCAGACTCACTTATGTTCCATTATCCAAATGTAGAATGGACTCCTTTTCAGGCTGAAGCGATGGGTCTACCCCAGCAATTACTCAAAGTAACAGGGAGTGATGAAATGGAAGGTATTGAGCAAGCTCTGGTCGCATTGAAGACTCGAATGGGGGTTTCTGGTCTTGTTACTGGTGCTGTTGCGAGCGATTATCAGAAAACTAGGTTCGACAATATGTGTGATGAGATCGGGCTGAAAACCTACGCCCCCTTGTGGCATAAGAATCCTAGATTGTTGGTGGAGAATCTGGAGGAATCTGGTTTCCGAATCATCCTAACAGCCGTCGCCGCTAAGGGTCTGGACGAATCATGGCTTGGTCGAGAGCTCACCGAGCGAGAATGGTCTAAGCTCGAGCAGCTCTCGAAGATTCATGGCATTCATTTGACTGGTGAGGGTGGAGAGTACGAGAGCTTTGTTTTGGACGCGCCTCATTTCACGAAGAGAATAGAGATTGAAAGAAGTAGGAAGGAGTGGCAAGGGGATAGTGGTAGACTGGTCATCGAAGAAGCGTCATTGAGGGATAAGTTGAGCAATTGAGGACCGCACTTGCTCAGCGATCTTGTCTTGGTCCAGTTTGTGGAATCTTCGGTTGATCATCAATGGCTTCCCGTCTACGATCGTGGTGTCGACGTTTTGGCCGTTTGCCGAGTAGACTAGGTCCGAAACGACTGTCTCTTTCCTGTGGATTGGGATCAGGTTCGGGTCTCGCAGGTCAAGGAGGACGAGGTCGGCCCGCTTGCCAATCTCGACGCTTCCCAGGTCCTTCTCGCGTCCGATGCAACGGGCGCCGTCGATGGTCGCCATGTCTAGGACTTGCTGAGCATTCATGATTGTAGGGTCCCATCTGGAATTCTTGTGGAGGAGAGCGGTCACCTTCATTGTATCAAACATGTCGAGCCCGTTGTTGCTGGCAGGTCCATCTGTGCCAAGCCCGACGGGGATGCCGGCTTCCCACATCTCTGGGACGGGAGCCGTACCTCCACTCGCTAGCTTCATGTTCGAGACGGGGGAGTGAGCGACCCTGACACCTTTCTTGCCTAACAGTTTCACCTCGGTCTTTGTCAGCCAGACTGCATGGGCCGCCAAGACTCGACTGTTAAGGAAACCGATCTTGTCGAGATATTCTACAACTCGGCCCTTTCCATCTTTCTGGAATTGCGCTTGTTCTCCACGGGTTTCGGCGACGTGAATATTCACTAGAGTATTTTCTTTTTCCGCGAGATCCCTTGCCCAGAGAAGCGTCTCTGGACCGCAAGTGTATGGGGCGTGGGGACCGACGGCGAAACCGATTAGCGGATTCTGTAATCTATGAATAAACTCTAGGAATTTGATTGTGGTCTTTCTCTCCTGTTCAGTGCTTGCTTTGTCGGGCTTGTCTACCATGCCTGGTGACAGGGTTGCCCTGAGCCCAGCCTCATCGACGGCTTTCGCAACGTCTTCCATATGGAAGTACATGTCAACAAAACATGTTGTTCCTGTTCGTGTCATCTCCAGACAGCCGAGAAGAGCGCCCTGATAGCACATGTCGCCAGTGAGCCTCTTTTCTAGAGGCCAGATCTTCTTCTCCAACCAGTCTCTTAGCTCTAGATCGTCTGCGTATCCTCGGAAGAGCGTCATTGAGAGATGCGTGTGTGTGTTGATGAGGCCTGGGATGAGCACTTTTCGTCTACAGTCAATCACTTCATCCGTGGATGCGATATTGACCGTGCCAACCTGATCAATCCTTCCATCAGTTACTCGAAGGGAGGCGTTTGCCAAGACGCGTCGTTGCGGGTCCTGGGTGACTATCCAATCACAGTCCTTCAAGACAAGACCCATAGGTGTCACTCTTGGCTGAGACTTGCTTGCGGGATTACTGTTCTTGAAGCCTTGTAACGAGAGTCCAGCAGCTTAGTAACGGCAAGAGCTCGGCTTCTTCCCAGTCCCGCGCCCACGGCGATCTCTGTCATTGATGCTGAGAAGACTTTCCTTAGCGACCCAAAATATCCGAGTAATTGTCCTGCCATCTGTGGACCTATTCCAGGAAGTGAGCCGAGGACCGATAGTTGGAGTCGGTTAAGGTCTTGGCCTCTCGGCTTTCGCACGACCATTGGTGGTGCACTCGAACCCTTCGTGTGTCGTCCTCCTTTTCCAAGGGTGAATAGGAACTGAGCGGTTTGTTCTTTGTTGGGTGTGAAGAATGTGTTGAGGCCGAAGTCGAGAACCGATGATATGAGCGCTCCCCATAGTGAGCGTGAGTTCCGAATGCGTCTCAACTCTTCAGAGAGGTCGCCTTCAACCACGAGCATACTGGTCCCATATGCTTCTCCCATCCGGTGAGCCTGATCGAATAGTCTCCCACTATAGAGTGATGAGACGAAGTCTCTCACCGACTTTCGCTCGACGGCATAAGAACCAACCACGTAGTCGGCGACGTCAAGTACTTGAAACTCGATGAATGCGCCTAGAGATCGCAGTTCATCGGGGACTCCTGATGGTCGCTCTCTCTCATCGACAATGATCCTGTGCAACGGTCTCTTCTGCAGAACCCCCAGATTCGACTGACAAAAGATTATGCTACGGTACTCGCCAAGATTCTTGCATCAGACGAGATAGAGGTTTGGTTCTGATCCTGACAAATTGGGGGAACGAGCCATCATTCACGGGGAAGAGTGAGGTCTCGAATGAGTAGTAACATCTGTCCCAGATGCGGCAAGCCCATCAGATTGCCACAAGATGAAGTCACTGTCGTCAGAAAAAGAGCAGGCCGAAACAAGTTCGAAGACCGGATGGTGCACAAAGTCTGCCCAACAGGTCAGCCGGTTCTGAGCCAGGTTGGAGGTCAAGAATACTGCACAAATTGCGGACATGCTAAGAGTATTCATTCTCCAAAATGTTCCTATTCCAGCTTCGGCTATCGCTTCGATTGCAAGAGATTCCGCAAGTAGTATAGGAAGCAACTCTTTTACCCGACTCCAGATGGGAGAGACCGATTTGCAGATCGAATCCTACGACCTGTTCCTCGATGTAGACTTTCGGAACCTGCGTTTTGATGGGAAGGTCAAGATTAAACTCGAATCTGAAACTGATGTCAAGCTGAATTCTGTCGAGCTCGAAATCCTCGAAGTTGATGCGAACGGGAGGCCCGTCAAGTACAAGCTAGAAGGAGAAGACTTCACAGTTAGGACCGGGAAGTTCGCGGGAGAACTCGGCATCAAATACCGAGGCTCTATCTCTGACAAGCTCGTAGGTCTGTACAAGGCAGCGTATGACGGCGGCTACGTGGCCTCGACACAATTCGAGGCCGTCTCGGCCAGGCGTCTCTTGCCATGTCTGGACCACCCCGCTTACAAGGCTGACTTCAAGCTTACAGTCAGAACAGACGGCGACGCCTCCGTAATTTCCAACATGCCGCCCATGTCGGTGATGGTGGAGGGTCCAAAGAAGACTGTCGAGTTTCCAAAGACCCCTCGAATGTCCACCTACCTCCTGTACTTGGGAATCGGCAAGTTTGAAGAAGTGAAAGAGAGGTTCAACGGAGTCGACTACATAGTAGCTACCGTACCTGGCAAGAGCTCTGGTGCGAAGTATCCTCTAGACGTCGCCAAAGATTCGGTGAAATTCTTCGAGTCCTATTTTGGTTCGAAGTACAACCTTCCCAAGCTGCATCTTATCGCGGTCCCGGAGTTTGCCGCTGGAGCGATGGAGAACTGGGGAGCCATCACGTTTAGGGAGATCGTGCTCCTTGTAGACAAGGATAGCAGCATTCGCATAAAGAAACAGGTCGCCGAAGTCATCGCCCACGAAATAAGCCATCAATGGTTCGGCGACCTCGTCACCATGAAGTGGTGGGATGATCTTTGGCTAAACGAGAGCTTCGCGACTTTCATGGCCTACAAGGCCACTGATTCGATGTTTCCTCAGTGGACTGTCTGGCAAGACTTTGTCCGCGGAGAGACTGCCGGAGCCCTCGAAAGAGATTCACTAGTCAACACGCACCCGATTGAGGTGAAAGTGAATTCTCCGAGCGAGATCGAGGAGATTTTCGACGACATAAGCTACGGAAAAGGAGCAAGCATCATTCGCATGCTGGAAGCTTACGCTGGTGAAGATCAGTTCATGCGCGGCGTGAGATCGTACCTAGAGAAGTACAAATTCTCGAACGCTGCCGGCGAAGACCTCTGGAATCAGATCGAACACGTCTCTAAGACCAGAGTGAAGGCGATAATGAACGAGTGGATACGAAAACCAGGGTATCCAATCGTCAACGTGAAACTTGACGGAAAGAAACTAATGATCAGACAAGAACGGTTCCTGCTAAACGGGTCATCAGAGCAGTCCACCTGGCCAATCCCGATCACACTGAAGATCAACGGGAGAGAACAGAAGCTTCTGATGGAGAGGAGTGAGGAATCCATACCTGTTCCAGATGGCGTAGACTCGCTGAAACTCAACCTGGAGCAGACGGGCTTTTACCGCGTCCACTATGATGGACTCTACGAGAGAGTCTGGAGATCGAATATGTCTCCCCTTGACCGATACGGCGTAGTGTCCGACGCCCACGCCTTCACGATTCAAGGCAAGATGGACTTCGTTCAATATCTCGCCCTACTGGATCGTTATGTGAACGAGCAGGAGTATCTTCCCGCATTCGAAGTCTCGGATCAGCTATCCTCGCTATACGCAATTACGCACAGAGTCGAAGAGACCTCGAGAAAATTCCACAGGACCCAGCTTAAGATACTCGCGAATAGAAAAGACGAGAATAGCATAGTATTGCGAGGGTCCATGGCAAGCAGACTCGCTCTCCTTGAAATGGAATACGCGAAGGAATTGGCCACAGGATTCAACGACTACGAGAGTGCTGAGCCTGACATGAAACAGGCGATGGTAGTGGCGCACGCCCGGGCATCAGAGGATTTCGAGACCCTATTCGACAATTACATGAAGAGACATTCAGAAGAGGAAAAATCCAGATTTCTCGTCGGCCTAACCAGCTTCAGCAAACCTTCACTCAACGCCCGTGCATTGGAACTTGCATTGTCAGGAGAAATAAAGAAGCAACACGTTGGAACATTACTCGGCTCGGCCACACGGAATCCTGACGCTAGAATCGAGACTTGGAACTGGATTACCGAGAATTTCGAATGGCTCCGAGGAATCTACGAAGGGACTGGAGTTGTGTCAAGATACTTGACATACATGCTCCCGATCCTAGGAATTGACAGAATTGAGGAAGTGACGAAGTTCTTCGTCCAGCACAAGGCTCCTGAGACAACCAAGGGTGTAGAAGCAGGAATAGAGAAACTCAGAATCAATCAGGCGTTCCTGAAAAGAATCAGCTCGTCTGAGAAACAGATGGTAGAGGTCAAAGGACCCCGTTGACAGCCGCTCTTGATCGCCTTAGACACGGGTAGGTAACCAAGATGGATTCCCATCCGCGACGAGTCAAAACCCTCAAAGGCACCGCCGACTCGTTGATTTACGCCTCAATATTTCTCGGAGCAGCACTACTTATCCAATTGTTCGCAATCGTTCCTGTCTGGCTATTCTACTCCGTTTTGGCCGGCTGGATCGCGTATCTGATCGTTGCAATGGCCATTGCAAAAGGCTTGAAAGTGGCATACCCGTTGAGCGTCGTACTTGCGATTCTGACGCTCGCCGTCTCACTGCCACGTCCTGAGCACTACTCGATCGTTCAAGCTGGACTTAGTCCTGCGTCCTTAACATTCATCGTAGGATCTGCCCTCCAAGTTGCGGTAATCCTGACAGTCTCTAGCTATCTATTCATGACCCGAGGAGATGGAGTAAACGTTGACTAAGACCGACAAGGTGGGTTCCCAGATTCCCAGCTCACGAGTTAAGAACGGCATTCCCGGGCTCGACACTCTGCTTGACGGCGGCTTTAGTGGGCGGACATCGAACCAGATTGAGAGTCGTGGCCAATCCGCCAGGTTGGATGTGAGGGCCTCGGCGTTCGAGGTTTGTGAGCTTCACGATTGTGGAAAGTAACCTTCGTCTCCTTGACCAATCCCGCCCGCTTGAGCGCATCGTCAAGGATTTCAAGCTGCTCGACGGTCAAGTCTCTATTCACTTCTATTACGATGCGTTTGACCCCGATGCGGGTGGTCGGGAGGCGTGCCATCTTAGAAGCGTCCTTCCAGAGAGAGGTCCTGTAGAAGAGGAACGATAAGGTCTCATTGTTACTGGCCCACTTAACAATGGGATTCCCTGAGAAAGCGATCGAATCCTAGACAACGACGAAGGCTGGGTCAATGTTAGAATACTGGACGAACCTTCATGGACCTTGGATATCTCCAAAATGAAAGGTAATCTTGGAAGCATCGAGACCAAGGCGATCCATGCAGGAGAGCCTCGTCCCCGCATCGCCGGCGCCGTTGTAATGCCCGTTTTCCAGTCCGCCACGTATCAATACGCGGGTGAAAAGAACTACGATGACGTGAGGTACATTCGCCTCAACAACACCCCGAACCATCTAGCGCTGGCGGAAAAACTCGCCGCCCTTGAGAACACTGAAGATGCGCTTGTAACTGCAAGCGGGATGGCAGCGATCTCGACATCTCTGTTGACATTTCTTGGCAAAGGTGACCACTTTCTAGCGCAGGACTGTCTGTACGGGGGAACTCACGACTTTGTGACTAGGGATATCGAAAAGTTTGGAATCTCTTACGATTTCATTGACGGCAACGATCCAGAGTCATGGAAGCGAAAGCTGAAACCTACCACTAAGGCAATCTACGTTGAAACGATTTCAAATCCTCTAATGCAGGTTCCAGACCTAGAGTCCGTGGTAAGCTTTGCAAAGCGCCACGGGCTTGTCTCTATGATTGACAATACTTTTGCGAGCCCCGTGAACTTTCGTCCGCCAGAATTGGGCTTCGACCTGTCCCTCCATAGTGCCACCAAATACCTCAATGGCCACTCTGACATCGTAGCAGGAGCAGTCATCGGAAAATCGAGTCTAATCGAGAAAGTGACCCACAAACTGAACCATCTGGGAGGGAGCCTTGATCCACACGCTGCCTTCCTGCTGCACCGCGGCATCAAGACGCTCGCCCTCCGTGTGAAACACCACAACGAGAGCGCGCTGCAAATAGCCCGGTTTCTAGAAAAGCATCCCGCCGTCGCGAAAGTCAACTATCCCGGCTTGGGGAACCATCCAAATCACGATCGAGCTCAAAGGCTCTTCGACGGATTCGGTGGGATGATGAGTTTCGAACTGCACGACGGTGTCGAAGCTGCAGAATTATTCATGCAGACGGCTCGATTGCCTGCTGTCGCCCCGAGCCTAGGCGGAGTCGAAACGTTGGTGACCCGACCCTCAACGACATCGCATTCTGGACTGTCTGCGGAGGATCGTCGAAGGTTAGGAATCTCTGATGGACTCATACGGCTCTCGGTAGGAATCGAAGCTACTCAGGACCTCATGGAAGATTTCCGACAAGCCCTTGAGACCCGTTCCAATAGAACCTCAAGCCATCGATCACGAGAAAGAGTATAGGTTCACGAATGGACGTTTCAGACACGGAGCTCCTGCATGTTCCAATCTGGTTTGTCAGATATGATCACGGCGGGAATAAGATTGTCCTAGTAGTCGATGGAAATTCCGGAAACGTAATCAACAGCTTGGGACTTTAGCCTAAGTTCACTAATCATACATTGTCCAAGCAACTGGGGCTGCGAAAAGGCCAAGGGCTAGTGTTTGCGTCTTCTTAGGAATAAGACAGTCCCAATCACAGTGACCAAAGCTATGACTCCTCCGGCGATAGGTAGGAGTGGGAGACCTGACGAACCAGGCGGGGCAGAGCTTGTCGGCTCAACGGTTAGCGATAAAGTAGTGGAGTGACTCAGCGATCCACTCGATGCGGTCACGTTAATTGCGTAGCTTCCCTGAGCGACGGGTATCGAATAATAGCCTGAGGTTGAGGCTGTCGTTGATACTGTGAGAGTTGAGGAGGCAGAGCCGCCTGACGTTAGCGTAACGGATGAGGGATTGAGAGATGCCTGAGGGCCTGAAGGCGAAACCGCAGCGCTCAAGATAATGGTCCCGGCGAAATTGTTGACGCTTGACACAGTGATGATGCTATTGGCATTCAACCCTTGCAGTGTCGAAGTAGAGGATGGGTTGGACGTGAGTCCAAAGTCCGGACCGGTGTTTTGGACAACGAATTGTCCGACCATATAGGTAGGATGAAGTGTGCAGTAGTAATAGAAGGAACCCGCGGTGTTGGCAACGAATGATATCGATGTAGTGGACATGAACAAACTGGAGCACCGGTCCACGGTCGTACACCCATTAGCGCTAGGACCGTCGCCGTCGAAGTCAACTAGCAATTTGTGTTGCGAACCATCACTTGACAGCATGATGTTGACTGTATCGCCCTTGGTGACTGTAATAGTTGGGGCTGGACTAGAATTATTCCAGTAAGGATAGGTCGTGTAGCTAGCCACGAGGCTAATCGTCTTGGTGGTTGCTCTAACTGGCGCAATAGTGGGTATGTCGGATGGCGTAAGATACATTGCTAGACCGAAAAATAGGATTGCGCATGACACTGACCCGATTAGCGCCTTGCTGCGCATGAACTTCTCCGACCGTTCTACTGCGGTAGTAGGTTATATGCCTTGACTCAGGTCAAGGCCGAGGAGGCTGGCGAACATCAAACCAAAAACATTGGTGCGGCCGCCGGGATTCGAACCCGGGTTCCCGGCTGTTTCCTTACTGGATGGGAAGCCGGTGTCATAGACCAGGCTGCCCGCCAACGCCTCATTCATGGAATTCAAGGCGTTGGCTCTGGACCACGGCCGCCAGCCAGAGCCCACTGACTCATACCTTGTAAGCATTTTCGCTCAGTCGAGGTAGTATGAAATCAGCAATGCCTATTACTGTTGATTACCTCTTGTCAAGAGGGCCGCCTATGGAGTTCTGGACGAAGCTCGCATTGTTCGTCGGGCTCCTCTTAATCGTGAGCCCCTTGGTGCTTCGAATGTACGACTTCATCGACAATAGTACCACTGCGCCGTTCTTCCTTATCGGAGTAATCCTTGTCGTTATTGGGGGAACGGAATAGAGTCCGTTTGGAAGAGAATTAGGTCCGGTCTGACTAGATTCTCGTTTAGGCCGAGCCCCTCACATGATTACTCTGCAAAGTCAGAGGCTTTGGGTGGCTCTAGAGAGAGTCCCTTCCGCTTTCGTATACCCTCAACAACGCTCTGTAGGAGCGAGGTAGGGACCGGAGACCAACGGGCAAACTCCAAGCCCCAGAAGGCCCGACCTTGAGTCTGGCTCCGCATGACCTCCGACAGGTCGAAGCTCTCAGCTGTAGGAATATCTCCTACTACTGAAACGAGGTTGCCTTTCTGGTCCACCGAGACTATCTTCCCGCGCTTCTGCGTTATCACGCTCGTTACTGCTCCTAAGAAGTCGTTGGGGACTCTAGTGGTGATCTTCTGAACGGGTTCCAATAGCGTCGGTTGAGCTTCAAGGAATGCGGTGAACATGGCTCTGCGTGTCATTGGCATGATCTGTGCGGGACCCCTGTGCACAGGATCCTCGTGGAGCGCTACATCTGTAATCTTGACTTTCATGCCTCGAATCTGTTCGTAGGCGATTGGGCCCTCCTTTATTCCCCAACGATAGCCAGCGAGGATCATGTCCCGGACTTCTTGCATGTACTGGGCGCCTTTCGTCACATCGAGGATCATGTTGAAGGGCTCGTCAATGCTCCAGACGCCTCTCGCCTCGTCTGGTTCCCAGCCGACTGCTCGCAGTTGCTTTGCCATGTCGGCCTTGTCCATGTACTCGCTGATCTTGCCTGTCTTGATCAGGTCCATGACCTGTTCTCCTAGGGGCTCGACCTCGATGTAGATCTTGTTGTGTCTGTTAGGCGATTTGCCTTCGATCGGGCCGGCTTCGCCCCGGATTGCTTCTCTGTAGATCACGATCGGTTTGGAGGTAACAATCTCTAGACCGGTCTTCGTAATCAGGGTATTTGCAATCTCAAGGTGGAGGGTTCCCATTCCTGAGATGAGGTATTCGCCCGTCTCCTCGTTGATGCTCGTGACCAAATTTGGATCCTCTAGCGACAGTTTGCGTAGAAGCTCGACAAGTCTAGGCAAGTCCCTGTTGAACTTTGGCTCTACAGCAATCGTCACGACTGGCTCGGTGACGTAGTGGACAGCCTCGAACGGGATGACTTGCTTGACCGAAGAGATCGTCTCTCCTGCCTTCACGTTTTCGAGACCGAGTAGTGCTGGAATGTTTCCCGCGCTGAGCTTTCCCACGATTTCTCTCTGTGGGCCCATGTAGATGGCCACTTGTTGGACGCGTCCCTGGGCGCGAGAGTTGATCATGTAGACCGCCTCCCCATCACTCACCGTGCCAGAGAACAAACGTCCAGTAGCAACGACGCCGGCCTGGGGGTCCACTACGATATTTACAACCGACATTAGCACAGGACCCTTGTCGTCGCACTTGATCATGGCCTGGCCGAACTCGCTGTTGGGATCTCCATGCCATATCTTGGGAATCCGATAGACTTGGGCGATGTGGGGCGGAGGCATGACCTCAATCGCCATGCCCAGAATGGCTTCATGTATTGGAGCGTTCGTCTTCAGATCCTCAACTTTGTTGTTGAGATACGCGTCGACAACATCAGTGAACTTGATCCCCTTTTTCCGCGCAACTTCAAAGTTGAAGCCCCAGCGGTCTTTCGCTGATCCCATTGCTACCGTGTTGGTTGCGAAGTTGACTTTCCACTTCTCTTTGAACTCGGGCTCAGCGTACAAATCTAATAATCCGTTGAAATCTTTGATGATCCGGGCAATACGCTCCTGTATCTGCTCCGAGCTCAGCTTCAATTCCTTGATCAAACGGTCGATCTTGTTGATGTAGAGAACAGGGCGGACCCGCTCTTCCAAGGCTTGACGTGTAACTGTTTCCGTCTGGACCATGACCTCTTCGACAGAATCGACGACTACGACCGCACCGTCGATGGCTCGAAGGGATCTTGTGACTTTTCCGGAAAAGTCGACGTGCCCGGGCGTATCGATCAGATTGATGACATAGGGTGTTCCTCCATGTTCATAGTAGAGGCTTACGTTGGCGGCTTTGATCGTCATCTGGCGTTTCTGTTCTTCTTCCATGAAGTCCATCGCAAGCGCTGTCCCTGCGAGCGATGGAGAGAGAAGTCCTGCACCGGCCAACAAGCTGTCTGTCATCGTTGTCTTGCCGTGGTCGACATGGGCGATGATACCGATGTTGCGGACTTGGTCCTTGTTAGAGACGATTTTGAGAATGTCCGCTGAACTCTTGAATCGGGGCAACGGTGTTACCTATCTTCTCGAAGAGATAGCTCGAACTCCCGGATTCTCTATTATACGTTTCCCGGAATGGTTCTGTCAAGTCTCCGGTGTTAAACATGGGTTCCTTCGCCTGTCAATTTCCGATTGCTGAGACTTGCTTTCTGAATGAGCGTTATCCACTTGTTTTCGCCTTCAATCTGGATTCCGCAGGCTTCGGCCGGGGTCCGCCCGTCTAGTCCTTCATGAGGTCTGATGTAGTTATGGAAGATTTGCATCCCTGTAAGAATTGGGGTATCTTCATTCTTCAAGCCCCGCATGACCTTCTCGCGGTCCCGAATCTCCCCGTTTAGTCTCTCCATCTTGTTATTGTTGTGAACCGTTCCCTCTAGCGTTATTTTTCGGATGTGTCGGGTCCGTGTCTCTAGCTTATGGGTCCACAGGGTCTTTCGGTATGCATCACGGTAAGATTGGGCCCCATCGGTGATCAGAACTTTCGGTTTCTTCAGAACAGCCTGTAATCCTTTCGTGAATAGGTTGCTAGCGTCTGCTTTGTCTTTGGTTCCTGCTACATCTTGAGCGATCCAATATCGGGTTTCGTCATCCATGAGAGCGAATAGATACTTCTTGTCGCCCTTGAATTTCATGTGAACCTCATCCGCTCTCCAAGTATCACCAACACTAGGCACTAGCTTCTCGACGTACTTCTCCATCAGGACCGTGTATTTGCTGATCCAATTGCTGATTGTCTGATGAGACACCTTAGCCCCAATAAGAGCCAGCGATTCGGCTACATTCCTTAGCGATTCTCCGTTGAAGTATAGTTGCATCGCGGAAGCAATCGCTTTCGGATTGTGCTTCATCTTCTCAAACCCGATATTGACCGAGAACGTCTTAGAGCAGGCTAGACATCTGAACCGTTGAATGTCTCCGTCTTTGTTGTGTCTGACCCCGAACTTCTTGAGACTGTTAGAACCGCAATAGAGACAGCTTGAGGCGTTGAACTGTTCAATAACCACTTCCCGTTTAGCTCTCTCTGCCTGAATTGTCTCGCGGATTTTGAGACTGAACTGAACAGCGAAAATATGCTTGCAGGCAGGAACCCCGCGTACCGTGAAATCGGGGCATGAACAGAACCAGCCTTCGCCAGTCGGCGTAACCTTGTAGAATTTGTCTCCGGTTGATGATCGGACCTGATAGAAATCGTGGCTTTTCTCTATCTGACCCTTCATATGAGCTATGGCTTCTCCCGCGATTCTTCGCGCTTCGAGTTGCGTCTCGGTGATCGACATCTGGTATCTACTACAATATTGTAGCACAAGTCAAATATAAGAGTTGCTACAATATCGTAGCATATGGTCAGGAATGGAATACTAGGCGAATCTGAGCGAAGGATACTTGAGGTGTATCTGAAGGGTGAGAGGCCGAAGGGATACACGGTTCTTCTTACTCGCATCAGGCAAATTGGACTGAAGGCCATAATTGAAGGGTCTGAACGCGATCTCAGGTTACTGAGAAAACTCAATGAGTATGTCAAGACGAAAACCCTGCAAGCCTAGCTTTCCTTCGGTGAAGTATTCCCACGCGGCGAATCTGAAATCGATCCCATGATCGTAGGTTGATTGCATAAGGGCTTGATTCTAGCCCGTGAAAGTTTTCGGCATAAATTCTGATCTTCACGACGGCGTATGAATCGCGGGTCGCTGATGGAGATGGACATTCCTTGGGCGGATCGCTCGCGAGGTAAACCTTGTTTGGCAAGGAATCCATGCCGAGGGCGACGACTACAACGCATGAATCGGTGGGGTCTAAGTCCATGGCAGGGACAAGACTACCAGATTCGTGCAATACTTCTATTACGCTTGATGCATCACCTTCAACAAGACGACTAGGGGTAATATCATTAGATGTACGGCCTATCCAAAAGGCAGGAAATTTAATCCAAGGTCGCTCAAGGGCAACTAGAGCAACTTTACAATCCTTAACGGTTGAACGTGATTTGTTATCAACAACAACTCCAATCAATCTCACTTCTATCGGTGGGTTGCTGTTTATAGTTACGATCCCGGGTGGTGAAACTACTGTAAAGGTAAGCTGAGGCCGCTCACGTTCTTTCTCAACTCTTTCAATAAAAAAAGTAAGACCTCTATGAAGATAAATCCGCCAAGCAGATATGCACTTATGCTTGTCAGATCGAGTTTCGACTGTACTAGGTAAATTGGGGCGAAAAGAAGGGCCGCAAGTCCCGTTAAAGTAATGATTGTCCCAATGGTCAGTAGTCGGCCCATGCGGTAAAACAACTAGGGCTTGCTTAAAAATAGCAACCGACAGTTTTACAAGATTATTTCTCAGATTTCTGTTCTCTGTTCTCTTTGAGATACTCCAGAATAGCCTCGCTCGTTTTGTTGAGTTGTTTGATTGCCTTGAGCAGTTCTTCGCGATCCTTATCACTTCGTCTAAGAAAGAGTGCAAGTATCAACTCAACTCCGAATAGAACTACCCCAGTAGTGATTGCTTCTCTGATATCGAATAGACCGAAAATGGCGAGAAGTAAGAGTGCTGTAATTAGGTAAAGCGCCAGCGTGAAAAAGAGCACAAGACGGACGAATGTATCGACTAGCTTCGATAGGTAGTACTTGCCTCGACGTTTCTCCGCTAGTCTGGCCTTTACTAAAGCGTCCCGAAGTCTCTTTTGCCAGTCCGTCAATCTGCCTGATTGGGCATAGCAACCGCGTTTTTACAGCTTTGTCCGAAGGATTGAAACACCGGAGACTTGACAGAACCCCCGGAATCAGTCCAGTAACTAATACTAACCCTGCAACGGTGATCCTTGTAGAGAGTCGCGAGAAACTGGGAATTTCGAGGGGTGAAAACTGATTGGAGATAGATCACTGCGTCTTCCCGGATGATCTCCTTTACGACTTGGAGAACAACACTTGGTTGCGTGTTGAAGACAATGGAGAGGTTACGGTAGGAGTCACTAGCGTGTTGCCAGCAATAGCTGGCAAGCTTACCCTAGCCAGGCTGAAGTCAGCTGAGGTCGCAATTCAGCGGGGACAGAGCCTAGGAACTCTTGAGAGTCTAAGGTTTGTCGGTCCTATTCCTTCGCCCGTTTCAGGCATTCTTCTAAAAACGAATGGTTTGATCGTCGATCGGCCAAGGATCATCAACGAGTCGCCCTACCAAGAGGGCTGGATTGCGAGTCTCAAGCCATCCCATCTCGCGCTTGAGCGGATTCTACTGTCGAAGAGTACCGAGTCAAAGACTCTCTTGGTCAAGAAGATCGCGGAGTTTCACGTGCGCTGTTTCAAGGCGTTTCCGGATCATGAAATGTCTGAGATCGGCACAGAGTGCTCTGCAGTCCTGATCCGGCTGAACGACCTGTTAGCAACCATACCGGTGGGCGAAGTAGTCCACATGGTATCAGATGATCCAACAGCCTACGTCGAGATGGTAGCTTGGTCTGATAGGACCGGCCAGAACCTCTTGGATTGGAGGCAGGAAGGAAACCTGTTCCATTTCATCGTTAAGAAAGTGCGTTAGAAAGAAGGCCCGCCGGGAAGAGAAAGGCGAGATTGGAAGGTTCTTCGTCTATGCAGTTACAGTCTGTGCGATGGCGAGTGCTGGTTTCTCTATAGGGTTCCGGACAAGGTTTCCCCATTCCGTCCATGAACCGTCATAGTTCCGGACCTTTGGGTATCCTAGCAGATATTTGAGAACAAACCAGCTGAAGCTGGAACGCTCTCCGATGCGGCAGTAGGCCACGATGTCCTTGTCACCGGTTACGCCCTGGGTTTCATAGAGTTTCTTGATTTCTTCGTATGGCTTGAAGGTGCCGTCCTCTCTGACAGCTTGGCTCCACGATATGTTGACTGCGCCGGGTATGTGGCCGCCGCGCTGTGCGTGTTCGGTTGGATATTCTGGGGGGGCTAGTACTTCGCCGCTGAACTCCTTGGGGCTTCTGACGTCGACGAACTTGACGTTGGGCTTGTTGTGGAGGTCGAGTGCTTGTCGCAGGTAGACTCTGATGTTCTCGTCGGGATTGGATGCGCGGAAATTGGTTGTGGCGTGTTTGGGAATGTCTTTGGTTAGGGGTTTGTCCTCGTCGATCCATTTCTTGCGTCCGCCGTTGATGAGTACTGCATTCTTGACGCCATAGAATTGTAGATCCCAGTAGGCGTAGGCTGCGAACCAGTTGTTGAAGTCGCCGTAGAGGGCTATCTTGGTGTCGTTGCTGATCCCGGACTTGCTGAAGAGCTGTTCCAATTGTTCTTTGGATAGGATGTCTCTTTGTAGTGGGTGATTGAGGTCTTTACGCCAGTCGAAAAGGACTGCGCCTGGGATGTGTCCGAGCTGGTAGTTTGCCAGGGGATCGTAGTCTACTTCAACGATGCGTACTTTGGGATCGTTGAGGTGCTCCTGCACCCATTCGGTGCTGACCAGTACTTCTGGATGTGCATATGACATACGTTATATCCGGTCGTGGGACATACCATACGTCATATTTATGCTTCACTTTTATTCCATCGGGAATAGTCGTGCATTCGATATCGGCCAAAAATATCCAAGCATGAACGTTAAATCGTTCAAGCAGCCCGCATCGAGTCAGAAGCGATTTGATTCAAGTTCCACCGTGGGTCCGTGAAACCTTCGATAGCTACCTTGTCTGCGAATTCACAACCGTCAAGTCCGGAAAACCTGTAACTCTTCCTTTGTTGCCTTTCTATCTCCCGGACTCAGGGAAATTCGTAGTGACGTCCAGTATCCTTTTCTCTAAGAAGGCCGAGAATGTGAAACAAAACCCGAAAGTCTCGCTTCTATTCTCAAACCCTGAAGGGTCCAAGGTCGGAAAACACGCCGTACTCGTTCAAGGCATCGCCCACGCTGACGACTCTGACCTTGACCACGGATGGGAGAAGTACCTCGGCTACTGGCGAAAGAAAGAGCCCTACATCGATGCTTACTTGGGAGAGCGTGAAAAGTTCGGCTGGTTCTGGAAGCGGATCGTAGTCCAAGTCGAGCCCAAGAAAATACTCGCATGGAAGAACGGTGATACCTCGCGACCCCCGGAAGTGTTCGGAGCCTAGTACAATGACAAATCTCGATTATCATCGGCTCGGGAATTTCCGCTATGCGATCATAACATTGGTTGGCGACGATGGATTTCCGTTCAGTGTGTCAACCGACTTCAAAATAATGCCTGACAAGAAGATAGTGCTGCAGAAACCTGCTCAGCCCTCGGAGCTTGATGGTAAAAGAGTGAACGTCCTGTTCAATCATATCACTGGCTTGCCAGGAGGAGGATACGGCGATAGGAGATACATGCTAGTCTGGGGGACAACTCATGAAGATCATGGGACACTAAGGTTTGAGCCGGAGACGGTGTCAGAGTGGGACGAGAAGATTCTACCCTTCGACCAGTACTGCACCAAGTCGGCTCCGCAAGGAGCCAAGTATCTAGGAAGGCTTCAGGCGTCCGTCGAAGCTTGATCCTCTCCAAGGTCCGCCGCTTCGATGTCTCCTGCCACGTCGTCCGGCCCGGAGGCTTCCGATGCTTCCTCGGACTCTTGTTCGATAACCCCTTTGGGCTTTGTTTCAGCGATTAACATCATTAGGCTCTCAAGGTCGAGCTCGGCTCGGGTACGCCAGCCCAGCTTGACGAGTCCTTCCTCGTCCTCCTCTAGGTAACCTGATCGTAGGAAAGCGTCCGTTAGCGTGAGCGCTCGCCAGCGCCCTACCTTCTGCCCAATGACGTCTTCAAGCTCCTTCCGCTCACTCTTCCCTTGCTTGGAGACGATCAGTGACAGGCATGCTGCCAAGGCCGCTAGGTTATCGATTCTCCAGCCAGTCATCCTCGCCTCTCTAGGAGTCAGAGTTCCCTTCAGCCTGACAAAATATCTCGATTCCTCCTCTCCGTCGGGTCCTGGCTTGAAGTCGCTGAGAACCTGCGACTCGACCTTCTTTACTTCGAGGTCCAGATCCTTCAAGCTCTCGTCGAGTTGCGTCAGTACCTTGAGGTACTCTTTGCCGAGACCGCTTTTGAGCTCCCACGATCTTGCACCGGGTACTCTTCCTCTCTTGAAGAAAAGAAGGTGCGCTGCTCGTTTGACCCGCTCCGGATAGTAGGATTGCTCCTGTCTTAGTTCGTCCGTGACGTAACAACCTCCTTGGTAATCGGTATGGGATAGCTGAGCGGTGATCCCTGTCGGGAGGCGAATGGTGGGTCTCGGGGGATCAGGAACATCTTCTCCTTCTTCCTGTCTAGCGCGGCCATTCCGTAGCTGATGAGGAAGCTGACCATTTGAGCGCGAAGAACTGTCTGAGGGAAATTACTCGTTCTGACAAAGTTCCAATATTCAATCCGCCGTTCCTCTCCAGCCTTCTCCTTCATCTCCATCCGCATTTCTTCCAAGCGTTTCGTGAATGCCTTCTCTTCAAGAACTCTCATCCTTGTCAGCTCCGGTGAATCCATCGATCCTGGAGTTTCGAAAGGTCCAGCTGCAAGTCTCTTTCGCCTTTCGAAGAAGGACAGCATCTTCTGCCAATAATCCAGGGCCTCCTTGGTAGACGAATCCGTCAACTGTTCAAGCTCAACAACGGGATGCCATGAGAGTAGAAAGAGTTCGGCCAGTTGTTCTCTCGACATGGATCCAATCTTCTGCTTGACCATGCCCGGATCGACGAACAGTGAGCTGGATTGGAATCTGAGATTGGCGCTCTGGAGGCCGACTACTCTCGCGAGGCTGGTAATGGCTCGCATATCTAGAAGGTTGTCCTGTAGCGTCTGCCAGCTCTCGGCGTGTCGTCTGATGATTCTAAGTGCTTCGGATACGTCGAGGAGGAAGGGATTGAATTGACGGTTCTCAATAGAATTACATGTTTGGATTAGCTCTTCGAGCTCTTTCCTTCCGGACGCTTTGCTGGTTCTTTGGGCCAAATCTATTTCAGCTCCTTTACCATCGAGCTGCCTTCGACATTCTGCACCACAACCACGTGGACTTGGTCTTCGCTGGGCAGCGACAATTGTCCGGGCGTTATCGCGATGTACTGGCTGCTGTCCGTCGTCTTTGAGGCCGCGTGGATCAGTCGAGACACTGTCTCTCTGTTTTTCGGGTCCATATGAACATCAAATTCATCGATTGCTCGGAAGGGTGAAGAGATGAATTGTTGGAGGGATAGGAGGAACGCGATCAAGGCGACAGTTCGTTCTCCACCGCTGGGTGCGAGGCTGTCTAGCGATACTGGTTCGTTTCCCTTGAAGCCCGCGTAGAGTTCGAGGCCCGCTTTCTCGATGTTCTTTGAGGACTTCAGGTCGATTCTTCCTTTGCCTCCGACCTCATCGAGTAAATTGCCATATCGCGATGAGAGTTCTTCGAGGAGTTTCCCCATGACCGTTTTCCAGCGTTCAAACCGTCCTTGGAGTTCTCCTAGGACCTCAGACCTGTTCTGTTCTACAACCTCCGCTTTCTTCCGCAGATCCTCGTACATGTCGCCGTATGTCTTGAACATCTTCTCCACATCGGCTGATAGGTGTGCGAGAGGACGGATTCTTTCTTGAACGGCCGCTGTCTCAAGCGTTACATCATGTAGATCTCTTGGGTTTTCGAATGCTGGTCCCAGTTGGAGGGCCTGGGTTCGCAGGGGTGCGAGTTCCTCCTCGCCGAGCCTTAGCTGGACTTCGAGCTCCTGGACTTCTTGGGCCATCATTGAGAGCTTGAAGCTGTTGACTTCGGACTTGACCTTCGATTCAACAAGAAGATCCGTACTCTTCGTAAGATGTCCTGACAGTTCGGCGATCCCTGAGCGGACCCTCGCATATTCTGTTTCGTCCAGTTGTGCTGTATTGGCTATTTTCTCATGTTCTTGATTTAGCTCCACTAGTGTCTGCCTTAGTTGATCATTCTGTTCAGCTCCCGGCGTAACTAGATCTCGGAATCTCGCTATCCATTCAAGCGAGCCTGAGCGGAATCCGCGACTATGCTCCAGTTTCAGGTGTTCTTCCCGAAATGTTTCAAGTTCTTGGCTTAATCTATCAAGTTCACCTGAGAGTTTGAGGTGTTCTTTTTGGGCCGAGTCTAGTTCTTCCTTAGCGTCTTCTGATCTTGTCTGGAGGGAGGATATTCTGTCTTGAAGTCGCTTCTGCGATGATTCTTTTCTGAGGATTCTGCGCCAAGTGAGTTCTCTCTGTAGATCTTTCAGCTGTTGCTCCAGTTTCTTCTTAGTCTCGTACTTCTCGTATTCTCTTTGCCAGTGGAGGTAGGTCTCTCTGGTCCCTTCGATGACGGAGGACATTGTTTCTCGTTCAGTCGTGAGCTTCTGTAGTCGGTCGCTGGCTTCTAGTACTTCCTTGCGGTAGGCGCCGAATCCGACCGCGTCTTCTAGTAGGAGTAGTTTTTCGATTGGGCTCACTGTTCCGAAGCGTCCAACCATCAGCTGGTGCATTATGACGAGCATGTTGTCAGGGTTGAGCCCGATCTTAGATAATCCCTCGATAAGGCTGGTCTTGGATACGGGTTTGTTGTTGAGGAGGTAGTGATAGTCGCCGGAGCGCTTGAGGATGCGGGTTAACAGGATCTTGTCGCTGCGTGCTTGTGGGAAGGGTCGCGGACCTTTTTCTGATTCGTTGTCAAGCAGGATGCTGATTCGGGCTTGGTCTTCGCCCCAGCGGATTAGTTCGCTAAGCTTTCTAGATCTCTCTGTGTAGGCTTGTCCCAGCACTACAGATATTCCTAGGAGGATGGAGGATTTTCCTGCGCCGTTCGGTCCGACAATAAGATTTAGTCCCGGCTCTAGTGGGATGCTTGCGTTCTTGTAGCTCATGAAGTTGGTGAGCTGTACTTCGCGGATCAATTCTCCACTAGTCCTAGTTCTCTATTCTCTAGTTGCAGGGATGATTAGAACACTTCGTGATTTATCAATGTTTAAATAGCCGATCGGGGTTTTATCGCGTTCCGGAGTGTGCCAGGTGCGGGATTGAGGCGGCTTGGCAAAGTACTGCACCTGTCAAAGAGTGGCAATCTTCTCCTTCGACTCGAACAATATCCAGTACCAATAATCGGCGCACAAGTCTGCGACTATAAACTTCGGAGTGTTGGTGTGGTCAATAATATTCTGGGTCCTGTGAAGACTCCATACGTCTCGGTGAAGCCTATGTCAAATGTTGATGGTGCACTCGTCGGCCGGGTCCTCTACCAGGTCGAGAAGGATTAGGAGCATCAAAAAGAAAACTTGACTGAGACACTGGAACAGGTACCGAGAATACCAACGGGCCCTCGATCTGCTCGATTGTGTCCTGAATGTAAGGGTTCGAAGCTCATCCGCGACTATGATACGGCCGAGGTTGTTTGCATGACCTGCGGTTTCGTGGTTACTGACAAGATCGCTGATTCTCGGCCCGAATGGCGCGCGTTTGATGATGAGCAACGGGCTAAACGGGCTCGCACAGGCGCTCCCATGACGTTCACTATTCACGATAAGGGTCTATCAACTATCATTGACTGGAGGGATCGCCCTTCTGGTACGAAGAGCGTTAGCGCCGACCAGCGCATAGAGCTCTACAAGCTACGGAAATGGCAACGCCGAGTCCGAGTCTCCGACGCGACCGAGAGAAATCTTGCGGTTGCACTCTCGGAGCTGAGTAAGCTTTCGGCCGCTCTGACGTTGCCGAAGAATATTCTTGAGACAGCCTCTGTGATTTACCGGCGAGCCATCAAGAAGAGACTGATTCGCGGCCGATCAATTCACAACGTGACCGCGGCGGCCATCTACATGTCCTGTCGCCAGTGCGGTATTCCGAGGACGCTGGATGAGATTGCGTCCGTGTCGACGCTGAACAAGAAGGATATTGGCCGGAGCTACAGGTTCATGCTTCGTGAACTCGGCATGTTTGTGCCTCCTTCAGCTAACCGGAGCTATGCAGCTCGGTTCTCGAACCGGTTAGTGATCTCTGGCAAAGCGGAAGGTATCGCTATCCGGATTCTGGAGATTGCCCGTCAGATGAAACTGACCAGTGGTCGGGGTCCTGCAGGGATCGCTGCAGCGTCCACGTATATCGCCACGGTGTTGACGAATGAGCGGAAGACTCAGCGAGAGATTGCGGAGATTGCCAACGTGACCGAAGTTACGATCCGGAACCGGTACAAGGAATTGTTGGAGAAGCTTATGATCGAGGTCCCGCTCTAGCCGGGCTTAAGCTGACCTGCTAGTTACCCGCGTTCCATACGACCGGAACCTGCAGATAGCTCTCGGCCTCGACAAGTAGGGGCCTGGCTCTGAGCTCTCAGTCTCCATCCAGTCTGGAATGATTACCGCCCTGATGAGTTCTTGAGTCGTTATTCCTCTTTCCTGCGCAAGCCTGCTCAGCTTAGAGAAGGCGTCCGCATCGAGTGACTGTATGAACCTGCTGGATCTAGATCTTAGTCGGATGTCTCTCCTCTGCAAGGTGGGTATACTTTTGGGCGGTGCAAAAATAAGGTGGACGTGTAGAATGCCGCACAGTAGACGTGTTTTACTTCACGTGTAAACCACCTCAGATATTCATGGGAGCCAGTGCTGAGGGCCCTATCCGTATGAAATACGGTGCTTTTGACGCGAAAAGACTGTGATTTACTTGCCGCGAGTTCTCTTAGTGGATTCGCTTGCTGCTTCTTTCAGCAGTCGATTCGTGTTCTCGGTGCCTCCTCCAAGTCTCAGCGTCTGCTCGTGCTGCTCTGACAATCGTTTCGTGGATTCGATGATGTCCGCCCGTTGGGTCTGTCCGGCGTTAGACGATAATTGCGTCATTGTCTTCGTAGCCTCCTTGAACTTTCCGGCGGAGAGTTGCTTGTAGTACTCTTCCAGTCCCTGGTAGTAGGCGAATTCTGCCATGAGACTGTTGCGTATTCCCTGAGTGTACTCTTCATCACTTTTTGCCGGCCGAATGTTTGCAGATGCGTTGATGGTTTGCTTGGACCCGTCGACCGCGTCGCCGTAGGAGACTTGGACGTTCAGTAGCTGACCCTTGAAGCCCTCTGGCATAGTTACTTGGCCCCAGATTTTTGCAATATTTTCTAGAGCGTTGATCTTGACTGGAGGGCCGGGATAGTTGAGGATCCGAACGTCCGAGGGTTCAAAGTCTACCGTGATGTTTCTTCCAGCGACCTGGCTTACGGCGTTCTCCTGCATAACAACCGGTAGTTTGTCGGCGTCGGTAACGTGGTAGAGCACTCCTCCGGATGCGTCAGCTAGGGCTTTGAGAATGTCTTCGCGATAGTCTTCTCCGATTCCAAACTCGATCATCTTGAAACCTTGTGGAGTCTTCAACGCTGAGTAGGGTTCCGGTTTCGTCACGTCTGTCGGGTGGCCATCGGTGAGGAGGAGGATCCAGCCGGAGCCGCCGCTTTTTGCGGCCAGGTCGAAGGCGGTTGTGAGCGCAGAATAAAGTGCGGTCATGCCCGTTGCTTTGATTCCGGGGAGTGTGGTGGAAAGGTTGGTGTCGGGATAGGTGTGGACTGAGTCTGAGAAAGTGATGAATGAGACCTTGTTTCCGGTGGGGATTCTGCTCCAGTATTCCTGAGCGCCTTTCTTGGCGAGTTCGAGTTTCTTTCCTGCCATTGAGTGGCTTGTGTCGAGTACGATGATGTGCTGGAAGCCTTTGGCTTCGGCCTGTTTCTCGGCCACGAGCGTGATTTTGAAGACAGCATCAACCTTCGAGTCGTACGAGTAGGAGTGGCTTAGTTCGGTTCTTACCGATAGTGTCATACTGTTATTCTCTCCATCTTGCCCTTGTCGAGTACGAGGATTCCGGCCTTACCGCCGTGGTATCTGCTGGAGAATATGGTTATGACTCGGCCACCCATATCTTCTCTGAATCCGTCGACTACTTCGTGTCCGCGGATGATTCCTTTGAGCGAGTTGTTTTCGAGAAATGTTTTGGTTGCTTCAGTCCCGTAGTAGTAGGCTCCTTTTCCTCGGACGCTCGGAACGAATTCATCAATCACGTCTCTCGGATCATTCCATAGTAGCTGGAAAGCTATTGGATCATCAGGGTTCAAGTCGGGCCACGGTAAGGAGGCGATTTCAGACACGTGCTCCATGCCCTTCGCGATTCCGCCATGAAGACAGAGGTAATCGTTTACAACAACCGCATACGGCATTGCTTGGAAGAACTCCTTGAATTTTTCGTAGCTACCCTCACCAAGTTTTTCAGTCACTTCATCGGTGAATCCATAGTAGGGATTTGTCAACGGGCTTTCGTGGTTTCCTCGGAGCATTATTGTGCGGTGGGGGTCTTCCAGTAGAGTTGATGCGATGAGCCCGAGGTTCTCTAGGCTCTTGCTTCCTCTATCGACGTAGTCGCCTAGGAAGACTATGAGGTCTGCGTCGTCAAAGAATTTGTCGATAACAGTTTGTGTCACGTCTATTGCACCGTGCGTGTCTCCGACGAAGATTACTCTGTCCTCATACCTCGGGTTTAGTAGGGGTCCGGCTAGCTCTGCCTGGGCTTCACCGATCACCCGTAGCGCCTCTGCAGCTTCAATCATTCAGTCACGAGCTTCACGATAGTGCCTGTGCCGAACTTCAAAACGTTATTCGGCTTGAGTTCGACACTATCGCTGACTCGCTGGAACTCTTTGCCATCGTAGAGGAAGGTGCCGTTTAGGCTTCCTAGATCCTTCAGGAGGAGCCTGCTGCCGCTGAAGCTGAGCGAGGCGTGTTTCCTTGAGACTTCCTGGTCGGGAATTACTACCACGTTCTCGGGGCTTCTCCCGATGGTTATGGTGGGGAAGTCGTCGAAGTCGATGCTGACCTTGGTCTTGATGAGGGATGAGGCTGGTGTGTTGACGAAGACCAGGAAATAGTGCGATCCGGAGGGGGCTGGGCTTGGCTGGGAGGTCTGCTGGAAACTTGACGAGAAGCTTGGCGGAGATGGAGCTACCGTCTGGCTATCGTCAGGTTCAGGCTCGGCGGATGGCCCTGTTAGTACGAACGAGTGCTTCTGAGATCCGAAATCGTCGTTCGGCGTCAGACCCTCTGGAGGCTCAATCTTTTCCGGTTCGAGAGGTTCTGCTTTGAGCGGTTCGGCCTCTTCGTCGTCTTCGCCTTTGGCTTTCTTGTTCTTCTTACTCTTCTTGCTCTTCTCCTTCTTGGGCGAGTCCTCCCAGCTGGATGATTTGTCGTCGTTGGACGATGTGTCGTCCTTGGCTGTTGTGTCGTCGGATGATTCTGAGGAGCCGAGTAGGCTGGCCATGTCGATGCCTTTCGTTGCGACTTTGGCTCCGGGTCTCTTGTCTCCGCAGCCGTCGCAGAACGTTCGGTAATCTTCGTTTTCAGCGCCGCACGATGGGCACTTCCAGTTCCCGGTCGCAGCAGTCTGAGGCGTGGATGTCTCAGTGCCGGTTCCAGTCTCTATTTCGTCCTCATCGGTGGCGGGCTTGGAATGACGGAGTTTCATGGAACAACTGGTCATTGGTTGATGGACGCAGTTTAATCTCTGACAGTACCGAGGGTCACTGTCACTAGAGACATTTTCGTTTTGGGTCGCGGTTCTCCCCTCTCGTCGAGAGACGATAGAGAGGATTCTCTGACAACTATTGCCGGATACGTAATGGTGGATTGCGGTGGGAGGAAAACAGCCCCAGGCGTCCGTCCTAGCTAAGCCACATCACGGTCTTCCAGCCCCGACAGGCTTCTTCGCGCCATCACTCGTCACAGTCCTCTCACTTCCTCTCGGCTTCGCATTCGCGCTCGGATTTCAGGGGGATACTCTGACCTATGCGATCACTGTTGTTAGCTTCGGACTTCTGACGGCTCTCGACCTCAAAACCGGATTCTTGCGGTCCGTTCTAGGTTTCGCGGCTACGCTTCTGACGCTGTCCTACATTCTCCAGAACTCAGCCTTCTCATCTCAGATCTCATCAGCGGGAGAATTCACTTTCCTCTTCGTTGCCCTGCCACCCGCGGCAGGGGTTTTCCTGTCGACGATTCTCTTCACGAGGAAGGAACGTTACAGGGTTCCGAAGCAAATGGTTCTGGCGACTCTTGCAACAGGCATCGGACTTGTTGTTGGGGCTTCGAAAAGCACGGGTTCGAACCTGATTGGATCCTCACTCTTCTCCGCTTCGTTCTTCATTGGGCTAGGCCTTGCGGCGAACTCTCTCCAGATGGGTCTTCTATTCTTCTTGGACAAGTTCTGGCAGACCAAGAGATTCTCAATGGCAGTAATGCCGCCAGCCTTCTTCTCCTACAACGCTGTAATCGGCTATCTCTACATCACATCTCCTAGTCCAGAACTCGCGTACATCTTCTTCTCTTCCCTGGGATTCCTGCCAATCTTGGCAATCGCCGGGATAGTCGCGTCTGGACTGGCGGTCAGAATGCTTGGTGCGCCTGCGCCTCCGAAAATATCCGCGGGACCTGCGAAGACCTCTAGTCCTTCCGTCGCTCCCCCACGGATCAGGGTCTCAGGAGACCATTCCATCAGGATAGGTCATGTTGAGACGATCAAGATAGCAACGGAGTCCGAGGGCAAACCGCGGGACATGGCCACGATCGACGCATCGATACAAACGCCAGCAGGCAAACGCGATCAGCTGAGACTGTCACATGTCTCGGTCGGAAGATACAATGCGGCTTACGCTCCTGGAAAGCCCGGTAACTACAATGCCCACATCGTTGCGACGAGTAAGGCCCACCAGACTTCCAAAGAGTCCTTCTCGTTCAGCGTGCAGCCGCAACCCGTCACACATCCGCCTCCCCCGCCACCTGCGCGTCCCGCTCCTCAAGTATCGCATCCTCCTCCTGTCTCGCGTCCAGCTCCTCTACCACCGCCCGTTCAACGTCCTAGTCCCCCGCCAGTAATCTCGCTTCCTCCTCCGCCTTCGGCGCCATTGCCGAAGACTGGTCTGCCAAGCCTCGACAAGTGGGATCCGAGAGTCTGGGTGAACCAGGAGATCCATGGCTACAAAGTTGTAGAACACGTTGCTACGGGTGCGACTGGCTATGTTCTCCGTGCAACTTTTGGCCAGGGGGCGACTGAGATGGCGCTGAAGATTCCGATCCTGAAGACGACCAGCAGGGTGAGAGGCGTGAATGAGCCGACTACCGGGGTGACGACGTTGAACGAGACGATGTCTGAGGCGACTCGATTGTTGGAGCTATCAGGTCAATCCAAGTACGTGGTCCAGATCCGAGGTGTGCTGGTGGATCGATTGAACGTTCAGGAGATTGTCAAGGGGAATATCGCACTCTACTATCGCAGCCCACCAGCGATCGTTATGGACTTCATGAAGGGTGGGACGGCGAAGAAGCTGATCGAGGATCCAGCGTATGAGCCGTTGTACTATTCGGAGAAGTGGGGTGGGATTGTTGTGATGCTGGGCCAGATGATGGCCCAGGCGCTAGACATGGTCCACAAAGCCGGATTCGTACATCTTGATGTCAAACCGCAGAATGTTCTGTTCACCTCGAAGCCGCCATTGACTGGACAGGATATGCTAGAACAGATGGTCGCCGGGTCGCTCGTGCCTAAGCTGGCTGACCTAGGCTCTGCGGTGAAGAGTGGTGGAAAGGTGGTTCAGTTCACGTCGGAGTATGCGCCGGGTGAGCAGGTTCTCGGCGACGAGGCGGATCCGAGCATGGACGTCTACGCGTTGGGAGCTGCATTGTACACAATGTTGACGCGGACCCCGGTCCACTCCAACACCTTGATCGAGGCGATGAATAATCTGTCGAACAATCCTTCCTCGAACAAGGCGGCGAATGATCTCGAGTCCGCGTGGGATTCCTTCAGTCCAGACGTGTCGAAGATTGATCCGAAATTCTCAGCAATAATTCCCGTTTTGAAGGACATGCTGGCGAAGGATCCTGAGCGTAGACCGGAAGCGGAGAAGGTTGCGAATTCTCTTCAGAAACTAGTAGACAAACACGGCCGACTAGGATAGCTTTCTGAGAAAAAGGATGTGGCCCCCGGTCTGCGTCGAGCGATGAATCCGAGAGTCACTTCCACATCTTTCCATAGACGAAACGATTCGTCTATTCTACAGGGTTGAGGGTTCCGGTTTTTACGCAGCTGATTTGGCTGTTCACCTCTCCGCTACTATCCCTCATGGGACAAATAGCATGGGGGACAGCTGACCAGTAGTATGGTGCCGGTCGCATATGAGAATCACGTATACAACTGAACACACGCAGAATGAGTATACGCACGTGACGCGATGAGACTCGCTATGGTTTGAGTGCTTGGCCACAATTGTGGCAGTAGTTCTTTCCCAGAGAAGCTGTGCCGCACGATGGGCAGCGTAGTCGGATTCCGCACTGGCTGCAATACCTTCCACCGCTCGGCTGGTGGTTTGCACAGACAGGGCATGTATCACTGAAGACTTGCTGAGGGGGAGTTAGGAGTAGGAAGCCGGTCGTCGTGAATCCGGCATTATGGGCTAGCGTTGGCGGCTGCGATTGACGATGAGGGACTGTATGGCCGTACATTCTACTCCATAACATGGTCTTGGAGTCTCAAATAGATTCTTGTCCTCCAAGCATTACCGAAGCCGTTCCCTGGTTGGTTTCGGATTCGGGTTCTACGTTTAGCTAAGTCTCGATCAGGCGTGACCCAAGACTGCACGGGCGTGCTCCCTGGAGTATTGCCGCACAGCGGAGAAACCGAGGATGCCTCCAAATGTGATTAGTATTGGTCCAGAGATTAGGGCTAGAATCGTGCCGATCGACGGCCCGTTGGACGCGGTTAGTATCGGAGAGGTTTGGGCATAGTATGCCATGATGATGGTTGAGAGGTCAGCGATTCCAAGTACGAGTATTATGGACGGCCATGTTATGCGTCCTTTCCAGTCTTCCAGAATATGGCTAGCGCTCCAGATTACGATTAGGCCAGAGAAGAACAGAATCTCATAGCCATAATTATAGTAGATGAGAGACGTATTGCGGTCGATGAGGCCCGCTACGTAGAGAGATATCATCTGATAGGCTGATCCAACAATGGAGAACGCGAATGCTGCGATTGCTCTGTTGGCCATGCCGTTTTGGTGGGCGTGAAGAGTAGTTAACGCTTGACGACTCGAAGCCTTCCTGCGAGTCGAGTGTTACTGTTTCTTATACCGTGTCTTCTTCGATGGTGTTTGTCCCTGCCATTCGATCATGTCAGACGGCTGGACCCAATGTGGGATGACCACCGGTAATCTGACGTCCATGGTTGGGCTCAGGGTCTCGTGCTGCTCGGTATGCTTCTCTTCAGGTTTGAGATGCACTATCTCGAAGTTTCCCGCTGTGTCGAGGACGCCGTAACCTGCTAGGTGTCTTGTGTAGAGGAATTTGTGGAGGACGAACTTGATCTTCTTGTTCGTCAGTCCACTGACTTCGATGATCTTCTTGTGCTGAACCATCTGGCCGCGTGACATGGCTGTCATGTATTCCACTAAAGCGGAGACTTCGTCGCTGTCGAGATCGTCGACCACAATCTTGGTCAAATTGTCGACCCTATTTTAGCTGGGTGCTCTGTCCCCGTTTCTATTGGAGTGGAGTCTTTCTATAATAGATTCCGTATAGACCCTTGAGCACTCTGAAGTGTTGAGAATGTGTAGAAATATTCGACCCCTATTCAACTTCGATCCGCCTGCCACCGACGAGGAGATTCGGGCTGCTTCGCTGCAGTTTGTTCGGAAGATCAGCGGCTTCAACCAGCCTTCGAAAGCAAACGAGCGTTCATTCACAGCGGCTATAGAAGAAATAGCTCAGGCTTCAGGACGTTTTCTACATTCACTTGAGACGAGCGCGAAGCCGAAGAACCGGGAACGAGAGGCCGACTTGCGAAAGTCTAGGTCTGCCCAGAGGTTTCCGTCACGGGCTGGGTTCTGAACGGAGAACCTTCTCCAT